>JAKCDU010000094.1 GCA_021838445.1 Actinomycetes bacterium | reverse complement strand
GGCCACCTGGGCGCCTACGTGGCTCGGATGACCCGGGCG
This sequence comes from Actinomycetes bacterium, assembly GCA_021838445.1. Lineage (GTDB taxonomy): Bacteria > Actinomycetota > Acidimicrobiia > Acidimicrobiales > Palsa-688 > JAKCDU01. The sequence continues at coordinate 8,177 of JAKCDU010000094.1, read as the reverse complement.
GGGGGCTGATGGCCGTGGCCCAGAAGGTGTTCTTCAGCGTGTCGATGTCGCTCGACGGGTTCATCGCCCCCGAGGGGGGCCCTTACGGCCAGGGCGGGGCGACGCAGTGGGGGGAGCTGCAGCAGTGGATCTTCCCGCAACGGTTCTTCCGGGAGAACCTGCGGCTCGGCCCCGGCGGGGAGGAAGGGCGGGAGAACGACATCCTGGGGGCGACGTTCGCCCGGACCGGGGCGAGCGTGATGGGGCGGGGCATGTTCGACCTCGGCGAGCGGGCGTGGCCGGAGGAGGCGCCGTTCCACACGCCGGTCTATGTCGTGACCCACCACGAGCGCGGCCCTTGGCCGCGGCCCGGGGGCACCACCTTCCACTTCATCGACGACGGCATCGAGGCGGCGCTCGACGCGGCCCGCGGCGCCGCCGGATCCCGGGATGTCCGCATCGCCGGTGGTGCCGCCACCATCCTTCAGTACCTCAACGCCGGACTCATCGACGAGTTCACGGTGGCGCTGGCCCCGGTGCTCTTCGGAGCCGGGCTGCGCCTGTTCGAGGGGGTGGACGCCGGGCGGGTGGCCGTCGAACCGCTCGGCGTCGAGTCGACCCCGCGGGTCACCCATCTCACCTATACCGTCAGACGACGCCAAGCGCCCTCGCCCTCGTGACTGACCGGCCTTCCGGGCGGCGCCCGCGGCCGCCCCGCCGGGCGGTGCCCGCGGCCGCCCCGGCGGGCGGTGCCCGCAAATGGAAGCCTCGGACGAGGCAGGCGGAGGCGGGCTGGTCGTGGCCGGGACCCAGACCGATGCCTGCGTCCGCTCCACCATCCACGGGGCCTGCGCGCGCGGCTACGACGTCACGCTGGTCGACGACGCCAGAGCCACCGAGGACTTGAGCGCCTATTGCGCCCCCCGGACCGGGTGATCGCCCATACCAACCTCTACTGGGGCTACCAGGCGGCGCCGGGGCGGCCCGCGGCGACCCTCGACACCGCGGATGTGGCCTTCGCCGCCGCCGGCTGAGCCGGCAGGGTCATGCCGGGTCAGCCGCCTGACCCCGGAAACATGCCCTATGGGGCAGCATTGTTGGGCCTCGTGCGCACCGTGCCAGGCCTTACAGTCGGAGGTAGGTCAGCAGAAGCAGGAGGGATGGCTATGGCAACCAAGAAGGTGATCGTCGGTCACGGGGGTTTCGATCCCGGGGACAAGATGATCCTGGTTCCGAGCAACACGACGGTCACGTTCTATTCCGACGCCGGGACCAACCTGGGGATGCCGTTCAAGCCCACCGGGGATTACGACGGCGGTTGGGTCGAGGGCGTGAACTGCGACTTCGACTACGACAAGATCAAAGACATCATCGAGAGCGGGTACCGCAGCCAGAACGTGGTCCTGGACGGCGGTGTGGTGGAGAACTTCTCGCTCTCACCGCTGGGCGCCGGGTCGGCCGAGATCGCTCGCAGGATCGACTGGTGGGGGGAGGAGGCGGTCGTCCCGGAGGCCGGCGACGACCTGCGTCTGTGCACCGACCCGGACAACTGCCCCCGCCCGGAGTTGCGGGCGCTGATGCAGAAGTACCTCGACACGGACGGGCAGGAGGGCCGGCTGGTCGAGGAGGACGAGTACGAGCACAAGTGCAAGGGACTCTTGGCCACCTACGCCGGATACGACATCCACTGGGTCTCTTGCACCGGCTTCACGGGTGACATGTCGTCCCTCCAGGACGCCATCCCCGGCCAGGACAACACCCTGTACGAGGCAGCCGGCATCGCCTGGTCACCCGACGACACCGCTCTCGACCTGGCGGTGTCCACGAACCAATCCAACGTCAAGGACCTCGACGACAAGGCCAGCGTCGACATCGAAGTGGGAGGGGTTCTGGTCCTCGTCGGCGCCGGGCACGCCGAGGAGGCCCTGCAGTACGTGCGACGCCAGGGTGACTACGAGTCGGGCACGCTCACGGTGAAGCGGAGCCTGTTCGGGGCCGGCAGTATGGTCATCGAGGGCATCTCAGCGGGCAAGCAGAGCCTCGTGCAGATGTCCGTCGAGAAGTTCTCGGACAAGTCCGTCAAGTTCGAGTAGGCCCGGCCCAGCGATACGGGGCTCTTCAAACCGCGGCTTCGCCGCCAGCCCGCTGGGGCGGCGGGCCGGGGCATAGCCCCACATCGTCTTCCGGTGGGGTCCGTCATCCGCCGACACCCGGAGGCCGGTGGGAGCGGACGGTGGACGACAGCTGGTCTGCTTGCTGCGGCATCGGCGTACGGAGCGACCCCGCCGGGGACGTCGACCGGCTGTCGGCCTGACTCGCCCCGGCGGGGCCTGAGAAGCGCGACCGCCGACGGCGCCGCGAGCCAGGAAGCAGCTGATAGGACATGAAGGTACCCAGATCCTCGGCCGCGATCGCCTACCCCCTGACCATGGCCGCAGTCATAGTCGCCGTCGACATCCTGTTCTTCCAGGGGCACATCTGGGAGCGGCTGGCCGCCAACCTGGCCATCGTGGTGGTGTTCGTGGCCCTCTACTTGTTCTGGGGACGCCGGCCCTGAGGGCGGACGGGCAACAGGAGCACCGGAGCGAGCGCGCCTCGGTGGTCGGCTGGCGTCTCGGCTGGCCGGGCCAACAAGAGCTCGGATCACCCAACCGTCGCTGCCAATCCCCGGGGACCCGTCGACGGGAAGGGTGATGCGCAGCCAGGGAGCTCAGCCGGCTGCCCGACCGCTTCGACCACCTCTACGACTTCGGTGACGGCTGGGAGCACCAGGTGGTGCAGCTCGGTGCCGGCGGAACCCGTCCGGGAGTGGTCGCCGGCCACGGCCCCTGCCCGCCCGACGATGTCGGCGGTCCGCCCGGCTACGACGAGCTCCGTCAGGCCGTAGCCGATCCCCGCCACCCCGACCACGACAGGATGCGGCGCGGGGCCGGGGAGTGGACCGACTATTTCGACCGCGCCGCCGCTGATCTCCTGTTGCAGTAGACGGCCGGGGCTGTTCCCGCGTCGGTCCGTGCGGTGATGGACCTGGTCGGCGAGGGCGTGAAGTTGACCCCGGGCGGCCGCCTCCCCCGTGTCGTGGTCCCCCGGGTCCAGGAGCGCTATCCGCAGTGGTCCTAATCCGATGGGCCGGCGTCGCTCGGGGATGACCTGCCGCCGTTGGCCGCGCTCCACGAGCTGCTGCGCCAAGTCGGCCCTTTGCGGATACGCAACGGGAAGCTGGCCCCGACCCGGGCCGTCGCCGACGACACCGAGATCATCCGCCGGCTGCGCTCGTGGTTCGCTCCCAGCACCGGCTTCGTCCCGGTGCTGGTCGACCACGCCGTCGCCCTGATCGCCGCCGAGGGCCCCCAAGTGGTCGACGACGTGGCCGAACGCCTCCTGACCCACCTCGGGGGCCGATGGGCCACCGGTGATGGCCGACCCCTCGACCGGTTCGCCGTCCGCCACAATCTCTGGTCGCTGCTGCCGACGCTCGCCGGGCTGGACCTCATCGAGACGCCCGACCACAGCTGGCACGCCGGGCCATCGGCCCTCTGGCTGCTACCCCGGGCCAAGGCCCTGTCCCACCTGGGGGTTTGACCGCCCCGGCCCCGAGGTCAGCGGGAAGGTCGGCCCCCACAACGTCCTTTCGGGCCGGATACGTTGGTCGGGTGCCGTGGTGGGGATGGTTGCTGGCCGCCGCCGGGACGATGCTCATCGCCGGCCTGGTGTTCCGCAAGCAACTGCTCTACGCCATGAAGGTGGCCAAGATGTGCGCCACCGACCAACGGCTGCCCCGCCCCCTCCGCTGGGCTCTGGGCGTGGCGCTGGCTGTCAAAGTGGTGCCGGTCCCCGACTTCGGTATCGACGAGGTCCTTCTGCTGGTGATCGGCATCCTCCTGGTGACCGTCTACCGCCCAACCTTCCGGGCCATCCTCGAGGACTCCCGCAGCGACAGTCGAACAGTCGGGTAGGGCCCGACCCACGGGTCTCAGCAGGACATGGGGCGGTCGGGCCCCATGTCCTCGGGTCCGCTCTGGAACGGCAGCGGCTCCCCGGTTTCGAGCAGGGTCTTGAGCCCGCTCAGGATCTCGCTCCAACCCCCGCCGGCGCCGGTCGGCTCGCTGTCACCTCTCATGACCGTGGCCCACATGGGGGCACCCGATACATCGTGGGTCACCGTGAGACGGGTGACGCCACCGCGGACCTGGGCCAGATCGAAAGTGACCCGGGTGAATGCCTCGGCGGCCATCTCCGGGGTCATGGTCATGCGCCACGTCTGGACCAACCTTCGGGGTGGGTCGGCTTCGACGACCTCGCCGTCGCTGATGACCTCCGGGCAGCCGAGGGCCTTCATGCCCTCGTTGGCGTAGGCCCGGAAGGCGCCATCGGCACGCAGGTCGTACTCGACCAGCGGGGCGTAGCCGTACCGGACCGTCCACTCGGGCTCGGTGATGGCCGTCCAGACCGCCTCCGGGGGGGCTTTGATGTAGACGCGGTACATCTGGACGGTGTCGATGGCATGGTTGGCAGCGGTCACGCTGGGGCCTCCAGGATGGTCTCGAGCTCGATCAAGGTGGGACCCTCCCGCTCGAAGAGCTGCTCGAGCAGCAAACGGCGGGTGGGGTCGGCGAGGGCCTTGAACACGAGGTCATCGTCGTCCACACCTCTCCACAATAGGTAACCGTTTGGTCACTTATGAAGGAATGGCCTTTCGGCGGCTGGTCGGGGCCGATCCCCGGACCGTCGACGCGAGTCGTGCTTCCCTTCGGCTGCTCGGACGCCGGCGCGCCCCGGGTGAGCGGATTGGGCCGGCGGACAGGGCTCCAGGATGGCGCCCCATCGCCTGTCTCGGCCCGGCGCGACCGCGACCGGCGATGCCGGACGGGCCAGGAGCGCAAGGGGCGGCAGGGTCGCAGTGCCACCGGCCGGCCTGCCGCGCCGACCGGACTGGCGGTCCAGACGAGGTGGTTGGAGGGTTGACGGCTCAGCTCACGTCGATGCGGGCCCCGCCGTAGTGGGACCCTGAAGGATCCAGGACGTACGCCCAGTAGGACCCCTCCGAGGTGAACGATGAGCCGGCGATGCCGGCTCCCTGCTCGATGGTGACTCCGGGTGCCACGCCGACCAGCGGGACGGTGTCGCCGCTGACCGGGCTGCCGTTGGGATCCTCGAGGCCTGAGGCGTACTGGCCGAGCGCCGGACCGGCAATCTCTTTGGCCTTGGCGTCATGCTCGGTGGGGCCGGGACTGGGCGGCAGGCGGTGGCGGTGGTGGTGTCGGTGTTGGTCGTCGTCAGCCGCTGGGCCGGCCCGTTGGGGCGGCTGGAAGCTCGGGACGGGGGACAGCTGCGGCCTGGCTGGGGTGGCGGGGATCGCCGGGAGGAACGAAAGGTCGTTTGCCCCGTCCTTCGGTGAGCTTCCAACCGTGGTGGGTCTTCTGCTGGTGGTGGAACCAGCACAACCGGTCCATCAAGTCGTAGACCGTGTAGGAGGTCTTGGCCCAGTCCTCTCGATGTTCGTAGTCGAGCCCGGCTCGCCGATCGCAGCCAGCCGCCGCGCAGGTCGGGTACAGGAAGTCCAACGCCGTACGCTGGTGGGCGTCGGGGCGTCGTCTCTGGCGGTACACGCCGACGACCTGCTGGCTCTTGGTGAGCAGAGCCGAGATGAACAGCAGTCCGTTGGCCATCAGGTCGTGGATCAGCGACACCGGTATGGGGCCGACGCCGGGCATCTCGCACAACTCACCCTCGATGGGAACGCCGCGCAGCAGAGTGTCGAGATCGACCCGGATGATCATGTTGATGGGCCGGCCGACCAGCTTGGGTGACCGGTGGGCCGACTGCCTAGTTGGTTCCGGCCGATCGGCCGGCTGGTCGAGAATCTCGGAGGTCGGCCCCGTAGGGGGAGGGCACTCGTCGGCGTCGCGTGAACAGGCCGGCCGCGGGTCGGTCGGGAAAGGAAGCGGCGCAGCCATATCGGCGGAGTGGGCCGGGACCGGGGCCGCCAGGTCGGGTGGCCGTGGCGATCGCCAGTTCGGGCCCTCCGGGCCGGGCCGGGCCGGGTCGCCGGCCGTCGAGCACGGGTCGGTCCGGCGGGGAGGAGCGGAGGAGGGTCGGTCGGCCTTTGCGCCGGGCTTCTTCGGGCCGGGGCCAACAGGCTCACGGAGGCCGCCGGCGGCGAGCCTGCCGTGGTTGGGGAACAGCCCGAGGTCGAGCAGGTCGGCGAGCGACAGTTCGCTGTCGTGACCGCAGGCGATGCGGGCAACAGTGATCAGAGCGTCGTAATCGAGCTGTTCGAAGGCCTGCAGTGCCTGGCCGGCGTCGCGTCGAAGCCGGTTGAGCCGCTGCCGGACCGGGGTGAGCAAGCGGGTGAGGGTCAGGCCATCCTCAACGTTGCCCGAGACGGCCAGCCGCCACACTCCTTCGAGGTCGGTGAAACTGCGCAGCTTCCGGGCCTCGTGGATACGCCGCCGCTGTGCCTCGAGGTCGGTGCGGTGGGCTCGGACCTGGGCCACCTCGTCGCGGAGCTCACCGAGAGACGACCTCTTGGCCTTGGCGATCAGGTCATTGGTCTTGGATCGGTCGGCTTCGGCCCCTATGGCGATGAGCTCGGCCTGAGAGGCCGACAGATCGCCGAGCGCAGCTGCGTGAGCCACCTGGGGGTGATCGGAAAGCCGTTTGGCGGTCTGGAGGGCCCGTCGGGCCTGACCGGTGCCGACGCCGGTGCGGTCGGCCAGCTGCTCTTCAGGGGACCGGTAGCCCTCGTGGCGCCACGAGCCGCCTTCGGCCAGCCGAGCGGCAGCCAGGGACTTCAACGTCGCAGCCGACGCTTCAATGGCCGCGCACAGCTTCACGACGTGGCCGGCCTCAGCCGGGCTCAGCGAGGCGGCATCGAAGGATTCGCCGTACTGGCACATCGATTGTCGAAGAGCTTCGAGATCACGGCACACCGGAACACCCCAACAAACAGGAGACACTCATTCCAGGCCGGCTTCGAAGCCGACGATCCCGTCCCAGCCATCAAACGACTGAGAGTCGTACGTATGTTCGAATTATAGGACCAAGCTCGGCGCTTTGTCAATCGACGACGCGGCAACAGATGACACGGCCCGGGGAGAGACCAGATGAACACGCATCCGGCCAAGGCCTCGGCTGAGGGGGGCGGACCGAGCTCGGTCTCCCACAGCTCGAACTGGCGCCACATGGCGGGAGACGAGGGGGGCAGGAGGCTCGGGTCGAGATTGCTGGATTGGAACAGCACGCCCACACCGCGTCCGTGCTCGGCCTTGACCCGCGGGTACAGCGGGTCGCAGATGGGCGTGCCGAAGATCAGCGAGTGCTGGGTGGAGTGGGCGAGGGCCCATGCCCGGCAGGTTCACCCCCACCGGCTGGCCATCACCTCGGACCATCCCCTGACCCGAAGGACAGTCACGGTGTCAACCTTCGATCCAGCAATGTCCAAGGTGAAATCAAGACGAGTTGGAAACAGCTGGAAAGGTTCGCGGCAGAGGTTGCCGACGCTTTGCCCCTCGAATACGAAGGTCCCTCTCTTGGGTGAAGACATGTGGCCGGTCAGGGCCCGAGGAGAGACGCGGGGATGATGGCGATACCGTCGGGCCGGCGGAAGACGTGCCGACCGGTGGTGCTCACTGCTGCGTCCGACAAGTTCGTCACCGAGCTTGTCCTGCAACCAAAGCAGGTGATGGACACTTCCAGGTGCCGGCGTGGAGGCCAACTTCAGCTCCAAGGCGACGACTCGCTGGTCGTCGCGTTCGATGATCAGGTTTGCGTCGTGCCTGCCGTCTCGTGTCCGAAAATGCCGCACCTGTCCTCCTGCTGCTTGGGCGTAGACACGGACACTGAGCGTTACGAGACTTTCGAACCAGGCCCCCAGCAGCGGGCCGTCTCGCCGGACGAGCGGCCCGGCGCTCTCGTCGCGGATCAGCGCTGCCGCGTCGACGCCGAGCAGGCGCGCCGCGAGCGCCGGGTCAGCCAGTTGGTGTTTCGGTGAGGACCCAAGCTTGGCGAAGTGGTTCTGGGTGGGACCCACCCCGGGACCTGGTCGAGCAGGTAGAGGCTTTCGAGGACGGAGCGGTAGCCGAGGATCGTGTCACGCGAGGGCGTGCTGTCGCCGGGTCCCGACGCGGCGGCGATGGTGGTTTGGCTTGCGGGCGACGGGCCCGCTCTGACCGCGACCGGAGGCCAGGAAAGCCCGA
>JAKCDU010000093.1 GCA_021838445.1 Actinomycetes bacterium | reverse complement strand
GCGTGGCGCCGGCCGCTGATCGAGCCCGTGGCGGACAGCAGATGAGAGCGCCTCTTCCCATTCCCCCCCGAGCCGGCGAGAGCCGAACCCCGGTGGGGTCCCCCGAGCGCCTGGCGACCGTGGCCCGCCTCGGCGACGCCGACGCCCGCCTACTGGGCGGTCCGGCCGGCGCCGAGCGCCTCGACAGCCACCTGTCGCGTCTAGGTCCGCTCACCGCCGACGCCGGCGCCGAAGATCTGCTCGCCCTGGTCGAGCAGGCCGGTATCACCGGCCGAGGCGGCGGCCACTTCCCGCTGTGGCGAAAGATCGAGGCGGCCCGGCGCCGCGGCTGCCCACCCCTGGTCGTGGTCAACGCCACCGAGGGCGAACCGGCCAGCGCCAAGGACCGGACCCTGCTCGAGCTCAGGCCCCACCTGGTGCTCGACGGAGCCACCGTCGTGGCCCGAGCGGCTGGCGCCTCGACGGTGCTCGTCGCAGTGCACCGCGGCTCCACGGCCGCCGCCTCGGTGCTGGGAGCCGTCGCCGAGCGCCAGACCGGCCCCGTGCCATCCACCGCGGCGGGCACCGGCGCCCTGGCGGGCCCGGCTCCCACCTTTCACGTGGTCGACGTGCCGGACCAATACGTCGCCGGCGAGTCCAGCGCCCTGGCCTCGTTTCTCGGTGGCGGCGAGGCGCGACCCACCTCCAAGGTCCGTCCCACCGCCGAATCGGGCATCGACGGCCGCCCGACGGTGGTCAGCAACGCCGAGACCGTCGCCCACGTCGCTCTGATCGCCCGCTTCGGCGCCCCGTGGTTCCGCACGGCCGGCGGGGCCACGGGGCCGGGCAGCATGCTGCTCACCCTTGCCGGTGACGTACAGGCACCCGGGTCGGTGGTGGAGCTCCTGCGGCCGACTGCCGCGGCCGACATCGCCTCCTGGGCGTGCGGGCCCGACCGCAACTGGCAGGCCGTGCTGGTCGGCGGCTACTCGGGCACCTGGCTCGACCGCCAGCAGGCCACCACCACGCTGCTCCAGCCGGGGCGCCCCGGCGCCGGCGGGGTGTCGGCGGGCTGCGGGATCATCGGGGTCATAGACGAGGACCGCTGCGGGCTGGGCGAGGCGGCCCGCCTGGTGCGCTGGCTGAGCGACCAACGGGCCGGTCAGTGCGGGGCCTGCGCCTACGGACTTCCCCTCGTGGCCACCCAGATGGAGGCCCTGGCCGCCGGACAGGCCGGAGGCCGGAGGACGGGCCGGCGACTGGCTTCCCTGGCCGAGAACCTCGTGGGCCGGGGCCTGTGCTCGCTTCCCGACGGGACGGTGGCCATGGCCGAGTCGGCCCTCGATGCTTTCCACGACGAGGCTCGTCTCCATCAGCGCCGACGCTGCAGCGCCGCTTCGCCGGTCGGGGCATTCCCCCTCACGCGAGGGTTCACGAGGGATCATTGGGCGTGACCGATCAAGCATCCATCCGCTTGTCCTTCGACGCCTCGAGCTGCGATGGGTGGGGGATGTGCTCGCTGGTCTTCCCCGAGGGCATCTCTTTGGACCGTTGGGGTTTCGCCCACGTCACAGACGAGCCCGTCCAGGGACCACTCATGCGCAAGGCGCGCCGGGCGGCGGCCTGCTGTCCCCGCCAGGCCTTGACCATCCTGGAGGCCGACCCGGCCCCCCGGGCCCCTTGGCGCGAGCCAAGATGACGGTGGTGATCATCCCCTGTCCGGCCCGCGACTCGGCGCCCAGATGAAGATCGTGGTACCCGGGCGGCCGAGCGCTCCGGCCATACTGGCCCTGGCCGCCGTGGTCCTGATCGGTGTGGCCACCGAGGTCTCGACCGTCGGGATCCGCACCCATCTGCCCCGAGCGGTCGACCTGCCGGCGGCGGCCGCGTCGCGACCCCCCGCCGGGGCCCGCAGCCTTCCGGCCCCGCTTCTCGTGACATCGCCGCCGGCACCGGCTCCAGCCCCGGTCAAACCTGCAGCGACGACGACCACCACGGCGACCAGCGGGACGGCCGGCGGCTCGGCCACGACCGGAGGCTCATCGCCGTCGACCCCGGTCGGCTACGTGGTCCCGGCCCGCTCCAGCCCGGCCTCCTCCAGCGGCCAGGTGGTAGCCGCGGCCCCGGCGGGTTCGACTTCTGGCCCGGCCGCGCCCAGCGGCAGCGACTCGGGGTCGTCAGGGTCGGGTGAGTCGCAGAGCGATACCTCCACCGTCCCGCCCTACTACCCCGTCGTCGCGGCCCCTTCGAGCCCGACCACGACGGTGGCGCCTCCCACCACATCCACGACCGACGACCATTGACCGTGCTGGGGCCGTCCGCCCGCTCCGATCAGGTCGACGCCCGCCGTCACCTTGGTGATGCGGCCGGCCCCGATCGCTCAGACGATCCCCCCGACAGCCGGGATCGGCCCCTGCCCGGCCGCGACCCCCGCCCGAGCGACCACGACGACAGTGGACGCGACCCGAGGGGGCGAAGCGGCCTCAACCGCCGGAGGAGGGCGGAGCGGGATCCGAGGCCCCCCGGGGCGGACCGCCCCGGCCGCCGATCGGCGATGTCGCGCCGGCCCGGAACCGCCACCCGCCTGGCCGCACTGTTCGCGGTGATCCTCGCCGCGGTGCTGGCCGGGTCGCTGCTGGCCCTGCTGCACACCACCAACGCCGGTATGCAGCAGATCGCCGTCCGGCAACTCGACGCCGAACTGGTGTCGTTCCAACAGGCCGCCGCCGGGCGGCCGGCCACCGAGAGCCTCCGCGACTTCGCCACGGCCTATCTGCATTCCCATGCCGTCGCCGACGGGGACCTGGTGGAGATCGCGGCACCCAAGTCTTGGGCCGTGGCCAACGCCGGTGGAGGAGCCGTCGCCAACGCTCCGGTGATAGTCGCGCTGGCAGCATCGATCCCGGCCCGCAGCCAGCTCCATGCGGTCGGGGTGCGGGGGCGCCAACTCGAGGTGCTGACCGCGCCGATCCGCATCGAGAACGCCACGGCCGGGCTGTTCCTGGCCACTGTCGACACCACCGCCCTCAAGCCGGCTGGTGACACCGCCGACAGGGTCGCCCTGCTGGTCGGAGCCATCGCCCTGATTGCCGGGGTGGCCAGCGCCTATCTGGTTCTGAGGCGCCTCCTGAGGCGCATCGGCCACATCGCCGAGGCGGCCGATCGGATCGGCCGGGATCACATCACCGACCGCCTGGGCGACCAGGGGACGACCGACGAGGTCGACCAGCTGGCCCACAGTTTCGACGCCATGCTGGACCGGATAGAGGGAGCCGTTCAGGCCCAGCACGAACTGCTCTCCGACGTCTCCCACCAGCTGCGCACCCCCCTCACCGTGGCCCGCGGCCACCTGGAGCTCCTCGGGCGGGCCGGCCACGGCGACCCCGCCGTATCCGAAACCGTCGACACCGCGGTCACCGAGCTCGACCGCATGGCCGCCCTGGTGGACCGCCTGCTCACCCTCGGCCGGGCCCGCGAGCCGGTCCGCTACGACGTCCACGATGTCGACCTGCGGGCCTTCATGGGGGACCTCCACCGGGACGGGGCGTTGCTGGCCCCCCGCCGATGGGAGCTCGGTCCGGTACCTGACGCCGTCGTGCGCTTCGACGAGACCGAGGTCCGCGGCGCGCTACTGAACCTCCTCGAGAACGCCGTACACGCCACCTCGCCAGACGACACCATCCGGCTGTCGGCCACACTCGACGGACAGTTCTTGTCCCTGGTCGTCGAGGACTCAGGTCCGGGCATCCCGCCGGCGGAGAGGGTGCGGGTGCTCGACCGATTCGCCCGGCGTTCGTCGACCAAGGGTTCCGGCCTGGGCCTGGCCATAGTCCGGGCCGTGTGCGAAGCCCACGGAGGGTCGGTGACCATCGCCGAATCCGACCTCGGGGGAGCATCGGTTCAGATGCGCATCGGCCCCCAGCCGGGTGGAGACTCGACCCAGCCATGAGGGTGCTCCTGGTGGAGGATGATCCCGGGATCTCCTCCTTCCTGTCGAAGGGACTGGCCGCCGAGGGGTACGGGACGGTGGCGGCGGCGGACGTGGCCACCGCGCTCAGCCATCTGACCCTCGACAGCGACGGCTTCGACGTGGTTCTTCTGGACCTGAGCCTGCCTGACGGCACAGGAGAGGAGGTCCTCTCGGCGATCCGGCGGCGCGACCCGGCCACACCGGTGATCATCCTCACAGCGCGGGGTCGGGTGGAGGACAAGGTCAAAGGTCTCGACATGGGTGCCAACGACTACGTGACCAAGCCGTTCTCCTTCGAGGAGCTTCTGGCCCGGGTCCGCGCCGCGGTCCGCAGCACCGGCCAGCCTGCCGGCCACGAGCTGGAGTTCGGCGACCTGCGCCTCGATCTGCACACCAAGCTGGCCTGGCGAGCCGGGCGGCGCATCGAGCTGGCACCTCGTGAGTGGGCGCTGCTCGAGCTCTTCCTGCGCAACCCGACGCAGGTCCTCAGCCGGACCCTGATCCTCAGCCACGTATGGGACTTCTCCTTCGACCCGGGCAGCAACGTCGTGGACGTCTACGTCGGCTACCTCCGGCGCAAGATCAACTTCGACGGCCTCGACCCGCTGATCCAGACCATCCGGGGCGCCGGCTACCGCCTGGCCCGTCCCTGAGCCGCCGCCCCGCCAGGGACATGCCGCGGAGCACCCGCCCGCTCCTGCCCCTGGGCCGCCCCGCCAGGGGCAGGAGCGGGTGCCGACGGGGACCGGGCGAGGATTCGGGTCAGGCGCCGAGCGGTCCCCTCGACTTCCACGAATCGGGGTCATCGACCAGACGGGCGATGTGGTCGGGGAGCTGACCTTTGACCATGTCCTCGAGGGTGACCTGCTCCAGAACCGACCTGAGGCTGGCCCGGGTCGCCACCCACAGATCCTGCAGGCGGGCTGCCGCACCCTCGTACGCGGTCATCTCGGGGCGCTGACCCCGCACCTCGGCGAGCGGACCGTCGAGGGCCCGCATGACGTCCGCGGCGGTGATGGCCGACGCCTGGCGACCCAGTCGGTACCCGCCGTCGAGCCCTCGCTGGCTCTGGACCAGACCGGCCCGCCGCAGGTCGTTGAGGATGGCCGCCAGGAACTTGGCCGGAAGGCCTTGAGCCCGGGCCAGGCTCTCACCGGTCACGGGGCCGTCCGATCCGGCCAGCTCGAGAAGGGCCCGCATGCCGTAGTCGACCTTGGCCGGGATGTGCACGCCGAGCATTGTTGCACCGGCCCGTCCCGGTCCCCGCGACTGAATCGGTGCTACTCCCCTGCGGCCCGCGCTCCGGGAGGTTCCCAATCCCATCGTTGGGCATCGGACCACAGGCGATCGAGCTGGTAGAAGTCACGCGCCTCGTCCAGCAGGATGTGTACCACGAAGTCCCCGTAGTCCATGAGAACCCACCGGGCGTCGTCGAGACCTTCGATGCGCCGCGGCGCAGGGCCACCGGCCTGCTTGATCTTCTCCTCCACCTCCTCGGCCATGGTGCGGACCTGTCGTGGGTTGGTGCCGGCGGTGATCACGAAAGCGTCGACGATCGACAGCGTCTCGCCGACCGACAGGATCACGGTGTCCTCACCCCCCTTCTCCCAACACGCCCCGGCGGCGGTCCTGCACCAGGTCCTCACCTGATCGAGGGTGATCTGCTCCGGTGTGCTCATCACCGGGGCATTCCTACCGGATGGGTCATGTGGTTCCTCCATGGGAAGTAGGTGCTGATGGCGTACTCGGGACTCGGGGGACAGAGGAGTGGGAAACGGCGACCGGCGCCGACGCACCGACGGAGTTGGTGGCCTGACCGCTGGACAGCCACTGGGTGGCGAGAACCGCGACGGTCACGGCCAGAAGCGCCAGGAGGACCAGTACGGCTACCAGCTCCTCGCGGACGAGGCGCCTACGACGCTGCAGACGGCGGACCCTCGCCCCGGGCCCGGCGGCCTGCGACGCCGGGCCGGACACCGCGGTGAGCCGGCTCTCCGTCTTCATCCACCCCCAGCGTACATTTTGCGAGCCCGGATGCAGCGGACACCTGCCGCCGGGATGAGATAGTCGAGCGGGCGCCCATCAGCGGCTCGGGCCCGTAGATCGGAGCTGGATATCTCCAGGTTGGGAACCGTCACCTCGGCGACCCGCCAGCCCCGCTCGGTGAGCTGGCGGGGGGGCGGGGAACCGGGCCGGTTCACCACCACGAGGGTCGCCAGCTTCTGGACCTCCTCGTAGCGCTCCCAGGTGGTCAGTGCCGGCGCCACGTCCCAGCCGATGATCAGGTACAACTCGGCCTCGCGGTGCCGCTCGCGCATCTCGACCAGCGTGTCGGCGGTGTAGGACTCCCCACCCCGATCGATCTCCAAGGAGCCGGCCTCCACCCCTTCAACGCCGCCGACAGCCGCCTCGACCAGCGCCAGGCGATCGGCGGCGGTACTGACCGTGCGGGTGTCGGCCTTTTGCCAGGGGACGTTGGCCACCATCATGACGACCCGGTCGAGGCCCATGGCGTGGCGGGAATTGACCGCCGCCACCAGGTGACCCACGTGAATTGGGTCGAAAGTCCCTCCGAATATCCCGATCTTCTCGACCATCGCAGGCCAGAGGTTACGACTTAGGATTATCGCTTGGAAAAAGCGAGCGGTTTCGGCCACCCTGGAGGGGTGAGCGATGCGTGGACACCGGACAGCTGGAGGGACCACCCTGCCGACCAGCAGCCGGACTGGCCCGACCTGAGCCTGCTCGAGCAGTCGCTCAAGACGCTCGCCAACCTTCCCCCTCTCGTGTTCGCCGGTGAGGCGCGCAGCCTGCGCTCGGCCCTGGGCTCGGTTGCGGCCGGCGAGGCCTTCCTCCTCCAGGCCGGCGACTGCGCCGAGTCCTTCCACGACTTCAGCGCTGACAGCATCCGGGACAAGCTCCGGGTGATCCTACAGATGGCCGTGGTCCTCACCTACGGGGCGGGTGTGCCGGTCGTGAAGCTGGGACGCATCGCCGGGCAGTTCGCCAAGCCCCGCAGCTCGCCCTACGAGATCGTCGACGGGGTGGAGCTCCCGTCGTTTCGTGGCCACGTGGTCAATGACGACGCCCCCACTCCCGAAGCCCGGGTGCCCGACCCGGGGCGTCTCCTCACCGCCTACCACCAGTCGGCGTCGACCCTGAACCTGCTACGGGCTTTCACCAAAGGTGGTTTCGCCGACCTGTCCCAGGTGCACGTTTGGAACCAGCAGTTCGTCGCCGACAGCCCCGGTGGTCGTGACTACGAGGCGCTGGCCGCAGAGATCGAGCGGGCCCTGCGGTTCATGCGGGCCTGCGGGGTCGATCTGGCCGGAGCCGCTCTGCACCAGGTCGACTTCTGGACCAGCCACGAGGCGTTGATCCTCGGCTACGAGGAAGCCATGACCCGTCGGGACTCGCTCACCGGCGACTGGTACGACACCTCGGCTCATCTGCTCTGGGTGGGCGAGCGGACCCGCCGTCTCGACGGCGCCCACATCGAGTTCCTGTCCGGCGTGTCCAACCCGATCGGAGCCAAGATCGGACCCAGCGCCGAGCCCGAAACCGTCGTGGAGCTCTGCGACCGCCTCGACCCCGGCCGCGACCCCGGCCGCCTCACTCTGATCACGCGAATGGGAGCAGGGAAGGTGGCTGCGAAGCTGCCCGTTCTCCTAAGGGCCGTCCGCGACTCGGGCCACCCGGTGGTGTGGGCTTGTGACCCCATGCACGGCAACACCTTCGTTGGCGCAGGGGGCCGCAAGACCCGGCATTTCGACCATGTCGTCGCCGAGATCCGGGAGTTCTTCGCGGTGTGCCGTGAGGAAGGCGTGTGGCCGGGCGGGGTCCACGTCGAACTGACCGGCGACCATGTGACCGAGTGCCTCGGTGGTACCGACGAGATCCTGGAGAACGATCTCGACCTGCGCTACACCACCACCTGCGACCCCCGTCTCAACGGTCGCCAGTCGCTCGACCTAGCATTCCAGGTGGCCGACCTACTCCGTCACTAACGCTCCGAAGCGGGTCCCGAATCCGCCGCAGGCGGCCGGCCGACGGGGACGCGAGGGCGACTAGTACGCAGCAGGCGATCCGCTGGGCGGGCGGACGGACGGGGCCGGCGGGCGGCCGGGCGGACGGGCGGACGGGCGGACGGGCGGGCTGCTAACGAAAGCCAATCCACGAACGAAAGCCAATCCACGAACGAAAGCGAGTTGGCGGCGGGAAACAGACCGCCGATTCACCATCGTTCGCAGATTCACCATCGTTTCCACTCGGTTGCTTCTCCAC
>JAKCDU010000034.1 GCA_021838445.1 Actinomycetes bacterium | reverse complement strand
CTCGCCGAGCGTCTCGAGTAGTTCGGCGCGCAGCGCCAGAGTGGTGAAGCTGAGCGGCTGCTCGCCGGCCCGGTCGGTCACAGCGGACGTCTCCTTGGGGATCCCGCGGCGGACCGCGCAAACTGAAAGCCAATACTACCGGCCCGTCACTCCCCTGCGGTCTCGCCCTTCGCCCGCACTCCCCAGGTCGCGAGCGGTGACCCGGTCCCAGCCACCCCGAGCGTGGTGGGCGCGTCGGTGGGGAAGACGTTCGGGCCGGGACCGACAGTCGGCTTGGTCGGCACCTACGCCGCGGCCGCGCCGGGTCGCATGTTGGGAACCTCGCCGAGCCGAGGCCGCCGAGCAGGGACCTATCTCCTCGACGGATGGGCCCATCGGAACCCGATCCCCAACGTCTTCCACGTCGACAAATTGCGGGCTTAAAGTGTCCGGGGTGTGCGGGTCCACCTCCAGCCGGCTTGTCAAACCTCGATGCTTCGGCGCTCAGCCCGCCATCGCAGAACTGAGGACGCCCGTTCTGCGAGAATGGGAGAGAGTTGGGGGTGCGTTCTTCCACCCGATTACCCGGTCAGTAGCTCGCCGATAGTCGACACCCCGGAATGAAGGAGACCGAGGGGGACACGCCACGGCCCACTCGGATAGAGCAACGAGGAGTGCGCCGGTGAGCACCGATGCGAACTTGCGGGAACGGTTGGAAGGCCACCTGCGGGAATTACCCGTGCTGCCGTCGGTGGTGGTCAAGCTGCTGCGCCTCAACCGGGACGACGAGGACTATCCCGACGAGGTGATCGCCACCGTCGAATCCGAGCCGAACTTCTCGACCCAGGTGATGGCCGCGGCCAACTCGGCGGCCAGCTCCCCCCTCGCTCCCATCACCACCATCGCTGCGGCGGTGACCCGCATCGGCGCCGATTACGCCGCCAACCTGGTGGTCAGCTCCGGCGTGACCCGGGTGTTCGTTCCCCGCGACTCGTGGGACCGAAGCTTGTGGCGCCACGCCCTGCAGGTGGCCTCGGCGGCCAAGGCCGTCTGTGGTCACATCACCGGTGTCCGGGTCAATCCCGATGAGGCCTACACCGCTGGCCTCTTGCACGACGTGGGGCGCTTCGTCATGTTCCAGGAGGCCCCCGAACGGTTGCGCCAGATCGACGAGGGGAACTGGGAGGGACCAGAGGATCTCACCGAGATCGAGAAGTCCATCTGCGGGGTCAACCACGCCGAGTTGGGGGCCATCGCCTGCGAGCAGTGGGGCATCCCCGATCTGATCGGCCAGGTCGTGCTCCACCACCACGACCGCAACCTCCCGCCCGAAGCTCTGCTCACCTCGGTGGTCCGCTTCGCCGACCTGGCCATGTTCCCGTCGGCCCGACCCGATCGCTCCGGGTACGCCGAAGCCGAGGAGGAAACCGTCTGGCAAGAGCTGCACACCCGTATCCCCCCCAACGTCAGCCTCGACGCCCGCCGCTTACACGCCCTGATCCAGGACGTGACCGAGCGGACCGAGCACATCAGCCAAGCGCTCGGGATCGGCTGACCCCCCGGACCGGCTGACCCCCCGGACCACACGGCGGACCGCCCCCAGGCCGCCCCCGAACCGCATCCGACCCTGGCCGCCCCCGGACCGCTCGGCTGGGGTTGATATACAGGTCGGATGCACCTGGATCTTCATGTTCACCGCTTCGACTGGGCCGGCGGCCCGGCGGGGATCGGGCCCGGGGTCGTCGACCTGGCCCGGCGGGCCGAGGCCATCGGTGTGCGGACCCTGTCGTTCATGGACCACTTCTTCCAGATGGAGCAGATGGCGCCGGCCGAGGACCCCATGCTGGAGGGCTACACCGCCCTCGGGTTCGTGGCCGCCGCCACCGAACGCCTCCGGTTACGCCTGCTCGTCACCGGCGTGACCTACCGCCATCCCGGGCTCCTGGCCAAGACCGTCACCACCCTCGACGTGCTGTCCCAGGGGCGGGCCGAGCTCGGCCTCGGGGCGGCTTGGTACGAACGGGAGCACCGCGGCCTGGGTGTCCCCTTCCCACCGCTGACCGATCGATTCGAGATGCTCGAGGAGACCCTGCAGATCTGCCGGCAGATGTGGAGCGAAGACAACGGCCCGTTCGAGGGGCGCCACTACCAGCTCGCCGAAACGCTCTGCAGCCCGCCGCCGCTCAGCCAACCCCGGCCCCGCATCCTCATCGGCGGGGGTGGCGAACGCAAGACCCTGCGCCTCGTGGCCCGCTACGCCGACGCCTGCAACTTCTTCGGTGGCCGCGACGAGATCGCCCACAAGCTCGACGTGCTCCGCCGCCACTGCGACGACTTCGGACGTGACCCCAACGAGATCGAGGTCACGGCCAGCTTCCGGGACCTGGCGCCCGGCGCCGGCCTCGCCGAGGTCGTGACGGCGGCCGAGTCCCTAGCCTCGGTGGGCGTATCGACCCTGGTCACCGGACCGGTCGGCGATGATCCGGCCGGCTGGCTGGAGTCCACCTTCGCCCCCGCCATGGACCGCTTGGCCGACATTGAAGCCGCCCGGCTGTAGACCAACCCGAGGGCTCGACGAAGCGATCACAGATCATCAAGCTATAATTATTGACCGTAACCTTACAAAGGTAAGATTTTATGGCAAATGTATCGGTCGAAGGAGCCCCAGCGGTTCAGTCCCGACCGCCGAGGCCGCGGAATCGCCGAGGCGAGGGGTCGCTGCTGCGGGAAGACATCCTCGCCGCCGCCACCGCCATCCTGGAGCGGACCGGCAGCGAGGAGGCTGTCACCCTCCGGGGGATAGCTCGAGAGGTAGGGATCGCCGCCCCGTCCATCGCCCCCCACTTCTCCGACCGCACGGCCATAATCGACGCCGTCGTAGCCCGTGAGCTCACCGCTCTGCTCGACATGCTGCGCCAAGCCGCGGCCTCCGAGTCGGATCCGGTGAAGAGGCTCTTGGCTCTGTGCCGGACCTACGTGAGCTACGGCCAGAGCCGACCGGGTCGCTACGGCGTTCTCGTCGGGCGGCACTTTGTCGATGATTGGCAAGCCCAGGGTCGGGTCATGGCCGAGACCGGCCCACTGATGACCGCCGCCATCAAGTTGGTCACCGAGGCCATCCAGGCGTGCATCGATGCGGGGGCGTCGGCCAGCACGGACGCTTTCGCCGACACCGCCGTCCTGTGGTTCAGCCTGCACGGCTTGATCACCGTCCCCCAAGCCATCACCAGCGTGGACTGGCCCGACCACGAGTGGCTCTTCCTCACCTGCGTCACCCGGTCGGCCCAGCTGACCGTCCCCGGCGCCTGAACCACCCAGTTACTCGCCGGGTCGGCACACCCCACAGCCAGCTGGACCGGGGTCGCCCGCTGGCGCCCTCCTCCTAGCCGTTAGGACGAGCTAACGGCCAGCCGGTGGTGACCGTGGGCGGGATTGGCTGGGGCCTGGGGACGGCCTGGAGTTCCGCCACGAAATGGGCGCCCCCCGGCCCGTCGGCCAGGTAGATGCTCCCGCCCATCTCGGCCATGAGTCGCTGGGCCACGTAGAGCCCCAGGCCCGAGCCCGTCGTGCCGGCCGACGCTCGGCCCCGGGCGCCGCGCCCGAAGATGGCTGCCCGCTCGGCGTCGCCCACCCCGGGACCGTCATCGACGATGTGCACCAGGACCCGGCCGCCGAGACGCTCAGCGCTCAGGCTGACCGGGGTACCCGGGGCGTAACGACGGGCGTTGACCAACAGGTTCTGCACCACCTGGGCCAGGCCGTCGGGGTCCCCGTGCACCATCTCGGGCCCGACCGCGACACATATGGTTGACCCGAAGGTGACCTCGGCGGCCACCACCTGCCCCAGCACCGAATCGAGGCGGAAGTCCTGCATGCGGGGGCGGCGGCCGGGCTCGATCAGCGACTGGAGCCGGGCCAGTTCGGCGGTGAGACCGTCGGCCAGGTTGCGCCGGGTGGCGTCGTCCAACCGGGAGGCATGACGGCGCAGAGTGGAATCCGCGCTGCGCAAGGCGGCCACTGCGTTGCGCAGGTCGTGGAGGCGCTCGTCGAGCTCGGCGCGCTCCAACTCCAGGTCGGCCCGCAGGCTCTCGAGTCCGACCCGCAGCTCCCGGGCGTAGCGGTCCTGACCGGCGAGCCGCCCCCGCAAGACGGTGGCCCCCGCGGTCAAGGCCACCGAGGACCCGGTGAGGACCACCATGTGTACCGCCACCCGTCCCCATCCGGCGGCGGGAAGCAGGGCCCCCATGACCGCACCGGCCGCCTGCAAGATGGAAAAAGTGCCGACCCACCACCGATGGGGCCGCTCCGCCGGGCCACGCCGGGTCCACGCCAGGACAGCCAGCGCCGTCCACGCTCCGGCACACCCGCCGCCGGTCACCGCGCCGAGCACCGGGCCCCTCCCAAGCGACGGGAAGCTCCACAATAGGTGGGCTAAGAGGACCAGCACGGCCAGGGAGAGCAACGAGGTGACCCCGGCGGAGCGCGTCGGACGCAGACCCGCGTCCACCTCCGGGCTGCGCAGGGCGGCGACCATGGACGACACCACGGCGGCGCACACCACCACCCGACCGTAGGGGTCGAGGCCGCGCCCAGATAGGTTCAGGGCCGACAACCCGTGGTAGGCGGCCGAGAGCACCCCCAGCTCGATCAGCGACAACCCGAGCCGGGCGGTGGCCGCCCTACCTGCGATCTTCCAGGCCACCAGCAGTGTCACCCCGGCGGCCACGGCCACCAGGCCGGTGAGCACCTCGAGCACGTTCGACGCAGAAAGGGCATCGGGCCGGTCGTTCCACCCGACGGCCAGGACAGCCAGCACCATCAGAGGGACCAGGGCAGCTCGGAGGAACAGCTCGGCCGTCGGGCGTGCCTGCTCGGGGCCCGTTTGGCGAGCCCGGCGGTCCGTCCCCCGGTAGGCGGGGCGCTCCTCATGGCGAGAACGCACAGCGGCAAAGTAGCCACGGGGTGTGTCCGTGGCCAGAGGGCCTCTGCACCTTTATAGCAGCAAATTCTTTTTGCGTAGTTCTCGACGGAACAAAAGACCATTCGGCCCGCCACAAGTGCCCTTTGGGGCCAACCGCCTGTTCAACCGGCGGTAGCCGTTCAGCGTGCGCCTGGATCGTCGCCGGCCTCTCCCCAGCACAGGCCGGCGACGGTCCGCTCCCGTACGGCATGGAACGTCGGCGGGCGCCTATCGGCTGCCGGGGCGAGTATGTCTCGGCGCAGGCCGATACCACTTCATCAGATTTGAGTATTTCCCTACCCACTCGACCCGGCCGGTCCTAGCCGGGCACGGGGTCAGGTGGGCGGCCGCCAACCAGCTCTCGCCACCGTGGCCACCGCCTCGAGCTGGCTGTTCACCCCGAGCTTGGTCAGGATGGCCCTCACCTGGGTGCGCACCGTCGTCTCGGACACGAAGGACTCGGCGGCGATGCGCTCCACCGACCGGCCCTCGGCCAGACCGGCCAAGACCTCGCTCTCGCGCCTACTCAGTCGGGCGAAGGGAGCCAACGCCCGCTCGGCCGCCTCCCGCTCGGTGCGCCACACCCCGATGAGCCGGTCCCGCTGGGCTTCATCGAGCTGACCGCGACCGGCTGCCGTCGATTCGATGGCCGTGACCAGGTCGTCGAGGGCCTCGCTCTTGGGTACCCATCCCCAAGCGCCGGCGGCCACGCACCGTCCGACCGCAGCCTCGTCCGAGGTTCCCGACACCACCAGCACCCGGGCCCCCATGGACACCAAACCCCCGAGCAGCGACTCCCCAGACCCGAATACGCCGAGGTCCAGATCGAGCAGCGCTACCTGCGGCGGATCACCCTCGAGCGCGCTGAGCACCCGGTCAGGGTCGGTCAGCTCAGGCGTATCGACGACGAAGCCGACGACCTCCAGGGCGGCGGCCAGGGCGGCGGCGAGCAGGCGATGGTCGTCCAGGATCACCACCCGCGGCGTGGCCCCGCCGACGGGGGTCATTTCCTGTACCGGGTCCGAGTATTCCACCAGCCGCCGTCCGTCAATCCCTATCCCCCCACTTGGTCGGGGAACCGCCGCTGTCACCGAGTGGCCCGGTGACCCCTGCCCACCCAGCACGGTAGCGGCCCGGTGTGTCCACGGCGAGCACCGTCGGGTACCCACCCTCGGGACCGGCTCGCTCCCCCGGCCCCAAATCTGAGGTCCTCCAGAGCAAGGGGAGCGCCTCAGACACCGGCGCCGTCAAATGGTCGGCCGGAGCAGCAGCGAGGCCGATGCGTCGAGGCACGACCAAGGGCCAACATGTATGTTTGGGGAGATTCCCGAGGAGGTGCCTCTGTGGCTTCGTTCACCTTCGAACACCAAGGAGCGGTCCAGACGTTCGTATTCGACTGGATCACCGAGGATCAGGCGTCGCGGCTCCTGGGCAATTCCCGCCCCAAGGAGTTACAGAAGATCTACGAGTCGGACAGCTACTGGCTGCCCATCTTCCAGGCCTGGTGCCACGAGAAGGGGTACGGGCAGCTTTACAACGACTGGATTGACGACCCTGACGGTGACGCACGCAGCGCCCTGAAGAAAGCCGGCCCGCACGGCGACCTTCGCGACGACTTCTACATCGACCTCGGTACGGTCAAGTACTGCATCCGGCAGGACTCCATCTACTCGGGCGAGGCCGGTGACAGCATTCTCAACGAGTTCAACCTGGGACCTCTCTAGAGTCAGCTGATCGCCGCAGACCCGGACCCGACCTGATTCGGCGGCTCCGGGCCGCCCCTTCTCAATCGCCACTGGGACCCGGCCGGTCTGCATCCAGCGGCGGGGCTCCCCTACGCGAGCGCCTGGGGATGCAAGAGGGAGTCCTCGACCGCTTCGACGCTGAAGCGGCTCACTGATCCGGCACCCACCGGCTGGTGGCGCCACCGGCCATGGCCGCTCAGAGCCTCATCCCGATCCCGCCGGTCACTCCCGGATGAGCGGCTTGCGGTAGGCCAGCAGCGGAACCGACGGGGTCGGATGCCAGTCGCGTTCGGGGACCCGTAAGAACCCGGCGCGCTCGTACAGCCGGTGAGCGGCGGTCATCCAGGGCGTGGTGTGCAGCAGCACCGCTTCCCGGCCGAGAGATCGGGCCCGCTCGACACAAGCTTCGACCAGGGCCCGGCCGAAGCCGCGTTGCTGCGCCAAGGGGTCGACCCCGAGCATACGTATGGCCGCCTCACCGCCTTCGACGCCTTCGGCCCACGGCGACGAGGGGCCCGCGACGAAGGTGACGCAACCCAGCAGTGTGGTGCCCCCGACGGCCGCCACCAGGACCTCGGCGCCTCCCACCCGGGCCGCCACGTCGACCAGTTCGGCGGCGTAGTCGTCCGATGTCGTCCCCCCCGGAATGGCCCGGTAGGCCGCCAGGACGATCTCCCCGGCCCGTCGGTACTCGCCCGGCCGCACCGTTCGGATCTCCACGTTGCTTGCGCCTCCGTCGGAGACCGTACCAGGGCGGCGCTTCAGCGGGGTCAAGTACTGCGGCGGCGGCCCGGGTGGGTCTGATCCGGGCGGCGGCCTGTGGATTGACCTTTCAGGTGCCGGCCGGCGGCCAAGACGGTATGCGGGGAACGACGACGGGGTCGCCGGGACGGTACAGCTCGTGCTGGCGCTTCCAACGAGCGAAGGATCCCAGGATGTGCGGGGGGTCACCGTGCAGCTCGGTGAACCCTCCGTTGACCGAGCGGGTGTCGATGTAGGCGGCATCGACACCGTCGGCCCACAACTCGCACGCCACCTCGAAACCGGCGTCGATGAAGCGCTGGCGTTCTTCGGCAAAGTCGTGGACGAGGATCCCGACGTGATGGAACCCTTCCTCACCGGCGGCGTACATCTCCCGATAGATGGACGGAATGTCGTCGTGCTGCTGGACGAACTGGATCATCTGGTCACCCAGGTACCCGAAGGCGTAGGAGACATCGGCCTGCTGGTTGGTCCCCCGGTAGGAGAACTTCTCGGTCTGATGGTGCGGGCTGATGTGGAACGGTCCAGCCTCGTACAGGCGGTTCCACTTCTCGATCGACTCCTCGAGGTCGTTGACGAGGTAGGCCTGCTGGAAGAACGCATGAGTGGACAGGATCATTCGGGTTTCCCTTCTCGACTGAGCACGCTCAGCCAACTACTTCGCCCTGTCCCATCCCCCGACCAGAGTCATCGACAGGATGGGAGGTGCCGGTAACGATCCGTGGCCTGCGAAGTCGTCGTGGTCCTTGAAGTCGCCTGGTTCGTCAGCCGAACTGATCGTAGAAATCGGCAGCGGCAGCGTCGCATTCCTCCCAGTGGGCGTCGTCCCACCGCTTCCACTGCAGGTATCTGCTGGGCGGAAGATTCCTCGAGTTGACGTTGCTGAACCGGTCGCCGTGATACCAGATACCGACGTTGAAGCCACCAACCATGTACGTGAGGTGCCACGCAGACAGGTCGCCGTTGACGGTGAAGTGTGGTACATCAGCGTTCGTGTCGCCGTCCTTGTACCACGAAACGCCGCCTAGGTTCCGGTAGGTACCAGGGAAGCCCTGTGTGATGGTGAACTCGTCGGGGATCGGCGGCATTACTCGCTCTCCACTTCGTCGGCAGGAATGCTCTCCAGAGCCTCCTCGTTCTCCTCCAGGAAAGCCACGTCCTCTGCTGAGAGCTCGATCCTCGCTTCCACCTTGGCATCAATCGCTGCCAAGTGCTCCTTCTGCTCTGCTGTCAACTCTGCCATGTCGCTCCTGATCATCGACGCTGTTACCACCGATATTATGCCTACGCAAATGGTGCAGGCAATGTTCCGTGTCGGTCCGAGCGAAGCATCTCGGGCTCGGCCAGTAGCCACGGCGCGTCCGACCGCACACCCCGGGCACAGTCGGGGGCGTGGCGTCTCCTGGTGAAGGCGGCGATCACCACCTGGCGGTGATCAGGGGCGGCCGGACACCGCGGCACGACGGTCGCTGTTGACGAAAGGTAGATTCGGCAGGCCATGGCCATCCGAGCGAGTGGTATCCGTCAGCCGAGCATCTGGGCGAGCGTCGTCAGTGACGACGCCGTGGCGTTGCGCGAGTGGTTGCTGGCCATCGGATTCACCGAGGACCTGATGATCCCGGGCGAGCAGGGCGGGTTGATCCATCACTGCCAGTTGGATTGGCCCGAGGGTGGTCGTGTGCTGCTCTCCAGCACGGGCGAGCGTGCCACTCCGTGCCGGCCGGGAACCAGCTCTCTCCATGTCGTTACTTCCGATCCCGATGCCGTGCTGGAGCGAACCCGCGCCATCGGCGCGACGGTGGTCCATTCGATCGTCGATCGGTCGGACTACCCGTCGCGTGATTTCACCGTGGAGGACCCCGACGGCAACCACTGGACCTTCGCTACCTTCGCCGGGTAGTAGCGAAACCCGAGAACCCCAAGAGGATCCGACAGAGGTGGAGCAGGCTCGGGGGTTCGGGAGAGCGCGCCCGTTTCTCCGCCGATGGAGCACCTGCAACCTGGTCGGGAGCAATCGGATCAGGAGGTCATGCCCTGCAACCCGACCAGCCCCCGGGCGTGCTCGATCTCGCCCATGTGGCGCAGCCCGTGGTGGTACATCCAGCATTCGATGCCGTCCAGCCGGGTGAGGCCCGCTTCGTCCGCCACCCAGGCGCTGTACGTGGACGAGATCCGGTCCGGGAAGGGCCGGGCCACGATGATCTCGCTCAGCGACGCCGGGACGAGGTCGGCCAGCCACCTCTCGGTCTTGGCCAACACCACGTGCATGTGGTGCCGGAGCTCGTTCATGTCCCCCGAAGGTAGTGCCGGCCTCCGAGAGGCGGGCCAGTGACCCTGCGCCGAGGTTGCGTCCACCCGACAGGAGGACCGGCGGCGGCGCGCCGCGAGCGGCTGGTGGCGGGGCATCGGTGCATTTGCCGGGCCCGTCGGGCATAATCGTATTTGTAACGGGAGCTCGGACGGACCGGGCTGAGAGGGTGCCTGCGGGTGCCGACCGACGACCTGATCCGGGTAATGCCGGCGGAGGGAGAAGGAGAGAAGATGACGAGGAAGCGGCTCTTGGTCGACGGCTCGGCCGGCGTGAAGGTGCCCATGGTAGAGGTGGCGCTGAGCAACGGGGAGACGCTCAGGCTCTACGACACCGCCGGACCCGAACGGGAACCGGGACGGGACCTGCCCCCGCAGCGCGCCGGCTGGATCGCCGAGCGGGGGGACGTCGAGGCCGTCGAGGGGCGCCCGGCGGAGGCCCGCGACGACGGGCGGGCGGCAGCGCGCCGCGGGGACGGCGCAGGAGGGACCACCCAAACCGCCCCGGGGCGGTCCGGCGCCGGGCCCGACGCAACGGCCCCGGCGGGACGCCCGGTGTGGCGAGCCCGGCCGGGGGCCGTGGTCACGCAGCTGGCCTGTGCCCGCCGGGGCGAGATCACCAAGGAGATGCATTTCGTGGCCACCCGGGAGGGTGTCGACCCGGGCTTGGTACGGGCCGAGGTGGCCGCCGGGAGGGCCATCATCCCGGCCAACGTCAACCATCCCGAGTCCGAGCCGATGGTCATCGGCCGCCGCTTCTTGGTGAAGGTGAACGCCAACATCGGCAACTCGGCGGTGCGGGCGTCCATCGACGAGGAGGTGGAGAAGCTGGCGTGGGCCACCCGGTGGGGCGCCGACACGGTCATGGACCTGTCGACCGGGCCCGACATCCACACCACCCGGGAAAGGGTCATCCGCAGCTCCCCCGTACCGGTCGGCACGGTGCCGCTCTACCAGGCCCTGGAGAAGGTCGACGGGCGGCCCGCCGAGCTCACCTGGGACCTCTACCGCGACACCATCATCGAGCAGTGCCAGCAGGGAGTGGACTATTTCACCGTCCACGCCGGGGTGCTGGCCGCCCATGTGGGCCTCACCGCCCGACGGGTGACGGGGATCGTGAGCCGGGGCGGCTCGATCATGGCGGCGTGGTGCCTGGCCCGCGACCAGGAGAACTTCCTCTACACCCACTTCGACGAGCTGTGCGAGATCATGGCCGCCTACGACGTGTCGTTCAGTCTGGGGGACGGGCTGCGCCCCGGGTCGGTGGCCGACGCCAACGACGAGGCCCAGTTCGCCGAGCTGGCCACCCTCGGCGAGTTGACCACCCGGGCCCGGGCCCACGGCGTGCAGGTGATGGTCGAAGGTCCCGGGCACGTCCCCCTCGACCGCATCCGCCACAACGTCGAACTGCAGGCTCAGCTCTGCGACGACGCCCCGTTCTACACCCTCGGCCCGCTCACCACCGACATCGCCCCCGGCTACGACCACATAACCTCGGCCATCGGTGCGGCCATGATCGGCTGGTTGGGGACCGCCATGCTCTGCTACGTCACGCCCAAGGAGCACCTGGGGCTACCCGACCGCGACGACGTCAAGGAAGGGATGATCGCCTACAAGATCGCCGCCCACGCCGCCGACCTGGCCAAGGGCCATCCGGGGGCCCGTGACCGCGACGACGCCCTTTCCAGGGCCCGTTTCGACTTCCGCTGGGAGGACCAGTTCGAGCTGTCGCTCGACCCCGACCGGGCCCGGGAGCTCCACGACCGGTCCCTACCGGCGCCGGCCGCCAAGACCGCCCACTTCTGCTCCATGTGCGGTCCCCGGTTCTGCTCCATGAAGATCAGCCATGACCTTCGTGGCCTGGCCACCGCCGACGGGCCCGCCCCGGGCCCATCCGTGCCCGTCGAGATCGCCACCCCCAGCCGGTAAGGCGATCGAGGGGACCGAAGGCCTCTAGTCCTGGCCAGGCGACCACGCCACCATGGCTAACGGACCTTGTCAGGAGGTGCGGCTGTGGGCTGGCGGTTGAGGGTGGTGCTGGGATCGGTGGCCTTGGCGTGGGGGCTCATCTGGGTCGGGCCGGCCGCGGCGACGGTGTCACCGGCGGTCATGCCGGGCGACCGGGCGGTGGGGTTGGCTTCCACGGTGTCGGGGCGGGGCTACTGGGTGGCCACCGCGGCGGGCGACGTCCTGCCCTTCGGTGACGCCGTCGGGCACGGATCTCTGAACGGCGTCCGCCTCGCCGCTCCCGTCGTGGGGATCGCCGCCACCGCCGATGGCGGAGGGTACTGGTTGGTGGCTTCCGACGGCGGAGTGTTCAGCTTCGGCGACGCCCGCTTCTTCGGGTCGGCCGCCCACCTGGCCCTCGCGGCCCCCGTGGTGGGTGAGGCGGCGACCCCCGACAGTGGCGGCTACTGGCTGGCCGCGTCCGACGGTGGTGTGTTCGCCTTCGGCGACGCCCGCTTTTCCGGCTCTTTGGTCGGCGCCACCAGCCTCGATGGCCCCGTCACCGCGCTCAACGCCTTCGCCGACGACTCGCACTACTGGCTGGTCACGGCAAGGGGGGCCCTGGCCGTGTTCGGGTTCTCCTCTGGTAGCTGGCCGAGCGGATGGGCGGACCTTTCGTCGGTCCCGCCCAACGCGCCGTTCGTGGATGTGGTCGACCACGGGACCGCCACCGACGTCGGGGTCTGGTTGCTCGGTGGCGACGGGGGGGTTTTCACCATCGGCAGCGCCCCGTTCTACGGCTCGACGGCCGACGTGGGACTGGCCGCTGCGGTGGTCTCCATGGCCGTGACCCCGGACCATCAGGGCTACTGGTTGCTCGGCGCGGACGGCGGAATCTTCGCCTTCGGGGACGCCCCGTTCGTCGGGTCGGCCGCCCCGAGTTGACGCTCCTCCGGCTCCGCCCCGGAGCGGAGCCGGATCGGCCCGACGATGCGCACTGATTGCAGCATGAAACCTGAGGCGGAGGTCGGCGGCGCCGGACCGGTGATCGGTCCCGCCCCGGGGCGACGCGTATGTGCGACCGACTGGTCCGCAAGGGCCTGGTCCGGCGGCGCACGGCACGCACCGACCGGCGGGAGGAGCGGATCACCCTGACCCTGGCTGGCCCAACCGCCGGCGTGGGGCGTCAGGCGCTGCGGCGATCCCGCCGGTGCGGGGCGGCGATCCCGGCCCGGCCCAGAGCCTGGCGGACCTCGAGACGCTGCAGGTGGGCCGTGGTGGACTCGAAGGCGGCCCGGGTGATGGCCGCCACGCGGTCCCGGGAGAGCCACTGGCCGCCGATCAGGCGGTGCTCGGCTCGGCCCGGTTCGAAGACCACCACCGCGATGCCCCGGCGCCGCAGGGCCCTGACCTCGAGGTTCAGCCTCATACCGGCGTGGCGCGACACCACTGCGTTGGTGTCGGTCGGCAGGCCCCGCCAGCCCGACATGGGCGACACGACGATCACCGCAGCCAGCCCCTCGTCGCGCAGAAGGGCGGCGTTGGTGGGTGAGTGGACTCCGCCATCGACGTAGGAGACCCCGCCGATGGACACCGGCGCGAAGTAGCCGGGGACGGCGCACGACGCGGCGACGGCCAGGTGCAGAGGGGCGACGGGGGAACCGGGTTCGCCGAAGACGACCCGGCGACCGTCCTTGCGTCGCACGGCGCAGATCCACAGGTCTCCGGAGCTCCAGCCGGCCGGCTCGACCGCCTTCAGCGGATCGAGCAGGGCGGCGATGTCCACCGTTCCGGGGCCGAGCAGGGTGAGCAGCAGGGCCGCGCCCGGGGGTTGGCCGGGGCGCAACGCCACGCGGCGCACCAGACCCAGGCCGGGCAGTGACGGGCGGTGGAGGAGGTGCCGGGCCCGGAAGGGCTCGAGCTCGGGGAACTCCTCCCCGAAGAGGTCGCGCATCATCTCGCCCTCGACCGACAGCGGGGCCCGCGTCGTCCAAGCCGCCAGGTCGCGTGCCGACACCCCGCTGCGCAGCAGCGTCCCGGTGATCGACCCCGCCGACGTACCGACGACACGCGGCGCCGACCGGGGATCCCATCCGGTCGCCTCCTCCAGGGCGGCCAGGACCCCAGCGTGGTACGCCTGCCCGGCGATTCCGCCCGCACCGAGCACCAGACCGATGGGTTGCATCCCTCCAGCGTGCCCGCGCCGCGACCCAAACGGTAGGACTATCGGCCCCGAGCCCCAGAAAACCGTCCCCGGCCGGCGCCGGGGAAGTGGGTATGGTGCGCCCATGGCGATCACCCCGGTACGGATCACCGAAACCGCCGAATGGCGGTCCCTCCAGGAGCACCATGCCCGGATGCGCGACGTGCACCTTCGGGACCTCTTCGCCGACGACCCCGGCCGCGGCGAACTGCTGACCGTGGAGGCCGCCGGCCTCTACCTCGACTACTCCAAGAACCGCCTCACCGCCGAGACCGTGGAGCACCTGGTGCGGGTGGCCGAACGGGCCGGCCTGCCCCAGCGGATCGAGGCCATGTGGGCCGGCGAGCGCATCAACGTCACCGAGGACCGGGCGGTGCTGCACGTGGCCCTGCGCGCCCCGCGAGCCGAGCGCATCGCTACCGGGGACCGCAACGTGGTCCCCGAGGTGCACGAGGTACTGGATCGCATGGCCGCCTTCGCCGACCGGGTGCGCTCGGGCGAGTGGGTCGGCCACACCGGGCAGCCCATCAAGACAGTGATCAACATCGGCATCGGCGGCTCCGATCTGGGACCCGCCATGGCCTACGACGCCCTACGCGCCTTCTCGGATCGCTCCGTCGACTGCCGGTTCGTCTCCAACGTCGACGGCAGCGACCTCTGGGAGGCCACCCAGGACTTGGACCCGGCCGAGACGTTGTTCATCGTCAGCTCCAAGACCTTCACCACTCTCGAGACCATCACCAACGCCACCACCGCCCGCGAATGGCTGATCGGGGGCCTGGGCGACCGCTCGGCGGTGGCCCGCCACTTCGTGGCGGTGTCCACCAACGCCGAGAAGGTCCGCGAGTTCGGCATCGACACTGACAACATGTTCGGTTTCTGGGACTGGGTCGGTGGCCGCTACTCCTACGATTCGGCCATCGGCCTGTCGCTCATGGTGGCGATAGGTCCCGTCGCCTTCCTCGAGATGCTGGCCGGCTTCCACGAGGTGGACACCCATTTCCGTACCGCCCCACTGCGCCAGAACCTGCCCGCCCTGCTCGGTCTGATCGGCGTCTGGTACATCGACCTGTTCGGGGCCGAGACCCACGCGGTGCTGCCCTACAACCACTACCTGTCCCGTTTCTCCTCCTACCTGCAGCAACTCGACATGGAGTCCAACGGCAAGAGCGTCACCCTCTCGGGCGAGCCCGTGGACCTGCCGACCGGTCCGGTGGTGTGGGGCACGCCGGGCACCAACGGCCAGCACGCCTACTACCAGCTGATCCACCAGGGCACCCGGCTGATCCCCGCCGACTTCGTCGGTTTCGTGGAACCCAACCATCCCGAGGGGTCCATCGGAGCTCAGCACGACCTGCTCATGGCCAACTTCTTGGCCCAGACCGAAGCTCTGGCCTTCGGGCGCAGCGCCGAGGAGGTGGCCGCCTCCGGCGTCCCCGCCTCGCTGGTCCCCCACCGCACCTTCGGGGGCAACCATCCGACCAACACCATCCTGGCCCGCAAGCTCACGCCGCGCACCCTCGGGGCGCTGGTCGCCACCTACGAGCACAAGGTCCTGACCCAGGGGGTCATCTGGGGGATCAACTCCTTCGACCAGTGGGGGGTGGAGCTGGGCAAGGCCCTGGCTCAACGCATCGTGCCCGAGCTCACCTCCGAGGCGGCTCCGCCCGGCGACCACGACTCCTCCACCAACGCCCTCATCCGCCGCTACCGCACCGGGCGGGGCCGGGCCTGACGTCTGTGGACAGCTCCCCCAGCCTCCACATCAGCCGGGTCCACGCCGTGGCCGTTCCCGTAGCCGAACAGGAGCGCGCACTGGCGTTCTACCGGGACGTGCTCGGCTTCGAGGTGCGCCGCGACAGCACCTTCGGCGCCGGTGACCGCTGGATCGAAGTCGCCCCTCCGGGCGCCGAGACCACCGTCGCCTTGCCCCCGCCCCACCCCGGCGGGGTGCGCACCGGGGTGGACACCGGTCTGCGCCTCGCCACCCCCGACGCCCGCTCGGCCCACGGCGCGCTCGCCGCCCGAGGCGTCGATGTCGACGAGGTCCTCGACTTCCCGGGCGCCCCGCCCATGTTCTTCGCCCGCGACCCCGACGGCAACACCCTGGTGATCGTCGAGGCCTGACGCCGCCCGGCCCCCCGGGCGCTCTGCCACGCACCCGGACCTGCGATACTCGGCCGTCCCGCGGAAAGGGTAGATGTGAACCGGTACAAACCGATACACAGCGGCGGCGAGAACCACCGCAGACCCGGTGTGTCCCGGCCTCTGGTTGCCATCGTCGCCCTGCTGGTGACGGTGGCCGCCATCATCTACCTCCACCCCCGGAGCGGACCGACCTCCAAGCACGGCACCGCGCTGGCCACCCCCGTCACGCCCTCCACCCGCACCTCGGCGGTCACTATCGCCCCACCGGCCGCCCACAGCCCCGTGGCCCCGCCGTTCAACCCCGCCGAGACGGCGGCCTGGGTCGCCGCCGAGAACGCCAAGCCGGGTACCAAGGAGTGGCAGCTCACCAAGCCGGCGACCTCGGATCAGATCGCCGGCTACGCCGACAAGGTGAGCGTCGAGACCGGCACCGCGGTACAGCTCTACGTGACCACGACCGCCCCCACCTACCAGGTCCAGGCCTTCCGGATGGGTTGGTACGGCGGCGACCAGGGACGCCTGGTCTGGACCGGGGCCACCGAGTCCGGCGTGGCCCAGGCCCCCTGCGCCACCGCCTCCCCGAGCCACATGGTCAGCTGCTCCTGGATCGATCCCGTCACCGTGTCGACCGCGGGCTGGGCGCAGGGCACCTACCTGTTCAAGCTGGACTCCTCCGACGGCTGGCAGAGCTACATACCCCTCACCCTGCGCGACGACACCAGCCACAGCGCCTACCTGATCAACGACAGCGTCACCACGTGGGAGGCCTACAACATGTGGGGCGGCTACGACCTCTACCAAGGCCCGACGGGGGGACTGGCCAACCGGGCCACGATGGTGTCGTTCGACCGCCCCAACACCCTCGGCAACGGCAGCGGCGACTTCCTCGGCCTCGAGCTGCCCATGATCTCGATGATGGAGTCGCACTCCCTCGACGTCAGCTACACCACCGACGTGAACCTCGACGAGAACCCGAGGAGCGTCCTCCAACACCGTTCGTTCATCTCCCTCGGCCACGACGAGTACTACAGCCTGGCCATGCGCCAGGGCCTCGTCGACGCCCGCAACTCCGGCGTCAACCTGGTGTTCCTCGGAGCCAACGCCGTCTACCGGCACATCCGGCTCAGCCCGTCGGGCCTCGGTCCCGACCGGGTGGAGACCGACTACAAGAACGCCCAGGCCGACCCCCTCCTCGGGGTGGACAATGCCGACGTCACCCCCTGGGCCTGGCGAGACGCCCCCAACAACGCCCCCGAGAGCACCCTCCTCGGCGAGATGTGGCAGTGCAACCCGGTCCAGGCCGACATGGTCATCACCGACCCCGGCAACTGGATGTACGCCGGCACCGGCCTGACCTACGGGTCGCGCATCGCCGGCATCGTCGGTCCCGAATACGACCACTTCTCGCCGGATGTCCCCAACCCGGGGGACGTGACGGTGGTGGCCAGCTCACCGGTCGACTGCAACGGGCTGCACAGCACCGCCGACATGACCTACTACAGCGCCCCCTCGGGCGCGGGGGTCTGGGACACCGGGACCATCGACTGGGTGGGCTCGGTGCAGAGCTCGTGCGCCACCTGCGCCCCGCCCAACGCCGCCACCACCATCACCGACAATGTCCTCGCCGCCTTCGGCCAGGGCCCGGCCGGAGTCGCTCACCCCTCGCAGGCCAACATGGGTGGGGCTCCGCCGTCGGCGTCGAGCACCACCGGGTAGGACGGCATGGGCGCCAGGACAGCCGAGCACAGCAAGGGCATCAGCGGCGCCCTGGGGACCGACAGTGGACCTGAGATCCGGTGAACCGCTCCTGACTCCTCAGACGGTGGCCACGGCCCTACCGGTCGGGTCACTCCCCGCCCGGGGAGCACTCGACCGGTAGGCCCACGGCCGGCGCCCGGCCGACCTAGGCGGCTGTCCCCGCGGTACCGGCCGAGGAGGAGCTCGACGCCGGGGGCCCGAAGCCGAATCCGGCGCGGCTGGCTTTGATCTTGGTCATGTCGGTGATCGACGTGGCCGTCCCGGTGTTGCCGCTGCCCACCGCCGATATACGCACGGTGTCGCCCTGGGTCACGGCGTTGATGCCGCCGGCCTGGGAGTCGACCACGGTGGAGGTGGTGACGCTGTAGGTGCCGCTGTAGCCGTCGGCGCTCTTGACCACGATGGAGCTGGACGACACCGAGCTGACGGTGCCGACCTGAGTCTCGACGGTCTGGTAGGAACCCGAGGCGGTCTTGACGGTGTACACGCCGTGCAGCACGTCACCGCCCATCATCGGGCCGCCCATCCCCATACCCCGACGGCCGCCGGGACCTAGGGGGCCGGGCGGGGTGGTCGTGGACCCCGAGGACCCGGTGGATCCTGACGAACCGGTGGAGCTCGACGAGCTCGTCGCGGTCAGCGACGCCGCGGAGGCCTTGGCCGGCGAGCTTCCGGTCAGGGCGAAAGCCGCCCCGGCCCCCGCCACCCCGAGGACGGCGGCGAGCCCGACGGTGGCAGCTGCCCGGGGAATCCTTCGACGGGCCCGGTGGGGGGAGGGGGGGAGGGGAGGATCGTAGAGCTGGTCAGCCATGTTCGTGTCCTTTCAGGTTCTCATCTGCTGCGCCGCCGGCGTCGGTCGCGCCGGTCGGGCTCAGCTATCGTCCCGGCCCGGCTTGAGCGCTCCATGAGAGCCAACTGGGGACCTCATGAGTTTCCCCTGGGAGAACGGTCAGAGACCTTCCACCAGCCCTGCTCGAGTTGACCGAGATCCCGTGGGCCTGAACCGCTGGATACATCAAAGGTCGTACCGCGACAGCTCAGAATCAGCTGAGCGGGCGATGCGCGCCAACCGCGGTACCGCCGATACTTCGAGACGTGATCCACCAGGAGCAGCAGAAATGATCGAAGTAGAGGGACTCACCAAACGCTATGGCGACAAGATCGCCGTCGACGAGCTCACCGACGCGTCGCGTTCGACCACGGTCCGGGTCCGCACGCCCGGCGCCGGGCGCCTGCGCCAGCTGCTGGCCGGTGACGACGCGGCCGTTTCGAGTCAGCCCCCCGACGTGCTCGAGGTGCGGGGCTTTACCAGCGAGGACATCGGCCCGCGGGCGGCCGCAGCCGGAGTCGTGCTCTTCGAGCTGGTACCCCAGCAGGTGTCGCTCGAGGAGACGTTCATGGAACTGACCCGGGACGCGGTGCAGTTCCACGCCCGGCCGTCGAGCGAAAGGATCGCGGCGTGACTACCATCGACCTCCCCGCGCCCGGCGCCCTGGGGCGACCCACCACCCGCCGGGTCCCCATCCACGCGGTGACCCTGCGCCGGCTGATCTCAGCAGAGCGGGTGAAGCTCACCACCCTGCGCTCGACGTGGATCACCTACGCCGTCGCCTTCGCCGGCATGACCGGCTTCGGAGTGCTTTCATCGTGGGCGATGACCTCGCAGAAGCCCATCCCCCGGGACTTCAACCCCGTCTCGCAGAGCCTGGCCGGCATGGACCTGGCCCAGCTGGCCATCGGGGTGGTCGCCGTCCTGGCCATCACCGGCGAGTACGCCACCGGGATGATCCGCTCCACCATCTCGGCTGAGCCCCGCCGCCTCCCGGTGCTGTGGTCCAAGCTGGCGGTGTTCTCGGTCATGACCTTGGTGACCATGCTGGTCGCCGCCTTCGCCTCGTTCTTCGTGGCCCAGGCCGTCATGGGCACCCACGCGACGATCCTCGGGGCGCCCCACGCCCTGCGCTCGGTCGTCGGCGCCGCCCTGTACCTGACAGTCGCGGGCGCCTTGGCCATGGGGCTCGGGTTCCTCATCCGCTCGACGGCCGGCGGCATCGCCGCCACCTTCGGTCTGCTCCTCGTGCTGCCGCTCCTCGGCAGTCTCCTGCCCGCCAGCTGGCAGCAGCACGTCCTGCCCTACCTGCCGAACAACGCCGGCAATGCCCTCGTCGGCGTGCACCCCGGCCCCGGCGCGCTCTCCGCCTGGGTGGGACTGGCCGTCATGGTCCTCTGGGCCGGGGTCGCCCTGGCGGCCGGAGCCTGGCGGCTGGTGCGCCAGGACGTGTGACCTCCGTCCCCGCGCCCAGCCCGTCCCTCGAGGGCCGCGAGCCAGCCCCCGGCTCACCGGCCTCGGGTGGGCGCGCCCGGCCGGCGACGCTGGTCGGGCGCATCATGACCTACCCGGGCCGGCCCCACGCCACCTGGTGGCACCGCCGGCCCGAGGTGCTCGACGGGGCCGTGGTGGTGGTCCTGGAGGCGCTGTCGAGCCTGCAGATCGCCCGCACCCACCTGGCCTGGGAGGCCTGGCTGTTCCAGCAGCTGCTGCTCCTACCGTTGCTGTTCCGGCGGCGCCACCCGAGCGCCGTGTTCGCGACGGCGATCGCGGTGTACGTAGCCCAGTGGTCGGTCGGCGAGCACCTGGTGGCCGACTTCGGGCTGCTGGTGGCCCTCTATACGGTGGCCGCCGAGAGGGGCTGGCGGCGGGCGCTGCCCGCCGCGGTGATCCTGGAGGTCATGGTCGTCGCCACCTCCTTTCGCAACTCGCCCGATCACGGCGGGGCGCTCGGGTCGCTGGTGTTCCTCACCGGTCTGGCCACCGCGGCGTTGTTCACCGGGACCACGGTGCACACCCGAGGTGAGTACCTCGAAGCCCTGGAGGACCGGGCCCGGCGCCTGGAGCGCGAGCGGGACCAGCAGGCTCGGTTGGCGGCCACCGCCGAGAGGGCCCGGATCGCCCGGGAGATGCACGACATCGTCGCCCACTCCCTGTCTGTGATGATCGCCCTCGCCGACGGGGCCGCCGCGGCTGGGGCCCGGGACCCGGAGGCCGCCCATCAGGCCATGGTCGAGTCGGCTTCGACCGGACGCTCGGCTCTGGCCGAGATGCGGCGCCTGCTCGGCGTCCTGCGCGACGGGAGCCCCGCCGAGTTCCAACCCCACCCCACCCTGGCCAGCCTCGACGCCCTGCTCACCACCGTAAGGGGCGCCGGAATAAAAGCCGACTACCGGGTGCGCGGCCGGGTCCCGGACCTGGCCGACACCACCGAGGCCAACATCTACCGCATCATCCAGGAGAGCCTCACCAACGTGTTGAAGCACGCCCGCCAACCCACCTCCGTCACC
This sequence comes from Actinomycetes bacterium, assembly GCA_021838445.1. Lineage (GTDB taxonomy): Bacteria > Actinomycetota > Acidimicrobiia > Acidimicrobiales > Palsa-688 > JAKCDU01. Next base: position 15,677 of record JAKCDU010000034.1, on the reverse strand, counting down.
GTCGCCGTCGACTGGATGCCCGGGATGGTGGACATCGCCGTCACCGACAACGGGCGCCCCCCGGCGATCGGGTGGGCCGCCACCGGCCCACCGGCGGCGGCCGGCCACGGCCTGACGGGGATCAAGGAGCGTGTGGGCCTGTACCTGGGTACCCTGGACGCCGGACCGGCCCTGGGGGGCGGCTGGGCCGTCCGGGCCCGCCTGCTGCTCGACTACGGGCATCCATGAGCACCGTCTTGGTGGTCGATGACCAGCCCCTCATCCGCACCGGCTTCCGCCTGGTCCTCAACGCCGTCGACGACGTGCAGGTCGTCGGTGAAGCCGACAATGGGGCCCGGGCCGTGGAGGAGGCTCGCCGCCACCGGCCCGACGTGGTCCTCATGGACGTCCGCATGCCGGTCATGGACGGCGTGGAAGCCACCCGGCGGATCATCGCGCAGAGGATCCCCACCCGGGTCCTGATCCTCACCACCTTCGACCTCGACGACTACGCCTTCGCCGCCCTCCACGCCGGAGCCAGCGGCTTCCTCTTGAAGGACGTGCCCCCCGACGAGCTGGTGGCGGCTATCCGCTCGGTCGCCGCCGGCGACGCCGTGGTCTCGCCGCGCATCACCCGCGAGCTGCTCAACCGCTACGCCGGCCAGCTGCCGACGTCTCCGGTCACCGGACCCGACCCGATGGGCGAGCTCACCGCCCGCGAGCGCGAGGTCCTGATGGAGATGGCCTCGGGTCTGTCCAACGGCGAGATCGCCGAGAAGCTTTACCTGTCGGAGGCCACGGTCAAGACCCACGTCACCCGCATCCTGGCCAAGCTCCACTTACGGGACCGGGTGCAGGCGGTCATATTCGTCTACGAACACGGCCTGCGCCCTCCCGAGGCGTCCTGAACCGGCTCGGTACCGCGCCCGGGCCGGCTGGAACAGTCGGACCCTGGCCCTTCCCCCATCACCCTCTCGGCGGGCACCGGCACGGCGCTGGCGGCCGGACCGGGGATACGCCGGCTGCGAGACGACCGCAGAAGCTCCTGACCCGCCCGGGCGCCGGAAGGTCGGGCGTCGCCCAGCTCAGGTGTCGAGTACTTCCCCGTTGACCAGGATCTCGGTCCGGTCGGGATAGAAGGACAGCATCCCGGCGATATCAGAGACCTCGGCCTTCGGCTCCTCGTAGCTCCATACGATGCCGTCGTGGGTCCGTCCGTCGACCTCCGCGGACAGATAGGAGGCCTCCCCCTTGAACGGGCAGGTGGTGTGGAACGACGTCGCGCGGAGTAGTTCCATCCGCACGTCGGCGCGCGGGAGGTAATACCGGGGTGGGAGACCGGTCTCCTCCAGGCGCAGGGCGCGGTCGCTGGACGCGAGCAGGCTGCCCCCCAGACGGACCTCGACGTGGGTGTCGCTGGGAACGACATGGATGGTGTGGCCTGCGCTCATACCCGGTTCAACTACCCCACCGAGCGGCCCTATTCCTCGGGCCACCGAGCGGCCCTATTGCTCGGGCCACCGGGCCACCGGGCCACCGGGCCACCGGGCGCTAGCGGTCCGGAGCGACAGGGGCGGGGGATGCTTCCCTGTCGGCGAGGCGGAGGGCCCACCGGGCCAGGGTCCGTCCGAGAAGCATCACCGCGCCCGGGGGGCGACGGCCATGACTCCCGGGGCGGGCGTGCAGCAGGCGTTGACAGTCCACTGCCGCCACGCCGTCTAGCTAACCTAGCTAAGCTCTGGGTATGCGGGTCAACATGCATGAAGCCAAGAGCAATCTCTCTCGGCTCGTGGCTGCCGTCGAGTCCGGTGAGGCCGACGAAGTGGAGATCGCCCGGGCTGGCCACGTGGTCGCCCGCCTAGTCCCACCTCGCGCCCGATCCCCCCGCCATCCGGGCCAGTGGGCCGGACGGGTCCATTTTCACGAAGACTTCGATCAACTACCTGAGGACCTGGCTGCCGCGTTTCGCGGTGAGCGTCCGTGAGCCTGCTGCTGGATACGCCCATCCTCTTGTGGTGGCTCTCGGATGACCCGCGGCTTCCGCCTGCGGCCCGGGGAGCGATCTCATCAGGTGACAACGAAGTCATGGTCTCAGCGGCGGCGGTCTGGGAGATCGCCATCAAGAAGGCCGTCGGAAGGCTGGAGGCGCCCGACGACCTGCTGGACGTGCTCGCTGTCAACGATTTCCAAACTCTGGATATCACAGCTACACATGCGCTTCTGGCAAGCAATTTGCCACCTCATCATTCCGATCCCTTCGACCGGATGATGATTGCGCAGGCCCGTGCCGAGCACCTGTCGCTAATCAGCGTCGACGAGCGCTTCCATCAGTACGACGTCGAACTCTTGCCGCTCATTTGATAGAGCAACCACAGCACAGGATCGGGACCAGGCCCGGTGCCCGGCGACGCACCCACGACCCAATCGCCGCAAGCGCACGGCAACTGGTCGACGGTGCGGCCCGAAGGAAGACTGATGGGTGTGCGCGTGGAGATCCTCGTAAAGCCGGGCTCCCGTCGACCGGGAGTCGGCGGGTCCCGGGACGGAGCCCTGATCGTCCGGGTGGCCGAGCCCGCCGATCGGGGCCGGGCGACCATATCGGCTCTCCGGTCGATAGCCGAATCATTCGGGCTGCCCCCGAGCCACGTCACTCTCGTCCAGGGGCCCACCAGCCGGAAGAAGGTGGTGGACCTGACGGCTACCGGCCCCGCCGCCGACGAGGAGCGCCTCCGAATCCGCCTGCAGGAGCTTCTGCACGTCGATTCCTGAACCAGGTCGGGCACCACGCCGCCCGGGGGGCTCCGGTCGCCCATGCTCCGACGCGACCCGACCGTTGGCATCATGCCTGACCTTTTCGCAGTAAAGTCACCCCGGGAAGGGAATCCACGGACGAGTCACCCGCAGGCGGGGGGAGGGGAGGGCAGTTGCATGGCATTCACCCACGCCGCTACGGACTGGACCAGCTGGGCCGAGGATTGGAAGTCCGTCACCGCAGCTCGTTCGGCCCGGACTCCCGACCTCTGGCAGATAGACACCACCCCGCCACTGGCGACGCTGCTCGCCGATCTCGACCGGATGAATGCGGCGGGGGAAACCGGCCTCCTTCGGGGCCGCCGCAGACAGCTCGAATCATCCATCGTGTCGGTCAAGCGCAGGCTCGAAGGCCTTCGCTCCACCCTGAACATCGATGATCCAGCCGACCTGCAGGTCATCGAACTGATCGACCGGGGAAGGCTCAGGCTCAACTCGGCGCTGACCGACATCTCCAACGCCCTCGATTTCGAATCCCGCTGAGAGCCGCCCGGAACCCGCACCCCGATATCAGACCCACTCTCCACCGGGCAGGTGGGGGTGCTCACCGGTCGAGCGGACCCCAGCACACCAGGATCGGGTCCGCGGCCGGTGCCAGGACCGGGTCCGCCGGCAGCGCCAGGGCCTGGTCGGCGCCTGGAACAGCTCCGGCGCCCCGCTGCCCTCAGTGGGAAAGGAGTGACTGCACCTCGCCGGCCAACTCCACCGAGCGGTCCTCCGCCTCGGGACCGAGACCGGGCGCCGAAGCCATGGTTCGGATAATGATGTCGGTGAAGCCCAGGTCGGCGAGTACCGACAGCTGCTCGGCCACCCCGGCCGGATCTCCGTAGGCCACCGCGGCCCGCTCGAAGCCCCGGTAGCCGGCGGCCATCAAGGCGTCGCCCGCCTTCTCGGCCTCGGAGGCCCGCTCGCAGATGAGCACATCCTTGCGGATGGGCAGGCGCGACGGCTCCCGCTCGAATCGGGCGCAGGCGTCGCGATAGACGGCGAGGGCCTCGGCCGCCGTCTCCGGGGTGAGGTCGGCGTTGGCGTACCAGCAGTCACCGATCCGGGCCGCCCGCTCGATGGCACGGGGAACGCCCCCTCCGATCCACCACTCGACGCCCTCGGGGGGCACCGTGGCCATACGGGCCCGGTGGATGCCGAGCACGGCGCTGTCAACGGTCTCCCCAGCGAACAGCGCCTTGACCATCCTGACGTTCTCTTCGAAGAGCGCCGCCCGCCGGGTGAGGTCGACCCCCATGGCCCTGAACTGGCCGGCTCCCCCGCCGACACCGGCCTGGACGATGAACGGCCCGGTGGCCATGGCCGCCAGGGTACCGATCTGCTCGGCCATGAGCACCGGATGCCACAGCGGCACCAGGAACAGGCAGCCGGCCGGTCCCGGCCAGTCGGCGAGGAGGCGCCCCATGATGGGGACGTTCTGCACGTACCCGTGGGGGGTGGCGTGATGATCCCCGACGGTCAGGCTGGCGAGCCCGGCCCGGGCCGCCGCCGCGGCCTGGGAGACGGCCCGCCGGGGTCCCTCCCTAAGACCCCCCGGGCCGCCGATGTCGTAGCTGGTGCCGATGGATATCCCGACGCGGGTCATCCCACAGGTCTACATCCGGGGAACGCCCCTATCGCGCCCTTCCCCGAAGACCCCCGACCCGACCGCCAGACCCCCGAACACACGAAATCTGCGTCGGCCGGAACCAGACGGCCGGCTCGGCTCGTCTGTAGGGGCGGAAGCTCGAAGCGGGCGGCCCGAGCCCGCCGGGTGTCGCTCTCGACGAGGAAGGACGGACCAGATGACCGAAGATCGACTCCCCGAGCCTGACCCCCGCGACCCCGGCCATCCCCCCGGCCGCACCAGCCATCCCTGGTCGCCGAAAGCCCCCCCGGGGCCGCGTCACCGGGTGGCGCGCCGCTCGGCGGTCACGGCGGCCGCCGCAGCCGCGACCACAGCCGCCGCGCTCGGTCTCGTAGCCGGGCTGGTCGTCGTGAGCAGCGCCGGGGGCCATCGCCACCCCTCCCTGACCGGGGTCGGAGGGGGGCCGTCGCCCACGTCGTCGCCCTGGGCGCCGGGCGTGGCCTTGACCGGTTCGCTGGTCAGCTTCGACGCCTGCAACGCCTACCTCGACTACATGCGTACCACCGCCGAATCCCTGGTCGGCCCCTACGGTCTGCAGCCCTACCCCGGCTACGGTCTCGGCTTGCCCTACCCCCGGACTTCGCTCGGCCCGGCCGTCGGGCTTCCGACGGGCAGTTCGGGCGTGGCTTCTGCGACGGCCGGCGGAGCGGTCGCCCCGGCCGGCGAGAAGTCCTCGGCGGCGGCCAGCAGCGCCACCGCCATGCCGGCCGGCGGGGCCACCGCGGCGCCGGCGTCGGGGGGCGAGCCGACCTTCTCCCAGACCAACGATCAGGTCGCGGGCGTGGACGAACCCGACACGGTCAAGACCGACGGCCAGACGGTCGTGACCCTGGTCGGCTCGACGCTGCGGGTGCTCGACCCCTCGGCCCGGGTACTCGGCTCCATCCAGCTGTCGGGAGACACCGGCGGCGGCCTGCTGGTCGACGGCACCCTGGCCGTGGTGCTCTCGTCGGGCGGAACCTCCCGCGGGCCGGTCGGCGTGGAGATGCCGGCCGTGTCCTACCCCACCGTCGCCCCGGCGACGGCGCCCGGCGCCCAGGTCTCGGTCGTGGACCTGTCGGTGCCCTCGGCGCCTCGGCTGGTGCGGACCTTCCACTTCGACGGGACCCTCGTCGCCGCCCGGGGCGCCGGGGGACGGGTCCGCCTGGTCCTGCGCAGCGACGGCCCCCGCCTCAACTTCTCGGACCCCTCCACCAACGCCGACCAGGCGACCGCGGCCAACCGGCAGCTGATCGCCTCGAGCAACCTCGACGACTGGCTCCCGTCGTACCAGGTGGAAGACCCCAACGGGGCCACCACCGCCCGCCAACCCATATCCAGCTGCACGTCGGTGGCCCGCCCGGCCACGGCGGCGGGGATCTCCACCGTGAGCATCGTGTCCCTCGACCCGGCCGCCACCACCCCCGAACCGGGGGTTTCGGTGGTCGCCGCCGGTGACACCGTTTACGCCACCGCCGCCCACGTCTACGTGGCCGGCCCCACCGGCACCAACCCCTACGCCGGAGCCCAGCCGTCAGGCTGCTGCAGTGTCATCCCGCCCCGGCAGGCCTCCACCGACATCTACACCATCGCCACCCCGCCCACCGGCCCGCCGTCCTACGAGGGGGAGGGGACCGTGCCCGGCTGGCTCATCAACTCCTACGCCATGGACGAGACGGCGGCCGGTCTGCTCCGGGTGGCGTCCACCTCGCAGACGCCGGACGGGTCGACCCAGTCGCAGATCACCGTGCTCCAACCGACGGGCAACCAGCTGGTCACGCTCGGCGCGGTGGGCAACCTCGGGTCGGGGGAGTTCATCAGAGCCGTGCGCTTCATCGGCGACCAGGCCTACGTCGTGACCTACCGGACCTTCGACCCCCTGTACGTCGTCAACCTGACCGACCCCAACCACCCGGTGCTCGCCGGCGAGCTCGACCAGCCCGGCTTCTCGGAGTTCCTCTACCCGCTGCCCGCCGGGCGGTTGCTCGGCGTGGGCGTGCAGATCACCGACGGCGAACCGTCGGGTCTGGTCGTGGCGACCTACGACGTCTCCGACCCCGCCCACCCCAGCCGCATCAGCGAGTCGACCCTGGCCACCGGCTACCAGTACGTGGCCGGCGGCTACGACCCGCACGCCTTCTTGTACTGGGCGCCGGCGGGGCTGGCCCTCCTGGCCGTGGACAGCACCCCGCCGGTCTACCCCGGCGGCCCGATGCTCTACCCGATTCAGACCGGTGGCTCGGGACTGGCCGCCTACCGCATCGCCGGTGACGGCACCCTGGGGCGGGTCGCCACCCTGGCCCACGACCAGCTTCCCGCCAGCCGCTCCATCGTGATCGCCAACCAGGTCTGGGCGTTGACCCCCGCCGGGGTGATCACCGCGGGCCTCCCCGACCTGGGGTCCAGCGCCTGGCACTCCTACTGAGCGCCGTGGCGCCGCCCCCGCCGCTCAGCGGTGCCGGGACGAGGACGCCTACATGTCCCGGCATCGGTCCTCCTCGGGCCACCAAACTGATCCACCCGCAGGCGTGTTACCCCGATCCCGTGTTCTTCCACCGAGCGGCCGCCCTCCGGTCAGGCGACCTGCAGGGCCTCGTACTCGTCCCCGGTGTCGGCCAGGTGCTCGAACTCGATCACGCCGAGCTCGGCGAAGCGGTCCCGCAGCCAGGTGCCCCCCTGGTCGAGCAGGCCCAGCTTCTTGCAGTTGGGCACGATCTTGGAGAACAGCATCCGCTGGAACATCTGCCGCTCCGGTGAACGGGTGATCACCTGGACCGCGTCCTTGACCGGTACGCCCAGCCGCTCCCACACCTCCTGCTGCATGAAGCGGTCGCGCATGCGTACCGCGGCGTCGTAGGCGAACTCCTTGCGTTCCATCAGCTCGGCGCTCGACAGGCCGGCGTAGAACTCCTGCAGGGAGAGCACCCCGAACGCAACGTGACGGGCCTCGTCGGACATGACGTGACGCAGGATGTCCTTCAGCAGCGGCTCGGTGGTCGTCTCGTGCATGAAACCGAACGCGGCCAGGGCCAGTCCCTCGACCATGATCTGCATGCCGAGGTAGGTCATGTCGAAGCGGTCCTCGCTCAAGATGTCGTCGAGGAGGGCGCCCAGGTGGACGTTGATGGGGTAGCGGCCGTTCAGCTTGTCGTCGAGATAGCGGCTGAAGACCTCGACGTGGCGGGCCTCGTCCATGACCTGGGTGGAGGCGTAGTACTTGGCGTCGATCCACGGCACCGTCTCCACGATTCGGGCGGTGCAGATCAGGGCTCCCTGCTCGCCGTGGAGGAACTGCGACAGCATCCAGTTCTGGCTCTCGATCCCGAGCTGCACCCACTGGTCGTCGGTCCAGTGCGCGAAGGGGGTGCCCGTGACGTCGACGTCCAATCCGTTGGCCCCCATCAGTTCCCGGTTGGAGCGCACCACCCGCTCCGGGTCGACGTTGGTATCCCAGGCCATGTCGGTGCGGGCGTTCCACTGCGCCGTCTTGGCCTTCTCGTAGAGGCGGTCCAGGCGGGAACGGGCGCCCTTGTCGTAGTTCCAGGTGAACACCGCCTGGTAGCGGGAGTCGACCCGGTGTTCGGGCGTATCCCCGTCGAGGTTGGTGATGGCGAGCAGGGATTCGAGCTCGCCGAGGTTGTCCGAGGCCACTTTGCGGTCCCTCCCACTGCGGGCAGCAGCGCTGCATTAACAACGTTAATCTTCATCCCCCCGGCGGGGCGGCGCGCTAGGGCCGAAGGTCATCACCGCCGCCGCCGCCCCGCCCCCGCCCGGACAAAAGGGACAGGCCGGCCGCGCCACCACCACCACCTCCCGGTAGGTTGGGAGCCCCCCGACCATCGAGGAGGCCCGCCGTGCCCGTAGCCCACCGCACCCTGGGATCAGGTAGCGCCGCGCTCGACGTCTCGGCTGAGGGCTTGGGCTGCATGGGCATGTCCGAGTTCTACGGTCGAGGCGACGACGACGAGTCCGTGGCGGTGATCCACGCCGCCCTCGACGCCGGAGTGACCTTCCTCGACACCGCCGACATGTATGGGCCGTTCACCAACGAGAAGCTGGTGGGCCGGGCCATCGCCGGCCGGCGCGCCGAGGTCGTGCTGGCCACCAAGTTCGGCAACGAGCGGCGCGAGGACGGCACCCGCGTCGGGGTCAACGGTCGTCCCGATTACGTGCGGCGGGCCTGCGACGCCAGCCTGGCCCGGCTCGGGGTCGACCACATCGACCTCTACTACCAGCACCGCGTCGATCCCGCGGTCGCCGTGGAGGAGACGTGGGGCGCCATGTCGGAGTTGGTCGAGGCAGGCAAGGTGACCCACCTGGGGATCAGCGAAGCGGCCCCCGAGACCATCCGCCGCGCCCACCTGGTGCATCCCGTGACCGCCGTGCAGACCGAATGGTCCCTCTGGTCGCGCGACGTCGAGGACAATGACGTGCTGGCCACCGTCCGGGAGCTCGGGATCGGTTTCGTCGCTTATTCCCCCCTCGGCCGAGGTTTCCTGACCGGAGACATCCGCAGCCTCGACGACCTCGACCCCGACGACTTCCGCCGCCACTCTCCCCGCTTCCAGGGGGACAACTTCCAGAAGAACCTGGAGCTGGTCGACCGGGTCCGCCAGATCGCCGCCGAGCGTGACGTGACCGCCAGCCAGTTGGCCCTGGCCTGGGTCCTGGTCCAGGGCGACGACGTGGTCCCCATCCCCGGCACCAAACGGCGCAGCTACCTCGAGCAGAACATCGCTGCGCTCTACGTCGAGCTGCGCCCCGAGGACCTGCGAGCCATCGACGAGGCCGCCCCCGCCGGCACCACCGCCGGCGATCGCTACGCCGACATGTCCACCGTGCACCGCTGAAGCGCGCCCGACCGAAACCCCGTCGGGCCGCTACGGCGCCGGAGTGTGGTTGACCATCCAACGGATGCCGTAGCGGTCGAGGATGACCCCCCAGTAGGCCCCCCAGGGCATGTCGGCCATGGGCGCTCCCTCCGAGCCGCCGTCGGACAGGGCGCCGTAGAGCCGGTCGGCCTCGTCGCGGCTGTCGACGTCGAGGCAGATAGTGGTGTTGTTGCCGATGCGGACCTGGTGGCCCATGGATTCCAACATGTCGGTGGCCATGAGCAGGTGATCACCGATGATGGGCAGCTCGGCGTGCACGACCAGCCCCGCCTCCTCGGGCGGAAGCGCTCCGGGCCCCATATCGGGCATGTCCGAGAAGCGGCTGAGCATGGCGATCTCGGTACCGAAGATCCCGGCGTAGAAACCGAACGCCTCCTCGGCCCGGCCGGCGAAGTTGAGATAGGTGTTCACCCGTGACATGGCGTCTCCCCTCGGTTTGCCGGGCCCGGGCCCGCCGCGTTCTCCAACCATAGGACCCGCAGCTGGGCGCCGGGTCCCCGATCCCGGGTCATACCAGGGTCGTAGGCGGGTCATCCAAAGGGCGTAGCCCGCCCGGGCGACAATCATCCTCCAGCCGCTTCCTCCCACCGGACCGGCCCCGTAGCGTTTGGCTCCATGCGCGCAGAAGCGACCCAGCCGTGATAGAGGCCCGGAGCCTGACCAAGCGGTATGGCCCCAAGACCGCCGTCGACCACCTCGACTTCGAGGTGCGGCCGGGCATCGTCACCGGATTCCTCGGGCCCAACGGGTCGGGTAAGTCCACCACCATGCGGCTGATCCTCGGCCTCGACCGCCCGACCAGCGGCTCGGTTACGGTCAACGGCCGGGCCTACGCCGACCATCGCGCCCCGCTGTCGGAGGTCGGCGCCCTCCTCGAGGCCCGGTCCATCCACACCGGGCGATCGGCCCGCAACCACCTGCTGGCCCTGGCCGCCACCCACCGCATCTCGACCCGGCGCGTCGACGAGGTCCTCGACCTGGTGGGCCTATCCGAGGTCGCCTCCAAGCGGGTGGGGAGCTTCTCGCTGGGCATGGGCCAGCGGCTGGGTATCGCCGCCGCGCTGCTCGCCGACCCGGCCACGGTCATCCTGGACGAACCGATCAACGGTCTCGACCCTGAAGGGGTCCGCTGGGTCCGCAACCTGTTGAGGGGCCTGGCCGGCGAGGGACGGACGGTGTTCCTCTCCAGCCACCTGATGGCCGAGATGGCGCTGACCGCCCAGCACGTGATCGTCGTCGGGCGGGGCCGCCTCATCGCCGACGTGGAGACCTCCGAGCTGCTCGAGGGGGCGTCGAGCACGGTCATGGTCCGCTCCCCGGAGGCCAGCGAACTGCGCGACCACCTGGCCAGCCCCGACGTCACCGTCACCAGCCGTGAGGCCGGGCTGTTGGAGGTGCGCGGCGCATCCCCCGAGCAGGTCGGCGAGACGGCCCGCCGCCACGGCCTGGCCGTCTACGAGCTGCGCGTCGAGAGCGCCTCGCTCGAGGACGTGTTCATGACCCTCACCTCCGACTCGGTGGAGTACCGGGCGGCCAGCCTCGACGGGAGCGCCGCATGAGCGTCACCACCGCCCCCACCCACCCCGGCACCGCCCCCCGGGTAACGGTCAGCCCCGTCACCACCGCCACCGTGGCCCGCTCCGAGTGGATCAAGTTCCGCACGCTGCGGTCGTCGTGGATCGTGATGGCCGCCACCGTCGTGGCCGTGATCGGCATCGGCTCGCTGGTGTCGTACTTCACCAACTCCCACTGGTCTTCGATGACCCAGATCGAACGACTGCGTTTCAACGCCGTGGACCGCTCCCTGGTCGGGGTCAACCTGGCCCAGCTCACCATCGGCGTGCTCGGCGTGCTGTTCATCAGCGGCGAGTACAGCACCGGCATGGTGCGGGCCACGCTGGGGGCCGCCCCCCGCCGCCTCCCGGTCCTGGCCGCCAAGGCGTTGGTGTTCGCCGCCGTCAGCTTCGTGTGCTCGCTGGCCGCCACCGTGGTGGCCTTCACCGCCGGTCAGAGCCTCCTCGCCAGCCACAGCGTCGGCTGGGGCCACCCTGGGGCCGTGCGGGCCGTCTTCGGCGCCGCGTTGTACCTGACTCTGGTCGGGCTGCTCGGCCTGGCTCTCGGCTTCATCGTGCGCTCCACCGCCGGCGGCATCGCCGCCCTGTTCGGGTTGCTGCTCATACTCCCGGTCATCTTCAACGCGTTGCCGTCCAGCTGGAACAACACGGTGGGCCCCTACCTGCCCGGCGCTGCCGGCAGCGCCCTGTGGACGCTGCGCAGCGACGGCAACGTGCTGGCTCCGTGGACCGGCTTCGGGGTGTTCTGCGCCTGGTGCGCCGCCGCCCTGGTGGCCGCGGCGGTAGAGTTGCGGCGGAGGGACGCCTGAAATTTGACGCCGGCTCTGCTGAACCCGACGAGTTTCGTTTCGTCGTCGGGCTACGTCGCCATCTTCCTCCTGTCGGTCCTGCAATAGTGCTGCGTGCCTGCTCAGCCCCGCCGACCTGGACCGGGCCGAGGGCTGGTACCGCCGCCACGAACGTTGGGGGGTGCTGGGCAGCCGGCTGCTGCCGGTGATCCGCAACTTCGTGGCCGTGCCGGCCGGCGTGGCCCGGGTACCGGCGCTGCGCTTCGGTGTCCTCACCGCCATAGGCTCCCTGCTGTGGGACGGGGCCATGGCCCTCATCGGCTACTGGGCCACTGTGCTGGCCACCTTCGCTCTCGGCACCGCCGTCGGCGACCTGACGGCCATGACCTTCCACCTCGGCTACCTGGCGTCGGGAGTCATGTTCATCGGCCTGTTCGCCCTGCCCGGCCTGGCCTACGCCACCGCCCGGCTCGACTCGGTGGTGGCATTCTGGCTGGCCTACATCCTCATCCGACCCCTCGGGGCGTCCTTCGCCAACTACCTCGGCTTCTCCCGGTCCGCCGGTGGTATCGGGATCGGCCACCCCGCGGCTACCATGCTCTTCGCCGTCCCCATCCTCGCCCTCGTCGCCTACGTCGGCATCACCCGGCTGGATCGGCCGACGGTCCGGGCCCGGCGCCGCGGGGGCCCGGTCTTCGACCCGTCGGCGTGGGCCACCGATTAGGAGCACCGGCACAGACATGACCGTGAACGAAACCATCAACGAGGGCGAGCGACGCCGCTGGAACGACGAGCACTGGACCTCGGCGTGGCCCAAACGCGAGACGATGACCAGCCATGTCACGCCCTACCTGATCGACGCCGCCCGCCCCGAGCCCGGCCACCGGGTCCTCGACGTCGGCAGCGGCGCCGGCATCGCTGCGCTGCGGGCAGCGGCCGCGGTGGGCCCCACCGGCACAGTGGTCGGCGCCGACATCTCGGCCCCGCTGGTCGACTACGCCCGCCGACGGGCCGCCGCCGAGGCGGCCACCACGGTGCGTTTCGTGGTGAGGGACGTCCAGCAGGAGCCCATCGACGACCAGCCCTTCGACCTGGCCATCAGCCAGTTCGGCGTCATGTTCTTCGAGGACCCGGTGGAAGCGTTCGCCAACATCCGGTCCCATGTCGTCCCCGGTGGCCGCCTGGCCTTCGCCTGCTGGCAGTCCATGGACCGCAACCCGTGGTTCATAGGACGGGCGTTGGCCGCCTTCACGGCTCCCCCGCCGGCCCCGGCGCCGGGCAAATCCCCGACCGGGCCTTTCGCCTTCGCCGACGCCGACTCGGTCCTGTCGGTCCTGTCCGACGCCGGGTGGTCCGACCCGCTCTCGAAGCCCCACCAGGTCGAGGCCCTGATCGCCGAGGAGGCCATCGTCGACGACGACCAGCTCCGCTTCCTCGGCATCCCGGACGAGCACCTGGACGAGGCCCGAGCCGCCGTGGACCGCCACCTCGACCCTCTTCGGCGGGACGGGGACCTCATCGCCGCCCCCCTCGCCTTCCACATCTTCACCGCCACCGCCTGACCGCCGGCCACGTCGATCCCTTCCGGTCCGGGCACCTCGATCCATGCCGATCCGCCGGCCACCGCAGCCCAGCGCCGTCCAACCGAGGACCGCGCCATCCGGGGGGAAGCCGCCGTCTGGGGGGAAACCACCTTCGGTCCCTTGCGGCTGCCAGGTGCTTGTGACACCTTGAGCGTCGCGAAAGCTTGAGTGGTGGAGCTTGCCGAGTGCCCGAAAGTGACCCTCCTGAGTGGGCGGCGGTCTGGGAGCCGCTCGTATCGACTTTCGACGCCTCGGCCGGCCCGAGCCTGCCGGCCGCTGAGTGCCTGGCGTTGCTCGGCGGCGGCAACAGCGGAGTGGTAGTCCTCTCGGTCGAAGCCCTGCCCATGGTGGTACCGGTCCGCTACCGGACGGGGACCGAGGGCATCCACCTGACCCTCCCCGCCGGCCTCCCGGTGGCCGCCGCCCTCGATCAGCAGATCGTGGGGCTGCAAGCGTCGGGCGATGACGGCGCCGGCGGGCGGTGGACGGTGATGGCCATAGGCCGCTCGGCGGCCCACCCCGCTGCGCCGCCGACGGGGTTCGTCCTCACCCCGACCCTTGTGCACGGCTACCGCTTCGAGCTCTGACTTCCGCCGCATCCCGCGCTTGGCGTCTGCAGCGGCCCAGCGTGGGGTCCCATCAGGGCCTTTGGACCCTGGCGGCAACCGTGGCGGTTGTGAGAAGAACTTGGCCATGATCGGCTTGGCGCGTTTCGCCTCCTCTGATTTCGGGGCCGACGCCTGCCTCGAGCACCTCGGTCGAGGCGGCCTGGGGACCGTCGGGCTGGCCCTGTCCGCCCTCCCCTACGCCATACCGGTCCGCTACGTGGCCGAGGATCAGGCCTTCCTCGTCGTACTGCCCGACCGCACCGACGTGTCCAAGAAGCTCCTGTCGTCTGTCGTCGCCCTGCACGCCGCCGGCTTCGACGATCAGGTCAGCCGCCACTGGAGCGCCGTCGCCATCGGGTCGGTCACCCCCGTCGCCGTTCCCGACCGCCTCCCCGCCGGGAACCGCCCCCCGGCGGGTAGCGGTTCGCTTTCGCCGGCGGTGCTGCTCGAACCCCGGGTCCTGGTCGGCCACTGGCTCGACTGGGCCTGACCGGCTCGACTGGGCCTGACCGCCGGCCGCCCTCGCCGGGGCGGTCACCTCTCGGGCAGCGGCCCCGGGTAAGCGGCCTCGGCCGCCGCCTCGAGTTGGGAAGCCTTGCGGCGGACCACCACGATGGCGGCCACGATCACCACCGCGGCGAGCACCCCGAGGACGATGGTCAGGGTGTGCGACGCCTTGTTGATGGCCGAACCCACGGCGTAAGGAACGAAAGAATACACCGCCGCCCACACGATCCCGCCCGCGGCGTTGTAGGGCAGGAAGCGGCGCCAATGCATCTTCATGGTGCCTGCCAGGAACGCCGCGTAGGTCCGCAGCACCGAAACGAACCGCCCGAAGAACACCACCTTGCCGCCGTGGCGGTCGAACACCAGCCGGCCGACCTTCACCTTGGCCTCGTCGAAGCGCACGTAGCGCCCGTAGCGCCGCACCAGGCGGTAACCACCCTTGTCCCCGATCCAGAACCCGATGTTGTCCCCGATGATGGCCGCCGCTGCGGCCACCGCGAAGATCCCGTACACCGAGAGCTTGTGGCTGCTGCCGGCGTAGAGGGCGGCGGTGATCAGGATGGTCTCGCCGGGGAGGGGGATACCCAGGCTCTCGGCCCCCACCAGCAAGAACACCGCGTAGTAGCCGTAGGTGTGGAGCAGGTGGCCGGTGTTCACCGCCGGCTTTGCCCCGCGCGTCCCACCCGGGACCGACGTGGTCGGCACGGCCGGAGGATGACGGTGCGCCGGATCACAGCAGGGACGCTACCTCAAGGGTCGCCGGAGTTCGGGTTGCCCCCTTGCCGCCTCCGGAATCTCCGGCTTGGGCCAGCGCCTCTGGTTGGTGACCCAGGTCCTGATCGGGCGAAACACGGCGCTCGTCACGCTCAGTATCCCTTGACCGATAGATACTTCAGGTACTTTGCTCTGAACGGGACCTTCTATAGGGCAATTCGACTCTCCTCGCGACGCAGAAGTCCGTCTACAGTCCCGAAAAGCAAGCCAACAGCGGAGGTCGCGGTATGGAGGTTCTCACTTCATCCCCGGGGATACTGGCGGTCGGTCTCAACGGCACCGGCTACTACATCCACTGGGGTTTCATCCAGATGTCACTGGCCAACCTCATAGTCATCGTCTTGATGCTGACTGTGTTCGTGGCCGCCCTGGTCCTGCCCTTCCCGGGTCACAGGGAAGACCGGTGAGCGCCCCCCCGACGGGCCGCAGCTGGACCGGAGCCACCCGCGACCGGCTGGTCTCGGCCCTGCCCCCCGATCAGCTCCTGCCCGACACCCAGCCGGCCTACGTGGCCTCTTGGATCTACGTGTTCGGGGTGGCCACCCTGGC
>JAKCDU010000092.1 GCA_021838445.1 Actinomycetes bacterium | reverse complement strand
GGTTGGCGGTCCACGCCGGCCGGGCGGGGGCCGCCCTCCTCCTCTGCGGCCGCCGCGCCGATGCTCTCGAAGCGGCCCGGGCCGAGGCCGGCACCGGCACCGTTTGCGCCGTGGACCTCGGTACCGAGGAGGGATGCAGCCGGCTGGGCGAGGAGGCGGCGAGCTTCGGCCCGATCGACGCCGTCGTGTCGAGCGTGGGATCGGCTCCGCTGGAGCGCATCGAAGACATGTCCCTGTCGGCTTGGTCGGCGGTGCTCCAGGCCAACGTGGCGAGTGTCAGCGTGGCGGTGGCGGCCCTGGCCCCCCACATGCGCGACGGGGGTATGGTCCTCGCCCTCTCGTCGGAGTCGGTGGCGCTGCCCCGTTGGGGTCTCGGGCCGTACGCGGCGAGCAAGGCCGCTCTCGAGACATCCTTCGCGGCGTGGCGCAACGAGCACCATCGCCTGCGTTTCGGTACGGTGGCCGTGGGTGCCACGGTGCCCACCGAGTTCGGCCGGAGTTTCGAAGGGGCCGTTCTCGGCACCGCCCTCGAGGTTTGGGCCACCCACGGACTGGCCCAGGAGTCCTTCATGGACACCGACGAGCTCGGGGGCGTATTGGCCGGGATGGTCGCGGCCCTGATCGACGCCCCGGGGATCTGCGCCGAGCACCTGGTGCTGCGCAGCCCTTCGCCTATCGTCGGTACCGCCGATCTGATGAAAGCGGTGGCCCGGGCATGAGCCAGCCCCGTACCGACCGCCCGCCCCGGCGGTCCGGACTGCAACAATTACCCTTCGCCGTCATCTAGCAAGGAGCGGTCATGGCGACAGCATCCGGGGACATCTACTGGGACCCCTTCGACACCGATATAGACACCGACCCCTACGAGGTGTGGCGGCGGTTGCGCGACGAGGCGCCCCTGTACCGCAACGAGCGTTACGACTTCTGGGCCCTGAGCCGCTTCGCCGACGTGCAGGCGGCCCACACCGACCACAAGACGTTCAGCTCGGCCAAGGGCACCGTCTTGGAGCACATGGGTACCGACCTGGGTGCTACCAACATGATCATCTTCATGGACCCGCCCCAGCACGACACGCTGAGAGCGCTCGTGTCGCGGGCATTCACCCCGAGGCGGGTGTCCGAGCTAGAGGACCGCACCCGCGACATCTGCCGGGATCTCCTCGATCCCCACGTGGGGGGCACCGGTTTCGATTACGTGGTCGAGTTCGCCCAGCAGCTGCCCTCGACGGTGATCTCGGCCCTGCTCGGCGTTCCCGAAGATGAGCGTGAGGAGGTGCGCAGGTACATCGACGCGGTCTTCCACATCGAGCCCGGCGTGGGCATGGTCAACGACGTGTCCCTCGGTGCCCAGATCTGGCTGTTCGAGTACATCACGAGCGCTCTACAGGACCGGCGCCGGTCTCCGCGCGACGACCTGTTCACCGCCCTGACCCAAGCCGAGATACCCGACGAGCAGGGTGGCAGCCGCCAACTCACCGACGACGAAGCGGCTGCATTCGGCAACCTGTTGGTCAGTGCTGGCACCGAGACGGTAGCCCGTCTCCTCGGTTGGGCGGCGGTGACCCTGCCGGGCTTCCCCGACCAGCGCCAGATGATGGCTGACGACCCCTCGATGATCCCGGCCGGGGTCGAGGAGCTGCTCCGCTTCGAGGCACCGTCCCCGGTGCAGGGGCGTTGGACCACCCGTGATGTCGAACTGCACGGCGTCACCGTCCCCAAGGACTCCAAGGTGCTCCTGCTCACCGGCTCGGCCGGCCGAGACGAACGTCGATACCCCGCTCCCGACCGCTTCGATGTCACCCGCGACCAGTCCAGCCATGTGTCGTTCGGATTCGGCATCCACTTCTGTCTCGGTGCCGCGCTGGCCCGCCTCGAGGGTCGCATCGGCCTCGAGGAGACCCTGGCCCGCTTCCCCGAGTGGGACGTCGAAGTGGGCTCGGCGGTGCAGCAGCACACCAGCACCGTCCGAGGCTGGAGCTCGGTCCCGATCAGGATCTGACCCGTTGCGGCTCCGACGGCACCTACCCTCCCGCCATCTCCTAAAGGTTATATAGTCCAGCGGTGTCACACCCCTACCATGACGTGGCCATCCTCGGGGTCCACAACACCGCCCAGGCCCGTGTCCTGGAGGGTCACGACTCGGAATCGATAGCCATGGAGGGCGCCGCCGGGGCTCTCGCCGACGCCGGTATCGACCCGGCCCAGGTCGACGCGGTGATCGGCAACTTCAGCCAGGAGATGGTCCTGGCCTTCGGGATGGGGCCGTGCGCCCGGGTGCCCAACCCGCTCGGCATACCGGCGGTCCTCCAGGCGGCCCAGATGATCGCCTGCGGCCAGGCCCGTGTGGTGCTGCTCGGGGCCGGAGGCGCGGCCGTCTACACCGACCGTCGCGCCACTGCGCCGTGGACCCGACCGGCCAACGAGATGGTCGTCGGCTACGGATTGTTCACCGCCGCCGAGTTCGCCCTCATGGCCCGCCGCCACATGCTCACCTACGGCACCACCCCCGAGCAGATGGCCATGGTGGCAGCCACCATCCGGAACAACGCCCACGTCAACCCGGAAGCCGTCTACTACGGGCGGGGGCCGTTCGGGCCCGAGGACATCCAGGCCTCACGGATGGTGGCCGATCCGTTCCACCTCCTCGACTGCGCCACCACCAGCGAGGGCGGGTGCGGCCTGGTCCTGGCCCACGCCGACCTCGTCGGTTCGGCGGCACCGGCACCGGCGTGGATCCTGGGCGGGGGTAGCGACTCGTACGGGCCGGCCTACCAGATCGCCCCGGTATGGGAGATGACCGGCCGCACCGGCGACCCGGCCGGCCGGGTCGGGGCGGCCGCTGCCCTCCAGTCCTACCGGCAGGCCGGCATCGGCCCCGGGGACGTCGATGTGGCCGAACTGTACGACCCCTTCTCCTTCGAGATCATCCGGCAGATGGAGGTGTTGGGTTTCTGCGGGGAGGGCGAGGGGGGTCCGTTCGTCGCTGACGGCAACATCGGACCTGACGGAGCCATCCCGGTGACCACCGACGGCGGCACCATGTCCTTCAGCCATCCCGGGGTCAACGCCCAGCAGTTGCAGCGCGTGATAAGAGGCGTCCAGCAGATCCGGGGCACTTGCCCGACCCGCCAGGTGCCAGGAGCCGAGGTTGTGGTCTGCAGCAACGGTGGGTCGGGTGCGCTGTTCACCGATGTGATCCTTCTCGGCAAGGAGCGGCCGTGAGCGTTCTCGCACCCCAACCGCCGGGTATCCCGCGGCCGAGTCCCTCGCCGGTGTCGAGGCCCTACTGGGACGCCGCCCGCGAGGGCCGGCTGGTCTACCAGAAGTGCGCCAACTGCGGGCACGTCCCGCCCCGGCCGCTGCGGCGCTGCTGGCGCTGCCAGGGAGGTGAGCTGCGCTGGCTGGAGTCGAGCGGTCGGGGTCGACTGCACACCTGGACGGTGGTGTGGCGGCCTCAACATCCCTCCTTCGTCACCCCCTACGCCCCGGCGGTCATGGCCGTGGAGGAGGGGTGGTGGCTGGTGACCGCCCTGGTGGGCTGCGCCGCCGAGGACATCCGCGAGGACATGCCTCTCGAGGTGCAGTTCCATCCCGCGGGTGGGGACATCTGGCTGCCTTACGCTTCGCCGCGGGCGTAGGGTCGGGTGGGGGCTGGCATGGTCCAAGAAAGGTTGGGATGGATGTGACTGCTGGAGCGCAACTCGATCCGGAGCTGTTCCTGCCCGAGCCGGAGCCCCGTGAGGTCTTCTACACGGTGATCTCGGTCGACGACCACCTGGTGGAACCGGCCCACACCTTCGAGGGTCGGCTGCCCGCCGGGCTCCAGGACCGGGCCCCGAGAGTCGTCGAGACGGCTGAGGGGCACCAGGTGTGGGAGTTCGAAGGCGATCTCTACACCCAGGTGGGGATGAACGCCGTGGCCGGCCGCCGGCCCGAGACTGTGGCCTACGAGCCGTTCCGCTTCGAGCAGATGCGGCCCGGGTGCTACGACGTGGAGGCTCGCATCGCCGACATGGATGTGTGCGGCATGTGGGCCTCGGTCAACTTCCCGTCGATGATCACCGGATTCTGCGGGCGGGTCCTGTTCGCGGCCAAGGAGAGGGAGCTGGGGCAAGCCTGTGTCCGGGCCTGGAACGACTGGTTCCACGACGAGTGGTACGAGGGGCATCCCGACCGGATCATCCCGCTCGGTATCGCCTACCTGGCCGACCCCCAGGTGGCCGCCGAGGAGATCCGGCGCAACGCGGCGCGGGGCTTCAAGGCGGTGTCGCTCCCCGAGCGGCCCCACGCCATCGGCCTGCCCTCCCTGTGGGATCGCGACCACTGGGACCCCATCATCGAGGCCTGCGCCGAGACCGGTACGGTGGCGTGCCTCCACGTAGGCAGCTCAGGCCTCTACAGCTACCCCGACGGGGCGCCCCGCCTGCAGTTGGGGGCCACCCTCTTCGGTCAGCTGTCGCTGTCGGCCTGCGCCGAGTGGGTGTGGTCGGGTCATCCGCTGCGCCACCCGGAGTTGAAGATCGCCATGAGCGAGGGGGGTATCGGCTGGGTGGCCATGCTGCTCGACCGCCTGGAGAACATCGTCGACCGCTCCGGGTACGGCCTCGGCTGGGACATGCGCCCGGCCGACGTCATGCGGCGCAACTTCTGGTTCTGCACCATCGACGACCCCTCCACGATCGACACCCGCTATGCCATCGGCGTGGACCGCATAATGGTGGAGGTGGACTACCCCCACGGCGACAGTACCTGGCCGGACACCCAGGAGGTCCTGCGCCGGGCCTGGGGTCACCTGCCGGCCAAGGAGCTGAGGGCGCTCTGCAGTGAGAACGCCGCCCGCCTGTTCCGCCACTCGCTGCCCGAACGGGTTCTGCCCGAGGGGGACTGAGCCCGTCGAGCGACGGTCCGGCGACAGTCGGGCGACGCGAGCCGCCGGGAGCGCCGGGGGTATTTAGAATGATGACCGATTCAGGGCGGTCCGGTCGGGACCACAAGCCCAGGGGGGAACGCCAATGAAACCCGACGACATGATCCTCATCAGTGTCGACGACCACATCTGCGAGCCGGCTGACATGTTCGACGGCCACGTCCCCGAGCGCTACCGCGCCGAGGCGCCCCGGGTGGTCACCGACGCCGACGGCGGCCAGCAGTGGTGGTACGGCGGGGTCAAGGGCCGCAACCTGGGATTGAACGCCGTCGCCGGCAAACCTCGCGAGTTCTACAACGTCGACGCCGCCCGCTACGACGAGATGAGACCGGGCTGCTACGACGTCCGCGAACGGGTCCGCGACATGAACGCCGGGGGGCAGTTGGCCGGTCTCAACTTCCCGAACTTCACGGGCTTCTCCGGGCAGGTGCTCAACCAGGGCCCGGACCGGGACCTCAATCTCATCATGATCAAGGCTTACAACGACTGGCATATCGACGAGTGGTGCGGCGCCTACCCGGGCCGCTTCATACCCTGCGGGATTCTGCCGCTGTTCGATGTGGGGGAGACGGTGAAGGAGATCAAGCGGCTCTCCGCCAAGGGATGCCACGCCGTCACCTTCAGCGAGAATCCCGAGGCGCTGTCGATGCCGTCGATCTTCTCGGATTACTGGTACCCGGTCTTCGCCGCCGCTTCTGAGGAGGAGACGGTGCTGTGCTGCCATCTGGGCTCGTCGTCCAAGAGCGTCCCCGCCCCCGCCGACGCCCCGGCCGGGGTGCAGATGACGACGTCATCGGCCATGTCCATCTACACGCTGGTGGACCTCGTCTGGGCGCCTTTCTGGGACCGCTTCCCGAACCTCAAGTTCTCCATCACCGAGGGAGACGTGGGGTGGATCCCGTACTTCCTTTGGCGGGCTGAGCACGTCAACAATCGCCACTCGGGCTGGATACAGCACGACTTCGGCTCCTACGCCGGTCCGACCGACATATTCAACCAGCACATCCTCTGCTGCATGATCAACGACCCGATATCGATCAAGCTGCTCGACGATCTCAATGTCGACAATCTGTGCTGGGAGTCCGACTTCCCCCACTCCGACGGGACCTGGCCCGAGGCCCCGGAGGCGCTGGCCGCCCTGCTCGATGGCATCCCGGAGGAGGCCGTGGCCAAGATCAGCCACGAGAACGCCATGCGCCACTACCAGTTCGACCCCTTCGCCCATCGCTCCAGGGAGCGTTGCACCGCCGCGGCGCTGCGGGCCGAGTCCCCTGACGTGGATGTCGTGACCCGGGTCGGGCGGGCGGCCACCGACCGGGATCTGGACCTGTGGCGGGAGATCACCAGCCGGGGCCGGTCGGCCGCCGCGCCGAAGTAGGGGAGGGGCACCGCTTCGGTCTCAGCCCCAGGTCAGCCCACCAGGACAGGGCTCATGGATGCGCGAGGTCACCTCGGTGGGCGGAGGGCCCGCCGTCAACTCTCGATCTGTGAAGACCCTTCGGAACCGGAGATGGGCCCCATCGGATCGACCGGCTCGGCCGCCTCAGGGTGGGTCCACTGCGCGCGGGGCTCGGGCTCGGGAAGCGGGTTGAGTGGACCGAGGAGGTCGGCCAGAGTGGTGGCGAAGGCGCTGTCCCCGTAGGTCTTCTGGATCTTCCACCCGTCGGGTGTCCGCACCAGCCAGTTCGTGCGTCGTGAGAGGCTGAGGCGGGGCGGGGAGTTACGGGGCTGGAAGATACCCAGCTGGTTGGAATCCTGGACCGCGGTGTCGCCGTCGACGCGGATCTTCTGGTCGAAGCTGGTCTGGAACACATAGGGGAGCGGTCCCGCGTCGCCGAAGTAGAAGTCCCAGTACTTGGTGTACTCCTCCCGCCCCTTGGGACCCTTACCGGGCTCGTGCAGCGCCTGGATCTCTATGGTCGCGTCGTCGGTCAGGACGTCCAAGGCCTCCATCCGACCGGCCTGGATGCCGTTGAATCCGCCGGTGCACTCGTGGTGCCACTTGCGGAACACCTCATTGATCTCCCGCACGTCCTCCAGCTCGCGGACGCGCGTCTCGAGCTCCTGGATCCTGGCTTGGAGCGCCTCGACGTTGGAATCACCCATGGGTCCCCCTTGGTGTGGTCTGGCCGAACCGTGGCTAAACTAAATATCATTTGTAACCTACGGTCTTTGGCGGAGCCGTGTCAACCAGGGTCCTAGGGACCACCCGTCGTTGTATTTCTTAATCTTATCTAATGTTGCTATAATTGAGGCAGAGGGTGCTCCTCGTGAGCACCCTCTCGGCCGGTGAGCCGCCGTTGCGCCCCCGTCCCGGCGGCTCACCGCCGCGGCCGGGTGTTCTGGGTCAGGGGCTGGGCTCCAATACCGCCGTTTCGTAGATGCGGGCCGTGGTCCGGCCCCCGACATCGAGTATCTCGGAGTGAATCTTGATCAGGCGGCGCGTCCTCTGCACGATGGTCGAGGTGACCGACAGGAAGGTACCCATGGGAGTGGGGCGGATGTAATCGGCGGTCAGATCGAGGCGTCGGGTCTGCTGCTGCGGGCTGATGGTGGCAGCCAGCAGCGCGCTCGAGGCGAGGCCGGACAGGAGCGGTATCGCACCACCGTGCAGGACCCCGCCGGTCCTCTCCAGGTCGGCACTGGGACATGCCTTCAGATCGATCCGCTCGTCTCCCAACGCGACCAGCTCCAGCCCGGCCAGGACGGCGGCGGGCAGCGCCAGCACCGCATCAACCGCCGGCGCCGGGGTCGCGGGCGCGGCCGCGGTCGGACGGGCCGTCGGAGTCGCGCTCGGATGGGGCGTCTCAGCCACCACCGGTGAGTCGGGGGTCGCCCCGGGTAGTGATGGGCCCGGCCCGGTGACCAGGGGTACCAGCATCGACCGGACGGTCGCCGAAGCAACGGTGCGCCCACCGACCCCGATCCGCCCGCTCGCCAGCAGGAGGTCGCCGTCAGCGCCTTGTACCTCGGCTTCGCCCACCAGCCGGGAACCGACCGGCGGTGGATCGGTCCACAGGTCGACGCGCATGGTGGCGGTGACAGGCATCATCCCCGGAGTCGACCGGGTGGAGCACGCGTACATCAGCACCATGTCGGCGATAGCGGCTACGGCGGAGGGGATCCCGTGCTCGTCGCTCCGAGCCAGCCAGGAGCCCACGGTCGTGGCGCAGCGGGCCCGCCCGTCGCCCACCTCCAGCACCTCCAGGTGATTGAGGTCGCAGAAAGGGAGGCGAACCGACCCAGATCGGGCGCGGGCCTCGGCGGGGGTCATCAGGCTGGCATCACTCGGGTCGGGGTCACTCGGGTCGGGGTCACTCGGGTCGGGGTCACTCGGGTCGGGGTCACTCGGGTCGTGGCCGCTGGGCCTGCTTGGCTGCTTCGAGGGCGTTTTCGGCGAAGCGGGCGGCC
>JAKCDU010000033.1:30426-37135 GCA_021838445.1 Actinomycetes bacterium | reverse complement strand
CGCGTCGAGGCCATCAGCAGCTCGACAGCGGCGAAGACGTCGCCGCCCACATCTGGGATCCACAGCGCCCGGTAGCCGAGCTCGTCGAGCTCGGCGGCGGCGTCGGCAGTTTCGGCGGGATCTCCGTAGCGGAGTTGGAAACTCCAGATACCGGTGCCTGAGATTCTTTCCATGCCCCATTGTGGCCGAACGCCGCGGCGGATACTCCCTGCGGGTGTATGCCAAGATCGCGATGATGAGCGGTGACCCCATGGACCTGGAGCTGGCCACGACGGCCCTCCTGGCCGACACCCACGACCTGCGAAACCTGCTCGAGATGCTGGCCCGCCAGCTGTCCGGTGCTCTCGGCGACCGCGTCCGGGTGGAGCGAGCGGGCGGCCGCTTCCGGCGCTCCGAGGAGGTGCGCTCGCTCAAGGTGCGCATCGGCGGTGACGAGTTCGCCGCCGAGGTTCGAGGCGCCGCAGTGGAGACCACGGTGGGCCACGAGTCGGGCGGGATCCGGATCCGCACCGAGAAGGTCCCCGCCGACGCCTGGCTGGCCCGTCTGCTGGCCGAGCTGCGCAAGGAGGCCGAAGGCAGCCAGGCGGCGCGCCGGGCCATGGAGAACCTGCTCATGGGAGGTTGGCAGTGAGCGACACGCCCAGCTCGGAAGGGCTCCCGAAAGATGCCGGTCACCGGCTGGAGGAGCTGCGCAACCTCTTCACCTCCGACCTTTCGGTGAACGAGTTCCTCCTCATCAAGGAGGCCGGCTTCCATCCCCTCGGTTTCGTGATGGGCTCGTCGATCTACCACACCGGTATCCAGACCCGGAAGTGGGCCAAGAGCCAGGAGCTCGACAAGCTCACCGAGGCCATGTACAACGCCCGTGAGCTGGCCATGACCCGGATGGAGGAGGAGGCCCAGCAGCTCGACGCCGACGGGATCGTCGGGGTCCGCCTCGACGTCAACTACTACGAGTGGGGCAGCGATTCCGCCGAGTTCATCGCTATGGGCACCGCGGTGAAGGCCGAGAACGGGCAGTCCTACCGCAACAAGCTGGGTCTGCCGTTCACCTCCGACCTCTCGGGGCAGGACTTCTGGACCCTCATGCAGACCGGCTATCTCCCCGCCGGCCTGGTCATGGGCACCTGCGTCTACCACATCGCCCACCGTGGCCTGGCCCAGACCCTCTCCTCGGTCGGCCAGAACGTGGAGCTGCCCAACTTCACCCAGGCTCTCTACGAAGCCCGCGAGCTGGCCATGACCCGCATGCAGGACGAGGCGGGCCGCCTCGACGCGGCGGGCATCGTCGGGGTGCGCCTCGAGGAGAAGAGCCACCAGTGGGGTAGCCACACCATCGAGTTCCTGTCCCTCGGGACGGCGGTGGTGAGAAGCGGCGCCGAGGTGACCCTGCCCAAGCCGACGACGATCATCTCCCTCGACCATTGACCGCCGGGGACCTGCCCCCCGAGGCCGCCGGCCGCCTGTCCTCGCCGGTCTTCTCGTCCGGCCTGTCGGTCAACGATTTCGCCGCCTGCCTCCAGCTGGGCTTGCGACCGGTGGCGCTGGTGCAGGGCTACTGCGTGATGCGGTGGTCGTCCTACGGGGCCAACCCGCCCGTCGGATACCGACCGGTGTCGGGGTACAACGCCTACGGCAACCCCGGCGTCGGCGGCTACCGCTACGGCGGGGTCGGCCCCTTCACCGGCGCCGGATACCAGTACGGCCCCCGGGCCAACGCCCTCAGCACCTACCGCTGCCCCCACTACTACACCTCCGGGGAGCACCGGACGTGGGGGGAGAACTACGAGCAGTCCTGGCTGACCAGCACCTGGGAGCAGGGTTACGAGACGGCGCGGGCCCGGATGGTCGAGGAGGCGGCCGAGGCCGGCGCCCACGGGGTGGTGGGGGTGGTCGACACCAGCTCGCTGCTCATCGACCGTTCCATCCGGGAGTTCCACATGTACGGGACGGCGGTGGTGGTGGAAGGGGGCCAACGCCCCGAGCGGGTCTGGAGCTCCTACCTGGCGGGTGGGCGGCTGTCCAAGCTCGTCGAATCGGGGTTCATGCCCACCGAGGTGGTGGCGGCTATGGCGTCGGTGCGAACCTGGCCGGTCTGCGTCACCGAGATGCTCATGCGGGGGTCCTACGTGCCCGGGGGTTACATGGGGGGCGACCCGGTCGAGATCACCCAGGTGGCCGACGCCCAGATGCAGGCCCGGCGCCTGGCCCGCGACCACGTGAAGGGGCGCCTGGGTGGCCACAACCTGCACGGTGCCGACCTGCGGGTGGCGGTCCATGAGATCGGCGAGGGCCAGACCGAGGTGGACTGCGTACTACGAGGCACCGTGGTGCGCCGCTACCGGGCCGCCGAACCTCTGCCGCCTCCCCGTCTGACGGTCCGGGCCAATGGATGACCCCTCGAGCCGTCGGAACCGGATTCGCGACGAGGTGAACCGGCTCGAAGCCGGTGGCTTCATTGGCGGCCCGGGGCGGACCTCGGTCACCTCCGACCTCAGCATCGACGAGTCGCTGGTGTTGCACGCCATCGGGTGGGAGGCCGTCGAGCTGGTCTGTGGGGTGTCCACCTATTCGATCCAGGGGACGCTGTGGAACTGGGGCAGCGGTGAGATCGTCTCGGCTTCCATGGCCCACGCCCGGGCGCTGGGCGACGCGGTGCAGAAGCTGCGCTCCGAGTGCCTGGGGGTGCTCGGCCACGGCGTCGTCGGGGTGCACCTCGAGGTTTCGGTGGAGAGGTATCTGGTCAACGCCGTGCTGGTGGGAACGGCGGTGGCACCCATCGCCGGTGGTTCTCCCCCGGCGGTGCCGTTCGTCTCGGACCTCTCCGGGCGGGACTTCGCGCTGCTCCACCAGGCCGGGTGGGACCCCGTCGGTCTGGCCCACGGCGCGTCGTTCGTCTACGCCCCCCGCCGGCGGGCCATGGACACGGTCCGCCAGTCGACCCAGAACGTCGAGCTGACCAACTACACCGAGGCCCTGTACTCGGCTCGGGAGGGGGCCATGGAGCGGATGCAGCGCCGCGCCTCCGAGCTCGGCGCCGGCGGGGTGGTGGGCGTCACCGTGTCGGAAGGTCCGATGGAGTTCGCCCGCCACGCTGTGCGTTTCGCCGCGTGGGGTACGGCCGTGCGCCGCTCGGGACGCCCGGCGGTCCTCCCCCCGGTGGAGTTGGTCATCGATCTCGACGACGAGCAGCGGGCGTTCGACCCGGCGTCCCTGCGAGGTTCGGGCCTCTAGCCGTTCCGCCCTTGCGCAAATAATATGGTGAACGCGGCATTTGCGGGGAAAAAGTCAAGTCCTCCGCTTTTGCACCGACCACTCCAGCATGTACTGGGGTCTCGAGGACGACAGGACGGCCCGAGGGAGGGCGTCCAAGGGTCGCCACCGCGTGGTGACCGCGGTGGCGGCCACGCTGATATCGGTCGGGGCGACGGTGGCCCTGGCGTCGGCGGCCACCCATTCCGCGGCGCGGGAGGCCGCCCAGCCCATACGGGTGGTCTCCGCTGCGGAGGCCCCGTCGGACCCGTTGGCCTCGACCAGCCTGCCCCCTGCCACCCGGCGGTCACCCTTCGCCTCGCCCACGACGGCCGCCCCGCCCACCACGGCCGCCCCACCCACGACGGTGGCCCCGCCCACGACGGCCGCCCCGCCCACCACGGTGGCCCCGCCCACGACGGCCGCCCCGCCCACCACGGCGGCGCCGGTCCCTGCTCCGTCCACCACCGTGGCCCCGGCCGCCCCGGCGAGCGGAGGGGCCGGATCAGCCCAGGTGGCGGCCGCCGCGGTGAGCGCCCCGAATCCCTACACGTGCGCCGCCGCCCTGGCCTACCTGGCCGCCAACGCCGCGCCCGGCTTCACTTTCGAGTGCCCGGGCGGGTCCCTCGGTCATCAGGCCATGACCTGCGTGAACGTCCCCGGGGTCTGCCCGGGCGCCAGCATCATCGCCATCACCGTGGTGTGCCCGGCCTCCTACATGAACGAGGCCCACAACTCTTGGATCGTCTCCGGTCGGATGACGGGGACCATCGACCCCTACGGCTACTGCCACTGACCCGAGGGCGACTCCCCGGACTCGTAGACCGACGACGGCGGCCCGAGGACCAGCGGGTCCACGTCGGCCACCGCCCGTTCGTCTCGGCGGGGATAGTCGAACGAGGACAGCACGAAGCGCATGGCGTTGAGGCGGGCCCGCTTCTTGTCGTTGCTCTTCACGACCGTCCACGGGGCGATCCGGGTGTCGGTCCGGGCGAACATCTCGACCTTGGCGGCGGTGTAGTCGTCCCATCGCCGAAGTGAGGCCAGGTCGGTCGGCGACAGCTTCCACTGCCTCACCGGGTCTATCCGCCGGATCAGGAACCGGGTGCGCTGCTCGGCCTGCGACACCGAGAACCACAGCTTGATCAAAGCGATGCCGTCGTCTACGAGCATCCGCTCGAACTCGGGCGTGTCGGTCATGAACCGCTCGTACTGGTCGTCGGTGCAGTAACCCATGACCCGTTCGACGCCGGCGCGGTTGTACCACGAGCGGTCGAACAGCACGATCTCCCCCCTCGAGGGGAGGTGGGCCGTGTAGCGCTGGAAGTACCACTGCCCCTGCTCGCGCTCCGATGGTTTCTCCAGGGCCACCACGGTCGCGCCGCGAGGGTTCAGGTGTTCGGTGAAGCGTTTGATGGTGCCGCCCTTGCCGGCCGCGTCGCGACCTTCGAAGAGGATCACCAGCCGCCCGCCGGTGTCCTTAATCCAGTTCTGCAGCTTCAGCAACTCGATCTGCAGCTCGCGCTTGGCAGTCTCGTACTCGGGCCGGCGCAGTCGCTCGGGGTAGGGGTAACCCTCCCGCCAGGTGTCGACCAGGCGTCCGTCGCGCCAGCGCAGCACCGGCTCGTCCTCGTCGTCGGTCTCGTCGAGCACCAGCTGATCGAGGTAGTCGTCGAGATCGAGATCGAGGTCGAGGATCGCTGCGGGGGAGCCCTGGTTCACACGGCCACGTACTACCACCCGGCGGCCGCCCCGGCCCAGCCTCAGGTCTCCCGAGCGGCGGGCGGCGAGGAGCGGTAGCGTCGGGGGGCCATGACCGAGCCCACCGCAGCCGGCGCCCCCGGGGTTCCCGCCGCCCGCGACGACGCCCCTCTCGAAGTCGACTTCTACTTCGACGTGATGTGCCCCTGGGCCTACCAGACCTCCAAGTGGATACGGGAGGCCGCGCCGAGACGCAACCTGGCGGTGCGGTGGCGGTTCTTCTCCCTCGAGGAGGTCAACCGCCAAGAGGGCAAGAAGCATCCCTGGGAACGGGAGTGGTCCTACGGATGGTCCATGCTGCGGGTCGCGGCCCTGCTGCGGCGCCGCCCCGACCCTCTGGGCCACGCCGCCGTCGACCGCTTCTACCAGATCACCGGCCGCCTGCTGCACGAGGAGGGGGTCAAGGTCCACACCCGCGACGGGGTGGCGGCGGCCCTCGAGGAGATGGGTGAAGAGCCGGCCGTCGTGGACCGGGCCGTGGCCGACCCGACCACCCACGAGGACGTCCGCCGGGACCATCAGCGGGTGATCGACCTGGGCGGCTACGGGGTCCCGACCCTCGTCATCGGCTCGACGCCCCTGTTCGGCCCTGTCGTCACCCCGGCCCCGGTCGGGGAGGAGGCGGCGCAGCTCTGGGATCTGGTGGCGGGCTGGACCCGCTTCCCGCACCTCTACGAGCTGCGCCGGCCGAAGACGGCCGCCGACTGGGAGCACATCCAGTCCAGCTTCACCCCGTACCTCCACGCCCGGGACTGGCAGACCGTCCAGAACCCGGTGGCGTGACCCGCCCATAGCCAGGAGCCCGATCGTGACCAACCCGCCGGCCATCGTCGCCGACAGTTCCCGCCTCGCCCTGATCGGCCAGCTCCGCCACGTCTGGTCGGTCCTCGCCGACCTCGGTGGGGAGCTGAGCGACGAGGAATGGGCGTCGCCCACGCCGTGCCCGGGTTGGTCGGTCGCCGCCCAGTACGCCCATGTGGTCGGCACCGAGTCGATGCTCCTCGGCCGGCCCAACCCCGAGGTGCCTCCCCCCGCCGAGAAGCCGGCCCACGTCCGCAACCGCATCGCCGAGACCAACGAGGTCTGGGTCGACGCCCTGGCCGCCACCCCCCGGCGGGAGATCCTCGCGCAGTTGGCCGAGGTGACCGGGGAGCGACTGCGGGCCCTCGAAGCGATGACCGACGCCGACTTCGACACCCCGTCGTGGACGCCCGTCGGCCAGGCCGACTACCGCCGCTTCATGCAGATCCGGGTCTTCGACTGCTGGGTCCACGAGCAGGACGTCCGTGACGCCACCGATCGTCCGGGCGGCGAGACGGGACCGGCCGCCGAACAGGCCGTCGACGAGCTGGTCCGAGCCGCCGGCTTCGTCGTGGGTAAGAAGGCCGGGGCGAGCGCCGGCCAAGGGGTACGTCTCGTCCTGAGCGGCCCGTTGTCGCGCCGTATCGACGTGGAGGTGGGTGAGCGGGCCCGCGTCGTGGAGGAGCTGGCGGACCCCCCGACGATCACCGTGGAGCTGACCTCCACCGCCTACTGCCGCCTGTCCTGCGGGCGCGTCGCGCCCTCCGAGGTGCTCGACGGGGCCCTGGGCGGTGTCCGCCTGAGCGGTGATGAAGCGCTCGGCCGCCGGGTCGTCGAGAACCTGGCCTTCACCATCTGAAGGGTCCGCTCGAAGGATCCGCCTCGAGGATCCGCC
>JAKCDU010000033.1:0-30326 GCA_021838445.1 Actinomycetes bacterium | reverse complement strand
AGGATCCGCCTCGAGGATCCGCCGGGCCCGTCCGGGTCTCGTCCCCCGGGTGTGCCGATGTGCTTTACGACCGGCATTCTCGGAATGCGCGGCAAGGGCCTTTAGTAGGGTCGCCGGCGCGCCGTTAATAAGTGAGGCCCTGGGGTTACCTGGGGTTCTGACTTTTCCCGATTTTCGGCTTCCCCCCCGAGGGGCGCACCGCGCTGGAGATTGCTGTTGCTGAGCAGGACCACGGCCACAACGATGACGGGGCTCCTGGTCGTGGCTTCGGTTCTGACCTTCGCCGGTCAACGCGCCGCAGTCGCCGCCCCACAGCCCGGACCCCTGGCCCGCACCGCCGCCCTGCAGGCCCCCACCCCGCCGCGCGGATCGACCGACGAGGGCGCGGCCTCGGCCACCACCCCGGTGTCGGTCCAGGTGGTCCTCGCGCCCACCGATCCCGCCGGCCTGAACGCCCTCGTGGCCTCCCTCTACAACCCGGCGGCGCCCAATTACCACCACTGGCTCACCCCACAGCAGTTCGCCGCCCGCTTCGCGCCGGACCCCGCCACGGTGGCCGAGACCGAAGCCTGGTTGGGAGCCCGCGGCTTGCGCGCCACCCGCACCTCGACCTTCGCCATCACCGCCGGGGCACCGGTGTCGGGTGTGGACCAGGCCCTCGGCACCAGCTACCACACCTACCGCACCGCCGCCGGGGCCACTGGCCTGGTGGCCCAGGGCAGCCCTCTGGTGCCCACCGACCTGGCCGGCCGGGTGGCGGCCCTCAACGGGCTCTCCACCCTCCCCGTCGCCACCGCCAGTAGCCGCCCCGTCCAGCCCCTCTCACCGACCACCCACCGGCCAACCGCCGCCACCCCCGAACCCTCCACCACGGGGTCGTCCTCCACGGGGTCGTCCTCGGCGGGGTCGTCCTCTGCGGGGTCGTCCTCGGCGGGGTCGTCCTCGGCGGTGCATGCGGCGGGTCGGGCCGCCACGCCGCTGCTGCGGGCCGCCGCTGCCCCCGCCGCCTGCCCCGCGGCGCAGTCCACGGCGTCCCTCTACGGGGGCTACACCATGGACCAGCTGTCCAGCGACTACGGGGTGGACGGCCTGCTCGGGGCCGGCCTCAACGGGTCCGGCCAGAAGGTGGGGGTGTACGAGCTGGGCCAGTCCGTGGCTTCGGACGTCTCGGCCTACGAGACCTGTTTCGGGCTGTCCAACCCGTTCAGCGTGGTCAACGTGGACGGGGGGGCCCTCCCCGACGTCAACGGCAGCGCCGAGGCCAACCTCGACATCGAGCAGATCGCCACCCAGGCCCCGGGCGCCAGCATCGTGTCCTACGAGGCGCCCAACACCAATACCGGCGCCTACGACCTGTGGAACCAGATCATCACCGCCGACGCCGTCAAAGTGGTGTCGACCAGCTGGGCCTACTGCGAGCCCGACGCCTACAGCGCCGGGGAGCTGTCGGGGAGCCTGGGCACCCTCTTCGCCGAGGCTGCCGCCGACGGCCAGACCATCCTGGCCGCGTCGGGGGACAGCGGCTCCGAGAGCTGCGCCCAGGACTACTCCACCGGACCGTGGAGCTCGCTGGCCGTGACCTACCCGTCGAGCGACCCCAACGTCACCTCGGTGGGGGGCACCGACTACCTGGGGGCGGGTAACGAGCCGGTGTGGAACGACTGTGGCGGCACCAACTCGACGACGGCCTTCAACTGCGCCTCGAACTACAATTTCCAGGCGGCTGGCGGCGGTGGCGAGTCGACCTACGAGACCCGGCCGGCGTGGCAACCCGATGTGTTCGACTGGCCGGCCGGCACGAACGCAGCGTGCGGGACGTCGTGTCGGGAGGTGCCGGACCTGTCGGCCAACGCCGGGGTGGCCATGGTCGACTACGCCGGCGGCCAGTGGGGCGCGGGGGTGGGGACGAGCTACGCCGCTCCCCTGATGGCCGGTCTGGTGGCCGATCGCAACCAGGGCTGCACCGCACCGACGGGCAACATCTCCCCCTACCTGTACTCGCTGGCGGTCAGCCCGGCCACCTACTCGGCCGCGTTCAACGACGTGACCCAGGGCAACAACGACATGCTGGCCGACCACACCGGATCCTTCGCGGCGGCCCCCGGCTACGACCTGGCCTCCGGGCTGGGCACGCCCCACGCCGCCGCCCTGACCTGCCCCGAGGTCACCTCGGTCGCCCCTCAGGGGGGTGCGGCCGGCAGCCGGGTGACCATCAGCGGCCTCGGGCTCGAGGATGCCACCATCTACTTCGGGTCCACCCCGGTCACGCCGGTGTCCTCCACCGCCACCTCGGCGACCGTGGTCCTGCCCACCGGCAGCGACTACGTGACGGTCAGCGCCGCTGACACCTACGGCCACGGCACCCTCACCACTACCTACGGCTACCAGGGTGCCCCCACGACCACCACCACCTCCACGAGCACCACGACCGTCGCCCCCACCACGACCACCACCGTCCCGGCGCCCACGACCACCACCGCAGTGACCTGTCCGTCGGCCCCCGGCCGGCCCCTCGGCGGCGGGGCCGGGATCGCCAGTGTGGAGATAGGCGGCTGCGACGGCTACTTCGTGGTCGACTCGTCCGGCCGGGTGGCCGCCTTCGGCGCCGCCACCTGGCAGGGTGACCTGGCCGCCTACCGGCTGGCGGCTCCCATCATCGCCATCGAGGCCACACCCGACGGGCAGGGCTACTGGCTGCTCGGGGCCGACGGGGGTGTGTTCACCTTCGGCGACGCCCGATTCTTCGGCTCGACCGGCGGGGTGGCCCTGACCGCGCCGGTGGTCGGCATGGCGGTCACCCCCGACAACCTGGGCTACTGGATCGTCGCTCGGGACGGGGGCGTGTTCAGCTTCGGCGACGCCCACTTCTACGGGTCGACCGGCGGCATCCGGCTCCAGGCTCCCGTGGACGGCATCGCCGTCGCACCCGGCGGCCACGGCTACTGGCTGGTGGCCAGCGACGGCGGGGTGTTCACCTTCACCTCTGACGGCTTCTACGGCTCCCTCGGGGGGGTCCGGCTGGCCGAGCCGGTGGTCGGCATGAGCAGCACGCCCGACGGCCGGGGCTACACCCTGGTCGGCTCCGACGGGGGAGTGTTCAGCTTCGGCGACGCCCCCTTCTACGGCTCGCTCGGCAGCCATCCCCCGACCACCCCGGTGGTGGACCTCTCCCCGGCACCGGCCAACGACGGCTACTACCTCGTAACCGCCGGCGGGTCGGTGTACGACTTCGGGCCCGGCACCCGCTTCTTCGGCAACGCCTGACCCGCCTCGCGGTGGGCGTCGCGTCCCCGACGCGCCCCGGCGGACCCGCTTGGGTGCGGCCCGTAGCCATAGAGTCGGCGCCATGACCGAAACCGAGGCCGGCCGGCCGGCCACCGTCGCCGAGTGCCTCCGCCGCTGGGCCCGCCAACGGCCCGACCACCCGGCCATTCGGTGGGACAGCCAACAGATCACTTACGGCCAGCTCGACCGGCGCACCAACCGGCTGGCCCAGGCCCTGGCCGGGACCGGCGTCGAGGCCGGCGACCGGGTCGCCTACCTGGATAAGAATGGACCCGAGCAGCTCGAGCTGCTCTTCGCCACAGCCAAGCTCGGTGCCGTGGCCTGCCCGGTCAACTACCGCCTGGCCCCGCCCGAGATCGCCTACATCGTCGCCGACAGCCAGGCCAAGGTGTTCGTCGTCGGCGGGGAGTTCGTGGACGCCGTGGCCCAGGTGGAGTCCGACCTCCCAGGCGTGCTGAAGGTGGCCATGGGGGGAGCGACCCGGTCGTGGCCCGGCTACGCCGAGTGGCGAGACGCCGGGGCCGACGCCGACCCCGAAGTCGTTGTGGGGCCCGACGACGTGGCCTGCCAGCTGTACTCGTCGGGTACCACCGGGCGGCCCAAAGGGGTCGAGCTCACCACCGCCAACCTGGCCTGCGACCGGGACCTGTACGCCCAGGTGATGGGCCTCGGCCCGGACTCGGTCTCGGTCGTGCCGATGCCGCTCTACCACATAGGCGGCACGGGATGGGCCCTGGCAGGGTTCTGGCAGGGGGCTACCAACCTGATCGTGCGGGAGATCGTGCCCGAACGGCTCGTCGACTTGATGGTCGAGGAGAAGGTCACCCATGGTTTCATCGTCCCGGCCGTCATATCGTTCATGCTGTCGGTGCCGGGTGTGGACCAGCGCGACTGGAGCCATCTCCAGTCGGTGCTCTACGGGGCCTCGCCCATATCCGAGGCCGTGCTGTCGGCCGCGGTGCGCACGTTCGGCTGCCGGTTCGTGCAGGCCTACGGCCTGACCGAGTCCACCGGGACGATCATCTACCTGCCGGCCGAGGATCACGATCCCGACGGCCCGCGGCGCCACCGCCTACGAGCGTGCGGCATCCCCATACCCGGCCACGAGGCCAAGATCGTCGACCCGCTCACCGGCGAGGATGTTCCCGACGGCGAGGTCGGGGAGATCTGGGTCTGCGGCCCGTCGGTGATGGCCGGGTACTGGCGCCAACCGGAGCAGACCGCCGAGGTGATCCGACCGGGCGGTTGGTTGCGCACCGGGGATGCCGGCTACCGCGACGGTGACGGCTACTTCTACGTCCACGACCGGGTCAAGGACATGATCGTCTCGGGCGGCGAGAACGTCTACCCGGCC
The DNA here is from genome assembly GCA_021838445.1 of Actinomycetes bacterium. Lineage (GTDB taxonomy): Bacteria > Actinomycetota > Acidimicrobiia > Acidimicrobiales > Palsa-688 > JAKCDU01. The sequence goes on along the minus strand of JAKCDU010000033.1, from coordinate 25,687 downwards.
GAGGTGGAGAACGTGCTCATGGCCCATCCCGACGTGGCCGACGTGGCCGTCATAGGGGTGCCCCACGAACGGTGGGGGGAGACCCCCCGGGCCATGGTGGTGCCCGTCCCGGGCCGCCAGCCCACCGAGGAGGCCCTGCTGGCGTTCTGTCGCGAGCGGCTCGCCGGTTTCAAGTGCCCGACCTCGGTCGCGTGGCTCGAGGCTCTGCCCCGCAACCCGTCGGGCAAGGTGCTGAAGAAGGATCTGCGGGCCCCGTTCTGGCAGGGACGGGACCGAATGGTGGGCTGAGCGCTCAGCGCTTGTGGCGTTGGGCGTCGACGACCTGACCGGCGGTCGGGCCGCCGAGCCGGGCCTGGACGGCGGCCGAGACACCGGGCGCGACACCGCCGATGAGGGCGCCGATCCTCAGGGTCAGCGGGGCTACGTCCACCTCGGCGCGGTTGCGCCGTATGGCTCTGAGCACGGCGGCCGCGACCTGCTCGGGGGAGACCGTCCCCACCCCCGGCGGCAGCGTCGCCCCCGTGTCGGCGAACATCCCGGCGTCGCGCACGAAGCCAGGGTTGACGACCGAACAGCCGACACCCGTTCCATGGAGGTCGCAGCGCAGGCCGTGGGCGAAGCCGCGCAGACCGAACTTGGTGGCCGAGTACAGGGGGGTGCCGGGTGAGGCCACCTTCCCCGACAGCGACGAGATGAACACGAAATGGCCCGATCCCCGGGCCAGGAAGCCCGGGAGCAGGGCCCGGGTCATGGCGATGGGGCTGCCCAGGTTGACCTCGAGCGCTCGTCCGATCTGCTCCGGTTCCCACGCCTCGAGGGCGCCCGACGCGGGGACGGCGGCGTTCATCACCGCGATGTCGAGCGGACCGGTCTCGTCGAGGAGGCGGCCGAGGTCGCCGGGGCGGCTCAGGTCGGCGGTCACCGCCCGGCCCCCGACCTCCGCGGCCAGCGCTTCGATCACCTCCCGCCGGCGACCGGTGACCACCAGCGAACAGCCGGCGGCCCGCAACGAGAGGGCCATGGCCCGCCCGAGGCCGCCGCTCGCTCCTGTTACCAGCGCTGCCGATCCCCGCAGCGACGTCATGAGGGCGACCTTACATCCGGGCCGCCGACCACCGGGGAGTCCTCCGCCGGAGGGCCCGGCCGCGCCACCCACGGCGCCGACGCCACCCACAATGGGTCATGTCCCGACGATTCCCCACAGCCCTGGCCACCCTGGCCGTGGCTGTCGCGGCCGTGTCCGTGGCGGCCTGCTCCCCGGCCAGTTCCCCGGCGGGGACCCCGACCGCGTCCCCGCTCACCGCCCCCACCGCGTCCCGGCCGCGGGCCCCGACCACGACCCCGCCCCCCGCCCCGGAGGGCACCTCGACGCCCGCCGGGGCGGTCCCCGTCGATCCGGGCCACCCCTGCTCGGGCGCTCCCCCCGCACCGGTGCGTCACGTGGTGGTGGTCATGATGGAGAACCGGGCCCTGACCCAGGTCGCCGGTAACGCCGCCGCTCCCTACCTGGACTCCCTGGCCACGGCGTGCGGGCTGGCCACCGACTACTCGGGGGTGGCCCACCCGAGCCTGCCCAACTACATCGCCGTCACGTCTGGCTCCACCCAGAGTGTCTCCGACGACGCCGGGCCGGGGTCGCACCCCCTCGGCGCCCCGAGCATCTTCTCCCTCCTCGGCGCCGACTGGCGTTCCCTCGAGGAGTCGATGCCCCGGCCCTGCGACACCGCCAGCAGCGGCGAGTACGCCGTCAAACACAACCCGGCGGCCTACTACACCATGCTGTCCGCTGCCTGCCCGGCCCGGGACCTACCCCTCGGCGGCACCGCGTTCGACCTGTCGGCCGCCTACACCTTCGTCACCCCCGACCTCTGCCACGACGGCCACGACTGTTCCACGGCCACCGCCGACGCCTGGCTGGCCAAGGAGGTGCCGGTGATGCTCGCTTCGCCGCAGTACCGCTCCGGATCGACAGTGGTGTTCATCACCTGGGACGAGAACGACGCGGGCGGGGCTCTGGTCCCCACCTACGTGATCGCCCCGTCGGTCGTCCCCGGGGCGCGGGTCGCCGCCCCTCTCGACCACTACTCGCTGCTGCGGACCAGCGAGGAACTGCTCGGGCTGAGCCCCCTCCTCGGGAACGCCGAAACCGCGACCTCGATGGTGTCCCTCTTCCACCTCTAGGGGCGGGGCGGTAGCCTTCAGACATGACGACGACCGAGGCGCGGGCCACTTTCAAGAACTTCGAGGAGTCCACCGCCGAGGACTGGGCGGTGATCTCTCCGCAGCTGAACATCACCCAGAGTTTCGTCCCCGGTCGGGTCATCACCCTGCTGCGGGCGTTGAAGACCGACCACGGGGGCTTCCCGGTGGACCGCCTCGAGCACTCCCTCCAGACCGCCACCCGGGCCGAGCGCGCCGGCCGCGACGAGGAGTACGTGCTCTGCGCCCTGCTCCACGACATCGGCGACACCCTTTCCCCGTTCAACCACCCGGCCATCGCCGCCGACATCCTGAAGCCGTTCGTGTCCCCCGCCAACCACTGGATGGTCGAGAAGCACGGCATCTTCCAGGGCTACTACTTCTGGCACCACATCGGCATGGACCGCAACACCCGTGAGCAGTACCGGGGCGAGCCCTTCTTCGAGTACACCGAGGAGTTCTGCGCCGAGTACGACCAGACGGCCTTCGACCCCGACTACCGCAGCGAACCGCTCGAGCACTTCGAGCCGCTCATCCTCTCCAAGCTGGTGACCACGGTCCCGGCGGCCTGAGAAGCTCCCGCCGCACCGCTCGGCCGGTGCGGCGGGTCCTCCCCGGCGGCTCGTGACTCAGGGTCGGGCGTAGCTCTCGACCAGGGTCCTCCCCATCGCCGCCAACTCGTCGCGCACGGGGTCGGGCGAGATCACCTCCAGGTAAGAGGTGAAAGGGACCAGCTCGATGGCCGCCAGGCGGGCGTCGGGGAAGCGGATCACCACCCGCACCCGGCCACCCCGGTCGGCTCCGACCTCCTCGACCGGCCACCACCTGCCGACTGTGGCCCGCAAGCGGCGTAGGGCCGACGGGTCGATGGCGCTCTCCACTACCAGCGCCGCCGCCGCCCGGGCCGACAGCCGCTGCTGTATCCCCGACCAGGCCTGGCCCAGATCGAAGCCGGGCGGTTCGCTCACCGGTTGGTCGGTGACCTCGACCGAGCGGACCCTCGACAGCCGGTAGGTGCGCAGGCCGGCGGGGGCGGTGGCCACCAGGTACCACACGCCCTGCTTGCACACCAGGCCGTGGGGGTGCAGACGGCGCTGCTCGACAGGCCGGCCCGGTGGTTCGTAGCCCACGACCACCTGGTGGCCCGACAGCACGGCCCGACGGAGCGCGTTCAGATGGGACGGATCCCCGGTCCGCTCGTCGGCGGCTCCCGCCGGTGCCGGGTCGCTCGCCCCGGGACCCCAGCGGGTGCGGTCCACGAGTACCGAGCCGCGGGCCGCCTCGACGCTGTCGCGCAGCGGTTCGGGGAGCGCGGCGATGAGCTTGCGCCGAGCCGCGGCCAGGCCTTCCCCGAAGCCTGGACCAAGGGTGGCCGAGGCCGAATCGGTGGCGAGGAGGAGCGTCTGGGCCTCATCGGCGGTGAGCCCGCTCAGGTCGATGCGGTGGCCGCCGAGCAGGACCCAGCCGCCGCCCCGGCCGCGTTGGGGGTAGACGGGGACGCCGGCCACACACAGCGCGTCGAGGTCCCGTCGCACGGTCCGGGTCGAGGTTTCGAGGTGCTCGGCGATCTGGGCCGCGGTCAGACGGCCGTGGACCTGTAGGAGCAGGACTATGGCCACCAGCCGGTCGGCGCGCACGGTTGGAGAATATTCCTCTATATAGGACAGAGGATGGCCACTTTGGCCTGCGACCATGTCCTCACCCGCTGATCCTCTCTATGAACAGGAGCCCGACATGTCCTCAACCGATCGCCGCCCGGTCCTCTCCCGCAGCTACGAGCAGGCCGCCCAGGTCGTGGCCGGAGTCCGACCCGACCAGCTCGCAGGAGCCACCGCCTGCGCCGAATACGACGTCGCCGCCCTGGTCGACCATATCGTCGGTGCCGGCTGGCGCACCGTGGAACTGGCCCGGGGCGGGACTCCGGGCGGTGACGAGTTCCCCCACATCGAGCTCGGGGTCGCCCCCGGTGAGTTGCTGAGGGCGGGCAAGGAAGCCGAGGCGGCGTGGGCCGACGACGCCCGGCTGACCGCCACGGTGACCATGCCCTGGGGTGAGACCTACGACGGCTCCACCCTCGTCGACATGTACACGGCCGAGTTGGCGGCTCACAGCTGGGATCTGGCCGCCGCCACGGGCCAGTTCGACCGCCTCGACCCGGACCTGGCCGGACCCGCTCTCGAGGCCGCCCGGGCCATGCTGAAACCCCACTACCGTGACCTGGCCGGCCCAGGCAGTCCCTTTGGGGCTGAGGTGACGGCCCCCGACGACGCCACCGACTGGGAGCGCCTGGCCGCATTCATGGGTCGCCGGCCCCGCTGAGACCTCCCCGCGGTCCCCGCCCCGGTCTCCCGAGATGCCGAGCGGGGGTCGGGGCGGGAGTCAGTCGCTGGCCGGGGCCGACGGCACCAGGAAACGTCCGATCACGGGGAGCTCCCAGAACGACTCGGCCCGGGCCACGGCGATGGCCACGGCCAGGCTGTTCTCGGGGGCGTCGTAGATGGCGTAGCGGGGCTGCCAGTCCGGGTCGAACTTGGCGTTGAACTTCCACAGCGACTCGATCTGCATGGAGTCGCCCATCCGGCGGAGCAACCAGGCCTGCACCCTCGGGACCAGACCCTCCCCGGCCTCACCGGCCAGCACCGCCCGCATGGTGGCGAAGTTCAACCCGAGGGCCGAGTCGCCCCGCCGCTGCAGCTCGCGGATGGTCTCCACCACGGCGAAGTCGATCAGGCCGTTGGGGTGCTCGCCGTCGTCCCGGCGCATCAGGTCGAGGGAGTAGCCGCCGATACCCGGTGCGGGCACGTACTGGCAGAAGGCCACCGGCTGTCCGAGGGTGCCCTCGGGGGCGCCCTCGGACAGCGGGGCGTGCACCACGGCCAGCAGCAGCCCGTCGTCGGCCTCGTCGAACACCCGGCCGAGGGTCATGGAGAAGCCCCGTTCGACGTCGCCGCGGCGGGACTTGGTCATGACGTCCTTCAGCTGGTCCCGCAGGCCGGAGTCCAGCTGCGACGGGTCGTGGAAAGAGATGCCGTAGCCGTACTTGGCGACCCGGTTGACGGCTTGGCGCAGCCCTTTGAAGCGGCCCCCGTCCAGGGTGAAGCGATCGACCCTGACCACCCCCTCGTCGCCGACGTAGAGGTCGTGCATGCCCGACGACCGGTAGATCGGCAACCAGTCCTCACCCATGCCCAGACCGCCCAGAGCCCATCCGTGGGCGTCGACGTAGCGGCGGAAGGCGCGCCATGCCGCGTCGCGCTCGGCCACCGGCCCGACCGGGTCGGGCGACACCAGGCACACCCCGCCGTACACCCCGTGGGCCACCAGGGTGTCGCCCCAGAAGAAGAAGTCCTTGTCGGGCCGCAGGGCGAAGTAGTCGAGGGTGCTCGCGCCGTGGCGGTCCACGATGCCCCGAGCCCGGGCCAACCCCTCCGGGCCGCTGGCCATCGTCCCCTCGTCGGACTCGGTTCTCGCCGAGCGGGTGGCGCCCGGCATCGGGGGCCCGGCCGGGGTCCTGACCCGGGAGCCGCTGGCCGCCGTCCCCGAACCCGAACCTCGTCGCTGCGGCCCCGGCCCCCCGCGGCCCTGACCAGAACCCGATCCGTCCCCATCCGAGGCGTCCCGCCCCCCGGCGCCCGCTCCCCCGGCTCCCGCCCCCCCGGCTCCCGCCCCCCCGGATCCAGGCGCCCGGGCTCCAGACGCCCCGGCCCCGGCCCCGGCCCCGGACATTCCGGCCCCGGCGGCTGACCCTCCGGCACCAGCCGCAGACGCGGCTTGCGCCGTGAGGGAGGACGTCTCCGACCGGGCGCCGCCGCGGCGGTGGGCCACCACTGGGCGGAACACCACGGCGGCCAGGGCCAGTACCAGACCGGCCGTGGCGGTGGCCATGGTGGGGGCGAGGAAGGCGTTGACCCGAGGGGGGAGGGTCACGTGGTTGCTGCCGACCATGCGATACAGCGAGGCCTGCAGGGCGTGCAGCCACGAGACCCGCACCTCGGCCCGGTGGCGGGTGTGGTTGATCACGGTGCTGATCTCCACGCCCAGCGTTCCGGCGGACACCACCGCGACGGAGGCACCGAGCACCCAGGCCAGGCCGCGCCGGACGGCGACCACGTCGGTGCGGGCCTGGAACGATTCCCGCACGACGTAGAGCAGGGCGGCCGCGACCAGCGCGATCAGCGCCTCTTCGACGTCGACCCCCTTGACCAGGTTCAGCCCGGCCACCGCGACGAGGAGCAGTTCGCAGACGGCCCAGGCCCGGCGCTGGCCCCGACGGATGCCGCGGGCCAGGACGATCAGCCCGACCCCGAGGAAGGCGGCGATGGCGGCCGCGGTCTGCGGTACGGCGAGGGGGAATATGTGGCGCAGCAGCTGCAGACGGTCGTTGACGGGGTCGGACATCGACGAGACCAGGGACAAGAAGCCGACCACCACGAGCATGGCCGCGGCCACCCGCCGGACCCGACGGTCCCGCCGGCCGAGAGGCACCGGCCGGGGCCAGGCCTCGCCGTGGGGGAAGGTGGCCACGACCTCGGGCCGCAGCTCCCCCGGGCTCGGGTCCACGTCGCGGCTGGCCAGGAGACGCTCGACCAGGGCTGCCCCGGGCAGGTCCTGGCGGGCGTGGAACAGCCGGGCGTGGAGGTCGTTGCCGGCCTCCAGCTCCACCCAGCTGAGCGTGCGGTGGGCGAGGAACACCGACGGCAGTCCCAGACCCGGCAACCGGTTGGGGTACTCGGTCACCACATCGGCTCCGGCGCCGGCCCCGGCGAAGAAGCCCGCGCCGAGCGGGGTGAGCTCGGGGCGGCAGGTCGTGGCGGTGATGAGCCCGGCGTAGCCCCGGGTCACCAGATCCCGGGCGTGGGCCCGGGCCACCCCGTTGGTGTCGCGGCCCGGGTCGCCGAGAGCGACCGCGCCCAGGGTCCGGTTGGTCACCCGTATCCCGAGGAAGGAGATGAAGGCGAAGAGCATCACCTCCATGAACGAGGCCGAGACGAACAGGCCGACCCGGGTGGCCAGGGCCCCGTGGCGGGCCGAGTACCACACGGTGGCGGGCAGGCGCAGGACCAGGGCGAACACGACGGGGACCACCAGCAGCCAGGCCGAGTGGATCAGCCGCCGGTACACCAGGCGCGAAGCCACGAACCGGGAGAGCGCCCCGATGTCGTCGAGCTGCTCCACGCCGGCCAACCAGCCGGCGCCGGGCTGGCCCCGCCCGGCCCCTCCGGCCCGCCCCTTGGCCGCCTTCCAGCGCCGGGCCAGCCGACCCCCGCCCCCCGCCGCCTCGGGCCCCGGGCTGCCCGTGGCGGCGCGCTCGCCCCGGGCGGCCCGGGCCCGTACCGTCGGCATGACCTGCTCCCGGATGTGCCGGCCGTAGGGGGAGTCGAGAGGGTTGCGGGGATCACGGTAGGCGGTCAGCTCGCAGAAGCCGTACCCCGGGTCGACTCGCACCGTGCGCTCGCCGGCGCCGGTCGAGACCCGCAGGTCGACAGCGAGGGCCAGCTCGGCGCCCAGGGCCTGTTCGAGGGCGGAGCGGGCGGCTGCCGACGAGGCCAGGGTCACATCGCGCTCGCCGGGTAGCACCACCACTCGGCGGCCCTCGCCGCTGGCGAAGCGGGCGATGTCGGCGGTCAGGCGGGGGTGGGCGGCCAGCGCCGACTCGACGGCGCCGGGGACGCTCAGCGCGGAGAACAGGTTCCCGGCCACGACCAGCACCCCCGGCCCGGTGGCGGCCTCGAGAGCGGCGGTCAGTTCGGTGAGGGGCGCCCCGCCTCCCGCCTTGTCGTCGGCCGAGAGGTGCAAGTCGGCGACCACCAGGACCCGGCCGCCGATGGGGACCGCGACTTCGAGCAGATCCGGGATCTCTTCGGCGGCGGACAAAGCGCCGCCGACGCTACTACGGGCAGGGTTGGTAGCGGCGTCCATCGAGTCGCCCGGCCGGCCGCCCAGTCGCTCAGCCTCCCGGCCCCCAGGCCCCCGGCCCCCCGGGCGCTCGGGCGCCCCGCCGCCCGGCGCTATTGCGAGATCTGGCGGGTCAGCCAGGCGCGCCCGTTGCGCTCGGACTGGATGGCGACGGCCGAGCCGGCGGCCATCTGGTAGCCGTGGCAGGCCCCGGGGTAGACGTGCAGCTCGCAGGGGATCCCGGCCTGGTTCAGGCGGGTGGCGTAGTCGATGTCCTCGTCACGAAAGCCGTCCACCGTCCCCACCGACACGAACGCCGGGGGCAGGCCTCGGAGATCCTCGCAGCGGGCCGGCGCTGCGGTGTAGGGAACCTCCCCGCCGTACAGATCGCCGAGGTAGCTTTGCCAACCAAAAGTGTTGCTCTCGCGCGACCACACGGCCAGCCCGTCGAGCTGGCTGGAGGGGGTCCGCTGGCGGTCGTCGAGCATGGGGCAGTCGAGGAGCTGGAAGCGCAGGGGCACCTCGCCCCGGTCCCGGGCCAGGAGAGCCAGGGCGGCGGCCAGCCCTCCGCCGGCGCTGCCTCCGGCCACGCCGATGCGGTCACGGTCGATCCCGAGCTCCTCGGCCTGGTCGTAGACCCATCGCAGGCCGCGGTAGCAGTCCTCGAGGGGACCCGGGTAGGGGACCTCGGGGGCCAGGCGGTACTCGACCGAGACACCGACGACGCCGAGGTCGGGACACCACGAGTCGAAGCGGGCGTCGTCCATGTCGTAGCTGCCCATCACGTACCCGCCGCCGTGGATGCTGTAGACGCACGGGAGCAGACCCTCGGCTCCCCGGGCCCGGTGCACCCGGACGGGTACCTCGGGAGGCCCCGGAACGCGGTAGTCGCTACGCACCACCCGGTCCGAGACCTCGGCGGGGGGAAAGGCGCCCCGCATCAGGCTCAAGGTCTCGGCGTTGAGGCCGGTGAAGGGGAGGGCGTCCACCACTGCAGCGATCTGCGGATCGAGATACTGGAGGGTCATGGATGCGACGTTATCCGTCCAATCGGGACCGGCGACGTCCCGCTCCCGGGCGGTGAATTTCCGTCCCCGGGCGGTGCCGGGCCCGGGAGCCCGGCCCCGGCGGTGCTCTACGCTCACGCCCGTGCAAGGTCGAGACCCGCTCTGCGACGGCCACTGGCGGGACTCCGACACGTGGGTGGCCAGGGCCCGGCGCCAGGGTGCGCTCTCGTGGTCGCAGCTCGGTCGGCGCGTCCTCGGCCCCTTGCCGGAGGAGTTGGTCGGGCCGCTGGGCCGGTGGCTGGCCGGGTACTGCGACCGTGGCTGGGCGGCCCGGGGTCGGCCCGATCCTTACACCGTGGTGGTCATATCCGGCGACGACGGTTCGCTCGTGCGGACCGTGCTCGACGCCGGCCCGGCCTGCGCGCCGGCGCTGCGCTACGTCATGGTCGACCCCGACGGGGAGGCGGCCGGCCCACCGGCGGCGGTGGCCGGGCGGGTCCCGCTCGAAAGCCCGGCCTTCCTCTACCCGGCGGCCGCGGCCGTAGGCGGGGCCGGCGCGGCGGGGGCGGGCAGGGATGGCGAGGACGGCGCGCCGGGCTGGGAGGACGACGACGAGCTGGAGCCCGGGGAACTGCGGCCGGCCCGGGGCGTCGGCCCGCTGGTCACCTACCTCGGCGAACTGCCCAGTCTGGGAGACGGGCCGGGGGCGCTCGTCGCCGTCGGGCTGATAAGCCATCTGGAGTTCGATCTCTACGAATCCGACGGGCGCGACTGGTCGGAGATCCGGCTGGCCGACCGCGGTCGAGCGGCCGCAGGGGGTGCTCGAGCGGAGGGGGACCCGGGGGATGGTTCCCTGGAGGAGATCGTCGTGCCGCTCGCCCCCGGCGCCGGGGCCGTTCTGCCCGACCCGTCGCTTCCCGGCCGCTACCGCCACCCCACCGGCGCGGTCGCCTGGCTGAGGCGCACGCTCCCGTGGTCGGCGGCCGCCCCGCTGGCGGTGGTCGACGCCTTGGGCGACGGGCGGGACGGCGGCGTCGACCTCGAGGCGTTGGGCCAGGTGCGCCAACCCGACCCCCCCGGACCCCTGCCCGTGCCCGGCACGGACCTGTCGGTGGTGACCTGGCGCCTAGGGTGACGGGGGCCATGCCGAGCTCCCGTTTCTACGAGAACTGGCGCTGGAGGGACGGGCCCGTCGCTCCCGGACGCACCGTGGTGTTCGACTTGGACGGGGTGCTGTCCGACGCCGCCAGCCGCCAGCACTACATCACCGGTCCGTGGCGGGACTGGGACGCGTTCTTCGATTCGTGCGGCGACGACCCTCTCATCGAGGAGGTGGCCCGCCTCCTCGGCCTGCTCGACGACTCGCTGGTGGTGGTGCTGCTCACGGCCCGCCCGGCGTGGGTGCAGCCCCAGACCCTGGCCTGGCTGCACCGCTACGGGCTGCGCTGGGACCTGCTGGTCATGCGCGACCGGGGGGACTACGGGGCGGCCCGGGAGTTCAAGCGGAGATCGGTGCGCGAGCTGCGGGCGGCCGGCTTCGAGCTGCTCCTGTCGTTCGAGGACGACCGGCGCAACGTGGCCATGTTCCACGAGGAGGGCGTCCCGACCGTCTACATCCACAGCGGCTACTACGACTGACCGCCGTTCGGGTCGCGAGATGACAAGCTGAGCCGATGGTCACCGACCAAGTCATCGACCAACTCGAGGCCATCGCCGGCCGGGGCCACGTGTGGTCCGGCGCACAGGCCCGGGAGGAGTACTCCCACGATGAGGCCCTCGGGCTGTCACCGGTCGTCGCCCGGGCAGTGGTCCGCCCGGCTTCGGTGGCGCAGGTCAGCCGGATCGTGGAATGGGCCAACGCCACCGCCACGCCGCTCACCGCCCGGGGTTCGGGCACCGGCCTTTCGGGCGCCTGCATCCCCCTCGCCAACGGCGTCGTGGTCAGCTTCGAGCGCATGAACGCCATCCGCGCCATCGACGAGGGCAACCATGTGGCTGTCGTCGAACCGGGCGTCACCCTGCAGCAACTCGACGAGGCGACGGCCCGGGCCGGCCTGATATACCCGGTCTTCCCCGGGGAGCTGAGCGGCAGCCTAGGGGGCAACGTGGCGACCAACGCCGGGGGGATGCGGGCCGTCAAGTACGGGGTCACTCGCCACCAGGTGCTCGGGCTCGAGGCGGTGTTGGGTACGGGGGAGACCATCACCAGCGGAGGGCGGTTCGTGAAGGCCACCTCCGGCTACGACCTGACCCAGCTCATCGTGGGCTCGGAAGGGACCCTGGCGCTGGTCACCGAGGCCATCCTGCGCCTCTACCCCCGGCCCCGGTGGTCGGCCACCGTGCTGGCCCCCTTCGACTCCCTGCCGGCGTGCACCGCAGTGGTCCCGGCCCTGGTACGCACCGGGGTGGGGCCGCTCATGGTGGAGTACATAGACGACCTCACCATGGCCGCTCTGAGCCACAACGAGGACATGGAGCTCGGGATCGCCGAGGAGATCAAAGCCCGGACGGTCGCCTACCTGGTCGTGGTCCTCGAGAACGACCACGACGACCGCCTCGTCGAAGACACCGGCCGGGTGTCCGAGCTGCTCGGGGAGGCCGGGGCGCTCGACGTCTACGTCCTGCCGCCATCGGCGGGCGCCCGGCTCATCAAGGCGAGGGAGCGGGCCTTCTGGTCGACCAAGGCGGCCGGCGCCGACGACCTGCTCGACGTGGTCGTCCCGAGGGCCGAGATCGCCCGGTTCATGCAGGAGGTGGCCGAACTGGCCCGGGCCAGCGGTTCGTTCGTGCCCGGCTGCGGTCACGCCGGGGACGGCAACGTCCACCTGGCGGTGTTCCAGAACGACCCTCAGAAGCGCTCCGAGGTGATCGAGGCCATCCTGAGGGCCGGGGTGGCCCTTGGTGGGGCGGTGTCGGGCGAGCACGGCATAGGCCGCGGAAAAAGGTCGTATCTCGCAGCCGTAGAAGACCCCGCCAAGATGGCCCTGTGGCGGCGTATCAAGGCGGCCTTCGACCCCAACAACATCCTCAACCCGGGAGCGATCTTCGAATGAACGGCGCCAACGCCCTGCTGCGGACCCTGGTCGGTGGGGGGGTCGACACCTGCTTCATGAACCCCGGCACCTCCGAGATGCACTTCGTGGCGTCCCTCGACGACGTCCCCGAGATGCGGGGGGTGCTCACCCTCTTCGAGGGGGTGGCCACCGGAGCGGCCGACGGTTACGGCCGCCTGGCCGAACGGCCGGCGGCCACCCTGCTCCACCTCGGCCCCGGCCTGGGCAACGGGCTGGCCAACCTGCACAACGCCCGGCGGGCCAACACCCCTCTCGTCAACGTGGTCGGCGATCACGCCACCTACCACAAGCGCTACGACGCCCCCCTCGAGTCGGACATCGACGCGGTGGCCTCCAACGTGTCGAGCTGGATCCGGCGGCCCATGACCACCCCGGAGCTGGCCCCCGCCGCGGCCCAGGCGGTGCAGGCGGCCCTGAGCCCTCCCGGGTCGGTCGCCACCCTGATCCTGCCGGCCGACGTCTCGTGGTCGGAGGGGGCCGACCCGGTGGCGCCTCTGGCGGTGCCCCTCCCTTCCCCGCCCGATCCGACCGCGGTGTCCGCGGTGGCCGCTGCCCTGCGGTCGGGGCGGCCGACGGCGTTCCTCATCGGCGGCCGGGCCTGTCGGGCCGATGCCCTGCGCCTGCTCGGGGCCATCGCCTCGCGCTATTCCGCCAAGCTGATCACCGAGACCTTCCCGGCCCGGCTCGAGCGCGGCGCGGGCGTGGTGGCCGCCGAACGCCTGGCTTACCTCGGCGAGATGGCGGTGGCCCAGGTCGAAGGCGTGGCCCAGCTGGTCCTGGTGGGAGCCCGCTCGCCGGTGGCCTTCTTCGCCTATCCCGACAAGCCGAGCGACCTGGTGCCCGCCGGCTGCGAGGTGCTCACCCTCTGCGAGGGCGGCGACGACGTCGTCGCCGCCCTCGAGGCCCTCTCCGCCGAGACCGACCCCGCCGGCGGCCCCGGTGCGGCCCCGCTCGCCCCGGCCCCGGCCCGGCCCGGCCTGCCCGGAGGCGGCGAGCTGGGCCGGGAATCGTTGGCCCAGGTCGTCGCTCACCTGCTCCCCGAGCAGGTGATCGTCGTCGACGAGTCCAACACCTCGGGGTTGTTCCTGGCCGGTGCCACCGCCGGCTGCCCCCCGCACGACTGGCTGGCCCTCACCGGCGGCGCCATCGGCATAGGGCTGCCCATGGCCGTGGGCGCCGCCCTGGCCCGCCCCGACCGGCCGGTCCTGGCCCTCGAGTCGGACGGATCGGCCATGTACACCATCCAGGCCCTGTGGACCATGGCCCGGGAGGGCGCCAACGTCACCACGGTGGTGTGCTCCAACCGCAGCTACGCCATCTTGAACATGGAATTGCAGCGCGTCGGCGCCTCCCACGGAGGGGACCGGGCTCGGGCCATGCTCGACCTGCACCGCCCCGACCTCGACTTCGTGGCCCTGGCCGAGGGGATGGGGGTTCCGGCCACCCGGGCCGAGACGGTCACCGAGTTCGCCGAACAGCTGGCCCGGGCCCTGGCCGCCGAAGGGCCCAACCTGATCGATGCGGTCATAACCAGGTAGTTCTTCGATATTTCTCAGCCGGATGAGGCACCATGGCTGCTGTGTTGCGGAACACCTTGAAGACCACCTTCATCCTGACCCTCCTCGCCGCGTTGTGCGTGGGTATCGGCGCCGTGTGGGGCCGCGGCGGGATCATCATCGGCCTGGTCATCGCTCTCGCCCTCACCGGCGGGTCGTACTGGTTCTCCGACTCGATCGCCATCAGGGCGGCCCGGGCGGTACCGGTGTCGGAAGCTCAGATGCCCGACTACTACGCCGTAGTGCGGGACCTGTGCACCCGGGCCGACCTGCCCATGCCCCGCCTGTATGTCACCCCCGACCGCCAGCCCAACGCTTTCGCCACGGGGCGTAATCCTGACCACGCCGCGGTGGCGGTGACCCAGGGCATCCTCGAAATATGCACCTGGGACGAGTTGCGCGGGGTGCTGGCCCACGAGATGTCCCACGTGGGCAACCGTGACATCCTCATATCCTCGGTGGCGGCGACCATCGCCATGGCCATCACCATGCTGGCCCGCTTCGCGGCTTGGGGTGGCCTGTTCTTCGGGGGCTCGCGCGACGACCGCGGGGAGAACCTGTTCGAGTTGCTGGCCCTCATCATCCTGGCCCCGCTGGCGGCCATGCTGCTCCAGCTGGCCCTGTCGCGCAGCCGTGAGTACGAGGCCGACCGGTCCGGGGCCCGCCTGATCGGCGACGGCGAGCCGCTCGCCCGGGCCCTGGCCAAGCTGGACGCGGCGAGCCGGCAGATCCCGATGCCCACGGCCCGCCGGGAGATGGCGCCGCTCTACATCGTCAACCCGCTGGCCGGTATGAACGTGTCGATGAAGGGCCTCTTCTCGGACCATCCCCCCACCGCCGACCGCATCGCCCGCCTGCGTTCGCGAGAGTGGGCCAAGTAGCTCGACGACGGCGACGGCGGTGGCCGTATGCGCTGATCGTCGTCATCGTGGTCCTGGCGGGGGCCGCCACCGCCCTCGACTTCATCGCGCGTGACGTCACTGAGCGGGCGGTGGCCTCCGATGTGAAGGCGGCGACCCACGCCGAGCGGGCCACGGTGAGCATCTCGTCGTTCCCGTTCATCTACGGGGTGGCGGCCAACGGCCGGGTCGACGGCATCGACGTGAGCGTCTACGGGGTGCCCGCCGGGCTGCTCCGCATCGACGAGATCAACCTCGACGTGCGGGGCGTGCGCATCGACCAGCACCGGTTGCTGGCCGACCGCACGGTGTCGGTGACGTCGATCGACTCGGCCACCATCAACGTGGTCGTGAAGCTCTCCAGCCTGCAGAACAGCCTCGCCTCGGATCTCGGCGTCGAGGTGTCGGCCCCCACGTCGGACCGGATCTCCTTCGTCGTCCACGGGGTCACCGTGGCCAGCATCGACCTGACCCGGGTCCCCATCGTGCCGTCGTGCCCACTCGACGTCACCCACACCGGCGCCGTCTACACGTTCAGCTGCACCGTCGCCCCGGTGCCGGCATCGGTCCTGGCCGCCCTGTCCAAGGCGACCGGGGCGGCCCAACCCTAGCCGTCAGCGGTGGGCGGCTGGCCCGCCAGATGCTCCTCGACGGTCGCCACCTTGGCCGCCATCCGCCCTCCGCGGTCGTCGGCGAGCACGTCCATCTTCACCACGACCGACACCCGGGGGGCGACCGACGCGACGTAGTCGACGCAGCGGCCGATCACCCCCATGACCTCCCCGTAGGGGCCTTCGATGTTGGTGAACATGGCGTTGGTCTCGCACGGCAGGCCGCTGGCCCGCACGATCCTCACGCACTCGGCGACGATGGCGCCCACCGATTCCCCGGCCCCGAGCGGCGTCAGTGAGAAGGCCGCGATCAATCGCGGAAGTTCTCGAACTGGAGGGGGATGCCGAAGTCCTCCTCGCGCAGCCCGGCGATCACCGCCTGCAGGTCGTCGCGCTTCTTGGCTGTCACCCGCACCTGCTCGCCCTGCGTGGACGACGAGACGCCCTTGGGGCCGCGGTCTTTGATCCAGCGGTTGATGGCCTTGCAGTTATCCGACGACAGGCCCGCTTTCAGCGTGATGGTCTGGCGCACGGTGCCCTTGGCGGCTTCCTCGGGCTTGCCGTAGTCCAGCGACTTGAGCGACACCTTCCGCTTCACCAGCTTCTCCTCGAGCACCTGCACGACGGCTCGCAGCCGGTCCTCGGTGGCCGAGTGCAGATGGAGCTCCATGCCGGTCAGGTCGATGGTGGAGTCGGTTCCCTTGAAGTCGAAGCGGGTGGACAGCTCACGCGTCGCCTGGTCCACGGCGTTGCGAACCTCCTGCATGTCGACCTGCGACACGATGTCAAAGGTGGGCATGAGACCTTACGCTAGTCCCCCCATGGACCTTCTCCCCCGCCTGGCCGACACCCCCGTGACCGTGGCCGGTCGCACCCTGAGAGGCGAGGACCTGGCCGGTGCCGTCGGCGCCTACGCCCGGCGGGTGCAGGGCCACGGACCGTTGGCGGTGACCGCCGAACCGACCCTCGAGACGGTGGTCGCCGTGGTGGCCGCCCTGACCGCGGGGGTGACGGTGGTCCCCGTGCCCCCCGACGCCGGGCCCATGGAGCGCGACCACATCCGCGGCGACAGCGGTGCCCTCCCTGGGCCCCCCGTGGACGTCGCCGCCCGCGCCGATTTCACGCCTCCTCCCACCGATCCGCAGGCCACCTCCATGGTGCTCTACACGAGCGGCACCACCGGCCTGCCCAAAGGGGTGATGCTGAGCGGGGCGGCCATCGCCGCCGACCTCGACCTGCTGGCCGGGGCCTGGGAGTGGACCGACCAGGACGTCCTGGCCCACGGCCTGCCCCTCTTCCATGTGCACGGACTGATACTCGGCGTGCTCGGGCCCCTGAGGGTCGGCAGCCGGCTGATCCACACCGGCCGCCCGACCCCGGCCGCCTACGCCGAGGCCCGAGCCAGCCTGTACTTCGGGGTGCCCACCGTGTGGTCCCGCGTGGCCGCCGACCCGGCCGCGGCGGCGGCCCTGGCCGGGGCCCGGCTGCTCGTTTCGGGCAGCGCCGGGCTGCCGGTGCCGGTCTTCGAGCAGCTGCAGGCCCGGGCCGGGCAGGGGCCCATCGAGCGCTACGGCATGACCGAGACCCTCATCACCGTGAGTGGGACGCCGCGAGATGTCCGCCGGCCGGGCTGGGTGGGCCGCCCCCTCCCCGGCGTGGCCACCCGCCTGGTCGACGAGCACGGCGACGAGGTGGCCGCCGACGGGGAGTCGGTGGGGGAGCTGCAGGTGCGGACCCCGACCATGATGAGCGGCTACCTGAACCGCCCTGAGGACACCGCCGCGGTGCTCCCCCCCGACGGCTGGATGCGCACCGGGGACGTGGCCAGCGTCGGGCCCGACGGGTGGCACCGCATCGTCGGTCGCCAGTCCACCGACCTGATCAAGAGCGGCGGCTACCGCATCGGCGCCGGGGAGGTCGAGGCGGCCCTGCTCACCCACCCGGCGGTGGCCGAAGCGGCAGTCGTGGGGCGGCCCGACGCCGACCTGGGCCAGGTGATCGCCGCCTACGTCGTGACCCGCGACGCGGTCACCGGCGACGAGCTGATGGCCCACGTGGCGCAGCGTCTGTCGGCCCACAAGCGCCCCCGGAGGGTCGTGCTGGTCGACGAGCTGCCGAGGAACGCCATGGGCAAGGTACAGAAGCAGCTGCTCGCCTGACCGGGCTCTGGGCCGGGATCCTGGAGGGGGTGGGCCGGCTGGCCCTGGGGTTTCAGCCGTCCCCGAGGCGGGCGAAGCGGGGCGGCCGCTTGTCGAGGAAGGAGGCCACCCCCTCCTTGAAGTCCTCGCCCGAGAAGCTGTTGACCATCCGCCGCCGGGCGTCCTTCTCGGCCGGTCCGAGCGGGCCGACCAGGTCCTGGTAGACCTGCGACTTGATGACGGCCATCGACGCCGGCGAGACCGTCTCGGCCAGGGCCCGGACATAGGCGATGCTGTGGGGGAGCACCTCCTCCTTGGGCAGGGACCGGTTCACCACCCCCATGGCCTCGGCCTCCCGGCCGCTCACCCGGCGCGACGACAGCAGCAGGTCCAGGGCCCGGGCGGTTCCGACCAGGCGGGGCAGGAGCCAGGCCACCCCCCACTCGCCGATCAGGCCCCGCTGCGAGAAGGCGGTGAGCAGGGGAGCGTCGTCGGCCATGAACCGCAGGTCGCAGCACAGGGCGATGGGGACGGCCATCCCGGCGATGGGGCCGTTGATGGCGGCGATCACCGGCTTGGTCACGGCCAGCAGGTAGGTGTACTCCCCGTCGAGGTCGGCCGGGACGGGGTGGGGCGGGGTCAGGTCCAGATCCTGGTCCGGCTCGCGGGTGGGGGCGTCACCGGCGGTGATGCCCCGGAGCATGTTCATATCCGCGCCGGCGCAGAACGCCCGCCCCGCTCCGGTGATGACGATACCGACCACCGACGGGTCCCTCTCGGCCCGGTAGACGGCGTGGCGCATCTCGGCGGCCATGGTCAGGGTGAACGCGTTGAGGACCTCGGGACGGTTGAGGGTGATGACCGCGACCGGGTCGTCCACGGTGTAGAGAATCTCTTTGTACACCCGCCTATCTTGCCCCGCTCAGGGGCGGGTGGCGGTGCTCATGAAGTCGGTGCCGCCGATGTCGCCGATGGAGACCACCGTGCCGGCGTACGGAGCGTGCACCATGTGACCCCCGCCGATGTACATGGCGACGTGGTAGATGGTCGACGGTTGGGCGGTGTCGCTGGCCCAGAACACCAGGTCCCCGATCTGCAGCTGGGACAGGTCCACGTTGGGGCCGGACCCGTACTGGTCGGCGGCGACTCTGGGGATGTCGACCCCGGCGGCCTGCCAGGCCCGCATGACCAGACCCGAGCAGTCGAACGAATCGGGCCCGCTGGCCCCCCACAGGTAGGGCTTGCCGAGCTGGGCCATGGCCCACTCCATGGCCTGGTCGCCCGGCCCGAGGATGGAGTGGAACAGCGCCAGGCGGGGGATGGAGGACGACGCCGCGCTGCCGAAGGGGTAGACGTCCCCGGAGTGGGTCACCTCCCAGTAGCCCTGGCCGTCGGGGTCGGTGACGATGCGGGCCGCGGTCAGGCCCCGCCCGGCGAGGGAACCCTCGAAGGCGGCGTCGCCGAAGGTGAACACGCCGCCGTCGGCGGCCATCAGCCAGTAGCCGCGGGCATCGGGCGTCGAGGCCATGGCGACGATCGGGGCGGCCAGGTGGACGCCGCCGGTGGAGCCGTAGAAGTGGGCGTCGCCGAAGGTGAAGATGCCGCCGTCGGCGGCGAAGAGCCAGTACCCCCCGCCGTCGGGGGTGGGGGCCATCCCGACGATGGGCCCGGCCAGGTGGACGCCGCCGGTGGAGCCGTAGAAGTGGGCGTCGCCGAAGGTGAAGATGCCGCCGTCGGAGGCGAACATCCAGTAGCCCCTACCGTCAGGGGTGGGGGTCAACCCGATCACGGGCTGGTCGAGGCGCATGCCGCCGGTGGAGCCGTAGAAGTGGGCGTCGCCGAAGGAGAAGATGCCCCCGTCGGCGGCCACCATCCAGTAGCCGGCGGTGTCGGGGGTGGTGCTGATGCCCACCACCGGCGCGGCCAGGTGGTCCCCGGCGAGGGAGCCGTAGTCGGGGGCACCTCCGAGTGGCCACACCGCTCCGCTCGGGCTGGCCAGGTAGTACTGGTTGCCGAAGGAGGGCGACGATACGCCTCCCGGCGACAGGGTGGCGTGCACCGTGGCGCCGGCCGTGGCCGTGGCCGGGACGGTGGTCGCCCCGATGGAGACCGTCGCCGCCGAGGCAGCCAGGGGGTTGGTCGCGCCGAGCAGGGCAGCCAGGCTCACTCCCGCCGCGGTGGCCAGGCCCCGCCGGCGCCAGGGGGTCGGGCCGGCCCGCCCCCGCAGGCGCCGCTGGGATCGCTTCCAGAACCGCCGGTGCACCATGATCGGTTCATCGGCAGGGGACTTTGGCGGGCTTAGAGGACTAGGACCCTGATTCGGCAAGCTGTCGGCTCTTCCGGATATACCGCCTTCCCGCGGAACCCGGTAGGAGTAGGCCGTCGGCTCGAGGTCGCCCTTCCTCCTCGTTTTTGTGTGGGGGCGCCGTCGGCTATCCTCTGGTCTTTCTGGGTCGGTGCCCGAGTGGCCAAAGGGAGCAGACTGTAAATCTGCCGGCGTACGCCTACGGCGGTTCAAATCCGTCCCGGCCCACCAGATAAACCCGCAGGTCAGAGGGGCTAAACGGTTAGCGAAGCCCCTGGGCTGGCACTCAGCCAGCGCCCCCGGAGGCGTTTTTGGAGGCCATTTGGAGGCCAAAGATCTGGGCAGGGGCCGCGTCAGCGATATCGGCGTCCATGGCGTCGGCAATTCGACGGTCACGCTCCGCGGTCGCGTGCTGGTAGATCAGCGCCGCCCGGGGTGACGAATGGCCGATGCGAGCCATGATTTCCTTGGTGGTCACGCCCGGGATCCGGGCGGCCAGGGTGGCGGCATGATGGCGGAGGTCATAGACGCGGAGCCCTCGCGGCGCCTCGGGTACTTGGCCGAGCGCTTGTCGCCACCGCTTCGACAGGTAGTTCTGGCGGAGCGGCCCGCCTCGCGGTCCGGTGAAGACCCAGTCCTTGGGGTCGGGCCCTGTATACCGGTCCAGGTGATCGGTGATGTCGCGCATGATCCTGGAAGGAATCGAGACGGTCCGCCGCCCGGCTTCCGACTTGGGCGGCCCGAGGACGCGGACGCCGGCGACTTCGGGAGCGTTCTCGTCGACGGTCACGGTCTGGTGGAGCGGATCGACGTCCTCTCGTCGCAGCGCCATCAGCTCGCCCGGTCGTAGCCCGCCGAATCCGGCCAGGAGCACGAACGCCCGGAGTCGAGATGAGTCGGTGTGTTGCTCGGTGCAGTCAATAGTGACCATGGCGTCGGCCAGCTTCAGCACGATCGAGGTCGGGATCAGTGGACGCTCGGGCGCACTGAAAGCTCCTGCACCTCGGATCTGGCACGGGTTGCGGGCGACCAACTCGTCGGCGGTAGCGGTCGACATGATCGCTCGAAGGACCCGGTAGGCCTTGGCCGCCTGATCCGGGCCGGACTGATCGACGACCTCGGCGAGCCAGGACCGCACCCGGGTGGGGCTGATGGTCCGAAGTTGGCTGCACTCGAAGGTGGGAAGGATGTTGCGCCTCAGCAGACCTCGGTATTCATCCAGGGTGCTGGCCGCGAGAGGTCGGCCTTTGACCAGCCGGGTCCGAAGCCACGATTCGGCGTAGTCACCGAACAGCTGGGTCCCGCCGCTGTAGTCGGTGGTCAGCCCGGCGGTCTGGTCGCGTTCGACCTTGTTCCGGTAGTCCCGGGCCAAGCTCTCGGTTCTGAAAGACTCGGAGTAGCGCTTCTTGCGCACTCCGCCAGGGGCGTCGATCCACCAGATGACCCGCCACACGGGGACCTTGCCGCCATTTCGCTTCTCGACCCAAGCCATTGGGCCTCCTCTCGACTCAGTGTCTGGGGGAGGAGGCCTTCAGATGACGTACGTAGTCGTTGAGGTCCTCGAGGGGAACCAGGGATCGCCGTCCGATCTTCACGGACTGGAGTGCACCCTGGCGGACCAGATCATAGATCGTGGTCCGCCCTACGCCCAGGACCGCCGCTGCCTCCGACATCGAGAGGAGCAGGGGCTTGATTAGCTCGAGAGCTTCGGTCGAGTGACTGGAAGGAATGTCGGCGCCCGGAAGTCCTGGTTCGGTAGATATCCGAGATCCATTGCGCTGCATTGCTGGGGTTGGCACACCCGGCTCCTCTCCGGCCGGAGGCGGCCGTCACTACCAGGCCGGTCTCGGAACCACGTTGGACGGAGGCAGGGAGGCCTTGGCGGCTCAGTCTTCGAGCAAACGTTTGAGAGGGTCGCTGAGTCCGGTGACGATCGATTCGAGTAGCGCTGTTCCCTTATCGGGAGTGGCCAGGGAGGGTCGGCCAATGACACCGGAGGCGGTGTATTCAGCCATCCCGAGGAGCGTGAGCAGGCTCCGATCGTCGGCCTCATGATCTGCGGTCTCCCATCCCGCTCTGACCAGGTCGGCGTCGATGGACAGAAGGATCGAGGTCTCCAACTCACCTCCGTGCATGTCCTGGTGGTTACTTGTCGCACAACCGGCGGCCTGGCGGGCATCGGTCCAGTGGGCGGAGGTGGGGTAGAGCAGCACCCGACGCCGATCCCGGTTTGCCTCTTGGGCGAAGTTGACGAGCACGTTGTTGCCGCCGTGAGCGTTGACAATGACGACCTTGGCGATGCCCTGACGTTGTAGGTCAGCGCAGATCTCGTCAATGAGGCGGACCAGGGTGGTGGCTCGCAGGGAGATGGTTCCGGGGAAGGCGGCGTGCTCGTGGGAGCAGGAGAAGGTGATTGGGGGCAGGAGCAGGAGGTCGTGTGCCTCTGCGCACCGTCTTGCGATCTCGCAGGCAATGAGGGTGTCGGTGGCGAGGGGAAGATGTGGTCCGTGTTGTTCGAAGGAGCCGATCGGTAGGACCGCGGCAGCCTTGCCGGCGGCATCAGCTGAGGCGGGCGCACGAACCATTTGGGTCAGGCTATCGACCGGAGCGATTCCACGATCGAGGCGCTCCGATCGGGGCCGGCCGTGGAGGAAATGATGTCGATTGTCGAACGTAGGGTGCGAGTAAAGCGAGACGACCCGTGGTTGGGGGCCGCCTTGGCTGCCTCGGCGGCAATCTCGGCTGCGGCATCGATCTCGCCCACCTGAGCGTGCGCCAGGGACAGTCTGACGTTGCAGAGCTCACGGTCTCTCGAAGGGGCCCCAACCCAGCTGTTGACAGCCGACTCGAGAAACTGGACCCCCAGCTCGGGTGCGTTGGCCTGGATGGCGGCAGCTCCGGCTTCACCGAGAACGTAAGGGAGGTTGCAGTAGGGAGCCACACCCGATCCCGACGCTGGGCCATCGAGGCAAGCGATAGCGCCGTCGATCGCGTCGCGCATTCGGGCACGGTCTCCCTTGAGGGCGTGGGCAGTTGCGACCTCTCTCATCGCGAGCGCGCGCTCGATTCCGTCGCGGGAGAGGCGAGTTGCCCGTTCGGCGAGGAGGAGTGCGTCATCGGCCTGACCCAACTCTGCAGCGACAGCGCTGCGGCGCATCAGCACGTAGGGAAGGAGGGATTGATCGTTGGCTTCCTCGACGAGATCGAGGGCTCGGACCGTCCATTCGTGGGCTCTGCCTGGCATGTCTGCGTCCTGGAAGAACCAACCCACCAGCTCGGAACATCGAGCTGCCGCGGAGAGCGCCGACGCACGATCGGGCCCCCGAGCTTGGCGCGCTGCCGCGGAGACGCTGGCGAAGACCGCAATGGCAGGCTCCAACGATGCCCGGGCACCCTGCAGGTGGTCGATCTGGGCGAGGTGGTTCAGGATGGCGTCGAAGTGCGACACCGTCGTGGTCGCTTCGTGGCGCCACCTCTCCTTGAAGGGCTGTCCGGTAGCTGGGCCGAGCAGGCGCTCGATGGCGTCACCGAATTCCGCCTCCACCACTCGAATCGTCGACGGATGGGGTGCCGTGGCTACCCTTCCAGCGAGCCAACGTGCGAGCTGTCGGGTCGAGAGTGCGAAGTCCCGCATGCCCATATCCCGGGCTCGTCGGTCCAGGACCGCAATGGTCTGCTCGTGCGTGAGCCGTCGCTCGCGCATGAGTGACTGGAGCAGGGTAGGTACCGCCATACCGCTGGCCAGCGCCTCCGCCATTGGCCAGCAGACTAAGCGGACAAATCGGCGAAATGGTCGATGGGGTGAGGACTCCATCGGGAGAGTCCAGCTCCTCTGGAACGTCGAGCTGGCCCAGCATCTGGTCAAGCGGGCGTTCGCTCAGCGACCATCGGTTGCCGGACGAAGGCCAGTCCGGGGTGCCCGATGAGTCCGTCGATCCCGAACAGCTGCCACACGGCCAGCACGGCGAGAGGGGCGAGGCCGGGGCCTGCCCAGGTCAGACAGGTCCCATCGGAGCTGTCCAAGGCAACCGCCTCCGAGCCCGGCTCCAGACTGATCCGGCAACCGACGAACTGGGTCCACCGCCAAGCGACGAGCTGGTCGTCGATACGTCCGGCCAGGCGAGTCGAAGTGCAGAGCCACGATCGGATCGGGGGTGGCGTGGCAATCGTCTGGCCGACGAGGACAGGTGGCAGCTCATTGAGGAGACGAGCGGGGACCTCGATCCAGAGTTGTTCCCCGGGTTCGGGCACGAGACCGATGTTGTACGGAGTCGCGGGGACAACCTCCCCCGCACAGAGACAATGGACGATGGTACGGGCGGCTCTTACGGCCCAGGATCGGGTCTGTTCGTCGCGTCGGTGGGCGTCTCGGATGCGGCTTCGGCGGGTCATGGCTCGACTCCTCTGGCTGGGACGGTCGCCTGCAGGGCTACCGCGGCTGCCTCAGTGGTCGCCGGCGTCAATGCCGTTCGATCGAAGGACAGCGCTGAATTGAGGGCTGCTCGGGCACGATTTCGCTGCTCGAGCTGCTCGGAAGTCGGGACCTGCTCGGGTCCGAGGGGCCGAGGGTCTGAACCCAGCGACCAGCGCTCACGATACCCCGAGAGTGTGACGATCGCATCCATCCATGCTTTGTTCGCCCGGGCATCGACCGGCTGGGGTCCGAGCCTGCGTAGCCACGGTGGACGGTCGCGTATAGCTCGCCAGGCGAGCTCGTTGGCTCGGCGGACGAGCGCATCCGCCCGCTGGGTCAGGGCCAAGGCCAGGTCCGGGTCTACGACTCCGACAGCCTTCGGGACGAGTCCGGCGATCAGGCCATCGGGACGTGCGGAGCTACGGCCCTCCCGGGCCATCCAGTCTCGTACCCGGCTGTGGAGGACCATGGCCGGGTCATCGGCGGTGAGGAGTGGGCCTTCGGCGACGAGCTTGGGAAGGCCGACCGCCACATCCAATCCCATCGCTTCGGCGTCTCTGAGCGCAGTGTGGAGGGCTCCTTTGGCCGGGCTCCTGGCGACCGCGTCTGCCCGGATCTGGGTGAGGCCGCTGGAGCGAACCAGGTGGTCCCAGCGGTGGGCCTGGGCCAGGGTGGCGATGGTCTGATACTCGACGCAGAGGTTCGCCCAGCACATGGCGGAGTATCTGTTCTGGGCGAGCGTGTCATGGGCCGAGAGGTCGGTCGACGGTGTTGCCAGGATGCGGAGGAGGACCTGGCGGCCGTCTTCGAGTGGATGGCTGGCGGGGTGGCCGGTGGCGGGATCGGGGTCGTAGTGCACGTCGACGTAGAGGTGATTGCGGTGGCGGCCGCGGGTGGTCACGACATAGAGCGCCTCATGACTGGTGAGGGGCGAGACGATGGCGTGGGCCGTGTCGACGGTTCGGCCTTGGGCCCGGTGGGCGGTGCTGGCGTAGGCGAGCTCGACGTGTTCGGCCACGTAGGCAGCGGGCAGGATCACCTGTATCGACGAGCCTTGGCGGGTGGCCGTTATGGAACCGTCAGGTCCGAGCGCTGCGACGGTCCATCGGTCTCCGTTCTTGACCCACCTGGCTGGACCGGCGCTCAGTTTGCGGTCGTTTTGACGGGTCACGATCGAGTCGCCGACGCCGGCGTGCAGCCCTCCGGCGATCGCCACTGCCGGTTCTGAGACGTGGCCAGAAGCAACGAGATCGGCTCGGGCCCGCCGATTGAGTTCGGCGACTGTCCCACCGTCCCCAGCCAGCATGAGACTGGTCAGACCCGCTTCCGTGTCGCTTCGCCAGGCCCCATAGGCGGAATCGAGAACCTGTTGCCGGTCCCCTTCGACCACCCGGCCGTGGTCGAAATAGGCCTCGATCGCGGACTCATCGCGACGGCGTAGATCCACCGTGGCGGACCGCTCCCAGCCGGTCCGGAACCGACGAACGTCCGACAGTTCCGGCAGGGAGCTGCCGCGATCCCGGGCCAGCAAGGAGAAGGCGCCTCCCGCCTCGACACCGCTCAGCTGGGCCCACTCTCCGACCAGCAGG
>JAKCDU010000091.1 GCA_021838445.1 Actinomycetes bacterium | reverse complement strand
GAGCGTGACCATCAACCCAGTCGTAGAGCGATGATCACGTCGTCTTGGCGACTACGGGCGCGCCCGCCGGGCACCAGGCGTTGGCGGGCACCCCGACGCATGGGTTGGGCATGGTCGGTAGGTTGGAGGGAAGCGGCTGCGGGACCACTGCCCCGGCGGCCGGAGGCGCCGGATAGCTGTCCGTTCCGGCACAGGTCGGGTTCGAGGGGATCAGACCGGCGTCGCAGATGATCTCCCCGCCGAGACTACCCGGCGACGTGGAGAAGTTGGAAGTGGCGGTGAGCGGCCCGCACACCGAGTTGGTGCTCTGCAGGTTGGCCGGTGCTACCCCGTCGGGCGTGGAGTTGCCGGCGAAGCAGTTCTGCGGGAGCCCGGTGGCGAGGGCCAGGTTGCCGATGTCGCCGTTGGTCGGGTTGCCGAAGTAGCCGTTGTGGGTGAACGTGTTGGCGATCATGGCGTCGTTCATGGGGTCGTACAGACAGGCCGGTCCAGGTCCCAACTGGTTGGAGAAGTCCGTCTGGCCCGGCCCCGAGCAGGTGATTCCCGCCGGGGGTGTGTCGGTATCGATGAAGGGCACGAACAATGCCCCCCACGCCCCGTTGTTGGCGAACAGATTGTTCATCACCGTGTCGTCGCGGCCACCGGATACGGTCATGCCGGTGCCGGCCGGTCCTGCTCCCGCATAGCCCGAACCGGAGCCGGGCACGTTGCGGTTGTTGTTGTCATGGACGCTGTTGTTCTCGAACACCCAGCAGGAGGTGGTGCCGGTGATCCCGCTGGTCCCTCCGTCGGGGCAGGCGCCGTCCTGGATGGGTGGCGGGTCGCTGGCGATCTGGGTGTTGGTGTCGAAGCCGTCCTGGTTGTGGTCGAACTGCGAGTTGGAGATGACCAGGGTCCCACCGGAGTTGGTACCCGAGTACCCGAGGGGGTTGTACTGCATCCAGGCGTCGTCTATCCAGGCGTCACAGAGCCGCCGGCAGGCGCCGATGTACATGCCCGAGTCGTTGAAGTTGCTGGCGTAGATGTTCTTCCACGTCCCGAGCGACGAGGCCGACGAGAAGATGCCGTAGGCACCCCCGGTGTTGGTGGACTGGTTGTAATAGGTGGAGGTGGTGGTCAGGTAGCTTCCCGAGTAGCCGGTCAGGCCGAGCGGCCCGGTCGTGGCCTCGGTCGGCTGGCCGTCCCACCAGATCTCGTTGCCCCCGCCCGACGAGCCGGTCAGGAAGTTGCAGGTGGTCAGATTGTCGATGGAGACGCCGTTGGCCTTCCAGACCAGGATGCCGTTGCGCCCGATCGGCTGATTGGAGTTGTACCCGGGGATGACGGCACCGGGGTTCTGATCGGAAGCGGCACTCGAGCACTGGGGGGCGCCGGCGTTGGTGCCGTCGATGACCGTGGTGCTGCGGTTCATGCCCCGCAGGTGCAGGTAGGGGGTGTCGATCTCCACTCCACCGAACCAGCCCACCGAGGCTTCGGCGGTGGTGGGCGGGTTGGTGAGGTCGTTGGTCGGCTTGTAGTCACCGGGCGCGACCAGTATCCAGTCCCCGGGCTGAGCGGCGTCGACGGCGGCCTGGATGCTGGTGTACTGGCCCGGGATGCCGTTGTAGCTCCCCACGAGCAGGACGTGGGCCCCCACCGTCGGGCCGACCTGGCTCATGGCCACGACCGGTGCGCTCAGGGTCTGGCCGCCCACCGAGCCGGCGAAGGTGGCGTCTCCGAAGGTGAACACCCCTCCGTCCTTGGCCACGAGGGTGTAGCCCCCGAAGGTCGGGGTGGTCGCCAGGCCGACGATGGGGGCGGCGAGGGTGTGGCCGCCGAGTGACCCGTGGTAGGTGGCGTCACCGAAGGTGAACACGCCGCCGTCGGCGGCCGCCAGCCAGTAGCCGTCACCGAGTTGGGTGGCGGCCAGGCCCACGATGGGGGCGGCGAGGGTGTGGCCGCCGAGCGACCCGTGGTAGGTGGCGTCACCGAAATTGAATACGCCGCCGTCGGCTCCGACGAGCCAGTACCCGTTGCCGGTGCCGGTCGCAGCCATGCCGACGATGGGTGACGCGAGGTGCCGGCCGCCGAGCGACCCGTGGTAGGTGGCGTCACCGAAGGTGAAGACCCCGCCGTCGGCGGCGACCAGCCAGTAGCCCTGGCCGTCGGGTGTGGCGGCCATGCCGACTATCGGCGCGTTCAGGGTCCTTCCGCCGAGCGATCCGTAGAAGGCGGCGTCGCCGAAGGTGAAGATGCCGCCGTCGGCGGCGACCTCCCAGTAGCCGAGCGAGGAGGGTGTGCGCGCCGCGCCGACGATGGGGGCGTTCAGGGCCTTCCCGCCGGTCGATCCGTGGAAGGCGACCTGGCCGAAGCTGAAGACTCCACCGTCGGCCCCGACCAGCCAGTAGCCGGTCGGGGGCGTGTAGGCACTGGACGCGTGGACCGGTCCCGATGTGCCCGGGGCCGCCGCGACGGGAGCGGCGGCTACTGACAGCGAGGCGGCCGCCATGGCCATCGACAGCCCGACGGTCGTGGCGGCGCTCCGGCGCCATCTACTTCCCGGCGACCGGTGTCGCCCAAGGGCTGCCTTCATTGCTCCCCCCTCCGGCCCCTCGCACGACGAGAGCGGCGCGATCGACCTACCGGCCGAGCCTATACAAGTACCTGGGGCGCTGCCCTGTCCGACGAACACCGACGGCCGACCCGATCGAGACGCTCGATCCAGCCGCCTACCGGCGCGGGCGGCTGGGGACGGCCCGAGGGTGAGGGGGCTCTGGGGCGAGGAGGTCGAGGGCGAGGGGGCTCTGGGGCGAGGGGGCTCTAGGGTGGGGTAGTTCCACGGTTGCGGTCCTCGGCGAGCAGTTCGGGTAGGTCCCGCAGCCGCCGGAGGCCCCGCACGGCCTGTGCCATACGGGCATTGCGGGCCAGCCTCTCCTCGTGGCGGGCGAGGAAGCTCCAGTACCCAGCGGTGAAAGGGCAGGCCCGCGGTCCCACCCGGACGCGGGGGTCGTAGGCGCAGCCGCCGCAGTAGTCGCTCATCCGGTTGATGTACGAGCCGCCGGCGACGTAGGGCTTGGTCGCCATCTTCCCGCCGTCGGCGTGCTGGCTCATCCCTACGACGTTGGGGACCATGACCCAGTCGTAGCCGTCGACGAAGCACCGGTGGAACCAGTCGGTGACCTGGCCCGGGTCCAGCCCGCGCTGGAGGGCCCAGTTCCCCAGGACCATCAAGCGGGGAATGTGATGGACCCAGCCCCGATCGCGCAGATCGCCGACCACCCCCCGCAGGCACGCCGCTCCCACCGCCTCGGTCTCCAGCTCCGCCAGCCACCCCGGCAGGTCCACGGTCGCGTTCAGGGAGTTCTCGTGACGGTAGCCCTCGCCAAAATGCCAGTAGAGATGCCATACGTAGTCGCGCCAACCCATCAGTTGACGGATGAAGCCCTCGACGCTGGACAGGGGGGCCCGCTGCTCGGCATAGGCCCCCTCCGCGGCTCGCACGCATTCCATCGGGTCGATGAGGCCGAGGTTGAGGGGTGCCGACAGAAGCGAGTGGGCCATGGTGGGCGCGCCGCCCAGCATGGCGTCCTCGTATGGGCCGAAGGCCACCAGGCGGGTACTGACGAAGCTTTGCAGCGCGGCCTGGGCCTCGATGGCGGTGGCGGCGAACCTTCGGGGACCGTCCCGGCCCACGAAGCGAACCTCTCCGGCGGCTTCCCACCGGTCGAGGTCGGCGCGGACCTGCTCGTCGACGTCGTCCTCGGTGGGCCACCACGGCTCGGGAACCGGCATCTCCGCTGAGGGGGGAGGGGGCTGACGATTATCCCGGTCGTAGTTCCACTGCCCGCCGGTGGGCTGGCCGTCGTCCATCAGGACACCGGTGCGCTGCCGGGCGTCGCGGTAGAAGTCCTCCAACCTGAGTCGGCGGCCGCTTCGCGCCGCGACCCAGCGGTTGAAGTCGGCCCGCGTGGTGATGAAACCCCGCTCCTCGAGCTGGCGTGCCCGGGGGAGCGACTCCACCAGCCGCCGTGCCGCCCGGGACGTCGGGGCGATGACCTCGAGGTCGTGTCCCTGCAGCGCCGGTCGGTAGGTCTCGGCCCGGACGTAGACGGCCCGGTCGCCGAGCTCGGCGGCCCGGTGACGCAGAGCCGACAGCACGAGATGGGCCTTCTGGCGGTGGAACCGGCGTCGTCGGAACACCGCCTTGGACTCGACCAGCAACACGGGAGCGTCGGTGTCGGCGAGGAAGTGGGGCCCCAACTGGTCGGCGAACAGGAACCGCACGGGTGAGCTCATCGGGGCGCCGAGGTGGGCACCGCCCGAGTGTGCCAGATGGCTTCGGTGTTGCGGGTCAGCCGGCGAGAGCGACGACGGGCTGGGTCAGGGGATGGCCACCCAGGCCCCCCTGGAACGAGCCGTCGCCGAAGGCGAAGATGCCGCCGTCGGAGGCGGCGAGCAGGTAGCCCCGTCCCGACGCGGTAGCCGCCATGGCGATGATGGGTTGGGCGAGGCGGATGCCGCCGGTGGAGCCGTGGAAGGCGGCGTCGCCGAAGGAGAAGATGCCGCCGTCGGAGGCGACCAGCCAGTAGCCGCCGCCGGAGGGGGTGGCGGCCATGCCGACCACGGGTTGGGCGAGGCGGATGCCGCCGGTGGAGCCGTGGAAGGCGGCGTCGCCGAAGGAGAAGATGCCGCCGTCGGAGGCGACCAGCCAGTAGCCGCCGCCGGAGGGGGTGGCGGCCATGCCGACTACGGGTTGGGCCAGGCGGATGCCGCCGGTGGAGCCGTGGAAGGCGGCGTCGCCGAAGGAGAAGATGCCGCCGTCCTGGCCGAGCAGCCAGTACCCCCGCCCCGTGGGGGTGGCGGTCGCCCCGACGATGGGCGCGTCGAGGCGGTAGCCGCCGAGGTCGCCGAGGAACGGCGCCCCGCCGGCGGCCACCACGGTGCCGTCGCGGCGAGCCAGCCATACACCGCCGCCCCCCGGCTGGGCCATCAGGGCCGCCGCCGGCGCCCCCCCGGTGGCTGGGGTGCGCAGGTTGCGCCCGAAGCCGTAGACGGCCCCGTCGGCGGTGGCCAGGAAGTAGCCCGGGCCGGTCGCCATACCGGTCACGCCGGGAGCACCCGGCGTTGGCGCCGGGGCGGCGCCGGGGGGGAGGGCGAACAGGGGAAGGGAGGGGAAGGAGCCCCCCAGTACGGCTTCGGGGTCACCGCCGAGCCAGTCGCTCAGAACAGTCGCGTACACCGAGCGGAAGTCGGTCGTCATGACGGCGTTGCCGTTGGGATCGAGGGCCGACAGCGACGGCGGCTCACCCTTGAGTCCTCCGGCCACGTTTGCCCCTATGACCAAAAGGGTGGAGGCGGTGCCATGGTCGGTGCCCGATTCGTTGGCCTGGACCCTCCGACCGAACTCGGAGAACGTCATCAGCGTCACCGTGTCCGACCGGGCCGGATCGAGGGTCGAATAGAAGGTGTCGACTCCGTCGTCGAGGCTGGTCATCAGGGGGCCGAAGCGGGTCACCTCGTCGCCGTGGACGTCGAAGTCCCCGTTCCACTCCACTCCGATGACTCGCACCCCGAGGTTGGCGTTGATCAACCGGGCGGCGAGGGCCAGGCGGGTGGAGAGGTCCGAGCTCGACGGCAGGGCCGGGCTGTAGAGGGGCGAGACGGTCCGGCCCATGGCCATGCTGCGCGACGAGTTGAAGGTGACGAGATCCCCCCACGAGCCGAGGCCGGTGGGGGCGGCCGCCATGGCGTCGAGAGCGGCGAACATGGCCGGGTCGGCCGGGTCGTTCACGACCGCCCCGAAGGCGCTGTCGAGGCTGGTCGGAAGGGCGGTGGCGACGGTCGTGTCACCCACGAGGTGGAGCGGGACCGTGTCGTCGATGGCCACCGACTCGAGGCCGCTGGCGTCGCCGAGCGTGTCGACCCAGCGACCCAGCCAGCCCGAGGTGGGGACCCCCTGCAGGCCGGGCTGGCCGCTCATCCAGTAGGCCATGGAGTTGAAGTGAGAAAGGTCGGGGTTGGGGTAGCCGACCCCCATCACGCAAGCCACCTGCCCGGCCTGGTAGCGCTGGTGGATGTTGGGCAGTGCCGGGTGCAAGCCGAAGCCGTCGGCGAGGGGCAGCACCGACGATGCGGGGACGGCTATCGACCCGCGGGCTGCGTAGTAGGCCGGGTCCGATGCCGGTACCACCATGTTGAAACCGTCGCATCCGCCGCCCAGGAGGATCACCACCAGCACGCCCTGGGTCGGCCCCAGCGGGGTGGCGGCTGCGGCGAGGGCTCCCAGTCCCCGGCCCAGCGGGGAATCGAAGATGGCGAGGCCGGCGGCACCGCCCAGGGTGGCCTGGAGGAAGCGGCGGCGGGTCAGCCCGCCACGGTCGGGGACCGAAAGGCGGCGCCGGGCCGCTCGGTAATCGGAGTCGGGGGAGTCGAGGGGTCTCATTGGCTCAGCTGGAAGTCGGGGGAGAGAAGGGCGAGGGTGATCAGGTCGGGCCCGATGGACCAACTGTTGGCGGTGTTCTCCTCCGAGGAAGCGAAGGCCACCAGGCTGGCGGTGGTGGTGGGTGCTGGCGAGGTGATGCCGAACAGGTCGTAGGCGGTCTGGACGGCTTGGGCGGCGGTCTGGCTGCCAACTCCGGAGAGCGGTCCCGTCGGTGTCGACAGGGTCCAGGTGATGTCATGGGCGAACTGGGCGCGGGCCCAGAAGGCCGCCGTGGAGAGCCAGTAGGCGTTCTGGCGCCACCCGGCGACGTTGGGCGGCTCGAACAGTTCCTGGCCCATGTTGGCCAGGTACCACTCGGGGTGGGCCTGGGCGGAGGTGAGGCCGCTGTAGCGCATGGTGGCGAGGACGTACTCGGCGGGGGAGCGGACCAGCGACTGGCGGGCCTTGGTCGACCAGAACTCGGGCTGGTTGAACACCGATGTGAGGAGGGCGGTGATGTCCAGGTCGGTGGAGGCGAGGAAGTCGGCCGTGATGGCCTGGGACACCGACGGCTCCGGGTTGGGGTAGGCGAAGAAGCTCCATACCTCGTCCGCGATGAACTGGGCGGCCACCGCCTTGGTGGGCCCGGTGAGGATGAGGTTCAAGATGTCGGGGCCGTCGAAGTTCTGGGTCTGGCCGAAGAAGGTCTTGGAGCCGGTGTCGTGAGCGGCGGGGTCGAAGACGTACTGGGTGCCGGTGGAGTCCACGCCGTGGCCGGTCCAGGCCCGGGCCGAGGCCACCACGTCGTCCTGGGTGTACTGGTTCACGCCGAGGGTGAACAGCTCCATGGACTCGCGGGCCCAGTTCTCGTTGGGCGCCCACACCACGTTGAGGGCATTGTCGAGATACACGAGCATGGCCGGGTCGACGGCCACCGCCTGCGCGAGGGCGCGGAAGCTGCCCATACCCATGGAGCGGAACGTCTGGTTCTGGTTGAAGATGGCGGGGAAGTTGTTGACCTTCTGGATGCCCGAGCAGAAGTGGCCGTGCCAGAACAGCGTCATCTTCTCCTGGATGGGACACGGCGTGGTCGCCATCCGGTCGCACCACCACGAGTGGATGGCCACATAGCGGGTCCACCAGTCCTGGGTGGGGGAGGCCAGAGTCGCCTCGGGCGGTACCACCACCGGGGGAGCCGAGCTCACGTTCAGCACCTGGTCCACAGCGGCCGATACGGACATGCCGGTGAGCGCGTCGACGTCCGCCGGTAGCGGTCCGAACCCGACGCGACGCAACAGATGAGCGGCGTCCTCCCCCGACAGAGCCATCCCCGTCATCATCGGCACACCGAACGGCCGTCTTTAGAAGAAGTTTCGTCAGGAGTCGGCCAACCCTCCGGCTCGGCGGGAGGGGCGATCAACTTTCGTCCAGGAGGCGGTTGCGCAACTCTCGCTTGACTACCTTTCCGTAGTTGTTGGTGGGAAGCGCCTCGACGAAGTGGTAGTCCTTGGGTCGCTTGTAGCGGGCGATGCTGTCGAGGCACGTGCGGTCGAGCTCCTCGGGTGCCGGTGCCGGCGCCCCGTCGGCGGCGACGACGAAGGCCACCACCGCCTCCCCCCACTCCCGGTCGGGGCGTCCGACCACGGCCGCGGCCTTGACGCCGGGGTGGTGGAGGAGGGCCTCTTCGACCTCCCGGGGATAGATGTTCATGCCCCCGCTGATGATCAGGTCCTTGGACCGGTCGTGCAGCGTCAGGTAGCCGTCATGGTCGAAGCTGCCCACGTCGCCGGTGCGCAACCACCCGTCGACGATGGTCTCGGCGGTCTCCCGGGGCTGGTTCCAGTAGCCGGCCATCACCACGTCGCCGCGCACCAGGATTTCCCCGACCTCGCCGGTGGCCAGCGGCCGCCCGTCCTCATCGGCCACCCGCACCTCGACGTCCGTGCGCGGGGTGCCCACGCTCTGCATCCGTTCGGAGAATCGGGGCGCGTTCTGCTCAGCGTGGTCCGCTTTGGACAGTGCGGTGATGGTCATCGGCGATTCCCCCTGGCCGTATATCTGGACCAGACGAGGCCCGAACACCGCCAGGGCGTCCTCGAGGTCGGCCAGATACATGGGGGCGCCCCCGTAGACGATGGTCTTGAGGTGGGCCAGAGGAGCCGCCGCGA
>JAKCDU010000006.1:58709-114198 GCA_021838445.1 Actinomycetes bacterium | reverse complement strand
AAAGGGGCCCGTGGACTTCAACCCCGTCGAGGACTCCGAAGCGATCCGACTGGCCATTCGGCGACTCTGCGCCGACTTCGGCGATGCCTACTGGCGATCGTGCGACGAGGGTCACCGCTTCCCCTACGAGTTCTACGAGGCCATGGCCAGCAACGGGTGGATAGGAATCGCCATCCCGGAGCAGTACGGCGGCGGGGGTCGGGGTATCACCGAGGCCTCGATCGTGCTCGAGGAGGTCGCCGCCTCGGGCGCCGCCATGAACGGCGCCACCGCCATACACCTGTCGATCTTCGGGATGAACCCGGTCGTCAAGCACGGATCGGAGGAGCTCAAGGCCAGGTACCTGCCCCGGGTCGCCACCGGCGACCTGCACGTGGCTTTCGGTGTCACCGAGCCCGACGCCGGCACCGACACCACCTCGATCGTCACCCGCGCCGTGCCCGACGGTGACCGCTACGTGGTGAGGGGGCAGAAGGTCTGGACCTCCAAGGCCCTGGAATCGGAGAAGGTTCTCCTCCTCGTGCGGACCACGCCCCTCGAACAGTGCGAGCGGCGGACCGACGGTATGACGCTCCTGCTCGCCGATCTGCAGCGTCCCGAGGTGGACATCCGCCCCATCCCCAAGGCGGGCCGCAACGCCGTGGCTTCGTGCGAGGTCCGCTACGACGACCTACCGGTGGACGTCGCCGACCGGGTGGGCGACGAGGGTCGAGGCTTCCAGTACCTCCTCGACGGCCTCAACGCCGAGCGTATCCTGATCGCCGCCGAAGCCCTCGGGGTGGGCAAGGCGGCGCTCCGCAAGGCCGTGGACTACGCCAAGTCCCGGGTCGTCTTCGGACGCCCGATCGGCCAGAACCAGGGGATCGCCTTCCCTCTCGCCGAGGCCCACGCCCGCCTGCACGCCGCCGAGCTGGCCATCCGGGAGGCAGCGTGGCGCCACGACGCCGGTCTCCCCTGCGGGGAGCAGGCCAACCTGGCCAAATGGCTCGCCGCCGACGCCGGATGGCAGGCCGCCGACCAGGCCGTGCAGACCCACGGCGGGTTCGGCTACGCCTCGGAGTACGACGTGGAGCGCTACTGGCGAGAGGTGCGGATCATGCGCATCGCCCCCATCTCCCAGGAGATGGTGATGAACTACGTCGCCGAGCACGTGCTCGGACTGCCCCGCTCCTACTGAGCCGCACCGCCCTGCCCCGTACCGCCCCTGAGCCGGGCCACCGGTCACTTGCGGAAGCCGGCGATGCGCTCCTCGGTGTCGGCGATGGCGAATGTGGCGGCTGCCTCGTAGGCCACGCCGGCGGCGGACGCCTGGTCGGCGGCGAAGCGGTAGAGGTCCTTGTAGGCGGCGACGGAGTCGGCGCTGTTGGCGGAGATGTCGCGGGCCATGGTGTCGATCAGCTCGTCGAGCTCGGCGCGCGGGCAGGCCGCTGCGGCGAGGCCCCACTCCTCGGCCTGGCGACCGGAGAAGGACGCCGCCCGGTAGGAGAGCATGCGGGCCCGGGCCCCTCCCACTGCTGCCGGGAGGCGTTGGCTCATCCCCCACGTCGGGCGCAGCCCCCACTTGGCGTGGGTGTCGCCGAAGGTGGCCTCCTCGGCGGCCACGACGATGTCACAGGCCAGGGCCAGTTCCAGGGCGCCGGTGAAGCAGTAGCCGTTGACCTTGGCGATGACGACCTTGGGCACGGACCGGATGGCCTCGATCAGGTCGCGCGCCGGCCCGTCGAGGAGGTCTCCGACGGCGCCGCCCTCGAGGCGGGCGCCCCCTATGGCCTTGAGGTCGACCCCGGCGCTGAAGGCCCGCCCCTGGCCGGTCAGGACGATCACCCGGACGTCGGGTCGGGCGCCGACGTCTTCGAGCGCGGCCCGCAGCTGAGCGAGCATCGTCGGGGTGATGGCGTTCATGGCCTCCGGGCGCGACATGGTCAAGGTGGCGACAGGGGCGCTGACGTCGACGAGCACTTCGGAGGGGGTGGGATCGGTCACGCCACCATGATGGTCCATGGAGCTCGGAGACGGCGGTGGGGTCCGCCGGGGCCGTCGTTGCGGGGACCTGCTCGGAATTCGGGTCTCGGGTGAACTCCAGCTGAACAGGAGGTGACAGCCCTAAATGCTACGGGTGGTCGGGTCGACACACGCGGCGTGAACTTGGGACAGCTGTCCGAACGCGCCCGCGCCAGCGTCAAGGTCGCTCCCGGCACCGTCTGCCGGGAGGTGGAGAGGCTGTTTCGCGACCATCTGGAACTGCGTTCGGTCCTCGTGGATCCGCCCGACGGGCCGGTCGTGCTGGTCAACCGGGCCCGCTTCTACCAGGTGATGACCGGTCCCAAGGGGTTCGGCTGGGCCCTGTTCAGCCACAAGCCCATCTCGGCCATCCTGAGCGATCTGGACGACCAACGTGTTCTGGGCGCGGCGACGCCGGTGGCCGAGGCGGGGATCATCCTCACCGACGAGGCCCGGGTAGGGTCGGCCGACGATGTGCTCGTCGTGGACCGGACCGGAGACGCCCGGTCCCTGGCCGTGGCCGACATCATGGCCGCCGTCGCCCGTTCGTGCGCCGCTCAGGTCGAAGAGATACGGGTAGCCGAGCGCCGCTTCCGGGCCCTCGTGCAGGGCAGCGCCGACGTGTTCACCATCGTCGGGTCCGACGGTCGTCTGCTGTATGTCAGTGAAGCCGCCGAGCAGGTGATCGGCTACCCGGCCGGCGACCGCCTGGGCCGCTCGGCGTTCGATCTGGTCCACCCCGACGACCGGGCCGCCTGCCGCGAGCTGATGGGCGCGGTGCGCAGCCGCCCTGGCGCCGCGGCGAGGCTGACGTTCCGTATGGTCCGCGCCGATGGGCAGGTGCGCTGGATGGACGGCACCGCCCGCAACCTGCTCGACGACGAGGCCGTGGGCGGCATCGTCGTCAACTACCGGGACGTGACCGAACGCCACGATCTGGAGGAGAAGCTGCGCCACCAAGCCTTCCACGACAGCCTCACCGGACTGCCCAACCGGTCGCTCATCACCGACCGGGCGCAGCAGATGCTGGCCCGCAACGACCGGTCGGAGCGGGCCTGTGCGGCCCTGCTCATCGATCTGGACCGGTTCAAGGACGTGAACGACCTGCACGGCCACGGGGTCGGCGACCGGCTCCTGGTCGCGGTGGCCCGGCGCCTCGAGCTGGTGTTGCGCCGTTCCGAGTCCATCGGCCGGCTCGGCGGCGACGAGTTCGTGGCGCTGATCGAGGGTGACGCCCTCGACGCCGGTCCGGAGGTGGTCGCCCAGCGCCTGCTCGAGGCCTTCGACACCCCATTCGACGTCGACGGCCTCCGACTGGCGGTCAGTGCATCTATCGGCATCGCGACCGGCCACCGCAACGGCCCCGACGAGCTGTTCCGAGACGCCGACATCGCCCTGTACGAGGTCAAAGGCGCGGGGCGCAACGGCTACTCGATCTACAGCGAGGGCATGAAGGCGGCGGTGGAGCGCAGAGGCTGGCTCAACACCGAGCTGCGCGGCGCGCTGCAGCGCCGGGAGTACTTCCTCGAGTATCAACCGGCCTTTTCCCTCTCCGACGGGGCGCTCGTGTCGGTCGAGGCGCTGCTGCGGTGGAACCATCCCGAGCGGGGCCGGATCCCTCCCGTCGACTTCATCCCTTCCCTGGAGGAGTCGGGATTGATCGGCCCGGTGGGACGCTGGGTGCTCCACGAGGCGTGCCAGGTGGCGGCTGGGCTCAGCCGCCGGGGTCACCGGGTGTCGATGGCGGTCAACGTCTCGGCTCGCCAGTTGGACCACCCCGAAGACTTCTACCGGGACGTCGTCGACGCGCTGTCAGCCGCCGACCTGGCCCCGGAGAACCTGGTGCTGGAGATCACCGAGTCCATACTGATGCGCGACGCCGAAGCCACCGTCGATCACCTGCTGCGCCTGAAGCGCCTGGGCATCAGCGTGGCCATCGACGACTTCGGTACGGGGTACTCGTCGCTGGCCTACCTGGCCCGCTTCCCTGTCGACTCGCTCAAAGTGGACCGCTCCTTCGTGGCCCAGCTCGGCCACTCCCAGGAGGCTGACGCCCTGCTCCAGTCGGTGCTGCACCTGGGACGGGCACTGTCGCTGCTCACTGTCGCCGAGGGGGTCGAGAACACCGAACAGTTGGAGATACTGAAGCGGCACGGATGCCATGTCGGTCAGGGCTTCCAGCTGGCCCGCCCGGGCAGCGTCGACCAGCTGTACGACCTCCTCGGGCCGCCTCGACCGGTCGCTGCGCTGCGGGGCTAACCGACGGTGTCGGCGGCCCAGTCGAGCAGGAGAGGGGCCAGGTTGGGCCAGCCGACGAACAGGCCCTCGCCTCTCGCGCCGGGCCGGGCCGCGGACCGCTCGTTCCACTCGTTGTCCCCCCACGGGGGTTCGACCAGGCGGGCGTTGGGCAGAGCCTCGGCCAGCTCCTCCGAGGTACGCCGGGTGTGGTTCAAGTCGGTGGTGCCGCTGCGAAACACCAGAGTCGGGACGTCGAAGCCGGCCACGTCCTCGCTGGCCAGTCCCGGCACCACCTCGTCGCCGCAGGGGCAGTAGGTGACCATCCAGCGCTCCATGGTCTCTATGAAGCGTCGGGGGTCCTCGGCCAGGAACCGTCGGTGGTTGTCCGGGTTACGGGCCAACACCTCCTCCCATTCGGGGAGGGCGGCCACTCCCTCCATCCCGTCGAAGAAGGCCGCTCGAATGGATTCACTGCAGTAGTGGTGGCCGAGCACCAGCAAACCGTAGACACCCCCGCTGATCCACCACATGGCCAGCCCGCGGGCCACGTCGCGGTGGCGCGCCGCGGTGAGAAGCGATACCCGGGCGCCCCCCGAGCCACCGATGATGACGGCCGGGGCCATCTCGAGCTGCCTCAGCAGGCCGGCGAGCACGTCGGCCTGCATGGCCGACTCCGATGACCCGGTGAAGCACACGCTCGAGGCCCCGCAGTTGGGCCGGTCCCATATGAGCACCTGGTTGCCGGCCTCGGCGATGGCCGTGGCCAGCTCGCGCACCCCGGCGGTGTCCTTGCTGAAGCGGCCGCCGGGGGTGATCACCCAGGGTCGGCCTCCCGTCCCGATCACCTCGTAGGCGATATCCAATCCGTCGACCTGAGCTACTGGCACGGCCAGCCCCCCTTCCGGCTCGGGGTGGCCACCGGGCGCAGCCACCGTCATCACATGGAGACATCTGCTGGGCGGGGACTCTACGGCACCGGCCGTCCCAGCGCGCCGGGTGCCGGGCCCGTCGGCACAGCGCGTGGGGTGCCGGGCCGGCCGGGGCGGGGCTTTGCCCGCTCGGCGGCTGCGGTGCGATCATGACGACGTGGCCGACAGCGGGCTCGCCGCCCCCAGCGGTTTCGATCTGTCCGGGCGCGTGGCGGTGGTCACCGGGGGATCGTCGGGGCTGGGCGAGGCAGCGGCGCGGGCCCTGGCCGGGGCCGGGGCGCGCGTGGCCGTGGTGGCCCGCCGGCGCGACCGTCTCGAGGCCCTGGCCGGCCAGATCGACGGCCTGGCGGTCGTCGCCGACCTGAGCGACTGGGACGGGCCGGCCGAAGTGGTGGCGCGGGTCTGCCAGCACCTCGGGCCCCCCGAGGTGCTGGTCAACGCCGCCGGGAGCATCTTCTCCCGGGCTCCGGCCGAGGAGGAAGCCGTCGACGACATCGAGGCCACGCTGCGGCTGAACCTGGTCGCCCCGTTCCGCCTGGCCCAGCAGGTCTTCCCCCACATGCGCGCCGCCGGTCGTGGCGCCATCGTGAACGTGTCGTCGATCAGCGGCCACGTCGGCATCCCCGGCATACCGCAGGCGTCGTACGCGGCCAGCAAGCACGGGCTCAGCGGGCTCACCGCCGAGTTGGCGGTGCAGTGGGCCCGCTACTCGATCCGGGTGAACACCATCGCCCCGGGTTTCTTCCGCAGCGAGATCACCGCCTCGCTCTACGACCAACCCCGCAGCGCGGAATGGCTCCGCCGCAACACGCCGCTGCCCATGAGCGCCGACGCCGGGGATCTGGCCGGAGCCGTGCTGTGGCTGGTGAGCGACGCCGGGCGCTACGTCACCGGCCAGACCGTCGTGATCGACGGGGGCTGGACAGCCCGATGAACGCCGGGGTGGCGACCCGGCGGCCGGTCCCGGCGGGGCCAGGGGCGGCCCGGTGATGGACTACGACATGGGCGCCCAGGTGGCCGATCTGCGAGCCAGGCTGAGGGAACTGGTGCGCAGCGAGGTGCCCGAGGGCTACCTCGGGGCGTTCAGCGACGACCCCGCCGATCTCGAGGTGGCCCAGCGGTTCTGTCGGACCCTCGCCGACGAGCAGCTGCTGTGTGTGGCCTGGCCGCCGGAGTGGGGAGGACGCGGGGCCTCCCCTTGGGAGCAGACCGCCGTGCGCGAGGAGATGTGGGCTCACCACGAGCCGCGCGGGGCGCAGTACATGGGGGTCAACTGGGTCGGGCCCACCATCATGAGGCACGGCACCGCCGAGCAGCAGAGCCGGCACCTCCCCGGCATCGCCCGCGGCGAGGTCATCTGGTGCCAGGGTTTCAGCGAGCCCGACGCCGGCTCGGACCTGGCGTCGCTGCGGACCGCGGCGCGCCGCGACGGCGAGGTCTGGCGGGTGTCGGGGCAGAAGATATGGACCTCCTACGCCACGGTGGCCCAGTGGTGCTTTCTGCTGGCCCGCACCTCGTCGGAGGAGAAGAAACAGCGGGGCCTGACCATCTTCCTGGTCCCCATGTCGGCGCCGGGCATCGTGGTCCGACCGATACAGACCATGCTCGGCCCCCACCATCTGAACGAGGTGTTCTTCGATGATGTGGCCGTCCCCGACGCCGACGTGCTCGGTGGGGTGGGCGACGGCTGGAACGTCGTGCAGGAGGTCCTGTCCTTCGAGCGGGTCGGTATCGCCCGCTACGCCCGCTGCGAGAGGCTGCTGCAGTGGGCCCCCGTCGTCCTGGCCGAGCGGTGGGCCGGGCTGGGCGAGGACCTGCGGGGCCGCTGGGCCCGGATGCTGGTCCACGCCCGGCGGGCCCGGTTGCTCGCCTATCGCGTCGTGGACACCCAAAGCCGCGGCCAGGTGCGACCCGCCGACGCGGCCGCCTACCGCATCGCCGTGACCCGCCTCGACCAGGAGAGCGCCGAGGTCCTCGTGGAGATCGCCGGGAGCGTCGCGCCCGACACCCCCGAA
This sequence comes from Actinomycetes bacterium, assembly GCA_021838445.1. Classification (GTDB taxonomy): domain Bacteria; phylum Actinomycetota; class Acidimicrobiia; order Acidimicrobiales; family Palsa-688; genus JAKCDU01. Next base: position 107,015 of record JAKCDU010000006.1, on the reverse strand, counting down.
GCCCGCCGCTTCTGTCGGGCGGTGGAGGATCACTGCCGGTACTCGGCGGCGGCGACCGTGGCTTCGGGCAGCGTCGAGATGCAGCGCATCCTCATGTCCCGGTCCCTGCTGGCCCCCCGATGATCCTCGAGCTCGGCGCCGAGGCTCTCGAGTTCGGCCGCTCGTCGTGGCGTGCCATCCAAGCCGCCGGCGGCGACGAGCTGGTGCGCGCCGTTGAGTCCGATCCCTCTCGGCGGTCGCAGCTGGGCGAGTCGGTGCTGGGCCCGCTCGGTGCCTTCGACATCGACCCCTGGGGGAGCCCCGAGGAGCTCGAGGCGGCCGCTGCGCTGTGCCGGAGCGTCGGGTACTGGGGTGTCCCCTACCCGGTCGAGGCCCGGCTGGGTCGGCCCCGCGGCGGCCGCTTCGACGCTCTGGTGGTCGTCGCCGAAGCAGCCCCGGCCGCCGCGGGGGCGGGCCTGCGGCTGCGCTGGGCGGCCGCCGGGCTCGACGGCGTGCTGTACTCGGCGACCCCGCGGGCGGGCGGGGACCAACCCCGACGATCGGCGTTCGTCTGCCCCCTCGCGTTGGAGGCGGTGGGGACCGCCCAACCGCTCGAGGTGGCCCTGGCCCTCGTTCTGCCCTGCTGGACGCTGCTCGGGATGCTCGACCGGGCGGTGGCCCTGGCCGGCCAACACGTGCTCGGCCGCCGCCAGTTCGACCAGCCGCTGGCCTCCTTCCAGGGAGTCCAGTTCCAGCTCACCGAAGCCGAGGTCGAGCGCCTCGGCGTCGAGGAGCTGGCCAAGTACGCCCTGTGGTCGCTGCAGACGGGCCGCCCCGAGGCCGTCGACGACGCCCTGGCCCTTCGACTGGCGGCGATCGAAGCGGCCGAGACGGTGTTCCGGGTGGCCCACCAGCTGCACGGCGCCATCGGCTTCTGCGACGAGACCCCACTGTCGTGGCTGTCGCGCTACAGCGTCCCCATCCGGCGGTTGCCTCTGGGCGCTTCGGCCACCCGTAGCGAGCTGACCGCCCGGATCGGGGGGCGGGGACTCACCGGCCTGTACTCCCCGCCGGCATCTCCCTGAGCTCCGACCTCGGTGTCGGGGGGGACGACGAAAGGCTCAGTTCCCGGTGGGGAAGCCCAGGTCGAGGCGACCGGCCGTCTCGGGCCAGCGGGTCGTCACCACCTTGGGCCGGGTGTAGAAGCGGATGCCCTCGGGTCCGTATATCGGGCTGTCGCCGAATATGGAATCCTTCCAGCCCCCGAACGAGTGGGAGGCGACCGGCACGGGGATGGGCACGTTGACACCGACCATCCCGACCTTCACCGCCCGCTGGAAACGGCGGGCCGCCCCCCCGTCACGGGTGAAGATGGCCACCCCGTTCCCGTAGGGGTTGGCGTTGATCAAAGCGACGGCCTCGTCGACCGAGCCGACCCTCACCACCCCCAGCACCGGCCCGAATATCTCGTCGTCGTAGACCCGCATCCCCGGTCGCACCCCGTCGAGCAGCGAGCAGCCCAGGTAGAAGCCCTCGCCGAGGTCCACGTCGCTGCCGTCGACGACCACGCGGGCTCCTTCGCCGGCCGCGCCCTGCACGTAGGAGCGGACCCGCTCGCGGTGCTCCCGGGTGATGAGCGGTCCCATCATCGAAGCCGGGTCGTCGCCGGGGCCGACGACCACCTCGGGGATGCGGGCCCCGATGGCGTCGACCAGGCGGTCGGCCACGTCGCCGACGGCGACCACCACCGAGATGGCCATGCACCGCTCACCGGCCGAGCCGTAACCGGCCGACACCGCGGCGTCGGCGGCGACGTCGACGTCGGCGTCGGGGAGGACGACCATGTGGTTCTTGGCTCCGCCCAGGGCCTGGACCCGCTTGCCGTGGCGGGTGCCGGTCTCGAACACGTGCCGGGCCACCGGGGTGCTGCCGACGAAGGAGACGGCGTCGACCCCGGGATGGGACAGGAGCGCGTTGACCGCCTCGGAGTCCCCCTGGACCACGTTGAACACCCCGTCGGGCAGGCCCGCCTGCTGGGCCAGCCGGGCGAGCAGCAGGGCCGGGGCCGGGTCCTTCTCCGACGGTTTGAGGACGAAGGCGTTGCCGCAGGCGAGGGCGTTGGACAGCATCCAGAGGGGGACCATGACAGGGAAGTTGAACGGGGTGATGCCGGCCACCGTTCCCACCGGCTCGAGCATGGTGTGCACGTCCACGCCGCCCGAGACCTGAGGGCTGAACGAACCCTTCAGCAGGTTGGGCAGCCCGCACGCGAACTCGACGCACTCCAGGCCGCGGGCCACCTCCCCGAGGGCGTCGGAGCGGACCTTGCCGTGCTGGCGGGTGACCGCCGCAGCGAGCTGCTCGCGGTGGCCGTCGATCAGCTCGCGGAACTTGAACATCACGTTGGCCCGGGTCGTCAGAGAAGCTTCGGCCCATCCCGCCGCCGCGTCGGTCGCGACTTCGACCACGTCGTCGACCTCCGCCGCCGACGCCAGGTCCACCGTGGCGATCTGGCGCCCCGCCGCCGGGTCGAACACCGCGCCGGTACGTCCCGACCGGCCTTCGACGGACCTGCCCCGCACCCAGTGCCCGATGGTCTCCATGGGCGCCAACGTAACTGCTCCCCTCGCCCCGTACCAAGCAACGGGCGCCGCGGTCGGATAGCTTCCACGCGTGTCGAGCTACTCGTTCCGCCAGCTTCCCCCGCCCGACGCCGAGCTCGCCGGGCGGGTCGCGTTGGTCACCGGTGCGGGGCGGGGCCAGGGCCGGTCCATAGCCCGCCGCCTCCTCGCCGCGGGGGCGTCGGTCATCGCCGGCGACGTCAGCGACGAGCACCTTGACGAGCTCGCCGCCGAGCTCGGTGACCGGGGTGTCGTGGGTCGCCACGACGTCACCGACGCGGCGTCGTGGGTGTCACTGCTCGAAGGGGGCGTGGGTCGCTTCGGCCGCCTCGACATCCTGGTCAACAATGCCGGCGTGCTGCGGAGGCTCCCCCTCGACGAGGAGTCCGAGGAGGGTTTCACCCTCATCTGGCGGATCAACTGCCTGGGGCCGTTCCTCGGCATCAAGTCCTGCCTCGCCCACCTGCGCCGCTCCGACGCCGCGGCGGTGGTCAACACCGCTTCCACGGCGGCGTTCACCGCCTGGAGCCAGCACAGCGCCTACGTGTCGTCGAAGTTCGCGGTCAGGGGGCTCACCAAGGCGGCCGCCGTGGAGCTGGCCGGTGACGGCATCCGGGTCAACGCGGTGGTACCGGGCCCCATCAACACCCCGATGAACTTTCGCGACGACGACCCGAACGTGCTCGAACGGCTGTCGCGGGTCCCGCTGGCTCGCGTCGGCGAGCCCGAGGAGGTCGCCGAGGCGGTGCTGTTCCTCGTCGGCGCCCGCTCGTCCTACATAACCGGCAGCGAGATCGTGGTCGACGGCGGGCAGACCGCGGGCACCGTCTTCACCGGCCCGAAGCGGGCCTGAGAAGCTGCCGCGCCCCGCCTCCGACGGGGGAGCCGTGCCACCGGTACAGTTGCCGCGGTGCCCGTCCCGCAAACCGGCGGCTCGCCCGCAGGGGAGCCGCCGGCCGCCACCCCCACCCTGTCGGCCTTCGGGTCGGCCCCCTCCCTGGCCGGCGCCCAGGAGCTGAGCCGCCAGGCCGTCGCCGCCGGCTTCAGCGCTCTGTGGGTACCCGAGGGCTCGCAGCCGGTCTTCTCCATCTGCTCGGCGGCGGCCCTGGCGACACCCCACCTGCGTCTCGGTACCGGGGTGGCGGTGGCCTTCGCCCGCAGCCCCATGATCGCCGCCCAGGCCGCCTGGATGTTGGCCCAGGCGACCGGCGGGCGCTTCGTGCTGGGCCTCGGGACCCAGGTCCGGGCCCACGTCGAACGCCGCTACTCCGCCCCTTTCGCCCACCCCGGGCCCCGCATGCGCGAGTACGTGGCCAGCCTGAGGGCCATCTTCGCCGCCTTCCGGGGCGACGAGCGGTTGAGCTTCCAGGGCGACCACTACTCGTTCTCCCTGCTGCCGCAGATGTGGTCCCCCGGCCCCATGGACCTCGACGACCCCCCGATCTACGTGGCCGGGGTGAGGCCGTGGATGTGCCGGATGATCGGTGAGGTGGCCGACGGGATGCTGGTCCACCCGCTCAGCACCGACGCCTACCTGCGCCAGGTGGTCCTGGCGGAGGTGCGCGAGGGCGAGACGCGCGCCGGGCGCGACCCGGGGCGGGTGAAGTTGGTGTGCCCGGTGATGACCGCGGTCTCCGACGACGAGGCCGATCGTGACCGCCAGCGGGAGCAGATCCGCGCCCGGCTGGCCTTCTACGGGTCGACGCCCGGCTACGGGGTCGTCTTCGACGCGTCGGGCTGGCCCGGCGTAGGAGAGCGGCTCGCGGCCCTGCAGAGGGAAGGCCGGCTGGCCGAAATGGCCGCTCTCATCACCGACGAGATGGTCGACGCGTTCGCCCTGATCGGCACCTGGGACGAGCTGCCGGGCCGACTGCTCGAACGCTTCGGTGGCCTGGCCGCGGACATCACCTGCTACTCGGTGGCCGAGCAGTGGCGGGACGACCCGGCCTCGGTGGAGCGCTGGGCCGACGTCAACCGGCGCTTCGCTGAGATCAGTCAGAGCTACTGACGCGAAAGCCACCGGGGTAGGGCCGCGACCCGTCCAGGGTCATGACCGTCGCGCCGAGCTCCTCCAGCAGGTCCAGGCTGTAGTGGATTCCCCCGCTGCGCTCGGGACCGCAGTCGCACAGCGCCAGGGTGCCCTCCACCATCGCCTCCATCGACTCGGTGCGGTCCGGTCCGAGGCTGTCGCCGATCAATGCCAGGGTCCCTTCGGTGGCCACGCCGCTGCGGGGGGCGACGGTGTTGACCCTGACCCCGGTACCGGCCAGGCTCTGGGCGAAGGCCACGGTGAGGCGGTTGAGCGCCGCCTTGGAGGCCCCGTACACGCCCATGTCCGACGGTCCGGGCATGCCCTCGCGCAGCGGCTGGTCGGAGATGGCCACCCCCTCGCCGTAGCGGGCGGTAGCGCTCGACAGGTTGACGATCCAGCCCTCGCCCCGGTCGATCATCGCCGGGGCGGCGGCTTGGATCAGGTCGGCGGGGGCGTGCACGTTGACCTCGAAGGTGATCCGGCGCCGCTTGAGGGGATAGCTCATGAGGGGCTGGTAGACCGCCGCTGCGGCGTTGTTGACCAGGATGTCGAGGTGGCCGTCGAAGCGTTCGAGGGCGGCGGGCACGATCGTGGCCCGGCTCGTCTCGTCGCTCAGGTCGGCGGCCAGGGCGAACACGTCGGATCCGTAGGAGCGGCACTTCTCGACGGTCAGGTTGAGGCTCCCTTCGAGGTGGGCGTGGCGGTCCACGGTGCGGGCCACGACCAGCACCGCCGCCCCCTCGGCGGCCAGGCGCTCAGCCACGGCCGCACCGATACCCCGGCTGGCCCCGGTCACGACGGCCGTACGTCCCTTCAAGCGCTCCATCGTTGGTGCCTCCCCGCTTCCAGATCGGTTTGCATGATTCCATCTCCGAACCGGCGGCGCACGAGGGCCGGTCCGTCACCCCCGGCGCGGCCGCGGATCTAGACCAGCCGGACCCGGGCCGGCCCCGCCGCCACGGACCCCACCTCCCACCAGCCGAGGTCGCGCAGGCGGCCTGCTGTGGCGCCGTCGACGGCGGCCAGGAGGCCCCCGGAGGTCTGGGGGTCGAGGGCCACCGATTCGGCCCACCCGTCGCCGTCCACGGTCAGGTGCTCCCCGAGGTAGCCGCGGTTGCGGGCCTCCCCGCCGGTCTTGACCCCGGCCTCGGCCAGGGCCCGCGTCGCGCCGTAGAGGGGTAGCGACTCAGTGTCGATGACCATCTCGACGCGGGATCGCTCGGCCATCTCCCAGCTGTGGCCGGCCAGCCCGAAACCGGTGACATCGGTTACGGCGTGCACGCCTCCGGTCTCCCACGACCCGGCCAGGTCGGAGGCCGCCTCGCGGTTGAGGGTGCGCATTCCGGTCACGGCCGCCGCTTTGTCCTGCTCGTCGCCGCCGGCCAGGACGATGCCGGTGCCGAGCGGCTTGGACAGCACGAGATGATCCCCGGCTCGGCTGCCGCCCTTGCTCCACACCCGCCGGGGGTCGACGGTCCCCTGCACGGCCAGCCCGAAGATGGGCTCCGGGGAGCGGATGGTGTGACCGCCGGCCACCGAGCCGCCGGCAAGGGACACCATCTCGGCCGCGGCCTGCAGGATGGTCTCGGCCACCTCCAGCGGTAGCTCCTCAGGGAAGGCGGCGATGTTGAGGGCCAGCACCACCCGCCCGCCCATGGCGAACACGTCGCTGCAGGCGTTGGCCGCGGCGATGGCGCCGAAGTCGGCGGGGTCGTCGACGAGGGGCGGGAAGAAGTCGGTGGTGGACACCAGCGCCAGATCGTCGGTCAGCTGGTAGACCGCGGCGTCGTCGAACAGCCCGAGGCCGACGAGAAGCGAGGCGTCGGTCGTGGCCGCCAGCTCCGAGATGAGACCACGGAGGGGACCTCCCCCCCACTTGGCGGCGCACCCGCCACAGGAGGTCCATTCGGTGAGCTTGGTCGGTGAGGGGGAGCCGGGCATCTCCCCGAGCGTACCGGTGGGTCCTCAGGACGGCTTGACCAGGCGGGCCCCGGCGCGGCGCAGGTCGCCGCAACGGCGGGTGATCCCCGCGGCGTCGAGATGGGCCAGGAGGGGGACGACGAAACGGCGGCTGCTGCCCAGCGCGTCGCGGGCGTCGGCCACCGTGAAGCCCTCCGGATGGGCGGCCATCAAGGGTTTCAGGCGCTCCACCGCGGCGTCGATGGCGCTGGCCGCGAACCATGCATCGCCGGCCTCCACGGCCAGTGAGGCCCGCTGCAGTTCACGCAGCGCACCCCGGTCCGACAGCGGCAGCGTCGGAGGGGACCAGCCGGCCTCCTCCAGCGCCGCCAGCACCCGGGACGCGGCTTCGCTCACCGCCGGCCCGCCGAGGCTGCGGTCCACGGCCCGGCCGTCGCGGTAGCCGACACTGTCGATCCGTTCGAGCAGGGCTCGCCGGCGCTCGTCGAGGGTGGCCAGGTCGAGGCCGGTCACACCGGCGTCCCTGACCCGGGCCGCGAGTTCGGCGGCGTCGGCGGCCAGCACCGCCGGATCGACGACCCAGCGACCCACCGTGGCCTCCATGCGCTGCCCGGTGATGCGGGCCAGGTGATCACCCTCGACCCAGCCCCGCTCGGCGACGACCCTCTCGACGCGGCGGTCGGGGCGGGCCCGTTTGGCCGGCAGCACCGGCTCCACATCGAGGACCTCGCCCCCGCCGACGGTCTCGAAGCGGCCGGCCTCGCGCAGCACGTAACGGTCGCCGGGAAGCAGGGGCAGGCCGCCGGGGACCCGCAGCCAGAACCGGACGTCGGCCTCCTGGCCCGGTTCGACCGGGCTCGACCCCAGGACCCGCATCCGCACCGGGTACTCTCCGCTGCCGGTGTAGACGGCATAGGCGCCGCGCCGCTCGACGGGGTGATCGAGCGAGGCCAGCACCGCCAGGCGGGCGTCGAAGCAGGTGGTGGCATGCCACTGGCCCGGCCTCACCAGCGCCTGGCCCCGGGCGACCTCCTGGCGGGAGGCCCCGGTCAGGTTGACGGCCAGACGCCGCCCCGGCTCGGCCCGGTCGAGCTTGCGGTGGTGGCTCTGGAGCGCCCGCACCCGCACCGGGCGCTCCCCCGGGGTCACCCGCAGCTCGCTGCCCACCGCGATGGACCCGCCGCGCAGGGTTCCTGTGACCACGGTTCCCGATCCCTGGACGGCGAAGCTGCGGTCCACCCAGAGGCGGGGCCGGTCGGCATCGGCGGCCGCGGGGGTCTCCGCCACCAGCCGGTCCATGGCCGCCACGAGGGCGTCGAGACCGACTCCGGCGTGGGTGTCGACCTCGACCATCTCGGCGTCGGCCAGGAAGCTGCCGACCAGGTGCTCGCGTATCTCGAGGGCCATCAGCTCGGCCCAGCCGTCCTCGGTGAGGGCCACCTTGGTGAGCGCCACCAGGCCGCGGGTCAGGCCCAGCAGCTCGAGTATGCGCAGGTGCTCCTCCGACTGCTCTTTCCAGCCCTCGGTGGCCGCCACCACGAACAGGCAGGCGTCGACCGACCCGACCCCGGCCAGCATGTTGGCCACGAAGCGGGCATGGCCGGGTACATCCACGAAGCCGATCTCCTCGCCCGACGGCAACGTGGCCGACGCGAACCCGAGGTCGATGGTGAGACCCCGGGCCTTCTCCTCGGGGAGCCGGTCGGGGTCGGTCCCGGTGAGGGCGCGGACCAGGGTGGATTTGCCGTGGTCGACGTGGCCGGCGGTGGCGACGACCCTCATCGCTTCAGGGCGTCGGCCAGCAGGTGGTCCTGCTCGGGCAGCACCGTCCGCAGGTCGCAGATGGTGCGTCCGTCGCGCACCGTGGCGATCACCGGCGGCCGACCGGCCCGGAGGGCGGGGCTACGGTCCCCGTCGAGCTCCACCCCAGCCGAGGCGATGGTGATCCCGGGGAGGGCCCCGCCGCCGACCACCGACTGACAGTCGATGAGCCGCCCGGCGTCCAGGCCCCGGGCCCGCCGGCGCAGCTCCTCGACGTCGGTGGTGGCCATCCGCCACAGCGGTAGCTGCTCTCCGGCGTGGCGGTCGAGGTAGGCGAGCGCCACCTGCTGCAGGGCGTGGAGCACCAGTGATCCCGGGCGCAGGGCCCGGGCCAGGGGGTGGCGCCGGCAGCGTTCGACCAGGTCAGCCCGCCCGGCGATGATGCCGGCCTGGGGGCCGCCGAGCAGCTTGTCGCCGCTGAAGGTCACGACGGCCGCCCCCGCCTCCAGGGTCTGGCGTACGGCGGGCTCGTCTCGCAGCCACGCCGGGGGCCCACCGGCCAGCCACGGGGTGCGCCGGTCGAGCAGGCCGGAGCCCAGGTCGACGACCACGGGCGGCCCCAGCCCGACCAGCTCCGCGGGGTCGGCGCTCTCGGTGAAGCCGTTGACGGTGAAGTTGGACCGGTGGACTTTCAACAAGAGAGCGGTGTCGGCGCTGACCGCGGCCCGGTAGTCGCCGGCGCGGGTCCGGTTGGTCGTGCCCACGTCGACCAGGCGGGCCCCCGACTGGGCCATCACCTCCGGGATACGGAAGCCCCCACCGATCTCGACGGCCTCGCCCCGGCTGACCAGCACGTCGCGTCCGGCGGCCAGGGCGGCCAGGACCAGGAGCACCGCCGCCGCCCCGTTGTTGACGACGAGGGCGGCCTCCGCCCCTGAGGCCAGAGCCAGGAGCGAAGCGGCGTGCGAGGACCGGTCCCCGCGGCGCCCGCTGGTCAGGTCCAGCTCGAGGTTGGCATAGCCGGCGTCGATTCCCACGCTGAGGGGGGCCCGGCCCAGATTGGTGTGGAGGAGCACCCCGGTGGCGTTGATCACCGGCTGGAGCAGGGACCGGGCCAGCCGATCGGCGGACTCGGCGGCGGAGGCTTCCACCTGCTCGGGGTCGGCGGACTCGACGGCCCGGCGGGCCACGTCCACCAGGACGGGGTGGGGCAGTCCGGTGGCGGCCATCTGGCGGGCCAGACGGTCGATGGATGGTGGCCGTTGTCGGGGCGGCGGCATTTCTCCGGCCATGTCGTCAAGCTACCGCGCCACCCGCTATCTCCCCGGGGTGGGGTGAGCGCCGCCGGCCGGGGCGGGCTACGCTCCGCGGCGGAGGTGTCCGAGTACCTGGTGGGCTCCGCCGCCTTCAAAGCGGTTGGCTGTGGCGATCCCACAGCGGCGGGTTCGATTCCCGTCCACCTCCGCCGGGCCTGTCCTCCGCCCCGGGCGGAGGAGGCCCCACTCCTGGGCCGACGCCAGGAGCCGACAGGCCAACGCCAGGAGCCGACCCGACCGGGGCGGGGGAGCGAGATGCGGGGGCGGCCGTGGCCCTCCAGGGCGGCCAGGCCGGGCGGACCAGCTGACCGGTCAGGCGGGGCGGACCAGCTGACCGTGGCGTGCTGCAGGATCGAACACGCCGGCGGTCTGGAGAGGTCGGCCGTTGACCAGCACGTGGCGTATACCGGTCGGCTGGTCGGCGGTGAGCCGTTCGGAGTCGCAGGGGAAGTCCCGCACCCGTCGCAGGGGTCCGGGGGAGACCGTCTCGGGGTCGAACACCACCACGTCGGCCCAGGCGCCCGGCTGGAGGCGGCCCCGGTCGGCCAGTCCGAAGATGTCGGCCTGCTGCGAGGTCAGCCGGCGGATCCCCTCCTCCAGGGGCAGGATGCCCCTCTCCCGTATCCAGTGGGCCAGGTAGTCGGTGGCTTGGGGCGCGTCGCAGAGCTGACCCACGTGGGCTCCGGCGTCGGATAGGCCCAGGGTGCAGTGCTCCTGGGTGAGGATGTGGGCCACCGCGTCGGGGTCGTCGTTGGCGAGGATGCAGTCCACCCGGATCTCCGGCTCCCGGGCGGCCAGGTCGAGCAGCGCGTCGAATGGGGTGGTGCCGTCGCGCTCGGCGATGTCGGAGAGGCGGCGGCCCACCAGTTCGGGGCGGGAGGCGCACTCGGAGAGGACGTAGGTGTCCCACCGCGGTACCAGGGTCCTCTCGGTGGCCCACTCGGTCCGGCACCGGTCCCGGAAGGCGGCGTCGGCGTAGGCCGCCAGCCGGGTCCCGAGATCCTCCTTCATGAGGGCGGCGAAGGACGGGATGACGTTGAGGGTGAATGGTTCCACCATGGAAATGGAGAACTTGAGCGGTCGGGGGGAGACCTGCGGCCAGACCTGCGCACCGCGCGCCCAGCCGGCCGAATTGTCGGCGAGCATCTGCATGTGCCGCCCGGTCGGCGAGCTGAGCAACGCGGCGACGGTGAAAGGCCGGCCGATGGCCGGCTGGAGGTCGTACAGCTCGCCCATCGGTATCAGGTCGCCACCGGTGAACTCGGCCACCCCCCGACCGGCGTCGCGCAGCACCTCGAGCAGGGCCACGACCTCGTCCCGGCTGGCCACCCGGCTGGGGATGGGGCGTCCGTCGGCACCCCGGTGGGTGCCGGCGAAGCTGGTGGCGAAGCCGGCCGCCCCGGCGTCGAGGGCCTCGGCCACGATGTGCTTCATGGTCTGCAGCTCCTCGTCGGTGGCCGCCCGGTCCGAGGCATCCTCCCCCATCACGTAGATGCGCAGCGCGGTGTGGCCGATGTAGGCCATGAAGTTGAGGCCCAGACCGCGCCGGCCCACCGAATCGAGGTACTCGGGGAAGGTCTCGAAGTCCCAGGGGACACCGGCGCGCAGGGCGTCGACGTCCATGTCCTCCACCTTCTGGAGGGTCCGGGCGATCAGGTCCCGGTGCTCCGGACGGACCGGGGCCAGGGTGAACCCGCAGTTGCCGGCCACCACCGTGGTGACCCCGTGGAAGCACGACGGGGTGAGCTGCGGGTCCCAGAAGACCTGGGCGTCGTAATGGGTGTGGATGTCGATGAAGCCGGGGGCCACCACGTGGTCCCCGGCGTCGAGTACCGAGTCGCCGTCGAGGCGGTCACCGATCTCGGTGATGCGCCCCCCGCTCACCGCCACGTCGGCCCGCCGGGGCGCCCCACCGGTTCCGTCGACCAGCGTCCCGCCCCTGATCACCAGCTCGTTCATGGATTCCCTCCCTCTGTCTCCGGCCAGTCTGCCCCACCGCCGGGTCGGCGGGGGCGGGGTGGCGGTCGGGAGGTATGGTCGTGTCCGGGGTGCAACCGATGGAGGTCGACGTGAGCACAGGTCTGGGTGCGCGCAGTGTGGGAGCGCGGGTCACACGGGTGGAGGACCGGCGCATACTGGTCGGGCGGGGACGCTACGTGGACGACGTGGTCCTACCGGGCATGCTCCACGCCGTGTTCGTGCGCAGCCAGATCCCCCACGGGGAGCTGCGCTCCGTCGATGTCAGCGAGGCCCGGCGGCTGCCCGGCGTCGTCGCCGTCTACACCGGCGAGGACATGCAGCGCCTCACCAAAGCGGCGTCGGTCGCGGTGGCCAGCGGGATGAACCTCATGCCCGGGATGAAGCTCCCCTCGTTCTTCCCGCTGGCCACCGACCGGGTCCGCCACGTCGGGGATCCCATCGCCTTGGTGGTGGCCGAATCCCGCTACGTCGCCGAGGATGCCGCCGAGCTGGTCATCGAGGACATCGAGCCCCTGGAGGCCATCGTGTCCTACTCCGACGCTCTGGACCCCACCAAACCGGCGCTGTTCGCCGACGTCGGGGACAATGTGAACATCCGGGCCGAGCTGCCCCTCGGTGACATCGACGCGGCCTTCGCCAAGGCCGACCGGGTGGTCACCGCAGAGGTGCAGGTCCACCGCCACCAACCGGTCCCCATGGAATGCCGCGGGCTGGTCGCCATCTGGGACCCCGAGCGGGCCGGTCTCACCATCCACGCTTCGACGCAGTCCCCCCACATGTACCGGTTGGTGCTACCGGGCTACGTCGACGTACCGGCCGACCACATAAGGGTCCTGGCCGGTGACGTGGGCGGGGGCTTCGGGCTGAAGAACGGCATAAGCCGGGAGGACGTGGCGGTGGTCGCCGCAGCCATCGATCTGGGTCGGCCGGTGAAGTGGACCGAGGACCGCATGGAGCACCTGGCCACGGCCGGTCAGGCCCGGGAGGAGACGGCCCATCTCGAAGCGGCGGTCACCGCCGAGGGGGTGATCGTGGGTGTGCGTATGGACGTCAAGGTCAACATCGGGGCCTACCCGTGCGACCCCTTCCCCGGTTCGATGCAGGTCTTCAGCATCCCGGCCTTCTTCCAGGGCCCGTTGCGCCTCGAGGCGCTGGCCGCCACGTCCACGGCGGTGTTCTCCAACAAGGCGACCTATGTCGCCTACCGGGGTCCCTGGGCCACCGGCGACTTCCTGAGGGAGCGGCTGCTCGACCTGGTGGCGCGGGAGATGGGGATCGACACCCTGGAGATCCGAAAGCGCAACTACGTGGTCCGCGACGAGCCGCCGCTGGCCATGCTCACCGGTCTGCCCTTCGTGGGCGTGACCACCCAGGAGTCGGTCGAGCAGGCCGCCGAGATCGTCGACTGGTCGGGCTTCAGGGCGAGCCAGGAAGCTGCGCGCGCTGAGGGCCGGTATCTGGGCATCGGTATCGCGTCCTACCTGGAAGGGGCGCCCGGCCCCCGCCGACCCGGTGACACCGGCCCTGACATCATGGGCTTCGAGAGCGTGCGGGTCCGGGTCGAGACCGACGGCCGATTGGTGGTCATCACCCGTCAGCAGCCCCACGGGCAGGGCCACGAGACCACTCTCGCCCAGGTCGCGTCAGACGAGTTCGGCGTGCGGTTCGAAGACGTCACTGTCATATTCGGTGACACCGATCTCACCCCCGAGATGCTCGTAGGCACTGGTGGCAGCCGGGCCGCCACCATGGCCAACGGGGCGGTACTGCACGCCTCGCGTCAGCTGCGCGACCGCGTCCTGTCAGCGGCGGCCGACCTGCTCGAGGCCAATCCCGCCGACCTGGAGCTGCGCGACGGGGTGATCAGCGTCAAGGGCACGCCCTCGATAGCTATGGCCCTCTCGGACCTGGCCCGCAGGATCGTCGACGACCCGGAGCGATCCGGCCAGGACGACGGGTCCGGTCTGGCCCTGGAGCTCACCTACGACGGTGGTCGCCAGGGGTGGTCGGGGGGAACCCACTGCTGCATCGTGGAGGTGGACGTCGACACGGGCAAGGTCGCCTTCGACCGCTATGTGGTGGTCGAGGACTGCGGGGTGGCGGTCAACCCGGCCATCGTCGAGGGGCAGATCAGGGGCGGGGTGGCCCAGGCCGTGGGCGCGGTGCTGCTCGAGCGGGCCGCCTATGACGAAGACGGGCAGTACCTGGCGTCCACGTTCATCGACTACCTGCTGCCCGACGCCACGTCGGTGCCCCCCATGGAGATCCACCATGTGGTGTCCATCCCCGTCGATCCGGATGTCAATTTCCGGGGGGTGGGGGAGGGAGGCATGATCGTGGCCCCGGCCGCCATCACCAACGCCATAGAGGATGCTCTGGCCCCCTTCGGTGTGCGCATCACCGAGCAGCACATACCGCCGTCGCGCATCCTCGAGCTGGTGGGGTCGGTTCCGAGCGCCTGAGCGCTCCATCTGCCGGCGCGTCGTGGTCAGGGACCGGCGCGCCGTGGTCGGCAGAGCGCGCCGGGTGGGTGATCGCTACCATCGAGCCCATCGAGTTGGGAGGGCAGCGCAGATGGTCATGTTCGGGCTCCGCTACGACCTGAGGAACCCCAGCTTCGCTGGAACGTCCAGCACCGAGCGATTTGCTGCCGCCCTCGACATGGCGGGGTGGGCTGACGATCTAGGTGGGCTCACCGTGTCCATCTCCGAGCACCACCGCTCCGACGACGGGTACCTGCCGTCGCCGGTGGTACTGGCCGCCGCCATCGCCGGGCGCACCCGGCGCATCCGGGTGGTGATCGCCGCCCTGCTGGCGCCTCTGTACGACCCCATCCGTCTGGCCGAGGACCTGGCCGTGCTCGACGCCCTGTCGGCCGGTCGCGTCGATGTGATCCTGGGCGCCGGTTATGTGGCCGGGGAATTCGAGATGTTCGGGGTGGACCTCGCCGAGCGCGCCGAGCGGCTGACCGAGACGGTCGAGACCCTGAGGAAGGCCTGGACCGGTGAAGAGTTCGTCTTTCGCGGTCGGGCGGTGCGGGTGACTCCCCGGCCCCACCGCCCCGGCGGTCCCCCGCTGGTCCTGGGTGGATCATCAGCGTCGGCGGCCCGGAGAGCGGCCCGCATCGGGGACGGGTTCCTGCCGGTGTCGGGCGAGTTGTGGCCGGCCTACCGCCAGGAGATGACGGCTTTGGGCAAGCAGGACCCGGGCGAGTTCATGGACATGGGCGCCGGTGTCACCTACCTGGCGAGCGACGTCGACTCGGCCTGGGACGAGTTGATGCCGTACTTCCTCCACGAGAGCAACGCCTACGCGGAGTGGCTCGAAGCGGCGGGGGAGCGGGGGCCCTACCGGCGGACCACCCCCGAGGCGATACGCGTCGGCGGCCAGTACCGGGTGGTGACGCCCGCGCAGCAGGTGGAGGAACTGAGGGCGGCGGGGAACATGGCCTTCGCCCTTCTGCAGCCCATGGTCGGGGGCATCCCCCCGGCGCGGGCGTGGGAGTCGCTGAAGCTGTTCGAGCACGAGGTCCTCCCGGCCTTGGGACGGCCTAGCTGAATTTCGACGTCGATGTTGAAATAGGGGTACGATGGCGTGGTCATCAGGGCCCTTCGGCCAGTTCGGCCGGGCCCACCGGAGGTTGAACCGTGACCCACACCAAGGTGGATGTCCAAGTCTTCGACGCGGACAACCACATGTACGAGACCACCGACGCCTTCACCAGGTACCTGCCCAAGGCCTACGACGGTCTGATCAGGTACGTGCAGGTCAACGGCCGGGACAAGATCGCCGTGCGGGGCGTCATCTCGGAGTACATCCCCAACCCCACTTTCAGCGTGGTGGCCCGCCCCGGAGCGTGGGAGGAGTACTTCAGGAACGGCAACCCGGAGGGGAAGTCCACCCGGGAGCTGATGGGCGAGCCGCTGCGCTCGCCCGAGGCGTTCTTCGCCCCGGAGCCCCGCCTGGCTCTGATGGACGAACTGGGCATCGACCGGGCGCTCATGTGGCCGACCCTCGCCAGTCTGCTCGAGGACCGTTTGCGCATGGATCCCAGGGCGACCCACGCCGCCGTCCACGCCTTCAACCAGTGGATGCACGAGCAGTGGACCTTCGACTTCGCCGGGCGGATCTTCCCGACCCCGGTGATCACCCTGCCCATCGTCGCCGAGGCCATCCGGGAGCTCGAGTGGGTGGTCGAGCGGGGGGCCAAGGTCATCCTCATCCGTCCGGCTCCGGTCCCCGGCTACGAGGGCTTCCGGTCCTTCGCGCTGCCCGAGTTCGACCCCTTCTGGGAGAAGGTCGTCGAGGCCGACGTCGTCGTCGGGCTGCACTCCTCCGACGACGGTCTGACCCGCTACTACAACATGTGGGAGGGCCGACCCGACGGGGAGCACCTGCCCTTCGCCAACCCGTCGGCCTTCCTCGACATCCAGCACACCCAGAGCCGGGGCATCTTCGACACGGTGGCCTCGCTGATCGGCCACGGCCTGCTGTCCCGGTTCCCGCAGCTGCGCATCCTGCCCGTGGAGAACGGCTCGGGGTGGGTCCGACCTCTCGTCGAGGCCCTCGGTCACTCCTACGCCAAGAGCCCGAGGCTCTACGCCGAGGATCCCCTGACGGTGTTCCACCGCAACATCTGGATCCACCCCTTCCACGAGGAGGACCCCCGCGGTCTCATCGACCTGGTGGGCGTGGACCGGGTGGTGTTCGGCTCCGACTACCCCCACGCCGAGGGCATGTCCGATCCCCTCTCCTACGTCGATGAGCTCGCCGGCCTGCCCGGCGAAGCGGTGGCCAAGGTGATGGGCGGGAACCTGGCCGAGGTCATGAAGGTGCCGGTGGCCGCCTGACCCACCGTGGGGCCGGTCACCCGGGCGGCCCGGTTGATCACCGGTGGGGACGTTCTATACTTTACGTACACGTAAAGGTTAGGACTAGCTCCCCACGGTGATGATGCCCTCCAGAACTGTCGACTCCTGTCCCGCCCATCCCGACCCGCCGGTGGCCGACCGCTACAAGTGGATCGCGCTGTCCAACACCACCCTCGGCATGGTGATGGCCTCCATCAACTCCTCCATCACCCTCATCGCCCTGCCCAACATCTTCGACGGCATCCACCTCAACCCCCTCCTTCCGTCGAGCAGCGGCTATCTGCTGTGGATGCTCATGGGGTTCATGGTGGTGACCGCCGTGCTGGTCGTCACGCTGGGACGGATCGGTGACATCTACGGCCGGGTGCGGCTCTACAACCTCGGGTTCGCGGTGTTCACCGTGTTCTCCATCCTCCTGTCCATCACCTGGTGGAGCGGACCGGGGGCGGCCCTCTACCTGATCGCCATGCGCGTCGGCCAGGGTGTCGGCGCGGCGTGCCTCATGGCCAACTCCAGCGCCATCCTCACCGATGCCTTCCCGGAGAACGAGCGGGGCATGGCCATCGGTATGAACGCCATCTCAGTGGTCGTCGGCTCGTTCATCGGGCTGGTCCTGGGCGGAGTGCTGGCCCCCATCGAATGGCACCTGGTGTTCCTGGTGTCGGTGCCGTTCGGGCTGTTCGGAACGGTCTGGGCCTACGTCAAGCTGCGCGATCAGGGCGCCCGCCGCCCGGCCCCCATCGACTGGTGGGGTAACGCCACTTTCGCGGTGGGCCTCGTCGCCGTCCTCGCCGGCATCACCTACGGGATCATGCCCTACGGGCACCACGTGATGGGCTGGACCAATCCCCGGGTGCTGAGCGCGCTGATCGGCGGGGTGGCCCTGCTCGGGCTGTTCGGCTTCATCGAGACCCGGGTCGCCCACCCGATGTTCCAGCTCGAGCTGTTCCGCACCAGGGCCTTCAGCGCCGGCAACTTCGCCGGGTTCCTCGGCTCGCTCGGGCGGGGCGGGCTGATGTTCCTGCTCATATTGTGGCTGCAGGGCGTCTGGCTGCCCCTCCACGGCTACGACTTCACCCGGACACCGCTGTGGGCGGGAATCTACATGCTTCCCCTCACCGCCGGGATGCTCGTCGCCGCCCCGTTGTCCGGAGTGCTTTCCGACCGCTTCGGGGCCCGCCCGTTCGCCACCGCCGGCATGGCCGGCACCGGGGTGTGCTTCGTGCTGCTCACCCTGCTCCCGGTGGACTTCTCCTACCCGTGGTTCGCCCTGGTCCTGCTGGTCATGGGCCTGGCCATGGGCATCTTCGCCGCGCCCAACCGGGCCGGCATCATGAACAGCCTGCCTCCCGACCGGCGCGGCGCCGGGGCAGGGATGGCCACGACGTTCCAGAACTCGGCCCAGGTCCTTTCCATCGGGGTCTTCTTCAGCTTGATCATCGCCGGGCTGTCATCGTCGCTTCCGGGCCGGCTCTTCCACGGGCTGATCGCCCACGGCGTGCCGGCCGCCACCGCCACCCAGGTCTCCCACCTGCCCCCGGTAGCCAGCCTCTTCGCCGCTTTCCTCGGCTACAACCCCATGAAACATTTGCTCGGCGCCACGCTTGGCCAGATCCCCCCGGCCCAGGCCACTTTCGTGACCGGCCGCCGCTTCTTCCCCCAGCTGATCAGCGGCTCGTTCCAGACCGGACTCCACGAGGCCTTCTACTTCGCCGCGGCGGCGTGCGTGGCCGCCGCCGCCGCCTCGTGGATGCGAGGCAAGAAGGTGGTGGGGCCGGCCGTCCGGTCCTGCGTCGAGCCGGCCGGCGAGGAGGTCCTGCTCAGCTTCGAGTCCCTGCTGCCCGTCCGGGTGACCGAGGACCAGTCGCGCAACTGAGAAGCCCGGGGCCGGGGCCCCGCCGGCCTCGGCGCTACCCCGTACCGCCGTCGTAGATGCCGAGGGCTTCGGCGGTGACCCGCTCGGCGTCGCGTTCGAGCAGATAACCCTGGGCGACCAGGTGAGCCGCCCAGCTCGATACCTGGTGCCTGTAGACGGCCCGGTCGGGGAGGGGCCGGCCGTCCTGGAGAGGCAGCCGGCTGCCGACGAACTCGTAGAGCACCGACGGCAGCGACTCGACCGGGCGCCTGGGGTTCCAGCCGGTGAAGGCCTGCACCGGACGGGCCACCGCCGGGAGGCGTATGCCGGCCCGCTCGTTTCCGCCCTCGTCCACGGCCGAGACCAGGGCGACGGTCGGGGGTCCCCACTCGAGGGGCCACGTCGTGCTCTCGGGGTCCAGGGCGGGGGTCCAGGGAAGGTGCTCGGGGTCGGGCAGCACGGCGTCGTGGAAGGCGCTGAGCACCTGCTGGCGCGCCACCGCCGTCGCGTCGGCGAGCCGGGGCACCGCCGAAGCTGGGGGTTCGACGCCGTGGCACACCCAGTCGACGAGGCGCATGAACAGGGCCCGCAGCAGCGGTCCGGGGTCGAGGCCGTGGACCGGGTTGGCCACCGGGAGCAGCTCCTTCATGGGGACCGCCCCGAAGTGGTCGGTTCCGGCCAGCAGGTAGCAACGGCAGTCGGGGTCCTCGGCCAGGTCCTCCCCGGTAACGGGGTCCTGGTGCAGCAGCGCGCCGTCACCGCGCCAGTACTCCCAGGAACTGTTGGTGCACAAGAGCTTGGGCGCGACCCCGTCCCGCCGGCTCGGGGCGAGCAGACCGGCCGCGTCGTAGGGAGGTCCGTAGGCGGGTGAGAGGGGATGGGTGAGCGAGGGCTGACCGAAACGCTGGTTGAACTCGCCCCGACGGGCGCTGGCGATGTGCGCCAGCACCCCGTCGAAGACGCCTCCTCCAGTCTCGTCGGCGTTCATGCCGTCGTGGAGGAACTGCCGCAAGAAGCGTCCTGACTGTGAAACGCCGTAGGCGAAGGTGCGGTCGTGGTCCCGTCCGAGCCAGGCCGCGAAGTCCCGGACGGCCATGAGCCCGGCACCGACCACGGGGGCGAAGGCGCAGTTGTAGACCAGTTCGTACCAGTGGAACGGCTGGAACCCCCCCTCCAGGTGGACCGTGTCGGAGCCGCCGAAGTGCCAGGATTCCCGCTCGAGGACCCGGCCCGCTCCCATCGGCGTGGTGCGCACCGAAAGCTGGGCGTCGGCCTGGTCCCCCTCGGCGGCCGGGTAGTCCCAGAAGCGGAACAGTGGCGACGAATCCGACAGCCGGTGGCTGTCGAGCGGCGCGTCGGGGCGGAACTCGACCCGCATGCGTCCCGGTCCGGTGGCCGCAACCGGGGCGTCGAGGCCGAGCCCTCCCGGCCCCCGCACCACGTCCCACTGCCACCCGCACCACGCGACGGTCCAGCCCGACTCGAGGAGGAAGCCGTCGCCCGGATCGGGAACCCCGGCCGGGTCGAACTGCAGCGGGGCGTCCGAGCTGAACGGGACACCGCCCAGCATCCCCCGGTTGGGCACGACCACGAGCAGCCGCCCGTTGGCGCCGCCCTCGGAGGGCCGCAGGATGCGCACGTCGGCCTCGTAGCGGACCAGGCCGTCGCCGCCGCGGGGGGCGAGGGCCAGATCGACGACGGCCAGGTTGGCCCGATGCTCGGGATCGGCGGCGAAACAGGCGGTGCCCGTCACCCATTCGTAGCCCCGGTCGCCGAAGGCGACGGACCTCAGATCGACTGATTCGAGCATCGGGGGTCACCTCCCCCGGGGTCGCTCGGCGGCCCGGCCAGGCGCCCGGCCTGGGGCGCCGGCGCCAGCCGCATCCTCAGCGGGCGGGAGCGGCCATGGTCGCCCACTGCGGGGCGAACTGGGCGGCGACCTCGTAGAGGCGGGCGTAGCGCTCGGTGGTCTCGGTGACCTGCATGTCGAACGAACGGGCATGGCGGAACTCGAGCACCTCCACCCCCTCGGGACCGGCGCTGTATTGGTACGGTGCGCCGTCCGGCACGAAGAAGCCGTCGCCGGCCCCGAGGGTCTGGTTGCCCATGACGGCACTGCCGGCGATCACGTAGTAGAGGCAATCGGCGCTGTGGCTGTGGCGGGGCAGCGGGAAGTGCGGCTTGAACCAGGCGTACACCAGGCTGAAGCCCCCCTCCTCCCCGCTCTGGCGGTAGAGGACCTTCACCGTGGCCCCGGCGGACAAGCCTTCGCCGCCTTCACGGTCGGGATGGACGAAGCCCGGGGGGAACTCCGGTACCGACATCATGTCGGTCTCCTCCAGATTGGGGGCGTCGGCCGCCCGGAACAGCGTGATGCCCTTGCGCTGGTTCATGCCGGCACTCCCCTCTGGTTCGCCGCAGGCGGTCACCCGCCTGCCCGCTCGATGGTATGCGGTCCTACCGGCCCCGGCCAACAGGTTGACTTCGACGTCGGAAAATGCCACCATCGGGCGACCACCGGGGAGGGTGAATTGAGCGACACCACGGGCCACGCCTACTACGACCCCTACGACCACGCCATCGACGACGACCCCTATCCCATCTGGAAACGTCTGCGTGACGAGGCCCCGCTCTATTACAACGAGCGCTACGACTTTTACGCCTTGTCGCGCTTCGAGGACGTCGAGAAGGCGCTGGTCGACTGGAAGACCTTCATCTCGGGCAAGGGCTCGGTCCTGGAGATGATCAAGCAGAACATCCAGATGCCGCCCGGGAGCATCCTCTTCGAGGACCCCCCGGCCCACGACCATCACCGCGCCCTCCTGTCGCGGGTGTTCACCCCCCGACGGATGACCGAGATCGAGCCCCAGGTACGGGACTTCTGCGCCCGCTCCCTCGACCCGCTGGTGGGCAGCGGCGGCTTCGACTTCATCGGTGATCTCGGGGCCCAGATGCCGATGCGGACCATCGGCATGCTGCTCGGCATACCCGAGGAGGACCAGGAGCTGATCCGCGACCGGCTCGACGAGGGCCTCCGCCTCGAGGAGGGGGTTATGCCCGACCTCGCCGAGGATGGTCGTAACACCCTCTCCGCTTCGATGGAGCAGTTCGCCGATTACGTCGACTGGAGGGCCGAGCATCCCTCCGACGATTTGATGACCGATCTGTTGAACGCCGAGTTCGAAGATGTCACCGGCACGATCCGCAAGCTGACCCGCGAGGAGCTGCTCAACTACATAGGGCTTCTGGCCGGCGCCGGCAACGAGACCACCACCCGCCTCATAGGCTGGACCGGCAAGGTGCTGGCCGAGAACCCCGACCAGCGCGACCTGCTGGTGGCCGAACCGTCGCTCGTACCCAACGCCATCGAGGAGCTGCTGCGCTACGAGGCTCCCTCGCCGGTGCAGGCCCGCTACGTGACCCACGATGTCGAGTACCACGGCCAGACGGTGCCCGAGGGATCGGTCATGCTCCTGCTCAACGCCTCGGCCAACCGCGACGAGCGGTACTTCGAGGAGCCCGACCGCTTCGACCCCAGGCGCCGCATCAGCCACCACCTGACCTTCGGTTACGGCATCCACTTCTGCCTGGGCAGCCACCTGGCCCGCCTCGAGGGCCGGATCGCCCTGGAAGAGGTGCTGAAGCGCTTCCCCCGCTGGCAGGTCGACTGGGACCATGCCGTGCAGGCTCACACCTCCACGGTGCGCGGCTGGGAGCGGCTACCCGTCCTGACAGACTGACCCATCCGCATCGTCGTAGTAGAGAGGACACCCAAGTGCACCAACCGATGACCGGCGTCAAGGTGGTCGAGGTCGCCCAGTTCACCTTCACCCCGTCGGCCGGCGCGGTCCTGGCCGACTGGGGAGCCGAGGTCATCAAGGTCGAGCACGCCGAGATGGGCGACGCCCAGCGGGGCTTCGGCGCCGGGCTGGGCGGAGTGGCCGAGGGCCGCTTCCACCCCATCATGGAGCACCCCAACCGGGGTAAGAAGAGCATCGGCCTGGCTCTCGACAAGCCCGGCGGCCGCCAGGTGCTGCTCGACCTGTGCCAGGACGCCGACGTGTTCCTCACCAACTTCCTCCCTGCGGCCCGGCGCAAGCTCGGCATAGAGGTGGACGACATCCGGGCGGTCAACCCCCAGATCATCTACGTGCGCGGCAGCGCCCACGGCCAGCAGGGACCCGACGCCGAGAAGGGCGGCTACGACGGCTCCACCTTCTGGTGCCGGATGGGCAGCGCCTGGGGGGTGACACCCCCCGACAGCCCCAAGGTGATCGGCCCGCCGGCCGGCGCCTACGGGGACTCCATGGGCGGCATGACCATCGCCGGGGGTATCGCCGCCGCGCTGTTCGGGCGGGAGCGCACCGGGGAGCCGTCGGTGGTCGATGTCTCGCTCATGAGCGTCGGTGCCTGGGCCATGGGCCTGTCACTCAGCAACAGCCTCCTGACCGGCGTCGAGCAGGGCCAGCCGCCCCTCAGCGCGCCGCTCGGTAACGCGTTCAATCCGATCGTGGGTAACTTCCGCACCTCCGACGACCGCTGGATCACCCTGATGATGCTCCAACCGGGTCGTTACTTCGCCGACACCTGCCGGCATCTCGGATTGGACCACCTGATCGACGACGAGCGCTTCGACACCGCCCAGAAGCTCATCGCCAATGCGGCTGAGGCCGGCCGCTTCGTGGCCGAGGCCATCGCGGCTGAGCCCTTCAGCTACTGGATGGAGAAGTTGCAGACCCTCGAAGGGCAGTGGTCGGCGGTCCAGAGCCCGTCGGAGATAGTCAAGGATCCCCAGGTTCTGGCCAACGGCTGCGTGCTCCCGGTGATTGACGCCGACGGCGTCGAGCGCCACCTCGTGGCCAACCCGGTGCAGTTCGACGAGAAGCCCCCCGTTCTCGCCCGCGGCCCGCAGTTCGCCGAGCAGACTGACGAGCTCCTGCGCCAGCTGGGTCTCGACGATGAGCAGATCATCCAGCTCAAGATCGACGGGGCGGTCACCTGACCGGCTGCGACAGACGGTGGGGTCGCGCTCGGGGCCGGCGGTGGTCACCGATCGGCTAAGAACGAAGGTCGTGGAACCCGAATCGACCCCCATCGGATGGATCGGAACCGGCGTCATGGGCTCGTCCATGTGCGGTCACCTCCTCGCCCGCGGTCACCCCGTCACCGTGTACAACCGGTCTCACCGGCGGGCCGAGGCGCTCATCGCGGCGGGGGCGCGCTGGGTGGAGTCGCCCGCTCAGGTGGCCGAGGCCAGCGAGGTGGTCTTCTCCATGGTCGGTTACCCCGAGGACGTACGCCAGGTGGTCCTCGGCGACGACGGGCTTCTCGCCGGGGCGCGCCCGGGGGCCGTGCTCGTGGACATGACCACGAGCGAGCCGTCCCTCGCCGTCGAGATCGCCGAGCGCGCCGCCGCGCACGGGGTGCAGGCGCTCGACGCGCCGGTCTCGGGAGGTGACACAGGGGCCCGAAACGCCACCTTGTCGATCATGGTCGGCGGCCCCCGGGAGGTCTTCGACGCCCAGCACGAACTGTTCGAGGCCATGGGCCAGACCATCGTCTGGCAGGGCGGTCCGGGCGCCGGCCAGCACGCCAAGATGGTCAACCAGATCCTCGTGGCCGGCACCATGGTGGCCATGTCCGAAGCCCTCCTCTATGCCTACCGGGTCGGCTTGGACGTGACCGCGGTCCTGGCTTCGGTCACGAGCGGAGCGGCAGGGAGCTGGACGCTGTCCAACCTGGCCCCACGGGTGGTCGCCGGAGACTTCACACCCGGGTTCGCGGTCGACCATCTGGTGAAAGATATGGGCATCGCCCTCGAAGAGGCCCGCCGGGCCCGCCTGGCCCTGCCGGGACTGGCTCTGGCCAACCAGCTCTACGTCGCGTTGCAGGCCCAGCGGCGGGGCCGGGACGGCACCCAGGCTCTCGTGTACGCCCTGGCTTCGCTGTCAGGGCTGGAGTGGCCTCCCTCCCCGTCCTTTTGGTCCCCGCCGGCCAGGACCGGTCAGACCGGGAAGGGGTAGTCGTCGGCGGGCCAGGAGACGATACCTCGGGCGGCCAGGTCCGAGACCGCCGGCTCCTCGTAGCCGAGCTCGGACAGTATCTCCCGGGTGTGCTGGCCGAGCAACGGGGCCGCCCGCTCCTGACGGCCCGGTGTGTCGCTGAAGGAGATCAGGTTGCCGAACTGACGGACCCGTCCGAGGAGAGGGTGGTGGTACTCGGCGACCAGGCCCAGGCGCACCAGGTCCTCGTCGAAGAGGATGGTCTCGCCGTCCCAGGTGTCAGCCGATATCTCCACCGGTACGCCGGCGCGCCGCAGGCTGCGTCTCCAGTTGACGGCGAGGTCGTCCATGAAGCGGGCTGCCAGTAGAGCCGTCAGGTCGTCTCGATGGGTGCGGCGTCCAGCGGGTGTGGTGAAGCGGTCGTCGTCGAGCAGGTGGTCGGCCTCGATGGCCCGGCACAGCGCTGACCAGTGCTCCTCCTCCACCGCGGCCAGCTGCAGCCACCCGTCCTGGGTCTCGTAGAGGCGGTAGAGGGCACCGAGGCCCAACTGCTCCCGATCGAGGGTGGGGCGGGGGGAAGGCCGGCCATCCGGGTCGAGCCACGAGTCGGCGGTGTAGAGCATCGAACCGTGGAAGATGGAGGTCCACATGAACTGCCCCTCCCCGGTCTGCTCCCGGTGGTGGAGCGCTATGAGGAGAGCCGTCACCGAGGGCATGGCCGCCGCCACATCGCCATGGCCGTAGCGGTGCCACATGGGCGGGTTGCCGGCGGCGACGGGACCCTGCTCCCATTCGATGCCCGATGCGGCCTGCCCGAGAGGATCGAGGCCGCCCATGTGGGCCAGCGGACCTGCCGCTCCGTACATGAACGTGTTGCAGTACAAGATGTCGGGCCGCACAGCCCGGCACTGCTCGTAGCCGATCCCCAAGCGGTCGGCGGTACCGAGGGTCATGTTGTGGTGGACCATGTCGGCGCCAGCCACCAGATCGAGGGCGATACGCAGGCCGTCGGGCTGCTTCAGGTCGATGGCGATGTCCCTCTTCCCTCGCTGGCAGCCCATGAAGGAGCCGACGACACTGGCTCGCATACCGTCACCGCGCGTCGGCTCCACCTTGATCACGTCGGCCCCGAGGTCGCCGAGCAACATCGGCCCGAAGGGACCGGCCAGGAACTGCCCGAAGTCGATGACCCGGAGCCCCTCGAGCGGTCCCGGCACTCAGATCACCCCCTTGGAGCGAAGATCGGCGAGAGCGGATCGGTCGTAGCCGACCTCGGCGAGTACCTCGTCGGTATGGGCACCGGCCCGCGGCTGCGGCCCTCTCACCCGGGACGGGGTGGCTGCCAAGAAGATGGTCGGGCCGAGTTGCGTGGTGGGCCCCACGTCGGGGTCCTCGACGCGGACCACCGACCCGGTGGCCAGCAACTGCGGATGCCCCCACCGTTCGTGGGGGGCGACGATGGCCTCGGCTCCCAGACCGTGGGAGTGGAGGGTCTCGATGACCTCGTCCCTGTCGAGGGCCCGGTAGGCGTCCCGCTTGGCGGTCTCGTAGCCGGCCCGCTCGGCTGGGGTCATGGCGACCAGGGCCTCGAAGGGGACCTCATCGATGCCGAGGATCGACGCTTCGGAGCGCGTCGGGGTCAAACCGGCCTGGGTCGACGCATGCACCCACTCGCCGTCGCGGCATTCGAATACCGACATCTGGTGGATACCCGCCGGGTGCGCCTTGACCAAGCCGAACTGGCCCCGATCGGTCCAGTTCCAGTTCTGCGTGGTGAGCGACATGATTCCCTGGAGGAGCGAGACCTCCAGGTGCTGGCCCCGGCCGGTCCGCCGCCGGGCGTAGAGGGCGGCCATTATCCCGATGGGCACCAGGAACATGGCCCCCATGCTGGCGACCGGGCTGTGGAGGAACACCGGGCCGGGGCGGAAGCTGGTGTTCTCCCAGTGCTGGCCGGTGCGGGCCTGGACCAGGGCCTCGTAACCGGGGATGTCCTCGAACCGGCTGCCGCGAGGCCAGGCCGGCACCGAGCAGTAGACCAGCCGGGGGGCGCGCCCCTCGACCGACCGGTAGTCGATACCTAGGTCTGCCACGGTGGCCGGGGCGAAGGCCTCGACAAGGACGTCGGCGGTCTCGGCCAAGCGGAGGAAGGCCTCCCGGCCCTCAGGGTGGTGGAGGTCTACGGTGACCGACCGCCGGCTGCGGTTGTGGACCCGCGAGGCCGGGTCGGTCCGACCCGGCCGACCCCCGACCGGCTCGATCTTGATCACGTCGGCGCCGTGCTCGGCCAGCTGCAGGACCCCGAGCGGTCCGGCTATCCCCCCGGTGAGATCCAGGATGCGCAGTCCTTCTAGCGCGTCCCTCCCGACGCCGGGGAGCCCCCCCGCCGGCGGACCGTCGCGACCCTCCCGACTCGGAGTGTCATCACCGCGGCCGTCGTTGGCGGGGCCGTCGCTGCCGGCCCGCTCGGCGCCGGGACCGTCGTCGCCGGAGACTCCGTTCGTCACCGGCAGTCGTTCCTGCTCGCTGGCCACGAGTGCGGTTTCACACCATCCCCCCTCCTTCATGGGGCATGTTACCGACCCCCCTGAGCCGTGGCGACCTTCCCCTAGAATCGGTGGGGTGTCGGCCGTCGAGGGTTTCGCGGACAGCGGCGGGGTGCGTATCCACTACCTGGACCACTCGCCTGAAGCCACGGCGGGCCTGCCCGTGCTCTTCGTCCCTGGGCTGGTGGACCGGGCGACGGACTATCTCGCCATGTTCGACGTGTTTGCCCATCGGCGTCTCATCATCGTCGACCCTAGGGGGAGAGGGGGCAGCGACAGCCCCGAGACCGGCTACTCGGCGATGGACCAGGCCGGCGATCTGCAGGCGGTCCTCGACCAGTCCGGCGTCGACCGGTTCCATCTCATGACCTTCTCGCGGGGCACGAGCTCGGGACTGGGCCTGGCGCTGGGCCGCCCCGATCAGGTGGCGACCATCTCCATCGGCGACTACCTGCCCGGTGAGGTACGGCTACCCCCCGAGCTCGTGGAGCAGATGTGGGCCACGACGTGGCGAGGCCGGACCTATCCGGAATCCATCACCAAGGTGGCGCTCGAGGGCATCCAGGCCGATTCGGTGGGGCGGGAGATGTGGGCCGAGCTGGCCGACCTCGGCAAACCCACGTTGGTAGCTCGTGGCAGTAGTGATGCCATTATTGACGACGAGAGGGCTATCCGATACCGCGCCACCCTACCGGGAGTCGAGGTGATCACCATCCAAGGGTCCGGTCACGACCTGTTCCGTCCCTCCCGCACGGCCTACCCCCAGGCGGTGTCGGAATTCATCGAGCGGCGGGCCCCTGGCCTTTGACCCTGGCCTTTGACCCCGGAGGGGCGGCTCAGGCCGAGGGGAGCGGGCTTCCGCAGACCGGGTCGGCGCCGGGTACGGTCTCGAAGTTGGAACCCGAGAGCTTGGTCACATAGAGGCAGGAGTCGATCCCCGTGGCGGTGCCGGCCCGATTGGACAGATCGAAGGGATGCGAGCCGAGCAGGCCCCACGCATCGAAGTTCTTCACCCCGTTGAGGGCGGCGATCAGCGCGCTGTGGGTGGGGCTCGACCCGGTCACTTTGAGGGCCTGGTCGAGAAGGGCCATGGAGGTGTACCCGGCGTACTCGGCGTAGGTCGGCTCCGATCCGCCGCCCGCCTGCTCGAGGGCGGCTTGGAACTGCTGGGTGGCCGTGGTGTTCATCTCCACCGGCTCGAACGACAGCGAGAAGTACACGCCCTGACCGGTCTGGATGGCGCCCGGGCCGGCCTGCTGGAGGTCACCACCGTAGCCGTCGGGGAGCAGGGCGATCTTCAGGTTGACCCCGTTCTGGCGGAGGGCCTGGATCAGGGCGAAGCTGGTGTTGGGGTCGACCGACCCGTAGTAGGTGTCGACCCCCGCGCTCTTCATGGCGATGGCTTCGGGCGCCACGTTGGTGCTCCCGAAGGGGAAGTTGGCGTTCAGGTAGCCGACCCTGAGACCGGCGGCGGTGGCCGACGCGGCGTTGCCCTTGGCCGAATCCGCCGACGACGGGGAGATGCTGTAGCCGATGGAGCCGAGGTTGGTCCCCCCCTCCATCTTCATGAAGGTACCGAAGGTGGTCGAGGCCTTGGACGGGTCGAGGAAGCCATAGGTCGAGAACATGTTGGTGTCGGTGATCCACTCGCTACCGTCCTCGGCCACCCCGACGACGGGGATCCCCTGCTGCTTGAGGTAGGCGGCGGCGCCGAAGCCGACGGCCGAGACCATCACCACCGCGTCCACGTGGTCCTGCTGCACGAGCTTCTGGGCCGCGGCCAGCACCGCTGCGGGGGAGGTCTGCGAATCGCCCTCGACGAACTTGAACTTGAAGCCGTCCTTGGCCGCCACCACCGCGCCGGCTTGCACCCCCAACGGGGTGGTCTTGTTGCCCGACGAAGCCAGGCCCGTCAGGTCGCTCAGGATCCCGACGGTGATGGTCTTGCCGCCCGGGCTGGCGCTCGAAGTGCCCGAAGGTCCGCCCGGGGCGGTCGTCGTGGCGGTGGCGCCGCCGCTGCTGTGGGAGCTGGAACTGCACGCGCCGGCCAGTACGCCGAGAGCGACCATCCCTACGACCGCTGTGTTCTTGCGGAACATCTTCCCCCTCCGGGATCTCCAGCGAACTGACTGGTGTGTGGCTGCTGGTCTAGAACCAAGATGTTAGTCGACGTCGAAATCACAAGGGTAGTCGCCCGGCTCAGGCCGGAGGGGAACGGTGCGCCAGCGGAATGCCTTCGGTTGGGGTCCCGGCCCCGTCCTCCCGGGCGTGGTTCAACTTCGACATCGATGTTGGTGCCGGTCCGAACCGATGGCTACCATCACGTCAGGTCGAGCCGGGAGCCACCTTCTGGAGGTGCCGGGGATCGGGGGTCATGGCAGATGAACGAGTTGGACGACATCCTGGCGTCTCTGGACCTCGAGCCGACCGGTGAGGGTCGATACCGGGCGGGGAACGTGCCGGTTGCCCACGGAGTGGTCTTCGGCGGCCAGTTGATGGGGCAGGCCATCGTGGCCGCCGCACGCTCGCAGCCGGGAAAGCTGGTCAAGACACTGCACATCGTCTTCGCCCGCAGCGGATCGACGGCCGAGCCGGTGGACATCGAAGTGGACACCATCGCCACCGGCCGGTCGGTGGGAAGCTGCACCGTCTCGTTCAGCCAGGCTGGTCGCCTGTTCACCCGGGGTACGGTCCTGCTGAGCGCCGACGAAGCGGATTTCGTCACCTACCGCGAGCCGGCGACGTCGGCGCTCACCCCCCCGAGTGGGAGGCGCCCCCCGGGCTGGCAGATCGAGATCGCCGGCGGGGTGGACATCAACGACCCCGACGCAGTGGGGCCCGCGGAGCTCGACGTGTGGACCAGATTCGATGGAGCTCCTGACGACCCGGTGATCAGTCAGGCCCTGCTCAGCTATGCCACCGACGGCTTCTTGATCGCCACGGCCATGAGGCCGCACAAGGGGGTCGGCCAGGCCCAGTCCCACCACACGGTCAGCACCGCCGTCCTGGGCCACACCATCACCTTCCACGAGCCGTTCTCGGCCGGCGAGTGGATGTTCCTCGCCCACCGCAGCCCTTACGCCGGCCGGGGCCGCACCTACGGCCGGGCCGATGTGTACCGCATCGACGGCACGCTCGTAGCCTCCTTCACCCAGGACAATCTGATCCGCTCCCGCCCCGGTGATGCCCGAGGGGTGCTCTAGCTGCTTCGCCAGTGCGCCGGGATCACGTCCCCGCCCCCCGGCGGCGGGGTGAGCCCGGTGGGGGCGAACGGAAGCCCAAGGCGTTGATGAAGACCCGGGTCATCTGTTCCACCCCCTGATCGAAGTCGCAGTCGAGGTTGCCTTCCACGAACCACGACTCGGGGAAGCGGCTGGTCATGGCGCCCAGAGCGGCCTGGGCGACGACCGGGTCGAGGTCGGGGTCCACCAGCCCGTGCCTCTGCATGCGCCGGATGGACTCCTCGACCTGCCGGGCGTAACGGGACAGCCGCTGGTGTCGGGCCCGTCGGACCTCGGCGTCGTAGCGGGAGACCTGCTCGATGACACCCATGATGCGGGCCTGGTCCCGGTAGCTCTGCATGTGCAGCCGGATGGCCGCCCGGATCCGCTCCTGGGGGGTGGCCTCCGAGGTGGGATCGAGGATGACGCTGCCGAGCGGGGCGCTCAACTGCTCCTCCACCGCCTGGGCCACCTCCCGGAATATCTCCTCCTTCGACTCGAAGTAGTGATAGAAGGACCCGTGGGAGAGGCCGGCCCTCTCGGCGATGTCGGAGATGCGAGCATCGAGGAACCCGGCCTCCTCGAATATCTCCTTGGCCGCGGCCAGCAGCCGGGCCCGGGTCTCCGCCCCCTTACGCGACCGTGGACCGCCGGGCCTGTCGTTGGTGAGATCTGCTGTCATCGAGACGTCCACTTCGCAAGAGTCTGTCACGGTCCCGTCCCTGCTTCAGCGACCGGCGTCGCTCGGCGCCGGTGTGGCCGTCAAGCGCGGCTCCGGGCGTCAGACGAAGGGCCCCGCGGCACTTCACGGAAGGGAACGTCGCGGTCCACCGAGCGCTCCCGCGGCATCCCGAGCACGCGTTCGCTGACCACGTTGCGGGCCATCTCGGTGGTGCCCCCTCCGATGCAACCGGCCTGGCGCATC
Source organism: Actinomycetes bacterium (assembly GCA_021838445.1). Lineage (GTDB taxonomy): Bacteria > Actinomycetota > Acidimicrobiia > Acidimicrobiales > Palsa-688 > JAKCDU01. The sequence goes on along the minus strand of JAKCDU010000006.1, from coordinate 75,986 downwards.
AAGAAGTCGGTGCCGCGGCCGGCCGCCGCCCCGTCGTGCTGCGACCAGGCGGCTCCCGCCTCGCCGGCGATCTGGAAGGTGATGGTCCGGGCCCGGGCCCCGGCCACGCCGCCGAACAGGCGGGCGATGGCTGCGCCCTGGTCGGACAGGTGGCCGGTTCGCACTCCCTGGGCGATGCGCTGCTGTAGCCGGGAGCCCACCAGGTCCAGCATGGCCGCCTCGCCGATGAGGTCCCTCACGAGTGGGTCATCGAGCCGGCCCCGGTCGCGGGCCACCTCGACCGGCGACACCGAGCTGGTCGCTGGTCGGCCGAAGGCGGGCATCGTTATGAGCGGGGAGTTGTAGAGCATCCGCTCGTGGAACATCCACCGCGTGCCGACGGTCCAGCCCTTGTCCACCTCGCCGATCCGGTCGGTGTCGGGGACGCGCACGTCGGTCAGGAACTCCTGGCAGAACTCCTTGGACCCGTTGATCATCTCGATGCGGTGCACATCGACGCCATCGCGGTGCAGCGGCAGCATGAACACCGTCAGGCCGCGGTGTTTGGGCACGTCCCAGTTGGTCCGGGCCAGGCACAGGCCCCAATCCGACCACCAGGCGCCGGTCGTCCATATCTTCGAGCCGTTGAGCACCCACTCGTCACCGTCGCGCACCGCTGTGGTCAGAGCCCCCGCCACGTCCGAGCCGCCGCTCGGCTCGGAGAGCAACTGCATCCACAGTTCCTCGCCTTTGAGGATGGCCGGGATGTGGGTCTTCTTCTGCTCCTCGGTGCCGAAGTCGAGTAGCACCGCGGCGCACGGCGAAAGGTTCGGCACCATCAGGCGGGAGGGGTGCTCGAAACCCGACAGCTCCTCGTTGAAGGCCTGCTGATGGGCCGGGGTGAGGCCCTGGCCGCCGTACTCGGGGGAGATGGTGATGCCCGCGAAGCCGGCGTCGAACATCATCCGCATCAGCTGGCGCTCGTGCTGGATGGCGGCCAACTCCTCCTCCTCGTCCAGCTCACCGGCGGTGGCCGCGGCCAACGCCGCGTGATCGAGTGGTCGGAGGTTGGAGCGGATCCAGGCGCCGGCCCGCTGGCGGAAGCGGTCCAGGTCCTCGGCGGTGTCTGCGGTCATGACCGGGAGTCCTCCTCGATGGTGATCCGGGCCAGGCGTTGATGGTGGTCGGCCGCCGTCCCGAAGATGGCGGCGTTGGCCGTGGCCCGGCGCATGAACAGGTGCAGGTCGTGCTCGAAGGTGACCCCGATGCCGCCGTGCATCTGTACACAGTCCTGCATCAGCTCCAGGCCGTACCGCCCGCTGAAAGCCTTGGCCGCGCTCACCAGGGCGGCGGCTTCGGGCCGGCCCTCGTCGACCGCGTCGGCCGCCGCGTCGGCGATTGCGTGGGCGCCTTCGACCCACGATTTCATGTCCGCGAAGCGGTGTTTGAGCTCCTGGTAGGAAGCGAGCGGCCGGCCGAAGGAGTACCGGTCGAAGGCCCATTCGAGGGTCATGGCGAAGGCTCGGTCCAAGGTGCCGACGGTCTCGGCGAGTTGGATGACCAGGGCCTGATGAAGCTGACGTTCCACGGCCGGCCCGGCTCCGCCCACCTCGCCCACCACTGACTCGCCCGGCAGCCTCACGTCGTCGAAGCGCAGCGCCGCATAGCGACGGGTCATGTCGACGCTCTGCAGCCGCTCCACCGTCACCCCTGGGGTTCCGGTTGCGACCAGGACCTGCGTGAGCCCCCCACCGCTGCGCCCGGTGACGAGCAGGTGGTCGGCGTCGGCGGCGGCCTCGACGGGTTTCTTCCGGCCGTTCAACACGAGGTCCCCGCGCTCCACCGTGATGTCCAACTCGAGTTCCCGGCCCCCGATCAGCCCTCCCGGCTCCTCCCAGCACCACGCCGCCACGGCCGAACCGTCGAGCAGGGCGGCCAGGACGTCGGGATGGGTGCCGAACTCGGCCAAAGCGCCGGCGACCACGTTGGCCGGGGCGAGGGGGCCGGGCGCGGCGTGAGCGCCGAACTCGTGGGCGAGGAGGGTGAGGTCGATCAGACCCCGCCCGCTGACCGAGCCGCCGCCTCGCTCCTCGCTCACGAGCAGCGAGGTCCAGCCCAGGTCGGCGCCCCGCTTCCAGTAGCCCGGGTCGTAGCCGAGCCGGTCGTCACAGAGGCGGCGGATCTCCCCTACCGGGACCTGGCTGGCGAGGAACTTCGAGGTGGTCTCGCGCAGGAAGTCCTGATCCGGTGTCAGTTCCAAGAGCATGTCGTCCCCCCCGGGCCGTGGGCCGGTTCCAATCTAGGCGCTGTGGCCACGAGCCTCCCTTTCCCGAGTCCGGTCTGGCAGGCCGGCTGGTGCAACGGCGACGGTACTGAACATCGACGTCATCGTCAAAGGTCTCTACGATCGCCGCCTCGACGCAGATGGCACTCCCTGATATCAGCGCGTCTTGATGCCTGCGTCGAAATTGCTAGCCTGTGGTCACGGGGGGTCGCTCGGCCAAGCCGACGGCTGACAGCAGCACCAGTCCGGAGGGTGAGAGGATGCTCCAGTACGTCATAGCCGGGTTGGCTCTCGGTGCTATCTACGCTATTGCCTCGGCCAGCCTGACGGTCACGTTCGTGTCGGCCGGAGTTCTCAACTTCTCGTTCGCGGCCATGGCCTATTTCGTGGCTCGCATCTACTACTGGCTCAACTCTCAGCACGGGTGGACCACCTACAGCGCCGGCCTGGTCTCGATCCTGGTGGTGGGGCCGGCTCTCGGCATCTTCCTCTACCTGATCCTCTTCCGCTACATCAGAGGCAAGTCCACGCTGGTGAAGCTGGTGTGCACCATCGGCCTGTACGTGGCCCTGCCCGCCGTGCTCGGGGTGATCTTCCCCAACTCCGCGTCGATCACGTCGGCCCCCGGGCTGGCCTCCCTGACCGACAAGCCCTACCACTTCCTCGGCAGCCCGGTCACCACCGACCAGGTGATCACCTACGGGTTCCTGCTCTTCATCGTGGTCGTCGGGACGGCCGTCCTGCGCTTCACCGACGTCGGCCTCGAGGTGCGGGCCCTGGTGGACTCGGAGGCCATGGCCTCCCTGTCGGGCACCAACCCCAACCGGGTGGCCCTCGGGGTCTGGGCCACCACCACGGCGCTGGCCGGCCTGGCCGGCATCCTGGTGGCTCCCAGCCAGGGCTTGGACATGGTCGGGATGAGCAACCTCATGGCGGCCGCCTTCGCCGCCGTGGTGGTGGCCCGTCTGCGCTCCCTGCCCATGGCAGTCGGGGCCGCCCTGGTCATGGGGGTGGTGACCGACGTGATCCAGAAGTACCTCCCGGCCAACAGTTCGCTGACCGCGGCCATCATCCCGAGCATCCCCTTCGGTTTCATCCTGGTCGCCCTGATCGTCTACCTGATCCGGTCGGGCTCCCTCGACGAGGGCGCCGGGGCCGCCGGTCCGCTCGACCAGGCCATCCGGCCGGCCACCCAGGACGCCGCCGAAGCCGGCGCCGAGATGACCGAGGTCAACAAGCGGGGCGCCGCCGTGAGCGCGCTGCCGTTGGTGATCGTGGCGGTGCTCCCGCTGATCCTCAAGGGCTTCGGTTCCTACTGGCTCGGTCAGGGAGCATGGGGTATTTGCTACGCCATCACCTTCTTGACCTTCACGGTGGTGACCGGTGAAGGCGGGATGCTCTGGCTGTCACAGATCATGTTCGCGGCCACCGGCGCCATGGCCGGGGCCCAGTTCGTGACCTACTGGCACGTCCCCGTCCTCCTGGCCATTCTGATGGGGGCGGTCATCGCCGGGGTGGCCGGGTCCGTCCTCGGCGTTCTCACCATCCGACTGGGTGACCTGTACGTGGCTCTTACCACCTTCACCTTCAGCCTCATCGTCGAGCAGTTGGTGTTCACCCGCAACCGCTTCGCCCAGGGCGGGCTGGGTCTGCCCCTGTACCGGCCGTCGTTCGCCCAGAGCGATCTGGTGCTGGCCTATGTCGCCCTCGCGGTATTCGTGATAATCGCCGCCCTCACCGTCAACCTGCGCCGCTCCACCAGCGGGATGGCCCTGCGGGCGGTGCGCGACAGCGAGGCCGCGTCGCGCACGCTCGGTCTGAGCGTGCTGCAGGTGAAGGTGATCGTGGGCGGCCTGGCGGCGTTCGTGGCGGCCATCGGCGGGGGATTCCTGGCCCTGTACGCCAACGTGGCCCAGCCCCAGTCGTACTCGACCTACGAGGGCCTGGTCTGGCTGGCCATAGTCGTGACGATGGGTGTGCGCACCATCACCGGTGCTGCGGTCGCCGGCATCATGTTCACCGTCATGAACGCCGTGTTCAGCACCTACGTCCCGACCCGGTGGGGTCAAGTCCCGACCATTCTGTTCGGCCTCGGTGCCATCGGCGTGGCCCGCAACCCAGAAGGTGTGGTCGTTCAGGTGGGTCGCCAGCTGCGCGGTCTGATCGCCGGAGGCCCCAGCGTGGGCGTGGCTACTCCCGGATCGGCGGCCGACGGGCCGGCGCCGCCGGTCATGGTCGGCTCCGCCGGCAACGCCATCCCGGCGGAGGCGGCCAAGTGAGCGCGGTGACCTCCCCCTCGGGCGTTCCCCAGGGTTCGGCCACCTCCGGGCACCGCCTCGAGTGCCGCGGTGTCACGGTCCGCTTCGGTGGTCTCGTCGCCGTCCGAGACGTCGATCTGAGCGTCCCTCCCGGCCGCATAGTCGGCCTGGTCGGCCCCAACGGTGCGGGCAAGAGCACCCTGTTCGGCGTGCTGTCAGGTCTTTTGACTCCTACCACCGGCAAGGTGTTCATGCACGGCCAGGAGGTGACGACGGCCCGGCCGCAGGCGCGAGCGACTCTGGGCCTGGCCCGAACCTTCCAGCACCCCGAGCTGTTCCCCGGCCTGACGGTACGCCAGCACCTGAGCCTGGCCCACCGGGTGCGTACGGCCAGGCGCCGGGTGTGGTCGGACCTGTTCACCCTCGGCAGCCTCAAACGGCCGCAGGCCGAGGAGACGGCCAAGGTGGACGACCTGATCGATGTGCTCGGCATGGGCCCCATCGCCAACCGCTCAGCCCTCGGGCTCCCCCTCGGATCGGCCCGCTTGGTCGAGCTCGGGCGGGCGCTGGCATCGGCGCCGTCGGTGCTGCTCCTCGACGAGCCGTCATCGGGGCTGGACTCCACCGAGTCGGAGCAGTTCGAGCAGACGCTGGCGCGAGTCGCCGAGGATTGGGGCATCTCGATCCTCCTCGTCGAACACGACGTGGAGATGGTCATGCGCCTGTGCAGCCACATCAACGTGTTGGACTTCGGGGCGCTCATCGCCAGTGGCACCCCCGCCGAGGTTCGGGCCAACCCGGCGGTGCGGGCCGCCTACCTCGGCGAGGAGATCGAGGCCGGGAGCAGCCCGACCGGCCAGGGGGTCGGCTCCCAGCCCGACCTCGACATCAGGGACGCCGCCCTGATCGCACGACCGTCGGCCGACGCCGCCGGTGGTGCGGGAATCGCCAGCGAGTCGCTGAGGGTCGAGGACCTGTCGGTCCGCTACGGCGATGCCATCGCCCTGAGCGCGGTGTCCTTCGAGGTGCCACCCGGTCGGGTCCTGGCCGTGGTCGGACCCAACGGGGCGGGCAAGAGCAGCTTGGCGCGGGCCGTGTCCGGCCTGGTCCGGCCCCATGGCGGCCGGGTGATGTTCGGGGGCCAGGACATGGCCGCCTGGCCGGCGGACCGCATCCGGCGGGTCGGGCTCGTCCACCTACCCGAAGGCCGGGGGGTGTTCCGCAGCCTCAGCGTCCTGGACAATCTGAAGATGGCCGCGGCGGCGGTCGACGGGCGGCGACCCCGCAAGGAGGCCTTGGCCACGGCGCTCGAGATATTCCCGGTGCTGGCGTCGCGGCGACGTCAGCTCGCCGGCTCACTGTCAGGCGGTGAGCAGCAGATGCTCTCGTTGGCCCGGGCCCTCGCGACCAACCCGAAGTTGATCGTGGCCGACGAGATGTCGCTCGGCCTGGCGCCCATGATGGTCGACCTGGTCTTCGAGGGGCTCGACCGGGCCCGGTCGATGGGGGCGTCGGTCGTCATGATCGAGCAGTACGTGCACCGGGCGCTGGCCTTCGCCGACGACTGCCTGATCCTGCAGCGGGGAAATGTCGCCTGGTACGGGGCCGCCTCCAGGGCCGGGTCCGAAGTGCTCGGTCTCTACCTCGGCGAGGCCATGACGGCGGGCGCCTGAACGCCGTCTACTGGACCGGGCGCGGCGTCACCACCATGCTCGGGACGCTGGCGCCGGCGCCGAGGCGGAGCACGAAGTCGACGGCACCGACCAGGTCGTCGACGTCGAGTAGGGCGCCGGCGATGTAGTTGCGTGCCAGCCAGATCGGCATCACCTCGCTCGCCACCTCCATGTCCCAACCGGCGCTGAACTCGGTGGCCCCGTGGCCCTCACCCCCTGCGCAGTCGCCGACCGACAGGCGGGTGAAGCCCACCCCCGGGTGCTCCACCCGCCACGCCTCGACCAGCTTCTCGAGGGCCGCCTTGCTCACTATGTAGCCGCCGAGGCCGGGCCAGGGGGGAGTGAGGCTGGCGCTGATGGACGACAGGTAGACCGCCGCCCCCGAGGACTCCGTCAGGTGCGGGAGGGCCGCACCGGTGACTATGGCGGCGCCGGTGACGTTGGTCGCGAACGTCTGCTGCCAGGTAGCGGCATCGATGTCGGCCAGGCGGGCCAGCGGGCCCACACCGGTGGCATAGACCAGAGCGTCGATACCGCCCAGTCCCGCGACGGCGTCAGCGACGGCTCGGCGGCAGGACTGCTCGTCGGTCACGTCGCAGGCGATGGCCAACGCGCCCTCGCCGGCTTCGGCGGCGGCCGATTCGAGGCGGTCCCGTCTCCGGGCCAGCAGCGCCACTCGGGCCCCCCGACGACCCAAACCGATACCAATACAGCGGCCCAGCCCGCTGGATGCTCCTACGACCACAGCTCGCATCTTCGGACTATAGGGGAGCGAGGAATCGCCGCGGCGGAACTGCGGATCCCCGCCCGGGCCCTCTAGAACGGCGTCCCGTCGGCTTGGAGGTAGTCCGTGGCCAGGATGTGCTCTTTGGCATAGCGGGCGTAGTCAGCGTCGCTGACACCGAGGATCTCCTTGTAGACGTACTCGTTGTCCTCGCCGAGGGTGGGAGAGCCTCGCCACCAGGCCAGATGCAGGCCGGTGAAGGCCGGGCCCGGGTGGAGGTGCTCGCCCACATCCGCGCTCGCGAGTGGGCGGAACCAACCCCGCTCGGCCAGGTTCGGGTCGTTGCTCAGCGTCGGGTCGTCGAGGAGAGGGCCAGCGGGTACTCCCGCCGCCTGCAGGACGTGGAAGGCCTCGATGGGATCCCGCCGGGCGGTCCAGCGCGAGATGATGCGGTCGAGCTCGTCGTGGTGGAGTCGCCTCGACGGCTCGTCGGTGAAGCGGGGGTCGTCGGTGAAGCGGGGGTCGTCGGCCCCCTCGACCTCGTCGAGCAGGCCGGCCAGACGGCGCCAGGTCCCGTCGTCGGGCACGGTCAGTGCCACCCAGCGGTCAGGGCCGGCACACGGGTACAGGCCCTGCGGGGCGTGGCGTTCGTGGCGGTTTCCGAGCCGCCCGGCGGTGATGCCCAGCTGGTGGTCGACGAACATCTCGCCCAGGTGGCTCATGACGTTCTCGCTCTGGGAGATCTCCACGAACTGGCCTCTTCCGGTGGCCCGGCGGTAGCGCAGGGCGGCCAGCACGGCCATCGCACCGGCCGGGCCCGAAGCGGCGTCCATGTAGGTCGTGGCCGGGGTGGTGGTCGGATCCGAGCCGAGGTGGCCGCAGACCGCCGACAGCCCGCTCAGAGCGTCGAACTGGGCGCCGAAGCCGGTGTAGGCGGCCCAGTCCCCGGTAAGCCCGGTCGGGGGGAGGCGCACTATCACCAGCCGGGGGTTGCGCCTCTGCAGCTCGCTCACGTCGATGCCGATGCGCTCGAGCCCGTTGGCCTTGAAATTGTCCATCAGGACGTCGCTGCGCTCGGCCAGGCGCATGACCAGCTCCAGCCCTTCGGGGCGGCGGTTGTCTATGGTCACCGAAAGCTTGTTGCGGGCCAGTGAGTTGTTCATGGCGTGGCGGTTCCAGGGGCGGTCCGGGGCCCCCGGCCGGGCTGGCCCGTAGAGGGAGCCGAGCATTCCCGGGTTGGTGAGGACCGGACGGGGGTGGTAGCCCTTGGTGGTGGGGGGCAGGACGAACGGGTTCTCCACCCGGATGACCTCGGCGCCGAGATCGGCGAGCAGCATGGTGGCGTAGGGCCCCGCCCATACGACCGTCAGGTCGAGCACCCGCACCCCGTGCAGCGGGGGCCGCGCCGCGCTGGCGGCCACCGCCGGAAGGCCGCCGGGAGCGATCCGCTCGTGGCCACCATCCGGTGTCAACTCCTCGACAGTTGCCGCCCCGACACTCTCCGCTCGAGGGCTCCCCGCTCGAGGGCTCCCCGCCCCGGCGCTCCCCGCCCCGGCGGCGGGCCGGCGGCGGGGGGCGGCGTCGTGTCCGAGACCGGCTAGCACCTCGGCGGTGTGCTGGCCCGGAGCCGGTGCCGTGGAGCGCAGGGCCCAGCCGCCCTCGGCCAAGCGGCACCACGGCCCGGGCAGGTCCACGGAACCGAGCTCTGGGTCGTCGCTGTGCACCCAGTAGTTGCGTTGGTGGAGGTGATCGGCTTCGAGGATCTCCCCCGCGTCGTAGACCCCGGCGAGCGGCCAGCCCGCGGCCTGGGCCAGCGCGGTGGCCTCGGCCCGGGTGCGCGACAGCAACCAGTTGTAGACGGCGACGTCGAGAACCTCCTTGGTCTCGGGCCGCTCGAAGGCGTCGGGCCGGGCGAAGGCCTCTTTGGCGTCGGGGTCGTCGAGGACCTGAAGCATTTCCTGCAGCTGCTGGGTGGTGGACATGAGGGCCACGTAACCGTCGGCGCAGGGGAACACCCCGGTCGGTATGAGCGTCGGGGTTGAAGCGGCCGCGTCGTCGGGGGGAGGGGTCCGCCCTCGGTACTGGTATCCGAGGAGGAAGGCCTGGCGGAACGGTAAGGACGCCAGCACCTCAACCGCGGCGCAGTCGATCAGCGAGCTCGGCTGGCCGGCTTCGACGGCCATCACCGCCGCGGTGCCAGCCAGGGCGGCCATGTGGCCCACGAAGTAGAGGGCGACGTGGCGGGGCAGCTTCAAAGGGACCGGCCCGACGGACCCCTGGGTCAAGAACGCGGCGCTGGCCGCCTGGACGACGATGTCGTCCCACAGGTAGTCGCGGTAGGGGCCGGTCCGGCCGAAGCCGCTGATGTGGACCACCGACGGCCCGGGATGCTGGCCGACCAGGCGGTCGGCGTCGATGCCCCAGGCGGCGAGGGTGGCTCCGGGGCGGGACTCGATGACCAGATCGCAACCGGCGACCATCTCTTCGAGGGCCCGGCGATCCGACAGGGAATCGCTCGAAAGCTCGACGCTGCGCTTGCTGGTGTTCAGGTGCACGACCAGGCCCGACCGGGACCGTCCCGGGTCGGCCGCCGTCCGCCGCAGGGCGTCGCCGCCCGGTGGCTCGACCTTGACCACGTCTGCACCGAGGTCGCCGAGCAGCTTGGCGCAGTAGGACGCGGCGATCCCGCCACCGAGCTCGACCACCGATATCCCCGACAGGGCCCTGCGCATCCCGCCACCTCCCCCGACGCCGAACCCCGGCACCGGAGTCAAAGCTATTGGCTCGACGCGACGTCGAGCACGACCTTGCCGACGGCCCGGCCCTCGGCCACGTGGCGCAGGGCCGCCGCCGCCTCTTCCAAGGCGAAGGTCGCCCCGATGTGGGGCACGACCCGGCCGCCGGCCAACAGGCCCATCAGCTCGCTCTCGTTGCGGTCCACCTCGGCGGGGCAATGGGTCGCGAAGCCGCGGAACTCGAAGCCCAGCACGTGCACCCCCTTCAGCAGGACCAGGTTGAGCGGGATGCGGGGGATCTCGCCCGAGGCGTACCCGACGGTCACGAACCGCCCGCCCCAGTGCAGCGAGCGCAGCGCCGGCTCGGACAGGGCTCCCCCCACCGGATCCACCACCACGTCGGCGCCCCCGGGGAGCAGCTCCTTGAGGGTGGCGCGCACGTCGGCACAGCGGTGGTCGATGAGATGCCGGGCACCCTGGGCGGCGGCCGCCGCGAGCTTCTCCGCCGACGACGCGACGGCGGTCACCCGCGCCCCCATGTGGTGTCCGAGGGCCACCGCCGCCAGGCCGACCCCGCCACCGGCTCCCAGCACCACCAGGTCCTCGTCGGCGCCGAGGGCGGCAACCGACCGCAGCACGTGGTAGGCGGTGCGGTGGGCCACGCCGAAGGCGGCGGCCTGCCTCGGCCCAATCCCTGGTGGCACTGCGCTGAGCGACGAGACCGGCGCGGCGATCTGCTCGGCGAAGGCCCCGGACATGGCCGTGCCGAAGACCCGCTGGCCGACCTCGAACGGTCCGTCGTCGTCGACCACCCGCGTGACCACGCCGGCGTACTCGCTGCCCGGGATGAAAGGCGGGGGCAGCGTCACCTGGTAGCGGTCGGCGATGATCAAGACATCGGGGAAGTTGACCGCGGCCGCCTCGATGCGGACCAGGACCTGTCCCCGAGCCGGGTCGGGCGGTGGCAGGTCCTGTAACTCGACCACTTCGGGCCCGCCGTAGCGGGGGCAGACGGCTGCTTTCACGGGCCCGCTCAGCGCCCGTAGTCGGTGGATTCCGCCAGGTCGGCGGCGCCTCTCATCAAGTCGAGGACGATCGGGCCGAACGCATTGAGCTTCTCGTCGTCGCCTCGTCGCTGGTAGCCCTGCTCGAGGACCACGCCGAGCTTCCACTTGGCCAGGACGAGGTAGTAGTCGAGGTCGTCGACCTGGCGGCCCGACACCTCGGCGTAGTGACCCACGATGGCGTCCTTGGAGGGCATCGCGTACATGTCGGCGTACCCGAGTCCGGTAAGGGACGGGTCGTCGGTGTCGTCGGGCCAGGACTGGACGACCCAGCCGAGGTCGAGCTTGGGATCGCCGACGGTGCCCATCTCCCAGTCGATGATGGCGGCCAGCCGGGCCGGGGCCCCGTGGCGGAACATGACGTTGGCGAACTGGTAGTCGCCGTGCATGAGCCCCGGGACGAAGTCGATGGGGCGGTTACGGCGCAGCCAGGCCGCGGCCTCCGCGAAGCCGGGCAGGTCCCGACCCTTGATGCGCTCCAGGAAAGCGGTCCAGCGGTCCACCTGGCGCTCGTGGAACCCGTCGGGGCGGCCGAGGTCGGCCAGTCCCGCCGCCTGCCAGTCGACGTTGCCGAGCAGGGCGATGCCTTCGACGAGCTGGAAGGCCAGCCCCTGGCGGGCCTCCAGGTCGGTGTGGAACGGCTCGGGCCACCGCCGACCGGTCTCCATGGGCGACCAGCCGTCTACGAACCCCATCAGGTAGAACGACCGTCCGAGCACCGACTGGTCCTCGCACATCCCGATGGCGGTGGTGTGGGGCACGTCGGTGCCCTCGAGGGCGGCGATGATTCGCCACTCCCGTAGGATGCCGGCGTCGCGGCTTTCAGGGGCCGACGGCGGAGGGATCCGCAAGGCGGCGTGAAGGTCGCCGCGTCTGATCTCGTAGATCTCGTTCTGCGAGCCACCCGAGAGGTACCGGTGCTGTACCGGCTCCCCTCCGCCGGGCAGCCCGACGTCGTCCATCCAGGTCGTCAGACGCTCGACGTCGATCACAGGTTGCCCACCTCGAGCTCCATCAGCTCGCCGAACTTGGCCTGGGCGGCGTCGATCTTGCCCGGGATCCATTCCGTCGGCCACATGCCGTCGGTCGGCCGGTAGTCACGCAGCACCTGGCGGGCGACGGTCGCCTTGTGCACCTCGGTGGGGCCGTCGGCGAGGCCCATGACCCCTGCTCCGTGGATCATCCCGAAGAACGGCATCTCGTTGGTGGTGCCCAGAGCCCCGTGGATCTGCATGGCCCGCCAGGCGATGTCGTGGAGGACGGTGGGCATCACTACCTTGGCGGTGGCGATGTCCTTGCGTACCCGCTTGTAGTCGTTGTACTTGTCGATCTCCCACGCGGCGTAGAGCACGAACAGCCGGAACTGCTTCAGCTGGGCGTAGGAGTCGGCGATGTAGCCCTGCACGAACTGCTTCTCGGCGAGAAGGCCGCCCGAGACGTTGCGGCTGAGAGCCCGCTCGCACATCATGTCGATGGCCTTCTGGGCCAGACCGATGGTCCGCATGGCGTGATGTATCCGCCCTCCCCCGAGGCGAGTCTGGGCTATCACGAACGCCTGACCCTCCCCGCCGAGCAGCGCGGTGTCGGGCACCCGAACTTCTTCGTAGTGGATGAGGGCGTGAAAGCCGTCGTTGATGGGTTCACCCCACAGACCTACGTTCCGTTCGATCTTGACACCAGGAGTGTCTGTAGGAACGAGGAACATGGACATCCCTTTGTACGGGCTCACCTCGGGGTTGGTCACCGCCATCACGATGAGAAAAGACGCCGTTCGGGCGTTGGAGGAGAAGTATTTCCAGCCGTTGATCACCCACTCGTCGCCGTCCTTGACGGCCTGGGTCTTGAACAGCGTCGGGTCGGCCCCGGCGTGCGGCTCGGTCATCGAGTAGCACGAGAAGCACTCACCGTCGAGCAGGGGCTGCAGGTAGCGGGACTTCTGCTCGTCGGTTCCGTAGTGGGCGATGATCTCGGCGTTGCCCGTGTCGGGGGCCTGGGTGCCGAAGATGATGGGCGCCCAGTGGGAGCGACCCAGAATCTCGTTGAGCAGGGCCAGCTTCAGCTGGCCGAAGCCCTGCCCGCCAAGTTCGGGGCCGAGATGGGTGGCCCACAGACCCTGGCGTCGGACCTCATCTTTGAGCGGATCGACTATCTTGCGCCGGGCGTCGTCGAGAGGGACGAACTGCAGGTGGGGGAAGGCGTAGTCGAGCGGCTCCACCTCGTTCCTGACGAACTGGTCGACCCAGTCCAGCTTCTCCTGGTACTCGGGATCGGTCTCGAAGTCCCATGCCATTTGCACCCTCCCTCTGATCGGGTGCCAGAATAGAATTCTCATGGTTCAGAATGCAATTCTGCGGAACGGTCCGGCGGGGCCGGGGAGTGGCGGTGACGCCGACCGGGCCGGGGGCGACGTGGCGGCGCGCATCGCCGGTCGCACCCTGGCCCGCCGCGGTGCTGACTACACCTCGGAGGTGCGCCGCCTGCTCGACGCCGCCCTCGACTTGATCCGCCTCCATGGGACGGCCACCCGACCGCGGGTAGCTGACATCGTCGCCGCGTCGGGCCTGTCCAACGAGGCGTTCTACCGCCATTTCCCCTCCAAGGCGGCGCTGGTCGCGGCCCTCGTCGAGGACGGCACCGAGCGCCTCGCCGGTTACCTCGCCCATCAGATGGCCAAGGAGTTGACACCTGAGGGCCGGGTCCGGCGGTGGGTGGAGGGAGTCCTTTCGCAGGCCGACGGCGAGATCGCCGCCACCACTCTGGCCGTCCTGTGGAACGGAGGTGAGCATTCGGGGGGCAACCGCAACGAGGCCGCGGTGACCATTGGTGCGCTTCTGGTGGGCCCCCTCACCGAACTGGGCGGCCACGATCCCTCCTGCGACGCCGTCCTGCTGGCGCACGCGCTGCTGGGGCAGGTGTCGGCGCACCTGTGGGCGGCCACGGGGCCGACTCCCGCGGAGGTAGACCACCTGGTGGCGTTCTGTCTGCGCGCCGGTGCGGCGGCCTTTCCCCGCTGATGGCTCAGCGCAGCGCGGCGATGACGCCCTCGCCGAACGCGGCGAGGGTTTCCGGTACGGCGAAGTCGCAGAACCAGGCGTAGACCCTCTCCACGCCACGCTCGGACAGCTCGCCGAAGTGGTCGACGAGCTGGGCCGCCGACCCGATGACCGGGCCGTCCCCGAAGCGGCGCCGGGTGGTCTGCTCGATGTCGGCCCGCCGCTCCTCGGAGTCCACGAAGGACACGTAGGTCTGAAGCGACAGCCGAGCCTTTCCCGCCCGCGGCCGCATACGCTCGAGTTCGTCCAGGATGCCGACGTGGACGTTCCACCAATCGGCGTGGGCGGCGACCAGCTCCATGGTCTTGGGTCCGGCGCCGCCGATGACGATGGGGATGCGCCCGAGCGGGGTCGGGGTCTGCTGGGCGCCACGGAGGCTGAAATGTTCGCCCTGGTAGTCGAACGACTCGCCCGACCACAGCGCCTCGAGTATCTCGAGGGTCTCCTTGAGGCGCCCCACCCGGACCCTGGGCTCGGTGCTGCCGACGCCGAACACCCCGAGCTCATCGGGCACCGAGCCCCAACCGATGCCCAGATCGAACCGACCTCCCGAGGCATGGTCGATGGAAACCGCCTCCCGGGCCAGAAGGGCGGGATGGCGGAAGGAGTCACAGAGCACCAGCGATCCCACCCTCAGCGTCTCGGTGCGAGCGGCGATCCAGGTGGAAGTGACCATGGCCTCGTACATCGGCGACTGGAACGCCATCGGGGGGGCCAGATGGTCCATCCCCGTCATCCCGGTGAAGCCGGCCGTCTCGGCCGCCCGGGAGCGCTCGACGATGGCGTCGAGGGTCATCCTCATCTGTGGGAGAAAGACGTAGAACTCCATGTGGTCTGCCGCGCCGCTCAGGTCGGGCTGTCGGCGCGAGGGCGGTCCTTCACCGCCGGGACGACCGGCGGGGGGTTACGCCAGTCGTCGATGCCGTCGGCCGGGGTGGCCGCCGGAAAGCGGTCCTCGTGGACCCAGGCCCAGTGGGAGTGGTTCAGCTCGTGGATAGTGAAGCAGGCGTTCAGCGCGGTGTAGAAGCCCATGTTGTCCACGCTCTGGTTGACCGATTCCTTGATGAGCAACGCGGCCATGGTGGGGATGCGAGCTATTCGGCGGGCGAACTCGAGGGTCATACCCGGGAGTTGGTCGGCAGGAAAGATCTTCGAGACCATGCCCAGCCGGTGGGCCTCCTCGACGTCGATGGAGTCGCCGGTGAGCAGGAGTTCCTTGGCCCTGCGGGGCCCGAACTCCCAGGGATGGGCGAAGTACTCGAGGCCGCACATGCCGAGGCGGGTACCGACCACGTCGGCAAAGGTGGTTCCCTCGGCGGCAATGATCAGGTCGCAGGCCCAGGCCAGCATCAACCCGGCGGCGAACACCGGTCCGTGGACCTCGGCGATGGTTATCTTGCGCAGGTTGCGCCACCGCAGCGTGTTCTGGAAGAAGTAGTGCCATTCCTGCAGCATCATCCGCTCCGCGCCCTCCCGTCCGCCGCCGTTGGTTCGCCACGACTCGTGCTGGTTGGGACCGGGCAGCATCTCCTCGCGCGAGTCGGAGCTGCCGAGGTCATGGCCCGAGGAGAACATGGAGCCGTTCCCCCCGAGTATCACCACCCGCACCGTGTCGTCGACCTCGGCCCGGGCGAAAGCGTCACCGAGCTCGACGAGCAGACCTCGGCTCTGGGCGTTGCGCTGCTTGGGACGGTTGAGCATGATGCGCACGATCGTCCCGTCGTCCAACGATTCGTAGGTGATGAACCGGTAATCCGGTGCCGCTTGGCTCATGACGTCTCCCTCGGACTATGGCAAGGACGGCACCTTACCGCGCGGTGATATCGAGGTCGACCAAGGTTTCCCGGGGCCGCCCCTCACCGCCCGGCACGGTTCCTCGACTATTTTCTACCGAGCACCGTCAGCCCCGGCCCGGGGTGGGCGCGATGCGCTAGGAGCCTCCGTGAGCCTTGTCCTCAAGCCGGGTACCTCGTGGTGGGAGACCTATGCCCGCTGCGTTTCGGTGGCGCCTGAGGCCTTCGATTCGGACCGCTTGCGGAACCTGACGCGAGGGGAATGGCGTCGGGTGGGGATACCCGGCGACCACGTGAACCCGGTGGACGGCACCCCCATCCCGGGGCCCCCCCGGGTGGATCTGGACGAGGCCAACCAGGCGGTGGCCCACGCCGTCACCGAACACCGAGACTGGTGCCGCGTCGACCTCGAGGAGCGCCGGGCCCGGGTCACCACGGCGGTAGATGCCATGACCGAGCACCGCGACCTGCTGGCCCTGCTGCTGGTCTGGGAGATAGGCAAGCCGTGGAGGCTGGCCTGTGCCGACGTGGACCGCTGCTTGGACGGGGTCCGGTGGTATGTGGGCGAGATCGAGCGCCAACTGGCGGTCGGCACGGATTCCCCCAGGCTTCCGCTGCCGGGACCGGTTTCCAACATCGCCAGTTGGAACTACCCGATGAGCGTTCAGGTCCACGCCGAGCTGGTCCAGCTCCTGGCCGGGAACGCCGTGGTGGCCAAGACCCCCAGCCAGGGCGGGTTCCACACGTTGACCCTGGCCCATGCGCTCATGAAGCGCGCCGGGCTGCCAGTCACTCTCCTGTCGGGTGTCGGCGGCCACCTCGGTGAGGTACTGGTCCGATCCGAGGGGCTCGGCGCGCTGGCCTTCGTCGGCGGGCGGGCCAACGGGCGCAAGGCGGCGGTGTCGCTCGCCGACACCGGCCGGCGCCACATGCTCGAACAGGAGGGGCTGAACACGTGGGGTATCTGGGACTTCAGCCAGTGGCACCTGTTGGCCCAGCATCTGCGCAAGGGCTTCGAGTACGCCAAACAGCGCTGCACCGCCTACCCCCGTTACGTGGTCCAGCGTCGTCTGTTCCCGGCGTTCCTCGAGACCTACCTGCCGGTGATCAAATCGGTTCGTTTCGGGCATCCCCTGGCCGTTACCGCTCCCGACGATCCCCTGCCCAATCTGGACTTCGGTCCGGTGATCCACGCCACCAAAGCAGCCGATCTGGTGGAGCAGTTCGAGCAGGCCCAACGCGGCGGGGGCATCCCCCTGTACCGGGGGAGCCTGGCCGACGGCGAGTTCCTCGACGGTCAGGACATATCGGCCTACGTTGCCCCCGCCTGCATCCTGCAGCCCCCGGCCAACTGGTCGCTGCACCACGCCGAGCCGTTCGGGCCCATCGACTCGGTGGTCATAGTCGACACCGAGTCCGAGCTCCTGGCCGCCATGAACGCCAGTAACGGTTCGCTGGTCGGGTCGATCGCCACCGACGACCTCGACTTCGCGGAGCGCATCGCCGAGCAGCTCCAGTCCTTCAAGGTCGGGATCAACAAGCCCCGCAGTCGCGGTGACCGCGAGGAGGTCTTCGGGGGCCTCGGACACTCCTGGAAAGGGGCTTTCGTGGGCGGCGACCTCCTCGTCCAGGCCGTCACCCACGGCCCCGACGGTTCCAACGAGCGCCTCTACGGCAACTTCCCGGACTACTCGCTCCTGCCGGACCGCTGATC
>JAKCDU010000006.1:4815-58609 GCA_021838445.1 Actinomycetes bacterium | reverse complement strand
GCCGGCGCCGGCTCACCGGGGTCCGCCCCTCGGTATTGTTCTGGATCATCGGCTGGTAGGGGAGTGGTGTCTGGTGGGGGTGTCAGCGGCGACGTTCTCCGAGGGTTTCGTCTTCACCGAGGGTCCCCGATGGCACCAGGGGCGCTTGTGGTGCAGCGACATGCACGACCACCGGGTCGTGGCGATCGACGCCGACGGCCGGGCCGCAACCGTGGTGGGTGTCCCCGGCGACGAGCCGTCAGGTCTCGGCTGGCTTCCCGACGGCCGCCTGCTGATCGTGTCCATGGAACGACAGATGGTGCTCCGTCTGGATGGCCCGGAGCGACTGGCAGTCCACGCCAACCTGTCGGGGGTGGCCGTCGGCTCGCTCAACGACATGATCGTGGCCGGCGACGGCACGGCCTATGTCGGCGACATGGGGGCTCGCATCCACGGCGACGGGGAGAGGCGCCCGGGTCAGATCCTCATGGTCGGGCCGGACGGCAGCATCGAAGTGGCCGCCGGTGATCTGCGCTCGCCCAACGGCATGGTGCTCGACCCTGAGGAGAGGCGCCTGGTCGTGGCCGAGAGCGGCGGTGGCCGGCTCACCGCCTTCGACCGGGGTAGTGACGGAGGCTTGTCGGCACGCGACACCTTCGCGGCGCTGACCCCGTCCGACCCGGCGGTCCCGGCGGCGACGCCCGACGGGATCTGTCTCGACGCCGAGGGGGCGGTCTGGTTCGCCGACCCGGTCGGCAGGAGGGTGGTACGGGTCCGCGCCGGCGGGGCGGTGACCGACATCGTCGACCTGGCTCCCGAGCTGCCCGTCGCCTGCGTGCTCGGCGGGGACGACCGGCTCACCCTGTTCGTCTGTGTCGCACCGTCTTGGCGTCGCGACGAGCTGGCCGGCACGCGCTCGGGGCGGATCATCGCGTTCGCCGTGACCGTGCCGGGAGCCGGCAGGCCGTGACCGGCACCGCTCCGGGCCGCGATCCCCGACTCGGCGCCATCCATGACGCCACCCGCCGCATCTGCGCCCCGGGAGGGCCGTTCGAGGTACGCACCGAGGAGGTGCTGGGGGAGAGGGTGCAGGTGTTCACGGCCCGGCCGCGCCACCTCCGTGAGCTGCTGGAGAGCGCCTCGGTGTTCGGCGACGCCGAGTGCTATGTGTTCTCCGACGGCCGCCGGGTGACCTTCAGTGAGCTGACCGGGCGGGTGGCGTCGGTGATGGATCTGATGTCGGTCGACTACGGGATCGGCCCGGGCGACCGGGTGGCCGTGGCCGCGGCCAACTGCCCGGAGTGGATCATGGCCTTCTGGGCGGCCACCGCGTTGGGCGCGGTGGTCGTGGCCATGAACGGCTGGTGGACCGCATCGGAGATGCACAGCGCCGTCGAGTTGACCGAGCCGGATCTGGTGCTGGTCGACGACCGCCGGGCTGAGCGGCTCGGCGCCGTGGCCCGGCCGACGGCACGCCTCGGCTCGGACTGGTTCGGCGAGGACCCCGGGCGGCCGCTGCCCGAGGCCATTGAGGTGGCTGAGGACGACCCGGCCCTGCTCATCTTCACCAGCGGGACCACCGGGCGACCGAAGGCCGCGGTGCTGTCGCACCGGGGCGTGATCGGGTACCTGATGCTCCAGAAGTTCATGGGAGCCCGCAGCGCGCTGCTGGCCGGGCCCTCGTCGGGTCTGGTGGGCGCGCCGGTCAGGCTGGCCCCCTACCCGCTGTTCCACGTGTCCGGTCTGAGCATGATGGTCGGGTCGGTGATGAACGGGTCCAAGACGGTGTGGCCGCTCGGCCGGTTCGATCCCGCCCGGGTGGTGGCCCTGACCATCTCCGAAGGGGTCAACGCATGGGGCGGGGGAAGCGCCCACGTCGCCCGCCTCCTCGACGCTCCGGGCCTCGAGGACCTACCGGCAGGCCAGCTCGTGTCGGTCACCGTGGGCGGGTCGGCGACCAGTCCCGCCATCATCCGTCGGGTGGCGGAGCGCTTCCCGCACCTGAGCAGCACCATGACCACCGGATACGGCTCCACCGAGACGGGGGGACTGGCCACCTGGGCGCCCAACTGGATGCTCCAGGCGGCACCCGACTGCGTCGGTCCCGTCCTGCCGACGGTCGAGGTGCGCGTGACCGGCGACGCCGGTGGGGTGCTGCCCGATGGGGTCGAAGGCAACGTCGAGATCCGCAGCCCCTACACCATGCTCGAATACTGCGGGCAGCCCGAGGCCACGGCCGAAGCCGTCCGTCCGGGGCGGTGGGTGCGGTCGGGGGATTTCGGGCGGATGGAGGACGGCCTCCTGTTCATCGCTTCGCGCCGCAGGGACCTGATCATCAGGGGTGGGGAGAACGTCTACCCCTTCGAGATCGAGTACCGCATATGTGAGCATCCCGGGGTCGAGGAAGCGGCGGTGTTCGGCGTCGACGACGCCACTTTCGGTCAGGTCGTGAAGGCCGTGGTGGTCACCCGTCCGGGGGCCGTGCTCAGCCCTGCCGAGGTCCGCTCATTCTGTGCCGAGAACCTGGCCTACTACAAGGTGCCCGAGGAGGTCGAGGTGACCACCCAACCGCTGCCGAGGAACGCCAGCGGCAAGGTGATGAAGCACGTCCTGGCCGGAACGGCGGCCAGCGGGTTCACCGACGACGAGGGCTGATCCGGGGCTGGGTCGGGTGGGGCTGCGGGCTCGTCGTCAGCCGGTGCGGGGAGGGACGCGCCCGCGTGTCCGGCGGGTCACCACGAGTGCCGCGTCGCGGAGCATCTCGCCGTAGGTGATCACTTCGTGGCCGCGCCGGCCCCCTTCGAAGCCCACGAGGGTGAGCGCCATCAGCACGGTGCCGTCCTCGGCGAATATGGGGGCCGAGATCATCGACACGTCATAGCGGCTGCGCGGCGTGATGCTCGGCGGATGGTAGGAGTCGGTCTCGAGCGAGGCCAGCAGCACCATCACCGCCTTGCGGCGCACCGGGTCGGTCGGGTGGTCGGCCAGGTCGTGGAGGGCCGCTTCGAGGCGGCGTCGGCCCGGACCGTCGAGGGCCACCGCGTAGCCCCGCTCGCGCACGCCTCGGAGCACCGTGGCCAGGGCCGCCGGCCGATCGGAGCGCCGCAACCACTCCCCCGCGTCCCCCCACGCCAGGAAGACGGCGCCGAGCGGCGGGACCAAGGGGATCCTCTGGCCGACGAGGGCTGACGCCCCGTGCGGGGTGGGCTCCCCCGAGCGGGCCAGGTGGACGATCTGGTCCCCGGCGACTGCAGTTACGGCCGTTTCGAGACCGGTGCGCTCGGCCAGCGCGCGCCCTGCGTCCCGGGCCCGGTCAATCACCGGGTGACACTCGAGGGCGGCGGTTCCGAGGGCTACCACTGATGGACCGAGGGTGTAGGTCCGCAGGCGGCCGTGGCGGAGCACGTAGCCGGAATCCACCAGCACCGCCAGCAACGAGTGCATCGAGGCCAGGTTCACGTCCAGCCGCCCGGCCAGATCGGACATGGTGAACGAATCGGTGGGGTGGCTGGCGAGGAAGTCCAGCACCGAGACGGCCCGGGTGGCGGCGAGGGCGGGACGGGACAAGGAGGGAGGGTCCTTTCGGGGCTGAACCGGGGCGGTGGCTAAGCTCCATGTTTCCGAAGGATGTTTCGATATTGCAAATCAACGGGTGGGGGTACGGGATGATCAGCTTCGGCCTCGAGGGTAAAGGGGCGCTGGTGGCGGGAGCCGGTTCGGTGCCCGGTCGGGCTGGTCACGGGCCGGCCACCTGCCTGCGCCTGGCTGCTGCCGGGGCGACGGTGGCGTGCGTGGACATCGACGAGGGGCGGGCCGCGGAAGTGGTTGCGGTCGTCGAGCGCTCGGGGGGCCGGGCCTTCCCGGTGGTGGCCGACCTGACCGATAGGACCCAGGTGGAAAGAGCGGTGACCGAAGCGGCGTCACAGCTGCCCTCGCTCGACGCCTGCGTGGACATCGTCGGCGGGGCCCGCTGGGACCGGGTGGGGGACTTCTCGACCGAGGACTGGGAGTGGACCCTGCGCAACAACCTGACGCAGGTCTTCTACGTGTTCCAGACCGTGGGCCGGCACATGATGGAGCAGGGCACGGGCGGGTCCCTCGTGGCCCTGGCCTCGGTGGACGGCATCGCCGCGGCCGCCCTGCACGCGCCCTACGGTGCGGCCAAGGCCGGGGTCATCAGCCTGGTCAAGACCTTCTCCCAGGAGCTCGGCCGCTACGGCATAAGGGCCAATGCGGTGGCACCCGGCAACGTCGGGACCGGTAACGAGGACTGGCCCGAGGGTACCTGGGCGGCCGACACCATCAACCCTCTCGCCCCGCCGCGTACCCGGGACATCGCCAACGCGGCCCTGTTCCTCTGCTCCAGCCTGGCCGAGCGCATCAGCGGCCAGACGCTCGTGGTGGACGGGGGCGCGAGCACGCGGGAACTCTGGGGGATGACCGAGGACCTGCTGCCGCAGTGGCGCACCGGTCTCTACGACCGCTCCAAGGTATCCGAGTAGCCGTTTCCGACCCGCCTCGCCCCAACTAGATGAAGGTAACCTTCTTCAATAGAATGGGGCTCTACCTAGGGGCTCCACCTGGAGCGACCGGTCGAGCGACCACCTGAGCGAGGGGGACCAGACAGTGAGCCAGAGCGTCAGGGTGCCCGACACCCTCGAGGAACTGCTCACGCCGCAGTGGCTGAGCGAGGCCCTGGGGCTGCGCTACCCCGGGATTCGGGTCACTGCGGTGACCCCCGGGCCGGTCGTCGAGCGGGTGTCGACCAACGCCCGCTTCAGGATCGAATGCGAGGGAGGCGTGCCCGACGGCCTCTCGCCTCACCTCTGTGCCAAGGGGTACTTCGGGGAGACGGGGCGTCAGTACCGCTCGGCCGGGGTGTCCGAGGCGCTGTTCTACCGGGACCTGGTGTCGTCGATACCGGTCCGTACCCTCCGCCCCGTCTACGCCGACGTAGACATCGCCACCGGCCACGGCGTGGTGCTCACCGAGGACGTGGCTGTGGAGGGTGCCGTCTTCCTCGACGGGCGGGAGCCCTACAGTCCCGAGCAGGCGGCGGCCAGCCTGGAGCAGTACGCCCTGCTGCACGGCAGCACCTGGAACTCAACCGCCGTCGGCGAGGCCGACTGGCTCGGCCCGCGCATCGCCTCGTCGGCCATGACGAGGGGATTGGTGGAGATCCGCGGCAACTTCGACGGCCCCATCGGGGCCGGAGTCCCCGATGGGGCCCGCCGGGCGGAGCTCTTGATGGAGTCGTTCTTGGCCATTCCCTCCTACACCTCCCAGCTCGACCACTGGAACCTGCTCCTCGGTGACGCCCACATCGGCAACCTGCTGCTCGACGCCGGCGGCCGGCCCTGGCTGGTGGACTGGCAGTTGGTGCAGCGCGGGCCGTGGTTCATCGATGTCGGCTACCACATAGCCTCCGCCCTGAGCGTGGAGGACCGCCGCCGTCACGAGGGCGACCTGGTCGAGGGGTACCTGCAGGCTCTGGTCCGAGCCGGCGGCGAGCGTCCCTCCGAGGAGGAGGTACGCATCGGCTTGTGCTGTGGAATGGTCTACGGCTTCTTCTTGTGGGGCATCACCTTGAAGGTCGAACCGGCCATAACCGCCGTTCGCCTCGAGCGCCTCGGCGGCGCGGTCGCCGATCACGACGCCTTATCCGTCGTACTCGATGCGGCGGGCCGGGCCGAGCGCGCTCGATGAGCGATGCGGACGTGCTCCTCGACCGGGAGCGTATGCGCCGGCTGTTCGATCTGCGCAGCAGCGTCTACGACAGCCGGGGGGGCACCTACGCCGACGATCCGTACCCGACCTTCAACCATCTCCGTGACTGTGGCCCGGTGCACCCCGGCACCCCCCACGAGGCCCTGGGCTGGACCGGGGAGGTCTTCTTCCAGGGTCTGCCCTTCCCCGACCGCCCCCACTTCAGCGCCTACGACTTCGAGACCTGCTCGACGGTCTTCAAGGACGACCGCTTCCGGCCCACCGACGAGCCCCGCCCGGGCGAGTCCATGCTCGACGCCGGAATCCTTTCCATGCACGGCCGCCGCCACCGGGCCTATCGGACCCTCGTCCAGCCGTCCTTCGTGCCCGGCCGGGCCGGGTGGTGGCTGGAGCGCTGGATATCGACTCTCGTCGCGCGCCTCGTCGACTCGTTCGAAGGTGAGGGCCGGGTCGACCTGAACCCCTCGTTCTGCGCGCCGATCCCCCTACTCACCATCACCGGGAGTTTCGGTATCTCGATCGACGAGGCCCTCGACGTGCGCGCCGCGGTCACCTCCGACGGCCGGGCCGGTGACGTCCTCGGCCGGATGCTCATGCCGATCATCGCCGCCCGCCGGGAGGATCCGGCCGACGACCTGATCAGCGTGCTGGTCGATGCCGAGGTGATCGACGACGACGGTGTGGTGCACCGCCTGTCCGACGAAGAGGTCCTCGGCTTCTCGTTCCTCCTGCTCGCGGCCGGCTCGGGGACCACATGGAAGCAGATGGGCATCACCATCCTCGCCCTGCTGAGCCATCCCGAGGCACTGGTCGCGGCCCGGGACAAGCCCGACTTCCTGCGCTCGGTGATCGAGGAATCCCTGCGCTGGATGCCCACCGACCCGGTCTTCGCCCGTTTCGCGGTGCAGGACGTGACCCTGGGCGGGGTCCGCATCCCGGCCGGATCGGTCGTGCACGCCTGCCTGGCCGCCGCCAACCGAGATCCGTCGCGTTGGGAGGATCCCGACCGCTTCGACCCGTTCCGGCCGCTCAAACCCCACCTCGGCTTCGGTCAGGGCCCCCACATCTGCCTGGGTATGCACGTGGCCAAGGCCGAGATGGCCCACGGCATCGCCGCCCTCTTGCGTCGCCTCCCCGGTCTGGAGCTGGACCGCAACGCTCCTCCGCCGCGCATGATCGGCCTCTACGAGCGCGGGCCCGACGCGGTGCCGGTCAGGTTCGACGCCGGGCCGGTCAGGTTCGACGCGGTGCCGGTCAGGTTCGACGCCGGGCCGGTCAGGTTCGACGCCGGGCCGGTCAGGGCCGGTCGAGGATGGACGATCGCAGAGCCGCCTTGACGATCTTGCCCATGGCGTTGCGGGGTATGGCGTCCACCACCTCGAGCTGCTCGGGGATCTTCTGGCGGGTCGCACCCTGAGCCACGAAGTGCTGCCCTATGGCCTCCAGGGTCACCTCCTGCCCCTCCTCGGCCACCACCACCGCGCACACCCGCTCACCGGTGCGGGCGTCAGGTAGGCCGATGACCGCGGCGTCGGCGATATCGGGATGGCGCAGGAGGAGGTCCTCGACCTCCAACGCCGAGATGTTCTCGGCGTTGCGGATGATCACATCCTTGAGGCGGCCCGTCACCGTCACGTAGCCGGCTTCGTCGACGGCGCCCAGGTCGCCGGTGCGCAGCCAGCCGTCCTCGTCGAAAGCCTCCCGGTCCAGCACCGGGTTGGTGTAGCCGGCGAAGCACTGCGGGCCCTTCAGGCGCAGCTCGCCGTCGACCACCCTGACCTCCACCCCCACCACGGGCCGACCGACGGTGGTAGCCAGCTTCTCGGGTGGATCGTCGAGCTCGGGATAGGTGGCGATCGGGAACTCCGTCAATCCCCACGAGTTGATTATGCCCTGAGTTCCGAACGCCTCGTCGAGCTCTCTGATGATCTCGGCGGGGGTAGGGGCGCCTCCCGCGACGAAGGCCCGCAGTTGCGGGAAGAGCGGCTCGGGGCCGTGCCGTCGCTGGGCGTCGAGGTAGGCCCGGAAGAACGGCACGGCGCTGCCCAGGAGCGTGGGCTCCACTCGGGCCATTCGCTCGCCGATGTCGGCGGGATCGAAGGTCTCGAACATCACCAGCCGGCCACCGCCGCGCAGGGCGGCGTTGATCATGGCGATCCCGCCTATGTGGGCGATGGGCCAGGCTATGGGGTAGACGTCGCCCTCTCTCATGCGCAGGCCGTCCGTCACCCCGTTGGAAGAGGCGATCACCGATCGATCCGTGTGGCGCACCCCTTTCGGCCGGGCGGTGGTGCCCGACGAGAAGTAGACCCAACGGCACGCGTCGTCGTCGGTGGGTGGCGGTGCGATACCCGACGGGTCGCCCCCGGGCAGGCGCAACCGGCCGCCCGCTTCGCCTTCGAGATCTACCGTCACCACCGAGAAGCCCCGTTCGTCAGCCAGGCGCCGGGCCATGGCCCCGTGGTCGAATCCCCGCCAGCGGACCGGTACCACCATGAGCTCGGTGCCGACGTCTTCGCAGATGAGCTTCACGTCGCCGTCGCGCAATATGGGAATGATGGGGTTCTGCACCGCTCCGGCGCGAGCCAGGGCAACGAGCAGAACCACCGCTTCGAGGCAGGTCGGCAGTTGCCATGACACTATCTGACCGGCTGCGATGCCCAAGCCGGCGGCCACCTCCTCGGCCCGGTCCCGGAGGTCCGTGGTGGTGAGGGTGCGCCCCCGCTCGTCGGAGAAGAGGACATGTTCCGGGTGGTTGGCGGCGGCCGTCACGGCCAGGTCCCAGACGGTAGGCACGGCGGCCACCGTAATCGGATGGCTCCCTCCCCGCCTCGCCAGCGGGTGGGTCAGACGCGGGCGGTGGCTTCGACGTGGTGGCCCCGCTGCTCGAGCTGTGGGATCACCTCCGTGGCCAGAAGCTCGAGGGTGCGCATCACCTTCTCGTGGGGGAGGTCCCCGAACTGCACGTAGCAGAGCAGTTCGTCGACCCCGACCGACTCGTAGCGGAGGATCTTGTCCAGGCACTCGCCGGGGGTGCCGACGATGATCATGTCCTCGTTCTGGTAGTGCTCGACCGGCACTTCCCCCCGGATCACCGGTTGCAGCAGTGGGAACACCTGATCCTTCTCGTCGTCGGACAGGTGCGGAAGCTCCCACTCCAGGGTGAACTCGGCGAGGTGCCGGTACCACCAGTTGACCGAATCCCAGAGCCCGTAGGCCGCGGCCTCGTCGGCATCGTCGTAGCAGTGGACCAGGGTGTACACCCCTACCCGGTCGTTCCTCACCCGGGTGAGCATGTCGCCGGGCCGGGCCGTCGCCTGGGCTCGGCGGTAGGCCCGGATGTGCTCGGCCATCTTCTCCACCGGCTGCAGAAGCGCGAACGACAGGAGCCCGAGCCCCAGCTCTCCGGCGCTGACCGCGCTGGTCAGCGACGCCGCCGCCTGCCAAACGGGGGGGTGGGGATCCTGGTGGGGCTTGGGCGTCTGCACCCTTTCGGGGAACACCAGGTTCTCGCTGTTCCAGGAGAATCTCTCCTGCTCCCACATCGAGACCACGATCTCTATGGCCTCGCGCCACTGGGCTCGCGACCGGTCGTCGGGGGGAACGCCGAAAGCCGTCTGCTCCATGGGGGTGGACCGGCCCGTACCCCACTCGACGCGCCCGTGGGAGAGGACGTCAACCGTCGCGACCTTCTCGGCCAGGCGAGCCGGATGGATGAACCCGAAGGGAGTGAGCGTCACCCCGAAACCGAGCTTGATCCGCTGGGTGGACAGCGCCAGGCCGCCGAGGATGGCCTCCGAGCAGGGCGATGCCGAACGGCCGTCGCGAAAGTGGTGCTCGACGACCCAGACAGTATTGAAGCCGAGGCGGTCGGCGAACTGAATCTCCTCGATGGCCTCGTCGTAGCAGCGCTGCTCAGCTTCGCGCTGACCGTAGGGATGGGGCTTGGCCCATGGCCTGGGCCGGGGCTGGAACTCATACAGCAGGTCGAGCTTCAACTTTCCCCCTCGGTTCGCCGGAGCATTGCGGCCACCGCCCGAATCTAGCCCGGGCGTGGCAGGTGAGGAAAAACTCCTTTGCAATGAGGAAATAGCGTCGTCGGACGGCCTGCGCCCCGGGCGACCCGGCCGCTATATTGACCTCGGGCAGGGGAGGCCGAGTGCGTGAATGACGTCTTGAGGGACCGAGCCGAGATCACCGAGGTTCTGGTCCGCTACGCGACTGGTATCGATCGGCGTGACTGGGAACTGTTCCGCAGCATCTGGACCGAAGATGTCGATGCCAACTACGGGCGGGGCATCGGCCACTTCCATTCCGCCGACGAGATCACCGACTACATGACCCGCTCCCATGCGTCCATGGGCTCGACCTGGCACCGCCTCTCCAACTTCAGCATCGACGTTCAAGGTGACGAGGCGACGTCACGGACCTACGTCCACGCCGTCCTCAACGTGGACAGGGACGATCCCGACCGTTGGCTCGAAGTCATCGGGCACTACGACGACTCGTTGGTGCGCACCGCCGGTGGTTGGCGGGTCGCCCGGCGCCGGGTCGGCCGGGCGAGGGTGCAGGGCTCGCGCCCCGACCACATGGACATCTGACGAAAGCAGGCTGCTGGATGGCGACAGACGTGGAGGACTGGGCTGCGGCCGGTCTGGTCTACGAAGTGATCGATTCTGTGGGGTGGCTGCGCCTCAACCGCCCCGAGAGACGCAACGCCATGGACCACTACCCCGGCGGAGCCGGTCCGGGTGGTATGGGGCTGCGCGACGCCCTGCTGTTGGCCATCCGGGACGCCAGTGAGGACAAGGCAGTGAAGGCCGCCGTCATCACCGGCACCGGGGGAGTGTTCTCGGCCGGTGCCGACCTTCGCCAACCGGGTGGGGCCATCGAGATTCCAGAGGAACGGCGGCGTTCGGCCACGGTCGCCCGCGACGACGGGGTCCTCTACGGCTGGTACCGGCTGTTCGAGGCCATATGGCGGAGCGAGACCCCGTTCATAGCCGCCGTGAACGGACCGGCGGTGGGTGGTGGGTGTCAGCTCGCGCTGGCGTGCGACCTCATCTATGCCTCGGAGGACGCCACGTTCTGGGAGATCTTCGGACGGATCGGTCTGCCCCTCGAGGGTGGCGCGGCGTGGCTGCTCACCCGCTCGCTCAGCCTGCCCTTGGCCAAGGAGATGGCCCTCCTCGCCGAGCCGCTCAGTGCCAGCAAAGCCGAGTCGTGGAGGCTCATCAATGGCTGCGTTCCCGCTGATCGCCTAGAGGAAACGGTTCGAGACGTGGCCCGGCGCCTGGCCACACTCGGCCCGCCCGGCGTCGGGCCGATGGCCGGAGGCCCCCGCCGGGACCTGAGCGCCCGTGTCGGCCACATCAAGGCCCAGCTGAACGGGGCCTGGGAGCAGAGCATGTGGCAGACCTTCCGCGAGGAGGCCGCCCTGCTCAACATGCCACCCGGTGATGCCCCCGACGACCACGAGCGGCACCTCTAGGTACCTTGTCCGAGCCCCTGCCCCCAATCGGAGGAACCCCCCCCAGATGAGCGAAGACCGCCCCGCCCCGCCGCTGCCACTGCTCGACGACGAGACCCGGCCCTTCTGGGAGTCCGGGCGCAACGGGACCCTCTCCTTCGCCGCCTGTAACGGCTGCGGGGCCCTGCTGCATCCACCCCAGCCGGTCTGCCGGTACTGCCGCTCCAGGGACATCGGCCGGCGCGAAGTCGAGGCCAACGGCGTCGTGGTGGGCGTCACCATCAACCACCACCCGTGGGACCCGAGGTTCCCACCCCCCTACATCCTGGCCAATGTGGCCGTCGCCGCCGACCCCCGGGTCCGCGTCCTGACCAACCTGGTCGACGTGGACGCCGACGAGGTCAGAGTCGGAATGCGGGTGAAGGCCCGCTTCGAGCACGTGGACGACGTCTGGATTCCCTACTTCACGTCGAGCGGCGAACCAGATGCACCGCTGCCAGGCGACGAGACGCCTCCCGCCGACCACCGCCGCTGGGTGCGGTCCGTCGCCGGGGCGCGCAAGTTCGAAGACGACGTGGCGCTGACCGGCGTGGGTATGTCGGCCATAGGTCGACGCTTGATGCGCGACCCCCTGTCGTTGACCGTCGATGCGGTGGAGCAGGCCGTCGCCGACGCCGGCCTGCGCCTCGGGGACATAGACGGACTGTCCACCTATCCGGGTTCGGCCCCCATCGGCGGCTTCAGCGAGGGCGGCGTCTCGGCCCTCGAGGATGCGCTGGGCATCAGGCCGGTCTGGTACAACGGGGGTTCCGAGACCTTCGGCCCGGCCGGCTCGGTGATCGCCGCCATGCTGGCCGTCTCAGCCGGGCTAGCCCGCCATGTGGTGTGCTTCCGGACGGTCTGGCAGTCGACCTTCGCGGAGCAGATGCGGGCCCGGGCGAGCGGCGGCGCGAGCCCCTATTCCATGGGCTCGAAGGAGTCCCGGATCCCCGGCTACCACGGTCCGTTCGGCTTCGGCTCGGCGGCCAACAATCTGGCCCTGTGCGCCTCCCACCACTTCGCCAGGTACGGGACCGACCGCGAGACCCTCGGTTGGATCGCCCTCAACCAGCGGGCCAACGCCGCCCGCAACCCGCTGGCCATCTACCGTGACCCGCTCTCCATGGACGACTACATGGAGGCCCGCCTGATCACCACCCCCTTCGGTCTCTACGACTGCGACGTCCCGGCCGACGCCTCCATCGCCGTGGTGGTCTCCCACGTGGACACCCTGAAGGACCTGCGGTCGAGACCGGTGATGGTGGAGGCCGTCGGCACGCAGCTGACCGAGCGCATCACGTGGGAGGAGTCGACGATCACCCACGAGCCCCACGTCCTCGGACCCTCGGCCCACCTGTGGTCGCGGACCACGATGACGGCGGCCGACGTGGACGTGGCCCTGCTCTACGACGGCTTCACCTTCAACTGCCTGTCATGGCTGGAGGGGTTGGGCTTCTGCGGCATAGGTGAGGCCAAGGACTTCCTGGCCGGAGGCCACAACATCGCCCTCGAGGGAGGCGTGGTGGCCCTCAACCCGCACGGGGGCCAGCTGTCCGCGGGGCGCACTCACGGTATGGGGTTCGTGTACGAGGCGGTGGTCCAGCTGCGGGGAGAGGCAGGGGACCGCCAGCGGCGCGACGCCTCGGTGGCGGTCGTCAGCAGCGGGGGGCTCACGCCGGCGGGAGCCATCCTGCTGCGGCGGGCCTGACTCTCCCGGTCGGCGGCCCCCGCACCGAGGTCGACGCCCGGGTTCCGCTATACCCATAATGGTTACAAAGAAGGACCGGACACGACAGGGGAGACGGTGCGGCAGCTTTTGAGCGATGTGACGGTCCTGGAGCTGGCCGGCGGGGTGACGGCGGGCTACTGCGGGAAGGTGTTCGCGGATCTGGGCGCCGACGTGGTGAAGGTCGAACCGCCCGGCGGCGACCCTCTACGGACCCGGCCGGGTGCGTTCGCCCATATCGGCCTGAACAAGCGCAGCACCGTCGTCGACACCGGAGCCGAAGATGGTCGGGCCACGCTCCGCCGGCTCACCCGCTGGGCCGATCTGGTGGTGACGGCCGAGGGGGAAGGCACGCTGGAGGACTGGGGCCTCGACTGGGACGAGTTGCGCCGGTCGGAGCCGGGCATCGTGGTGGTCCACATCAGCGGCTTCGGCCTCCGTGGTCCCTACGCCGGCTACGCCTGGACCGATCTGGTGGCCCAGACCTTCGCCGGGACCCTGGTCAACGCCGGGCCGGGTCATGCGCCGGTGAAATTGCCGGCCGACGCCCAGCTCTGCGCCGTCGGCCACACCGCGGCGCTGGGGGCGCTCGGCGCGATCCTGCGGGCCCGGGCCTGCGGCGACGGTGCGCTGGTCGATTGCGCCGCCTACGAGGCCATCGGAGGAGCCCCGCACGGGGTGTTGAAGCACCTCGGCTTCGAGTACCGCGGCCGGACCATGCCACCGCGCGCCGCCAGTGTGGCGGCCGGCACCGGGACGCTCCTGCCCCTCGGGATCTTCCCCTGCGCCGACGGCTACGTGTCGATGATGACCATCCCGCCCCAGGTTCCCCGCCTCCTCGACGTGATTGACGACGAGGCCCTGCGCGCCGCATTCGACCGGCCCGACGCCTACGTCAACCCAGAGACCAAAGAGGTCCTCGACGCCGCCATGTACCCGTGGCTGCTGAGCCGCACCCGCGCCGAGGTCATGGCTGCGGCGCAGGCTGCGGGCTGGCCGGTGACCAGCGTTAACCGGCCCGAGGAGGTCCTCGACGCCGACCACCTCCACCAGCGCAGTTTCTGGTGCGCGGTGCAAGACCCGGTGGTGGGCCCGGTCATGGTGCCCGGCCCGCTCAGCCGCCACTCCGAGGGGGGCTGGCAGTTCCACCGGGCCGCTCCCACACTCGGGGCCGACGACGCCGCGGGGGAGCCGCCGACCCCCCGACGCCGCCCGAGGGGCGCGTCTGTGGCGCGAGGCGAGGCCGGGGGCGCGGACCAACCACCGCTGCGCGGGGTGCGGGTGCTGGACCTGACCACCGTGTGGTCAGGGCCGTTCGTCACCCTCCTGCTGGCCGACCTGGGCGCCGAGGTGATCCGACTGGAGAGCCCGTGGGTGTTTCCCCCGAGCGCCAAGGGATTCGAGCCCCGACCCCGGACCAAGATGATCCTGGGCGGGATCATGGACACCTACGGTCCCCTGGTGGAGGGCCGCCCCGACCGGCCGTACAACCGCCACGCCATGAACAACTCGGTCGCTCGGGGCAAGCTCTCCTGCAGCCTCGACCCGCGCACCCCCCGGGCCCGGGAGCTGTTCCTCCGGCTGGTGGAGAAATCCGACGTGGTCATCGAGAACCTGAAGCTGTCCACCATCCACCAGATGGGGATATTCGAGCCCGAGTTGATGCACCGCAACCCCGGCCTGCTCATGGTGCGCCTACCCCCGGCCGGGCTGTCGGGCGACTGGGCGCGCTGCACGGGGTTCGGCGCCCAGTTCGACGCGCTGAGCGGACTGTCGGCACTGGTCGGCCCTTACGGGAGCGAGATCGCCGAGGCCCCCTCCACCTTCCATATGGACACCGTCACCGGCCCGGCGGGGGCATTCGCCGTGCTCGCCGCCCTGCACTACCGGGCGGTGAGCTGCCGCGGGCAGCTGGTCGAGGTGTCTCAGACCGAGAATCTGCTGCATCAGCTCGGCGACGTCTTCGTCGACTCCCAGCTCGGCATCCCCGCCGAACGACTCGGCAACCGCGACCGCCGGTACGCCCCCCAGGGCCTCTACCCCTGCCCCGACCAGCGATGGGTGGCCCTATCGGTACGCAACGACCGTGAGTGGGCCGAGCTGGCCCGGCTGGTCGGCGGCCCGCAGCTCGCCGCTGACGGGCGCTTCGCCACCGTCGCCTCGCGCCACGCCCACCATGACGACCTGGACCGTCTGATCGCCGCGTGGACCTCCGAGCTGGACTGCTACGACGTGTTCCACGCCCTGCAGGCGGCGGGCGTCCCGGCCGCGCCGCTGTTGGAGGAGTCGATGCTGGCATCCGACCCGCACGTGAGGGCCAGGGGCTGGCTGCGCCCCCTCGCTAGTCGAGACGTGGGGACTCACGACCATCTCGGGCACGTGTTCCACGGCTACCCCCTCGCCTGGGACCGGGGCGCGCCGGTCCTCGGCGAGCACAACGAGTATGTGTTCAAAGAGATCCTCGGCCTCGACGACGACGAGTACCGCGAGTTGGTGGACGACCGGGTCGCCGTCGAGGACTACCTGGCCCCCGGAGGCAAACCACTGTGAAGCGTCAGGGCCCCGTAGCCGCCACACCATTACCGATGTAATGTAATAGTTGTGAAGATTGATGACATGGTTTTGATAAGCATCGACGATCACGTCATCGAGCCGCCCGACATGTTCGATCGGCACGTTCCGGCCAGGTGGGCTGACCAGGCGCCCCGGCTGGTCACCGAGGACGACGGCTCCCAGTACTGGGAGTTCCAGGGTTCCCGGACAGGTAACGCCGGGCTCAACGCCGTGGTCTCCTGGCCCCCCGAGGAATGGGGCCTGGACCCGGCGAGCTACGCCGAGATGCGCCCCGGCGCCTACGACATCCACGAGCGGGTCCGAGACATGAACCGCAACGGGATCCTCTCCAGTATGTGCTTTCCCACCTTCCCCGGCTTCAGCGCCGGTCACCTGTCCCGTTGGCGCGACGAAGTCAGCCGGGTGATGATCCAGGCCTACAACGACTGGCACATCGACGAGTGGGCCAGCACCTATCCCGGACGGTTCATTCCCCTGGCGCTGGTCCCGGTGTGGGACCCCGAGTGGGCCTCGGACGAGATCCGTCGGGTGGCCGCCAAGGGCTGCCCCGCCGTCACCCTGCCGGAGCTACCCCATGTAGACGGTCTGCCCAGCTACCACGACCTCGATCACTGGGGCCCGGTGTTCCAGGCACTCTGTGACACCTCCACCGTCATGTGCCTCCACATCGGGCAGGGATTCCAGGCCATCAAGATGGCCCCCGACGCTCCCATAGACAACATGATTATTCTGGCCACCCAGGTCTCCACCCTCGCCGCCCAGGATCTGCTGTGGGGTCCGGCCATGCGCGCCTACCCCGACCTGCGGATCGCCTGGTCGGAGGCCGGTATCGGCTGGATCCCGTTCTACCTCGACCGCTGTGACCGGCACTACACCAACCAGCGTTGGCTGCGGCGCGACTTCGGCGGACGTCTGCCCAGCGAGGTGTTCCGGGACCACTCGCTGGCCTGCTACGTCACCGACCCCGTCGCCCTCAAGGTCCGGCGGGAGATCGGCATCGACATCATCGCCTGGGAATGCGACTATCCCCACTCGGACTCGATCTGGCCCGACGCCCCTGAGCACGTGATGAAGGAGATGGTCGGGGCTGGCGCCACCGATGAGGAGATCGACCGGATCACCTGGCGTAACACCTGCCGATTCTTCGGGCTCGATCCGTTCGCAGCGATACCCAGGGAGCAGGCAACGGTCGGCGCGCTACGCGCTGAAGCGACCGACGTGGACACCTCGATCCGCTCCCGATCGGAATGGGCCCGTCTCTACGGCGAGCGGCGGGCCGGCTAGGCACCCGGTCGGGCCAGCCGTTCCCGTGGGGGAGGGAGATCAGCCGGATGCCGCGTGCTCGAAGCATCCCCAGTCGACGTCGCCGGCCCGCTGGGCGAACTCGGCCATCGTGTAGGGCCACTGGGTGACCACCCGACCAGCTGGCGTCCGGTAGTAGCCGTTGCAGCCGGCGTTCCACACGGTCACCCCGGCGATGGCCTCCTGTATCTCGTGGTTGTAGATCTCCATGGCCTCCGGCCTGACATCCACCCACGCCGCGCCGGTCGCCGTCAGCCTGGACACGTGGTTCATGAAGTGGTCCACCTGGGCCTCTATCATGGTGAGAATGGACCCGTTGTTGGTGTTGGGACCGTACATCATGAACAGGTTCGGGAAGCCGGAGGTGGTGACACCGAGGTAGGCGCAGGCCCCGTCGCGCCACGCATCTTCGATTCTCACCCCGTGGCGG
The DNA here is from genome assembly GCA_021838445.1 of Actinomycetes bacterium. GTDB lineage: Bacteria > Actinomycetota > Acidimicrobiia > Acidimicrobiales > Palsa-688 > JAKCDU01. The sequence continues at coordinate 41,362 of JAKCDU010000006.1, read as the reverse complement.
CCGGTGATCTCGATGGTCGAGGCGTACCTGGTGGCCCGGAAGCCGGTGGCCAGGATCAGGGTGTCGACCTCCCGGGTTCGGCCGTCGGCGGTGACGACCGCGCCGCGGTCGATGTGGTCGATGGGGTCGGTCACGAGTTCCAGGTTGGGCCGGTTGAAGGCCGGATAGAAATCGTTGGACAGGAGCGGCCGTTTGCATCCCCACGGATGGTCGGGGATCAGCCTGGCCCGGGTCAGGGGGTCCTCCACCACGTCGATGGCCGCTCGGGCGATGGCCTGGCTGGCGGCCACGGCGCGCGGGTCGGCGAAGGTCAGAGTCCCCTCCACCCGGTCGTAGATCTCCTGGCGGAGGGCGGCCATCATCGATGGGTCGGCGCCAAAGGCGTCGAGCTCGGCCTGGGTGTAGGGGGTGTCGGGTTTGGGCAGCACCCAGTTGGCAGTCCTCTGGAACAGGTGGACCTGGCCGGCCGAGCGCACGATCTCGGGTACGAACTGCACCGCGCTGGCGGCACTTCCGATCACCGCCACGCGTTCGCCGGCCAGGTCGTGGTCCCAGTCCCACTCGGCCGAATGGAAGCAGGTGCCCTCGAAGTCCGACAGCCCCGGGATGTCGGGGTAGCAGAGCTCGCTGAACATGCCGACGGCGCTCACGAGGAGGTCCGACTCGAAGGACTCCCCGGTGTCGGTCGTGGTGGTCCAGGTGGATCGGGACTCGTCCCAGGTGGCGTTCAAGACGGTGGTGGCGAACCGGCAGTGGGGGAGCAGACCGAACTTCTCGGCGACTTCCTCCATGTAGGCCAGGATCTCGGGCTGGCTGCCGTAGGGCCGGCTCCAGTCGGTCTTGGGAGCGAAGGAGAACGAATACAGTGCCGACTGGATGTCGCACGCCGCACCGGGATAGGTGTTGTGGCGCCAAGTCCCCCCCACCCCCGGGGCCTTCTCCACGATGACGAAATCGTCCAGTCCGGCCTCGAGCAGACCGACACCGGTGCAGATTCCGCTAGGCCCGGCGCCCACGATCACCGTTCGCACCGCTTACCTCACTTCCGGTTCGGTGAGGTGTTCTTGCGTATCTGGCTGAAGGGAAGTTCCCGGTCGGGCGAAGGCTCCCGGGGGAGGCCGAGCAGGCGCTCGGCGATGGCGTTGCGCTGCATCTCGGTGGTGCCTCCGCCGATGCCGTGGCTCGACAGCCGACCGATACCCCAGCGGTTGCGCTCCTCGGGCGGCCAGGCGACGGCGCCGGGGCCGGCCACGTCGAGCCCTATCTCGCCCTGCCGGCGACCGGTGGCGCCGCTCATGGACTTGAGCAGAGCGGCCGCGTGTCCCGGCATGTGACCATTTCGCATGGCGTCGCTGACCCTCCGGACGGTCTGGTCCTGCACCACGGTCAGGACCCAGCTCTCGCCGATCAGCGAGCGGATGTAGGAGTCCCCGGACCGCCCGTTGCGACGGGCCAGCTCCAGCAGGGCGGTATCGAGGGCTATGCCCCGGTCCTCGCTCTGCCCCTTGCTGCCGCCCAGCGACCAGCCCCGGCCGACCGCGGTCCGCTCGTTCACCATCAGGGTGGTGGCCACCCGCCACCCGTCGTTGACGTCACCTATCACGTGATCGAGCGGGATGACCACGTCGTCGATGTACTCCTGGCAGAAGTCCCGGCTACCGTCGGTCAGCTCGAGGGGAACGACGGTGATCCCCGGGTCGGACATGGGGACGATGAACATCGTCAAGCCGGCGTGCTTGGGCGCTTCGGGGTTGGTCCGGGCCAGGCAAATGGCGTAGTCGGAGTAGTTCCCCCCGGTGGTCCAGATCTTGGCTCCGTTGAGCCTCCAGGTGTCGCCGTCGCGTTCGGCCCGGGTGAGCAGACCGGCCAGGTCCGAGCCACCGCTGGGCTCGGACAGGAACTGGCACCAGATATGGTCCCCGTTCAAGATGCGCGGGATGAAGTGCTTCTTCAGCTCTTCGCTCCCATGGGCCAGGAGAGTGGGTAGAACGACGTTGAAGGCGTTGCCGAACTCCTCGGGCATCCGGTAGTCGGCCGCCTCCTCCCGGAACACCCGGTCGTGGTCGGGGCCGAGCCCGAGCCCGCCGTAGGCGACCGGTACGGTGACTCCGGCGATTCCCCCCTCCCACAGGGATCGCTGGATACGCCTGGAGCGGGCCACGCCCTCGTCGTCCCACTGCAGGAACGGCTCGCCGGGGGTCTTGAGCGGGACGTGGGTGGACAGCCATGACCTGACCTTGCCCCGGAACTCCTCGATGGTCGGCTGGTCGCTCAACGCTCGTTCTCCTCGACCAGATCCACCAGGTGGCGCATGTGGTCGTAGGGGGCCCCGTAGAGCACCTCGTTGCTGATGGCCCGGCGGAAATAGAGGTGGAGGTCGTACTCCCAGGTCATACCGATACCTCCGTGGATTTGTATGCAGTCGTGCAGGGTGTGGGTGCTCCAGCGCCCGACGTGGGACTTGGCGATCCGGGCCGCCACGGCGGCGTCGGGGCGCCCTTCCTGTACGCTCGTCGCCGCGTAGGCGGTCGCCGCGAACGAACCCTCCAACCACATCAGGTGGTCGGCGAGGCGATGCTTGAGGGCCTGGTAGGAGCCGATGGGTCGCCCGAAGGCCACCCGCTCCTTGGCGTAGCCGACCGTCATGTCCAACGCCGTCTGGGTGACCCCGTTGGTCTCGGCGCACTGCAGGACGAGAGCCACCTGCAATTGGCGCTCCACGGCCCTAGCCGCCTCCTCCCCCTCGCCGACCACGTCGGGGCCGGCTACCGGGGTTTGGGAGAAATGCACCTCGGCCAACCGGCGCCCCAGGTCGAGACTGTCGAGAGGGGTGATGGTGAGCCCGGGGGCACCGGCGGGGACGACCAGCTGGACCGGGCCCTCCGGGGTGCGGGCGGTCACGAGGAACAGGTCGGCTGTGGTCGCGTCGTGGACGTAGGACGTGGTCCCCTCGAGGCGGTATCCGTCGCCGTCGGGATGAGCGACGAGACCGCCCGACGACTTCGACCAGTCTCCGTCACGGCCCGCCACGGCCCAGGTGCCGATGAGTGATCCGTCGGCCAGTCCGGGCAGGAACCGCTCCTGAAGGTCGGCCCGGGCCGCTTCGGCCAGGGCGAAAGCCACCACATTGGTCGCCAGGAACGGACCGGTGTGCAGACGCGACCCCATGGCCTCGGCCACCATGGCGGCGTCCGGCACCGCCGCCCCGGAGACGCTGCCTCCCCCGTATTTCTCCGGTACGAACATGGCGTACCACCCCAGTTGGCCGCCCTGGTCCCATGTCGTGCGATCGAAGCCGGCGGGATCGTCGATCAACTCTCGCAGTCGGCCCGGGCCACTTCGCTCGTCGAGGAGTTTGCTGGTCGCGTCCAGGAACATCTCCTGGGTATCAGACAGGCCGAGTTCCAAGGTCTCCCTCCGGGAGCGAACGGGCGATCCATCCGCTGGTCCCCACCAGACACTACTCCAGGGCGGCGGCCGCAACCCGGGTGACAGTACCGGGCGCCGGCTGTTATCATCTAAAAGATATTGACGTACGTGTAGATGCGCGTCGATTCGAACGGATCCTTCTTGGGTCCTCAGCTTCCATGGAGGTGCTGGATGCGCGCAGACGACATGATCCTGGTCAGCGTGGACGACCACATCGCCGAGCCCGCTGACATGTTCGAGGCTCATGTTCCCGACCGCTACCGGGATCGGGCGCCGCACGTGGTTACCGACGAGCATGGCTACCAGCAGTGGTGGTTCGGTGACCGCAAAGGCCGCAACCTCGGGTTGAACGCCGTCGCCGGCAAGCCTCCGGAGATGTACAACGTGAACCCACAGCGCTACCAAGAGATGCGGGCGGGATGCTACGACGTCCACGAGCGGGTGCGGGACATGTCGGCCGGTGGCCTTCTGGCCGGCCTCAACTTCCCGAACTGGACGGGGTTCTCCGGTCAGGTCCTCTGGGAAGGCCCCGATAGGGCACTCAACGAGGTGATGATCAAGGCGTACAACGATTGGCACGTCGACGAGTGGTGCGGAGCCTACCCGGACCGGTTCATTCCGTGCGGGGTGCTGCCCATGTTCGACGTTTCCAAATGTGCCGAGGAGCTACGCCGGTTGGCGGCCAAGGGCTGTCACGCCGTCACCTTCTCGGAGAATCCGGCGGCACTGAAGCTGCCGTCCATCCACAGTGGCCACTGGGATCCCCTCTTCGCCGCGGCGTCCGACGAGGGCACCGTCCTCTGCCTCCACGTGGGCTCGTCCTCCCGGGGGGCCGCCACCTCCGACGACTCGCCTCCCAGCGTCAACATGAGCATCTCGTCGGCCATGTCCATATATTCGCTGGGTGACCTCATGTGGGCCGACATCTGGTGGAGGTACCCTGATCTGCGCTTCTCACTCACCGAGGGCGACATCGGGTGGATCCCGTACTTCCTGCAGCGGGCGGAGTGGATACAGAAGCGTCATTTCGGCTGGACCCAGCACTACTTCCCGGAGGGGTGGGGGCCGGCTCGGGTGTTTCGCGAGCGGCTGCTCTGCTGCTTCATCCAGGACCGCATCGGGGTGAAGCTTCTCGACGAGTTCAACCTGGACAACGTGTGCTGGGAGTGCGACTACCCCCATTCCGATTCCTCCTGGCCGCGTTCCCCGGAGGTGCTCGAGGAGCTTCTCGCCGGAGTTGACGATGTCGTGGTGAACAAGATCACCCACGAGAACGCCATGAGGCATTACTCGTTCGACCCCTACCGGATCCGACCCCGCGAACGCTGCACCGCCGCCGCCCTTCGCGCCGAAGCGCCGGACGTGGATGTGGTCACCAGGGTTGGTCGAGCTCCGGACCAGTCGGATCGGGACTACTTCATGACGAACGTCAAGGTGCCCTCGGCGATCATGCCGAAGTAGCTCCGAGATCTGAATCAGACCAGATGAGTCGCGGAGTGGGGCGGCCCACGGACCACCCCGCTCCTCGACTCGCCTTCCAGCGCCAATGGCCCTAATGGTGCCGCCGGTTAGGCCGGCACCATCCTTGTCAATTCCATGATCCGCGATGGGGGGAGGTACTGCTCGTTTATGGTGACACCGAGCGGCACCAGCGCGTCCTCGATGGCGTTGGTCAAAGCGGCGGGGGCGACGAGGGCCCCGCCTTCGCCGACCCCCCGGATGTCCAGGCCCTCGACGGGAACCGACTCCAGGTGGTCGATCTCGATACTGGGAATTTCTGTCGCGGTCGGCAGGAGATAGTCCATGAACGTCCCGGCCAGGAACTGCCCTTCGGCGTCGTAGGCGGCCTTCTCGTAGAGGACCCCGGCGATGCCCTGGGCCACCCCGCCGCGGATCTGGCCTTCCACGATGGCCGGGTTGATGATCTGGCCGCAGTCCTCGACCACGACGTAGCGGACTATCTCCACCCGCCCGGTTTCCCGGTCGATCTCGACCACGCACAGGTGGGTCCCGCCCGACCACCCGCTCCCGCCGACGCCGTCACCGGTGAAGGTCTCCTGGGCCTCGAGATGATGGTCGGTCCCGGGCGGCAGCGTCTCGGGGGCGAGGTAGGCCGTCATGGCGATGGCCGAGAGGGGCATGGCCTTGGATGGGGCACCCGCCGGGACGACCATGCCGTCGACTATGTCGAGGTCGCTGGCATCGATCTCCATCATGGCCGCAGCCACCCCGAGCGCCTTCTCCCGGACTTTCCGGGTGGTGACCATGACCGAACCCGAAGCCCAGGTCGAAGCCCGGCTGCCGCCGGTGCCGATGAGGTTCATGGGTGTCTGACGGGTGTCGCCGTGCACCACCCGAACGTGATCGAGGGGCAGACCCATGGCGTCGGCGGCGATCTGGGCCAGCGTGGTCTCGTGGCCCTGACCGTGTGGTCCCTGGGGGGTCATCACGAGGAGATGGCCGTTTGACTCGAGCCGCACGCGAGCGTCTTCGGGGATCACCCGGTTCTCCTTGGGCCCGGGGGCGGCCTCGAGGAAGGTGGCGAAGCCGACCCCGAGCAGCCGTTCCTCCCGCCGGGCCAACTCCTGAGCAGCTCGGATGGCGCTGTAGCCCGCCAGGTCCAGGGCCCGCTCCAGCGACTGGCGGCTGGTGATGCCGGCGAGGTGCTGGCCGGTGATGCTGCGGTCCTCCTCGTCCCCGTCGAACATGTTGGCCCGCCGGATGTCGGCCGGGTCCATGCCCAGGCGGTGGGCGATCACATCCATGAGCCGCTCGCGCACCCAGGTCTCGATCTCCCAGGGGCCCCGGTAGGGGGGGTTCCAGCACTTGTTGGTGGCCAGCACCAGACCCTCGAAGGACATTGCGCCGAACCGGTAGGGCCCGGGCAGCAGGTCGCGGATCATGTTCGGGAACAGGACCGCGGCATAGGGCAGGCAGGGGAAGGCGCCCTGGTCTATGAGGAGGCGGGCCTTGAGGCCGAGCAGGCGGCCGTCAGATGTGACCGCCGCCTCCACCTCGATCTGCTCGTCGCGGGCGTGACCCGACGCCTGCAGGTGCTCGTTGCGATCCTCGATCCACTTGATCGGCCGGCCCACGATACGGCTGGCCGCGGCCAGTGAGATGTCCTCCCGGTGCACCGGTCCCTTCAGCCCGAAACCGCCGCCCACGTCGCCCGACAGGACCCGCACCCGGTCGATGGGGTGGTTGAGATAGGTGGCCAGCTGGAACCGGCAGCCCTGAGGGGACTGGGTGGCGGCGTAGTAGGTGAGGTCGCCCGAGCCCGGATCGAAATCGGCCACCGCACCGCGGGTCTCCATAGGGACGTTGGCCTGGCGGGACTGGCGGAAGGTCTCGTGGATGACGGTGTCGGCGGCCGCGAAGGCCGCATCCACGTCACCGTGGGTGCTGTTCGAGCGGTAGAGGACGTTCCCCTCGATGTCGTCGAATATGCGGGGACAGTTCGGGTCCTGGGCGTCCTCGAAGCTCACCACGGGCCGCATCGGGTCATACTCGACGTTGATCAGCTCGAGCGCATCCTCGGCGACGTACCTCGACTGGGCCACGACGATGGCTACGGGGTCGCCGACGAAGCGCACCCGGTCGGTGGCCATGGCTTGGTAGACCGGGCTGTTGAAGTCCGGGAATTGCGGCATCACCTGGATGGGAACCGTCACCGCTTCGATGTCGGCTCCGGTCAGGACGGCGACCACTCCGGGCAGGTTCCGGGCCTCGGTCGTGTCCATCCGGGTGATCCGGGCGTGGGCGAAGGGGCTGCGCAGGAATGCTGCGTGCAGCATCCCCGGCAGCCGCACGTCGTCGATGTAGTGGCCACGACCGGTGAGAATCCGCCGGTCCTCGACGCGCGTGACGCTCTCGCCGACGAATCTCATCGACCTCCCTCCCCGGTCGAGTCGGAGACCCGCTCGAAGGCGTCCATGACTCCGGCGACGATGGACTGGTACCCGGTGCAGCGGCACAGGTTCCCCGACAGCTCGTGCCTCAGCGCGTCTTCGGACAAGGGGCCCTCCTCGAGCAGGGAGGCCGCAGTCATCATGAAGCCGGGGGTGCAGAAGCCACACTGGAAGCTGTGATTGTCCCTGAAGGCGGCCTGTAGGGGGTGCAGCTCGCCGTCAGGGCCGGCCATGCCCTCGATGGTGCGGATCTCGCAACCCTCGGCTTGCACCGCGAACATGAGGCACGACCGCACGGCTTGGCCGTCGACCAGGACGGTGCAGGCCCCGCATACCCCGTGCTCGCAGCCGACGTGGGTGCCGGTTAGCTCGAGGTCCTCTCGAATGAAATCCACGAGGGTCTTGCGGGCTTCGACGTAGCCGTCCCGGTCGACGCCGTTGATCTTCACATGGACGGGGTGGCGGTTCACGCGGCGGCTCCAATTCGCGATGCGGCCTCCGCCAGGGAGCGGCGGACGAGGGTGCTGGTCAGCTTCTTGCGGTAGGCGGAGCTCCCGTGGAGGTCCGACGGCGGCTCGAGGTCGGCGACTGCCGCATCGGAGACCGAGGACCACAGAGCTTCAGCGGGGTGCTGTCCCACGAGCGCCTGCTCGGCCAAGGTGGCCCTGACCGCGGTGGGCGCCACGCCGATCAAGGCGATGCGGGCCTCGTCGATCAGACCGTCTGCACCGACCGACAGCACCGTCAACGCCCCCGAGATGGCGAAATCGCCGCTACGGCGGGCGAACTCCTGCACCGACCATCCGGCGCCCGGCTTCCACAAGGGCACGGAGAGGCCAGTCAGGAGCTCGTCGGGCTCCAGGCTGGTGCTGAGGAAACCGGTGAACAGATCGCCGGCGGCGATGGTCCGGGTGCCCCGAGCGCTACGCACCTCCACCTCGCCGTCGAGGGCGAGGAGGGTGGCCGGCAGCTCGGCGGCGGGGTCGGCGTGGGCGAGGCTGCCACCCAGGGTCCCCCGATTGCGGATGGCGGTATGTCCGATGTAGGTGAGCGCGTCGGCCAGCAGCGGTGAGTGCTGGCGGACCAGGGTCGATCGCTCGGCGGTCCGGTGGCGGGTGAGCGCCCCGATGCGTAGGCGGCCGTTGGCCGATATCTCACCGAGGTCATTCAGCCGGTTGACGTCCACGAGGTGATCCACACGGGCCAGCCTCAGGGCCAGGAGGGGCACGAGGCTCTGGCCCCCCGCGATCACCTTGGCGTCTCCTTCGTGCTCGGCGAGCAGATCGACGGCCTCGTTGGTAGACGCCGCCAGGTGGTACTCGAAAGCGGACGGTTTCACTTCACCCCCAGGTCTGGACCGGAGTGGTCTCGGGAGTCAATCCTATACAGGATCGCCGGAGGCCCGACGGGGCTCGGCCCTGACGAGTGAGCGGTCGGACATGTAGATGCCGCTCGGTCGGCGAAGCGGCTCTCCCGCCCCCGACTCCCCCAGCGTGCCGTCCAACCTGGGCTCCCACATCCTCGGCGACCTCGACACGGCTACGGGTAACCGCAGCTGGTCGTGCGACCGCCGGAAGCACACCGGCAACTTGCCTATCATAGCAACGATAGTTATTATATGGATCCGGATCAGGGGGCCATGGACCGGGTGTTCGAGCTGTTCCCCATCCTCGAGACCTACGAGCATCGGAACGCGGGGCTCCTGAGCGGCGGAGAACAGCAGATGGTGGCCATCGGCCAGGCTCTCATGAGCGAGCCCCGCATCCTGATGCTCGTCGAGCCCATGGCTGGCCTGTCCATCATGGTCTCGAAGTCGATCCTCGAGGCTCTCGGCCGCGACGGGCGCGTGTTCGCGATACTGAGAGGGACCGACGGGCCGCGGCCGGTGGCGTGCCCGAAGCGCCGGGCTTGGCCAGCCGGGCGTCCACCCTGGGGCGAGCCAACCGACGAGGGAAGGGTCTGTAGTGCAACCTGATGAACCTACGGTCGAGCGGCTGCTCGACTACAGCACGCCGTCCATCCTGAACGGGTTGAAGCGGCTCGGCGTACATCCTTCGGAACTGGCCAGCTTCGATCGCCGGGTGATCGGCTGTACCTCGCCGGCCCTGGGTCGCCGAGTGGGGTTTGCCGCCACCCGCAAGGTCGCCACCCGTCGCGACGGTCCGCCGTCCTCAGGGCCGTCGGGCCGCGCCGGTCGCTACGACGAGCACATCCTCGACGTCGGTGAGCCGCGCTTCTTGGTGGCTGAGAACGTGGGTGACTGGGCCGGCCCGGTCTGCATCTGGGGCGAAGTGGCAGCCAGCCTGCTCACTGCCCTCGGTTGCACGGCCGGAGTGACCAACGGTCCGGTGCGCGACATCGACGAGATGGAGGCCATCGGCTTCCAGACCTTCTCCAACGGTCCCGGCGTGGGCGGTGGATTCGTGGACGTGCTCGAGGTTGGCCAACCGGTCGTGGTCGGGGGGGTGACGGTGGCGAGCGGGGACGTCCTCCACGGGGACCGCCACGGACTGGTGAAGGTCCCACTGCACCTGGTGGGCCAGCTCCCCGACGCCATCGCCGCCCACGAGGAGACGGAGCGCCGGGTCATCGACGTGTGCCGGTCGGACGACTTCAGCCTCGATGCCTACCGGGCGGCGTGGAGCGCAGACGGCCGCTGAGCCCGGTTGGTCTGCCGGTGGGGCGCCTTGTCTACTATATATTTAAATGAAACCCGATCACGCGGCGCGGAGGAGACCGAGGAGTGGCCGACACGGCTGAAGGACAGACCCGAACCGCTATCAGCGCGGCCATGCAGCAGTCCGTGGGGTCAGAGCTGTCCCGCATGGTCTCCTATCCTGTGTCCGAGTCGGACATCAGGAAGTGGGCTCTGGCCGTCTACTACCCGGAGGAGCCCCCGGCCCGGTTCTGGGACGAGGAGGCAGCTGCCTCCTCCCGGCAAGGGGGGATCGTAGCGCCTGAGGACTTCAACCCTTTTGCCTGGCTACGGGCCCATCCCAAGGGCGTGAGCCGATCATCGGCGGCGACCGACGCCGACAGCACCGAGCGCTCGCTCGGCATAGACGGTCCCCATCTGGTGAACCAGCTCAACGGAGGTGTTTCGGTCGAGTACGGCGAGCCGATTCGACCGGGAGACGTGATCACCTCGGTGACCCGACTTGGTCAGTACCGTGAACGGGAGGGATCCCTGGGGTTGATGCTCCTCACTCCCATGGAAACGACCTGGACCAACCAGCGCGACGAGATGGTCAAGCGCAGCACCCTGGTCCTCATCCGATACTGACGGGAGAACGATCCAAATCATGTTTGATGTCGCATCCTTGACCGTTGGTCACGAACTGGAGCCGTTCAGCCGCCTCACCGATCTGGCCGTGTGGAACCGCTACGCCGCCGTCAACGACGAGTACGTGCCCATCCACATGGACGACGAGGCCGGACGCGCCGCCGGTCTACCCGGTGCCATCGGCATGGGCAACCTACAGTGGGCCTACCTGCACAACTTGGTCCGTCAGTGGATCGGGGAGCAGGGGCGTGTCGTCAAGATGGCGTGCCAGTTCCGCAATTTGAACCTCCGAGGCCAGACGGTCACCGCCCGGGGGCGTGTCACCGGCGTGGACCGCGGGCCGGACGGGACCGATGTGGACCTCGAAGTGTGGACCGAGGACCAGGACGGTAACAAGCTGGCTCCGGGCACCTGCACCGTCCGCCTCGACGGCTGACCGCGAAGGAGATCGAAATGGCATTTCCCCAACGCCAGGCGGCGATCGTCGGCGTGTACACCACCAAACAGGGCAAGCTCCCGGATCGCTCCTCGTTCTCGCTGCAGCTGGAGGCCATCAAGGGCGCGGTGGACGACGCCGGGCTCACACTGGCCGACGTAGACGGTCTGCTGCCCATGAGCCTCACCGACCATCTGGCCGGTACGCCGGCCCACCAGTTCTGGGCCGAGCAACTGGGTGAGCGGCCGCTCAGCCTGGTGGAGCTCGGAGGCGCATCCGGCCAGTTGGCCAAGGCGGCAGCGGCCATTGCGGCCGGCCTGACCGAGGTGGCGGTCCTCTTCTACGGGAAGGCCGGCCAGCTCGTGGGCCCTCGGGGTACGGTCGCACCCAAGGACAAGGCCCCGCGGGTCCCCGAGTGGAGCTTCATGCAGCACGGGGCCTACATGACCACTTGGTACGCCCTGTGGGCCCGCCGCTACATGCACGAGTTCGGGGTGACCAGCGCCGATCTGGCCGAGGTAGCGGTGTTCACCCGCCACCATGCCGTCCTCAACCCCGATTCGGTCATGGGGCGCAAGGGGGAGATCACCGTCGAAGACGTGCTGTCCTCTCGCTACATCTGCGAGCCGCTGCACCTGCTCGACTGCTCCATAGACAATGACGGGGGTTATGCCATCGTCATCGCCTCGGCCGAGGTGGCCCGCAACTGTCGGCACGAGCCGATCTGGGTGCTCGGCGGGGCCGAGGCCTACTACACCGACTTCTACGGAACCATCAACGACCCGTGGTTCCCCGAAGGCGGCAAGTCGGTGCGCAAGGCCACCGACCGGGCCTTCGGCCTCGCCGGCATCACCCGCGACGACGTCGATGTGGCCGGCATGTACGACTGCTTCACCATCACCACGATCCGAAACCTGGAGGAGATGGGGTTCTGCAAGCTGGGCGAGGGAGCCGACTTCGTCAGGGAGGGCCACTGCCGTCTGGGGGGCAGGATGCCCACCAACACCGATGGGGGTCTCCTGTCGAACAGTCACTCCGGTGATCCGTCGGGGATGCACACCATCGAGGTGGTGCGCCAGCTGAGGGGGGCCTGTGGTGACCGTCAGGTGCCCGATGCCCGGATCGGGGTTTCCCTCCAGCAGGGCTGGGCCGTCCACGGAATGGGCAGCGTGCTGGTCATGGCCCGAGACTAGAAGGACGCGATATGACCTACCTGAAGCCCCTGCCTGACACAAGCGAGCTGAACCGCCCCTTCTGGGAAGGTCTCCGCCAGCACGAGTTCCGCGTGCCGCGCTGCGCCGATTGCGGCGACTGGAACTGGATCCCCTATCCGGCCTGCCGGAGCTGCCAGTCGGAGCACCAGGTGTGGACCGCGGTGTCGGGCAACGCCGTCGTGTGGAGTTGGAGTGTCGTTCATCGGGGGCCGGGCGCCTTCAACGACGAGGTGCCCTACACAGTGGTCCTGGCCAAGCTGGCCGAGGAGCCCCGCTCGCTGATCGTCACCGGCAACCTGGTGGGTATCGATCCCGCCGAGGTGACCATGGGGATGCCCCTGACCGTCGTCTACGAAGAGGTCCCCGAGGAGGACATCACTCTCTACCGGTTCGCTCCGGTCCGCTGAGCCACTGCAGTCCGCCGGGCCCGCTCCGCCCGGGCTCCGCGGGTGGACCAAGCTGGGCCCGCAGCGCTCGGCGGGGGGTGTTCAGTCGAACCAGTTCCACTGCCAGGGGATGATGGCTTCGAGCGGGCTGGCGAAGCGCACCGTCCCGCATGCGCCGTAGGGCGGACCGAGGTCGTCGATGGCAGCTGCTGCGAGGAGCGGGTCGCCGTCGATGAAGGTCACCGTGACCCGGGTGCAGGACGCCACGCTCGAGCCACGGCGGGTGGTGAGGCCGATACCGGCCTCGTCCACGAGGGTCCAGGCCCCGGCCACACCAGGAATGGCGAGAAGCTCGGGCACGCGGGCCTGTTCGTACTCCTCGAAATGAGCTCCCACCTCGAGCAGCTCCCCCTCGACCCGGGTGACCGAGATGTGCACTCCCCGGTTGGGTCGCAGGGGTAGGACTTCCGCCCCTACTTTGATCCGGGCGTTGGCGTGACCTGATAGCGGCACGAGCACCAACCCCAGTGGACGGCTCTTGACGTACGGTAACTCGGGTCGGCGCCCCCACTGGTAGGACATGGAGCCCAGGTCGAGCCACTCACCGAAGTTGCGGTCGAAAGGCTCACGGAACCAGTAGATGGTGACGTACTGGCAGGCCGTCAAGGCCTCGTCGGCGCCCTCCACCCGGGTCGCGCAGCGCGGCGTCTTCACCCACCGTTCGCCCCAGACCACCCCGGGAAGAGCCAGATTGGCCGGCCGGTGGTCCAGCTGGTGCCACTCGTTGTAGTCGGCGTGGCGCCCCACCTCCACCTCGGTGAAGGCCAAGAAGGCCCGGACCGGCGCAGTCACCCGATGGTCGAGCTCAGTCGATGCCGGAGATACCGGGCCACCCGTGGGTGGAGAAGTCGAAGTACACCCCGTCGGGCGTTCGCATCTTCATCTCCCAGGTGACGCCGGCGGCCTGATCGTGGGGATCGACCAATGCTTCGACGCCCATGCTCTGGGCCCGGGCCACGGCCTCGTCCATGTCCTTCACCACCAGCCCGACGTGGTTCAAGCCGTCGATCTTCCCATTTACGTACTCGCGGTCGACCTTGATCAGGGCCACGTTGACGGTCCCGTCACTCAGGTAAACGGCCCCGGACGTGTCCACGTCCCCGGCCCGGCCGACCTCTTCCATCTCGAACAGCTCGCTGTAGAACTTGGCGGCCCAATGTAGGTCCTCGCACTTGATCGCAACATGGCGCAGCTTGGCCATCCCGGCTCCCCCTGGCTCACGGATCGGAGTCGTACCGATCGCCGCTCAGCTGAACATCTCGATCCAAAAGTAGCATAGGTAGCGGGTACCGGTCAACGCCTACGACCACTAAGTACGCAATCATAAATACGATAGTTTTGGAGGGGGATCATGCCGCGCCCACCGTTCGACCCCGAACTGGCCACCTTTCTGGACCTGGTGGGGGACCGGCTCCCCCCGAGCATCCGGCCCGGTGACATCGCCGCGTTCCGGGAAGCGGGACGGGCCAATCGACTGAGCGATGCAGATCTGTGTCGTGACGGGAGGATCGCGGTGGGCGAGCTGACCGTGCCCGGTTCGCCCGACGGCCCGGAGCTGTCGCTGCTGGTCTGCCAGCCCTCCTCCCGTGAGCAGGTCGCGCCGGCGATCTACCACACCCACGGCGGGGGGATGATCATGGGCGACAGCCGCACCGGTCTGGCCCAACTGCTCGACTGGGTGGAGCAGTTGGGAGTGGTGGTGGTGTCGGTCGACTATCGCCTGGCACCCGAGCATCCGTTTCCCGCCGGGGCCGAGGACTGCTACGCCGGGCTGTGCTGGACGGTCGAGCACGCCTCCGACATCGGCGTCGACCCGTCGCGCGTCGTGCTGGCCGGGACCAGCGCCGGGGGCGGGCTGGCCGCAGCCGTCGCCCTCATGGCCCGTGACCGGCGGGGGCCGGCGGTGATCGGGCAGGTGCTCATGTGCCCGATGCTCGACGATCGCGAGATGACCCCTTCGAGCACCGAACTGATCGGGGAGGGGGTGTGGGACCAGATATCCAACCGGACGGGGTGGGCCGCCCTCCTCGGGACGGCCGCTGCGGGTCCTGGGGTGTCGCCCTACGCGGCTCCGGCCCGGTGCGAGGACCTGTCGGGTCTGCCTCCGGCCTTCATCGACGTGGGGTCGGCGGAGACCTTCCGCGACGAGGACGTGGACTACGCGGCCCGCCTCTGGAGAGCCGGCGTGCAGGCCGAACTACATGTCTGGCCGGGTGGCTTTCACGGCTTCGACGTGTTCGCCCCCGAGGCGGCGCTCTCCCGGTCGGCCCGCGCCGCCCGGCTCGATTGGTTGGCCCGCCTCCTGGGGATCGGGCTCTGAGGCACCCGCCTCTGCAGCGAGCGCTTCAGGTTCGCCCGTAGCGGGAGGACCTCAGGGCAGATGGCCGTCGCGCACCAGGTCGGCGTTGATGTCGTGGTTCGAGTCCGCTGACATGGTGAAGGCCTGGGTGGCGTCGAGGTGGCGGCGGGCTATCTGCGCCGCCGATTCGGTGTTGCCCGAAGCTATCGCCGCGACGAGCTTCTCGTGGGCCCGCACCGCGGTGCGGCGCACCACCGCATTGGGCTCAGGGCTGATCTCGTAGACGTGGCGCTCGTGGGCCGACCAGAGGGACTCGAGACTGCCGATGACCAGGATCATGGTCTCGTTGCCGCAATTGGCGACGATGGTCTCGTGGAACTCTCTCGCCGCCTGGTTGTAGCGCATCACATCGTGGATGGCATCGAGCTGGTCCTGGATGATCGCCTCCAGCTGCGGGACGAGAACCTCGTTGCGGTCGGGTAACTGGGCGCACATGGCGGCACAGACCGGCTCCAGCTGGCGCAGCGCGGCCCCCACGTCACCGAGCGACGTCTTTTGGGCGTGAAGGACCAGGCTGACCATGTAGGCCACTCCGTGCGCCGTGGGGAAATGCACGACGGCACCACCGACGTTGCCGCGCCGGACGCTGATCAGCCCTTCCGTCTCGAGAATCCGTAACGCTTCGCGCACCGCGGGCGGGCTGACCTTGAAATCGGCCAGCAGGTCCTCCTGTCGGGGGAGGGTGTCGCCGTCCTTCAGCCGTCCGCTGAGGATCTCGTTGCGAAGCGACGAGGCGACCATCTCGGCCAGTCGGGGTTGGCGTAGCTGCTCCGCCGGGCGGAAGCGTTCCCGGCGGCCCGACGAGCGATCCGTCCCGGATCGGCGTGCATCTCGGTCTGCCTGGCTGTCACCCTCTCGTGCCAATGGAGACCTCCGAACGTACGGCACCGATAACCAACAAAAGTTAGCAGGGATAGCCTGATTCTCCCGGAATCCCGGCCCCCAGCGACGGGGCCACAGCCACCGGTTCTGTAGCCTGGGCGGCCATGGCAGACGCCGGCCGGCGGAGGTTCCGGGCCCACCCTGACACCATCCCGGGGCTGGCGCTCGCAGCGGCCGCGACCGCCGGGGAGGACCCCGCCATCGACGACGGGCCGCGGCAGGTCACGTTCGGCGAACTGCTCGATTCGGTGTGGCGCGTGGCGGGGGCCTTTTGCGAGTTGGTCGGGCCCGCCGAGAGGATCGCCATCTGGGCGCCCAACTCCATCGATTGGGCTACCGCGGCGCTCGGAGCGGCCTTTGCCGGCGCCACCGTCGTGCCGGTGAACACCAGGTACACGACCTGCGAAATGGCTGACATCGTCGACCGGTCGGGGTGCCGCCTGGTCGTGGCCGAGCACGAGTTCCTCGGACGGTCCCTGGCCAGGGAAGCGCTGGCCGGCGGCGACAGGAGAGCGGTGATCGGGCTCGGGCCCGGAAGTGAACCGGGGACGGTGCCGCTCTCGTCCCTGCTTTCAGCCGACGGCGGCGGGGCCGCCGTCGAGCGGCGCCTGGGCAGGCTCGGCCCGGACAGCATCAGCCACATCCAGTACACCTCCGGCACCACCGGCCGCCCGAAAGGGGCCATGCTGCGCCACTCCTCCATGGTTACCACCACTCGGGAGTGGGCGAGGATCGTGGGCTTGCGGAGCGGTGACCGCTACCCGGTGATCGCCCCGTTCGCCCACATCGGCGGTCACAAGACCGGTCTGCTGGCCTGCCTGGCCAGTGGCGCCACCGCCCTACCCTTCGCCACTCTCGACGTCGAACGCCTGGCCGCCCTGATCGGCGCCGGCGGGGTCTCGGTGCTGCAGGGTCCCCCGACGATGTACCAGGCGCTCATCGCCCGCTGGCGCGACGCCGAGCCGGCCGAGGCTGCGCCGCGGGTGGCCGTCACCGGCGGTGCCACCGTGGCCCCGGCGCTGGTTCGAGAGATCGTCTCGGTTCTCGGGGTCCGCCACGTGTTCACCGCTTACGGGCTGACCGAGACGACCGGTGTGTGCACCATGACCGGTCCCGCCGACGACGTCGACACGGTGGCCGAGACCTCGGGCCGGGCCATCCCCGGCGTGGAAGTGCTCGTGGTAGACCAAGCCGGGGAGGTCCTCCCCCCGGGACGGACCGGGCAGGTCGTGGTCGGCGGAGACGGGGTCATGGCGGGCTACCTCGACGATCCCGCGGCGACCGCCGAAGCGGTCACGGCCGGTCGGATCCGTACGGGTGACATCGGTTGGGTCGGCGAGGACGGGTGCCTGCGGATCGTCGACCGGCTGAAAGACCTGGTGATCGTCGGCGGGCTCAACGCCTACCCGGCCGAGATCGAACGGGTTCTGCTGGAGTGCCCCGGAGTGGATCAGGCCGCGGTGGTCGGTGCCCCCGACGACCGGCTGGGGGAGGTCCCCGTCGCCTTCGTGGTCCTACGAACAGGGCTCGAGCCCTCCGTCGCCGATCTGGAGGCCCACTGCCGCAGCCGCCTGGCTGATTTCAAGCGTCCCCGCCGGTTCGTGGTCGTGGACGGGCTGCCGGTCAACTCGTCGGGGAAGGTCGTCAAGGTGGACCTACGACGACACGTGGCCGGCTGGCCGCCGCCTCACCGAGCGGACTGAAGCCCGCCGTCCCTGCCGTCCCCGCCGACCGTGTTCTGCAGGATGGCGCCGAGCCGGGCCACGTGGACGGTCTCATCCCCGAGGGTGGCCCGGTCGAGCAGCACCCGTCTCAGGTAGGCGTGGGCCAGGCTCTCCCAGGTCTGGCCGATCCCGCCGAGCACCTGCAGGACCGTCTCGGTCACCGAGCGCCCGGCTCGCGAAACGTATGACTTGGCTACCCGGGCCGCCCGGAGGGCCTGGTCGGCGGGTAGGCCTCCGACGGCCCAGGCGCTGTGGTAGGTGGCCGAGCGCGAGGCTTCCAGGTCGACGAGCTGCTCGGCGCAGATGTGCTGGAGGGCCTGGAACGATCCGATGGGTCGGCCGAACTGGACGCGCGAATGGGCGTGCTCGACGGCCATGGCCAGGGCGCCGTCCATGGCGCCGACGATGTCGGCGCACAGCAGGCTGAGGGCGAAGGCCTCCCAGCGGGCGATCTGATCGGGCCGCAACTCACCGGCCGCCACCGAGGTCGTGCCAGCGGGAGTCGCACCGGCCGGGGCCGTACCGGCGGGCGCATTGCCGGCCGGCGCCAGGCGCCGCAGCCGGCGGGTCAGATCGACGCAGTCGAGGTCGGACGCCGCTTCCAGGGCGCGCAGCGTCGGAGCCCACGACCCGTCGGCGCCCGCCCTCGTGACGACGTCTGTGGCCCCGGCCGCCTCCCAGGCCACCACGGCGGCGCCTGCTTCGGCGACTCCCTCGAGACCGGTGTCGAGCCCGAGAGTGACCACCCGGCCCCCGGCCACGACGTCTGCCACCAACTCGTCCTGACCCGCCGCCGCCAGCAGATCGAGGGCCGTGACCGGACCCACGTACGGGACCGGTACGAGACGGCGGGCCAGGGCCTCGGTCACGATGGCGACCTCCACGCAGGTCGCCCCGCTGCCACCGAGCCTCTCGGGTAGGGCGAGCCCCAGCATTCCACTGCGGATCAGTTCGTCAACGGCTTTGGACGGGTCGTAGGACTCCAGCTCGTGGACCGATCCCGGGCCGAGCGCGTCGGCCATGCGGCCCGCGGTTTGGGCGAGCATCTCCTGTTCTTCGTCGAAAGTGGCGTCCATTACCCGGGAAACTCGCCGTTCAGTGGCCCTGTTATCTTTTAGACGATAGCAACAGGAAGGTGGCCGTGGATTTTGCTGACTCTCCTCAGGAGGCCGAGTTCCGCCGGGAGCTGAGGGCCTGGATCGACGCCCAGCGCCCCTTCCCGCCGGTTCCGGCGGACGACGACGAGCGGGTCGAGTACCTCTCTGATTGGCAGCGCCGGCTCTACGACGCCGGCTGGGTCGCCGTGTCGTTCCCTGAGCACGACGGTGGTCGGGGGCTCCCCGCGGTGTACGAGGCCATCGTGCTCGACGAGCTCGGGGCGGCGGGAGCCCCCCCGGTGTGGCACTACGGATACGTCACCAGAGTGATCCAGATGTACGGGTCGGCGGAGCAGCGCCGCCGGTTCCTGGCGCCCGCCTTCCGGGGGGAGGAACGGTGGTGCCAGGGTTTCAGTGAGCCGGGGGCCGGTTCCGACCTGAGTGCCATAAGCACCCGCGCCCGTCTCGAGGGGGACCATTACGTGGTCTCCGGCCAGAAGGTGTGGACCAGCGAGGCGCATTGGGCCAAATGGTGCCTCCTGCTGGCCCGATCCGAGCCGGATCGGCGTCGGCACGACTCGCTGTCGTGTTTCATCGTCCCCGTCGACAGCCCCGGGCTCAGCGTCCGACCTTTCCGCCAGATCACCGGAAGCCTGGAGTTCGCCGAGCTGTTCTTCGACGAGGTGCGGGTCCCGGTCTCCATGAGGATCGGCGAGGCCGGGTCGGGCTGGAGGATAGCCATGTCGACGGTCGCGTTCGAGCGGGGGCCGGCCGACGTCGGCTTCATAGCCGACTTCCGGCGCGTTCTCACCCACCTCGAGCGCGAGGTCGGCGAAGGCCGTCTGCGAGCCGCGCCGGAAGTGCTGAGCCGGCTGGTCTGGGCCGGGATCGAGGTCGAAGCCCTCCGATTGCACGTACTGAGCACCCTGTCGCGCCGGGCGAGGGGAGTCGGTGCCGAGGACGAGATGTCGATCGACAAAGTCCTCATGACCCGGGCCGACCAGAACCTGGCCCACGTGGCCGTCGATCTGACCGGCGCAGGGGCGTTGACCGGTCAGCACCCGTCGATACTCCACCAGTACATGTGGTCGCGCGCCGCCAGCGTGTACGGCGGATCAGCTCAGATCCAACGTGACATCATCGCCACCCGGCTGCTCGGCCTGCCCCGGTCGAGCCCCCGGCCGCCCGAGACGGTTCAGGTAGCCGACTGACGGCCGGAGGCGAGGCTCCGGCGGAGCACCTTGCCGATATCGGAGCGGGGGACGGTGTCGATGACCTCGAAGCCGACCGGGACCTTGTAGGGGGCCAGGCGCTGTCGGCACCACTCGGCCAACCCGCCGGGATCGAAGCGGCCGCCCGGCACCACCCAGGCGAACGGAACCTCGCCGAGTCGGGCGTCGAATATCCCTGCCACGCAGGCGTCCACGACGTCGGGATGGCCGACCAGGACCTCCTCGACCTCCTCGGGGCTCACCTTCATGCCGCCCCGGTTGATCATGTCGCTCTCCCGGCCGTGGATCCACAGGAACCCGTCGGCGTCCACGCTTCCGATGTCGCCGGTGCGGAGGAACCCTTCCTCGGAGAGGCGGTCCGAAAGGGCATCGGTATCGGTGGCGTAACCGCGCATGAGGAATGGGGAGTGCACCCAGATCTCGCCGGGTTCGTCCGGACCGAGGAGGGAACCGTCCCCTCCCCGCACCTCGATGCCGACCCCACCGTGGGGCCGGCCCACCGAACCGAGCTTGGACGCCCCGAACTCGCGGACGTCGGCGGCCGTCCAGCCTACGACCTCGCCGCCGAGCTCGGTCTGGCCGTAGGAGTTCAGCACCGGGATGGAGAAGCGGGCGAAGAATCGCTCGGCCTCCTCCTTGCGCAGCGGCGCCGTGATCGACCTGACGAAGCGCAGCGGCTTCAGGTCCTCGATCGCCGGATCGTCGTTGAGCATGGTGATCATGGCCGGTGCCAGGACCGTGGAGCGTATGTCGAACTGTCCTACGACTTGTCGGAAGCCGTCGGTGCTGAACCGTTCGATCACCACGATGGGCGCCCCGGCGCGGAACGCGAAGAGGGTGTTGTAGATCCCGGCCCACAGGGCCAGGGAGACGGGGATCAGGTTGGGGGTGGGTGGGCGGGTGTCTCGGGGCGTCCGGGTCGACCCCGAACGGATTCGGTCCAGGATGGCGTCAAGCCCCTCCAGGGTCCCGGAGTGACGGAGCAGGACCGCTTTGGCCCGGCCCGTCGTCCCCGAGGTGCGCATCACCAGGGCCACGTCGCGGTCGTATGTGTGCCCCGGGTCGGTGCCGTCGCGCCCGGCGGTCCACCCGAGTGTCCCCGACTCGTGGATGCGGGCGGCCGTGACGCCGAGGGCATCGAGGCGTTCGGATGCCCCGACGACCAGGGTCGGGGGGGCTTCCTCCATCATCTGGACGATCTCGGGATCGGTCAGTCGGTCGTTGCAGGGCATGTACACCGCTCCGGCCAACCAGACGGCGTACATGACGACCAGGGAGCGCGGGCCGCCGCCGACCAGGTCCGCTACCACGCTGCCCGGTCGAATCCCGGCTGCCCGCATCAGATCGGACAGCCCCTTGGCGGCCCGGCGCACGGCCCCGGCCGAGAGCTCGATGTCCCCGCAGTACACGAGCGGTTGATCGTCAGTGGCGGGGTGCTCCAACAACAGCTGAACCAGGGATCTCTCGCGGGAAGATGTTGCGGGCTTCTCGGTGAGGATCACAGACGGGCTCCGGCCGTGCGCGAATCGGACAGGTTTGCGACTCTATCATGTATAGCTTGCACAGGATAGGGGCGCATCCGGCTTCAGGCGGGGCGTTTGCCGGGGCGGGAGACCCGCATCCGCGGTTGCACGGCCCGCGCGGACGTCTCGGGCTCGGGTTGCGACACGGACCATCGCTGCGCTTCCATCTCCACGGCGGCGGCCTCGTCGCCGTCGGTCATCAGTTGGAACCGGACGCGAACCGATCGGCCAGCGCCACCAGGGTCTCGTGGCAGTTGGCGGCCGCCCCGGGGGGCTCGGGCAGCTTGACCGGTCCGAGGTCTCGGGAAGGCAGAAGGACGCTGGCATGGCCCGGGACGGTGACTTCACCCCGTTGGTTGGTGCCCCAGAGGTCCAGGTCCACGGCTGGGCGGCCGCCCTCGGCCAGGTACTTGCGGGTCACCCGGCCACCTATCCAGTGGGTGTCCCCGACGTAGTTGAACCTACGGAATTGGCAGTCGAGCTTCCACAGCCAGGCGTCATCGCCCATCCAGTCCGTGCACAGGTGGATGAGCCATGTCTCGCGCATGCGCCCGTAGTCGTAACAGGCCGGGTTGCCCGCCTGTCGGGCCCACTCCGGGTCCCAGTGGACCCGCTGCTGAACGTCGGGGATGTTGAGGTCGTCGGGTCTGAAGAAGCGCGGTATGCGAAGGCGCTGGTCGTAGCTGAGGCGCAGCGCTTTTACGCCGTAGAGCCCCATGCCCATCCCCGTGTGCCACACCACCATGTCGGTGACGCGCAGGGGTCCCTTCACCAGCGGTCCCAGTCCGTCGCCCTCCTCGACATCCTCCCAGTAGCGGGGCTCGCGGCCGCGCCGACGGTCCCTCTCGCCTCGGTAGATGTCGTCGATGGCGGCGAGGTCGTCGTCGCTGTAGGGTCGGATCTCGATCTGGTCGTTCTTCTTGCGTTCGGTGGCCTTCTCCCGCTCGGCACGGATCATCAAGCGGTACTGTCCCGCCAGGACTGGTCCACCCGCGGCGGCGAACACCTCGGCTGACCATTCGTGCACGGCTCGGCCGGCGAACTCTCCCTGCTTGTCATGTACGCCGACGAGGGCGTTGCGCCTCGTCACCCGGGTGCCGGGCAGAAGCGGGTTCCACCATTCCCGGTAGGAGCCGGAGTAGAAGGCATGCACCCCCCGCAGAGGATCCCCCCTCAGCAGCGCCGCCGTCTCACGGTCCAGGCTGGTCACCTCGTCCTCACCGATGAGGGTGTCGCCGCCGACCAGCGGTGGGGGCGCGATGGCCGAACCCCAGCGCGAGTTGCGGCCATGGATCGGGTCGCACCACAGCGGGTTGTCGTCGCCGTAGGCCTCGGCGACGTGGCGGAAGCTGTCCTCGTTGGGGACGTAGTACCTGGGCGGCTGGGGATGGGGGTGGGCGACGCCGATGCGCCGGCGGAGCCGCTCCACTCCCTCGTCAGTTATGGCATCCGACACGGCTGGCGCCCCCTCTCGTCGAAACTGCGTTCAGTATCTTTACCAACTTAGACGGATGACTTTCGGCGGGGCCCAGTGTCCTCCGCCGGCGGGTAGCCCCGGGCTTCGCCCGCCGCCATTGGCGCTCGGACCCCGATCGGGACCATAACCTCTCTCGAAGAGACCGGAACCGTGAGCCGGACCCATTAACCGGAGGAGTGCTGTGGCAGGCTTACTGGCAGGGAAGGTGGCGGTGGTCACCGGGGGTTCGAGCGGCGCGGGGCGGGCCATCTCGGTGCGCCTCGCCGAGGAGGGCGCCGCGGCCGTGGTCGTCGCCGATCGGCGCGAGGACCCCCGCGAAGGTGGACCCAGCACGATGGAGATGATCGCCGAGGTCGGTGGTCGCGGCGAGTTCGTGGCGACCGACGTCACGCGGCCCGACGCCCTCGAGGCGGCGGTCGACCTGGCGGTCGAACTGGGTGGGCTGGACGTCATGGTCAACAACGCCGGGGTGTTCGGGGTGGAGGATTTCTTCGCCTGGACCGAGAGCGACTACGACCGGGTGATGGACGTCAACGTCAAGGGGGTCTTCTTCGGCTGCCAGGTCGCAGCCCGTCAGATGCGAGGGCGGGGGGGCTCCATCGTGAACCTGTCGAGTGTCGGCGGTCTGCGGGGCAGCGGGATGTTCCCCGCCTACTGCGCCTCCAAGGGGGCGGTCCGGCTGCTCACCTATTCGCTCGGCGACCTGCTCGGTCCCTACGGGATCCGGGTCAACGCCGTCCACCCCGGGGTCATCGACACCTCGATGACGAGGGTAGACGCCCGCTTGGTCGGGGTTGAGGGCGAGAGCCTGTCGGCGTTGCCCATACCGATCGGACGGGTGGGCCAACCCCGCGACGTGGCCGATGCCGTGGTCTACCTGGCGAGCGACCTGTCGGCCTATGTCACCGGGACCTCCCTGGTCGTCGACGGCGGCCGCTTGGCCTGCTGAACAGGCTGGTATACATTAAATGATGCAGTGGATAGCCGGGTGAGCGCTGAGGGACGGGACGGTGTGAGCGGCCGTCGCGCCTTCGAGACCCTCGAGGTGTACCGGCGCGGCCGGGTCGGGTGGCTCGTGTTCGACCGTCCGGAGGTGGGTAACGCCATGGACGCCCTCATGATCGACGAGCTCGAACAGGCGTGGCGGGAGCTCGATCAGGATCCCGATGTCCGGGTGATCGTCAATACCGGTAACGGGGAGGCTTTCCAGACGGGCCTCGACATGAAGCAGTTGAGTCGGGATCCCGCCGCCCTCCGGGAGCAGTCGAGACGGACCCGACTCGCGGAGCTGAGATTGACCGCCTGGCACAACCAGGTATGGAAGCCGGTGATCGCCGCTGTCAACGGTGTCTGCGCCGGGGGAGGGCTGCACTTCGTGGCCGATGCCGATGTCGTCATCGCCTCGTCCGACGCCACCTTTCTGGACCCCCACGTGTCTGTGGGGCAGGTCAGCGCCTACGAAGCCATTGGCCTGGTCCGCAAAATGCCTGTCGAAGCGGTGATGCGCCTGGCTCTCGTCGGTCGCCACGAGCGCGTCGGGGCCGAACAAGCCCGGCGGCTAGGAATGATCAGCCAGGTTGTGGACCCCGCCGGGCGCCTACGGGAAGAGGCTCAGGCCCTGGCCGAGAAGATCGCCCGGAATTCCCCGGCGGCCATGGCGGCCACCAAGAGAGCCTTGTGGGGGGCCCTGGAAGCCGGGTTGACCGAGGCGTGCCGTCGCGGCGCCCGGGAGCTGGTGTCGGTCTGGGGCCACCCCGACCAGACCGAGGGCCCTCGGGCCTTCGCCGAGCGGAGAGAGGCACAGTGGTTGGCCGGATGACGAGTCCCGACCGGAGGAACAGTTGACTTACGGGCCTTACGAGAATCTGAAACTGGAGCGCCACGGCCCGGTCGGCTGGTTGATCAACAACCGGCCGGACAAGCTGAACGCCATGTCGGCGCGCATGCGCGACGAGTTCGCCGACGCCTGGTTGGAGCTCGACCGCGACCCCGCCGTCAGGGTCATCGTCCACACCGGTGAGGGCCGGGCCTTCCAGACGGGGGTGGACGTGGAGGAGATCGCCAGCGACGGGGTCGGCATGGAGCGCTACCGAGCCTCGATGGAGGACTTCGACCTCCACTTCACCTCGTGGCATCAGAAGGTGTGGAAGCCGGTGATCACCGCGGTGAACGGGCTGTGCGCAGGCGGAGCATTCCACTGGGTGGCCGATGCCGACATCGTCATCGCCGCGTCCGACGCCCAATTCTTCGATCCGCACGTCTCGGTCGGACAGGTCGTCTCCATCGAGGCCATCGGGCTGATCCGCAAGATGCCGGTGGAAGCGGTCATGCGCATGGCTTTCGTGGGCCGTTACGAGCGCCTGGACGCAGCCCGGGCGCTCGAGCTCGGGATGATCAGCCAGATCGTCGATCCCCCCGAGCGGCTCCGGGAGGAAGCACAGGCTCTGGCCGAGAAGATCGCCCGCAACTCCCCGGCGGCCATGGCGGCGACCAAGCGGGCGCTGTGGGGGGCACTGGAGTCCGGTCTCACGGA
Source organism: Actinomycetes bacterium (assembly GCA_021838445.1). Lineage (GTDB taxonomy): Bacteria > Actinomycetota > Acidimicrobiia > Acidimicrobiales > Palsa-688 > JAKCDU01. The sequence goes on along the minus strand of JAKCDU010000006.1, from coordinate 15,816 downwards.
CGCGTGCCGGGCCGGAGCCCGGGAGCTGGTCTCCATGTGGGGCCACCCCGACCAGACCGAGGGTCCGGCTGCCTTCGCCCAGAAGCGCCAACCGGTCTGGCAGGAATTGCCGGGCGACAGCTAGGTGAGGGACATCGTTTGATCATGACGACCGACGACGGGGACCGACAGCGGAGCGGGGGAAGCGATTACGGATCCGTTGAGGGGATCGGGGTCGAGCTGGAGGGTGGCCTGCTACGCCTCACCCTCGACCGGGCTGAGAAGAAGAACGCCCTGAGCGACGCGATGATCGAAGGTTTGATCTTCGTGCTGCAGCGCGCCAATAACGACGACTCGGTGCGAGCGGTGCTCCTGCGGGCCGAGGGGAAGGACTTCTGCGTCGGCGCCGACATCGTGGCGCGCAACCGCGAAACCTCGGTTCGGCGTCGGGCCGGGAGCATCCAGCGCCGCCTACCCGGAGCTGCCCACCGGTTGATCCCGTTGATCACCGAGGTCCAGGTACCGATCGTCGCCGCGGTCCAGGGTCACGCCGCCGGTATCGGGCTGCATCTGTCACTGGCCTGCGACTTCACCATCGTGGCAGACGACGCCGTCCTATGGGAACCCTTCGTGGCCCGGGGTTTCACCCCTGACAGCGGCGCAACCTGGCTGCTCCCCCGCCTGGTCGGAGTAGCCCGGGCTCGGGAGATCCTCATGCTCGGCCGGCGCCTCGACGGCCGCACCGCCGCCGCCTGGGGCATGGTCCACCGGTCGGTACCCTCCGACCAGCTCGAGATCGAGGCCGCCCGGCTGGCCGCCGAACTGGCGGCCGGTCCGACGGTCACCCTGGGGCTCACCAAGTGGCTGGTCAACACCGGTCTTTCGAAGGGGCTCGAGGAGTCTCTCGCCGCCGAGGGGTTCGCCATGGAGGTTTCCTCCCGCAGCCTCGACTTCAAGGAGGGCATGCAGGCCTTCGCCGAGCGACGACCTCCGGATTTCGGGGGGATGTGATGGGGGAGGCGCCCGGCGAACGCGTCGCTCTGGACGAATCGCTGTCGGGCGAGGAGGTGGCCGACAGAGTGCGGGCCTGGGTCGTGGACCACGTCCCGCAGGAGTGGCGCCAGGCGGCCGCGGCGGGGGGTCCCGCCGCGGTGCGCAGGGTCAGAGCCGTCGCCGACTACGAGAAGTGGTACCCGGTCTTCGGCCGCTCCGGACTCGTCGCCCCGACCTGGCCGGCGGCCTACGGCGGGCTTGGCCTGAGCCCGGCCCAGTCCCGGGTGATCGAGACCGAACTACGCCCTCTCAACCTGGGACGGCTCAATCCGCTCGGCCTCAACCAGGCCGCATCGGTCCTCCTGGCCTACGGCACCGAGGAGCAGCGTCAGCGCTTCCTTCCCCCCATCCTCACCAACGAGGAGGTGTGGTGCCAGCTCTTCAGCGAGCCCGGAGCCGGATCGGACCTCGCCGGCCTGGCCACACGGGCCGAGCGTGATGGCGACGAGTGGGTCGTCACCGGCCAGAAGGTGTGGACGACTTGGGCCCACAAGAGTGATTTTGCTGTCCTGCTGGCCCGGACCGACCCCGGTGTCCCAAAGCGGCAGGGACTGACGTTCTTCCTGATCGCCCTGCACCAGCCGGGTGTGGAGGTGCGGCCCCTGCGCCACATGGGTGGCGAGGTGGACTTCAACGAGGTCTTTCTCGACGGGGCCCGAGTCCCGGACTTCCAACGGGTGGGACCGCCGGGCGCGGGGTGGAGGGTGGCCGCCGCCACGCTGTCCAGTGAGCGTCAGATGGTCGCCGGCAGCGGATCGGGGGGCGTCGACCGTATCGGGGGGTCGAGCGCCCAGCGCCTCATCCCCCTGTCGCGTGAGCCGCTCGCCGAGCACGGTGGCCGGGGTTGGTCCGACCCGGGGGTGCGCCAGCGCCTCATGGCGCTCTACAGCGAGGAGCGCATCCGTGACTGGACCAACCAGCGGGTCAGGGCCCGGGCCCGGGCCGGCCTGGCCCCCGGCCCGGAGAGCTCCATCGGCAAGGTCCATCAGGCCCGGCTCAACCAGTTGGTGCAGCTTCTCGCCGTCGACCTGATCGGGCCGGCGGCCACGGCATGGGAACGTGTCGGGGAGGACTACCCCGAGGGGATGCCGTTCGAGGTGCGGGGCATGCTCCGCAGCCGGGCCAACGGGATAGAGGGGGGCACGACCGAGATCAACAAGAACATCCTGGCCGAGCGAGTGCTCGGGCTTCCCCGCGACCCGGACCCCTGGCTCGAAACGCCCTGGCAGGACGTGCCCCGGGGCGGCTAGAGACCGGCGGCCAATTCGCGCAGGCGGAACTTCAGTACTTTCCCGCTCGGGTTGAGGGGTAGCTCGGCGACCTCCACCACCCGGCGGGGGACCTTGTAGTTGGCCATGCGCTCCCGGCACCAGGCGATGATCTCGTCCTCGTCCACCCGCTGGCTCGATCGGGCCGTGACGAAGGCCACGCCGACCTCCCCGAGGCGGTCATCGGGTACCCCGATGACCGACGCCTGGGCCACCGAGGGGTGCGCCACCATGATGTTCTCTATCTCCGCCGGGTAGGCGTTGAAGCCACCGACTATGAACATGTCCTTCTTGCGGTCGGTGATGCGGATGTAGCCGCGTTCATCCATGAGCCCGATGTCACCGGTGCGCAACCATCCGTCGCCCATGAAGGCGTCGGCGGTCGCCTTGGGGTCGCCGAAATAACCCTTCATCACGTTGTACCCGCGGACCACGATCTCGCCGGGCTGGCCGGCCGGGACATCCCGGTCGTCGTTGTCGACGATCCGTACCTCCACGCCGTCGAGGGGGCGGCCCACCGACTGTGCCACCACCTCCAGGGGATCGCGGTGGTGGCACATGCTCACCGTGCCGTGGGTCTCGGTGAGGCCGTAGCCGCAGACGATGTTGCCGATGTGCAGGTCGTCGCGCATCCGCCTGATGACCTCGGTGGGAGTGGATGCCGCACCGGTCACCGACAGACGCAGCGTGGAAAGGTCGAAGCTGGCCAGGTCGGGATGGTTCATGATGGACTGGAACACGGTGGGTGGTCCCGGCAGGACGCTTATGCGCTCATCGACGACCAGACGCATGACCGACGGGACGTCGAAGACGGCATGGGGTACCACGGTCGCACCGGTCAGGATGCAGGCCAGGACACCGGATTTGAGGCCGGCCGTGTGGAAGAACGGGTAGACGACCAGGTACCGGTCGCCGGTCCGCAGGCCGACGCGCTCCGACCAGGCCCGATAGGTGCGGACGCTCGCTCCGTGAGCCAGCATGGCCCCTTTGGGGACGCCCGTGGTCCCCGACGTGAAGATAATGTCGCTAATACTGTCAAAATTTAGTCCCGACTCCCGGGCGGTGACCTCGCTCGAGTCGGTATCTCCGGCGCGCGCCGCGAAGGCCTCCCACGGGGTAACGCCGTCGCGAGGGGGGCCGTCCAGGGCGACGATCTCGCGCAGGTGTTCCAGAGGTCCGACGTCGCGCAGCAGCGCGGGGAAGTCGGTGCCCAGGAAGTCTGTGACCGTGAAGAGGAGCGCCGCCTGCGAGGCGCGCAGGACGTGGGCGGCTTCCTCCCCCTTGAAACGGGTGTTGACGGTGACCAGCACCGCCCCTGCGGCATAGATTCCCAGGCTGACCAGGACCCATTCCACGCTGTTGGGAGCCCAGATGGCGACGGTGTCACCGGGGCCCACGCCGCTGCTGATCAGCGCTCGCGCCAGCTGATCGGCCGCTCGCTCCATGTCTGCGAAGGTCAGCCTCTGGCCGTCGCCCACCAGAGCCTCGAGGTCGGCGAACCGAGCGGCGGCGCGGTGAACGGCCCCCGGGATGGAGACGATCTGCTCCTCGTCGTGCACTGTCATCCGGCCTCTTCTTCCTCTCCGTCTCCGCCCGAAGGGCACCGGGGCGGGCGGGCCCCGTGGCCCGGGTCGGCCGCGCCGGCTCTGGCGGATGGCGCCCGACAGGCGCCGGATTATACTCAGGAGCCTAAAGCCTCAATCCTTTTACCGATAGAGGCCAGCGTTGGGTAGCGCATTCGAAAGTGGGGGGTGCCGGTGGGGATGGACCTGGTGGTTCGCAACGGTGAGGTCGTGGACGGGACCGGCCGCCCCCGGCGCCGGGCTGATGTGGGCGTAGCCGGCGGCCGGGTCGTCGAGATCGGTTCTGTAGTGGACCGGGGCCGGCGGGAGATCGACGCCGACGGGCTGGTGGTGGCCCCGGGCTTCGTGGACGTCCACACCCACTTCGACGCCCAGGCCTTCTGGGACCCCACTCTGAGCCCATCGCCCCTGCACGGCGTCACGACAGTCATGGCCGGCAACTGCGGCTTCACCATTGCTCCGCTGGAGCCCTCGCAGGCCCCGTTCCTCCGCTCCATGCTGGCCCGGGTCGAGGGCATGCCACTGGCGTCGCTCGAGGCGGGCGTGCCTTGGGACTGGTCGAGCACCGCTCAATACCTCGACCGCATAGACAGCACCCTTTCGGTCAACGCCGGCTTCATGGTCGGCCACTCCGCCCTGCGGAGGGTCGTCATGGGCGACGCCGGGTCCGAGCGGACGGCCAGCGCCGAGGAGGTGACGGCCATGTGCGACCTCCTCCGGGCCGGACTGGCCGCCGGAGCCATCGGCTTCTCCACCTCCCGCAGTCGCACCCACAACGACGCGGCCGGCAACCCGGTACCGTCACGTCTCGCCCAAAGCGACGAGCTGGTGGCCCTCGCCGAGGTATGCGGGGAGTTCGCCGGGACCTCCCTCGAGTACATCCCCGACGCCGGCCCGCGCTTGAGCGACGAGGACGTCGAGATGATGGGCCTCCTGTCGGCCACCGCTCGCCGCCCTCTCAACTGGAACCTGCTCACCGTCCATGCCGGCAACAAGGACGAGGTGTCGGCCAAGCTGGCGTCGGCCGACCACGCCGCCCGGCGCGGCGGCCGGGTGGTGCCCCTGACCATGCCGGTCAACATACCGATCCGCTTCTGCCTGGCCACCGGGTTCATCCTGGACATGATCCCGGGATGGGAGAAGGCCATGGCGCTGCCCGTGGATCAGAAGCTGGAACTGCTGCGCAACCGGGACGAACGGTCCAACCTGGAGCGGCTCGCGGCGGCCAGCGCCGGCGGGGTGGGAGTGGCCAACTTCGACGACAAGGTCATCCTCGAGGTGCACAACCCGGACCTGAGACGCTACGAGGGCCGGCGGCTCACCGACATCGCCGCCGAGACGGGCGGGAGCGCGTTCGACGCGCTGTGCGAGGTGGCCTGCCAGGATCAGCTGCGGACGCTCTTCTCGCGGGCCGCCGCCGCCGAGACATCCGAGGACTGGAAGGCGCGGGTCGGGGTGTGGCGCGACGGGCGGGCGGTCATCGGGGCGTCGGACGCCGGCGCCCATCTCGACCTGCTGGCCACGTTCAACTACACGACCCTTCTTCTGGCTCAGGCCGTCCGGGAGCACCAGGCTCTGCCCCTCGAGGAGGCGGTCCACTACCTGACCGAGGTGCCGGCCGACCTCTACGGACTGGCCGACCGAGGCCGGTTGGCCTCAGGGAGCCGGGCCGACATAGTGATCTTCGATGAGTCGACCGTTGGATCGGAGCCGATCGCCATGCGCTACGACCTGCCCGCTTCGGCGGGCCGTCTCTACGCCGGCGGGCAGGGGATCCGGAACGTCCTGGTGAGCGGCGAGGAGATCGTCTGCGACGGGGTGCTCACCGACTCCCGGCCGGGCGTCGTCCTGCGATCCGGCCGGGACACGATCACCCCGGCGATGGCTTGAGGCCGGGACCCAGCTGAGAGATCCAACACGGCAGAGCAACGACGAGTCTGGAGGCGAAACCGACGATGGATGTGAACACGGCTGATGCCGTCGCGCTCAGGCACCTGGTCGACCGCTACGCCATGACCGTCGACGCCGGGGACGGGGACGGATTCGCCGAGCTTTTCGAACCGGACGCTCTGCTGCAGGTGTACTACGGTCCCGAGTCGGCCGGCCCCCCGACCGAGACCCGAGGCCGGGACCGCCTGTCGGCCATCCCCGAGCGCCTGTCCGGACGCTTCGACCGGACCTTCCATTTCGTCGGCAACCACGTCTGCAGCGTCGACGGAGACGGTGCCACCGGGCAGACCTACTGCCTGGCCCATCACGTCAACCAGACGGCCATGGGTGGGACCGACTACGTGATGGTGATCTGCTACGACGACACCTACCGACGCGGACCTGACGGCGGCTGGCGCTTCGCCCAGCGTCGAGTGCTCACGCAGTGGACCGAGACGCGTACCATCAACCCGGTCCCGCCGAGCGCGGCGGCCACCAGAAAAGAGTGAATGTTGACGATGCCCGTTCCTGGTCATGCCTGACGATCACCGGCCGGCGAGCCTGACCGGACCACTCTCCACCTGGACTTCGGGGCCGCTGCGGGTCCTCGACCTGAGCGAAGGGGTGGCGGGCGGTTACTGCACCAAGTTGCTGGCCGACGCCGGGGCCGACGTGGTCAAGGTGGAGCCCCCGGAGGGGAGCAGGCTGCGGCGGTGGTCGGCGACGGCCGAGGACCCCGGCGGTGACGGAGCGCTCTTCCAGTTCCTCAACACGTCGAAGCGGTCAGTCACCGGGGCCATCGAGGAGCCGTCGATCCTCGAACTGGCAGGTCGGGCCGACGTGGTCGTCGAGGACCTCGACCCGGCCCGATTCGAGTCCTGTGGTTTGAAGGGTCTGCCCGGTGTGGTGGTGGTGTCGATCAGCCCCTACGGCCGTTCGGGCCCGTGGGCCGGCCGGCCGGGCGGAGATCTGGTGGTGCAAGCCGAGAGCGGCTGCATCAGCGGTCGCGGCCTACCCGGCGGCGAGCCGTTCGGTGTGGGCGGTCGGGTGTTCGAGTTCGTCGCCGGCGGATATGCCGCCACCGCCGCGCTGGCGGCCGCCGGCACGGCCCGCAGCAGCGGGGCCGGCGAACACGTCGACGTCTCACTGACCGAGTCTGCAGCGGTCGGCAGCTTCAGCTGCCACGCCGAGTTGATGGCCCGTCTCGACGGGGTCACACCTGAGATGGCCCGCCAGGCCCCTGTGGCGCGGGTGGAGATTCCCTCCATCGAACCCACCGCCGACGGCTGGGTCGGGTTCACCACCAACTCGCGCCAGCAGCTCGACGACTTCCTGGTGCTGATAGACCGCCCCGAACTGATCGGCGACGAGCGCTTCACGCTGGCCAAGGCCCGCTGGAACCACTTCGAGGAGTGGAACCACCTGGTCCACGAGTGGACCACCAAGCACACCACCGAGGAGGTCATCGAGCGGGCCGTCGAGCTGCGCATCCCCGTAGCCCCCGTCGCCAACGCCGAAAGGGTGCGGGCCAACCCTCAGTTCGTGGCCCGCGGCGTCTTCGAGCCCAACCCGTCGGGGGGGTTCGCCCAGCCCCGCTGCCCCTACATCATCACCGGTGTCGAGCGGCCGGTCTTCGGTCCGGTACCGCAGCCGGGGGAGCACACCGGCACCGTCGACTGGGCCGAACCGGCCGCCAGGGGGAGCGAGGCTCCATCTCTGCCGCTCGCCGGATTGAAGGTGCTGGACATGACCGCGTGGTTCGCCGGACCGCTCGCCGCTCATTTCCTCGCCACCCTCGGCGCCGACGTGGTCCACCTGGAGGCGACGACCCGCATGGACGGCATGCGGGCCACCGGAGGGGCCCTGGCGCAGAAGTTCCCCGAATGGTGGGAGTGCAGCAGCCAGTTCCTGTCGATCAACACCGATAAGCGGGGCATCACCGTCGATCTGCGGGCCGACGCCGGGCGCCGGGCCCTCGAAGGGCTGATCGGCTGGGCCGACGTGCTGATCGAGAACTTCACTCCACGCGTGATGGGCAATTTCGGCCTCACCTGGGAGGCACTGCACGATCTCAACCCGAATCTGGTCCTGGTCCGCATGCCGGCTTTCGGGCTGGACGGACCGTGGCGGGACTGGACCGGGTTCGCCCAGACCATGGAGCAGGTGACGGGACTGGCCTGGGTCACCGGCCATGTCGACGACCAGCCCCGGATCCAGCGAGGCCCCTGCGACATCGTCTCCGGAGTCCACGCCGTGTTCGCCGCTCTGGTGGCCCTGGAGGTGCGGCGCCAGAGCAGCGAGGGGGTGATGGTCGAGTCCACCATGGTGGAGGCCGCGCTCAACGCCGCCGCCGAGCAGATCGTCGAGTACGGCAAATACGGGCACATCATGGAACGTGAGGGCAACCGCTCAGCCTGGGCCGCCCCGCAGGGCCTCTACCGGGGAGACGACGGGAACTGGTTGGCGGTCTCGATCGAGCGCGACGAGCAGTTCGACGCCCTGTGTCACGCCCTGGGCGCCACCGACTGGGCGGCTGACCCCGGGTCGGCCACCCGCGCCGGGCGCCGGGCCCGCCATGACGAGCTCGACCGCTTGCTCTCCGAGTGGGCCGCCGCCCGGCCCGCCGAGACGGGAGCCGAACAGCTCGCCGCGGCCGGGGTGCCGGCCGGGCTGGTCGCCGATCAGCGATTCCTCAGTCAGCGCCCCCAGTTCGCCTCTCGGCGGTTCTTCGAGGAACTGGACCATCCGGTCGTGGGCCCCCAACCGGTACCAGGGATGCCCTTTCGGTTCGCCTCTGTGGACCGCTGGTTGCACCACCCGGCGCCGCTTCTCGGCGAGCACAACCACCAGGTGCTCGTCGGGGATCTGGGACTGAGCGAGCAGGAGTTCGAAGCTCTGCGCATCGCGGGCGTCATCGGCGACCGCCCAGCCGGTCTCTGAGTGCTCACCGACGGGGCAGACTTCGCCGTGGCGGTCCGGGTGATTACGTTCTTGGTATGAACCGCGCCATTCAGCTGTCCACCGCCCTTCAGTCCTTCGTCCCCGACGAACGGGGCGACTGGGCCGGTCTGGTCCGATTCGCCCGGATGGCTGACGAGGCCGGCTTCGACCGGCTGGTCATCTCCGACCATGTGGTCTTCGGTGAGGATCTCGACGCCTACGGCGACCCCCGCAAGGGGGGGGCCACCGGCGGCCGCCAGCCGACTGGTCCCGACGGGGCGTGGCTCGACCCGATCATCACGATCGCCCATCTCACCGCGGTCACCTCGCGGGTCCGCTTCGGCACCAACATCCTGCTGGCCGCGCTGCGCCGCCCCGTGGTGCTGGCCAAGATGGCCTCGACCATCGATGTGCTCTCAGGCGGACGGTTGGACATCGGCGTCGGCGTCGGGTGGCAGCGAGAGGAGTACGAGGCGGCGGGACTCGACTTCGACGAGCGCGGTCGCCTGCTCAACCACACGCTGGAGGTGTGCCAGGCGCTGTGGACCGAGCGCCGGGTGTCCTACCAGAGCGAGGAACTGGCGTTCCAGAACATCCACCAGATGCCCAAACCCCTGCAGGAGGGAGGAGTGCCGATCTGGGTGAGCGGACGGGTCAACGCCCGGTCGATGCAACGCCTGGCCCGCTTCGGTGCGGGCTGGATTCCCTGGGGCCACGACGCCGCCGATATCGAGGGCGGCATCGCCAGGATGCGCGCCGCGGTCGAGGGGTTCGGTCGGGACCCCTCCGAGCTCGGGGTGGTCGGCGCGCTGCGCGAGTACCTCGACGACGCCGGCGGCTTCGACCGATCCAGGACCATGGAGCAGGTTCCCCGGCTGGCCGAAGCGGGTGTCACGGACTTCCGTATCCGCATGCGGCTGCCCGACGACGAGCTTGCGGTCTCCGACCGCCTCCACGAGGTGGTCGAGGCGTTTCGGGCCGCGGCCACCTGAGCCGTTTCGCCGCTTACGAACCCGGGCGGGGGCGGGGAAGCCCGAGGATGGCGGCCGCCTCGTCCGGGGTGGCTACCGGGCGACCCTGCCGGGCGCACAGCTCGGCGGCTTCGGCGACGAGCTCCACGTTGGTCGGGCGGCGGTCGCCGCCGTAGAACTCGATGCCGACATGGAGATGGCCGCCCTGAGCCACGGCGAGTTCGGCGAGCCCGCTGCGGCCGAGGTCGCCGCCCACCAGCGAGGCGGCCCACGGCAGGCCCGAGTCGCCGAGGATCTCGCGGTAGGCGGCCAGACCGGTCGCCGTCGGCGGCAAACCGAAAGGCGCTCCCATGTATCCGTCGTCCCCGGAGAAGTACAGCTTGACCAGCCCGCCGGCGGGTAGGCGGCCGGCCGACCGGTAGGCCATCACCGTACGCAGGAACCCGGGCTCGTAGATGGCCATGCTCGGTCCGAGGCGCAGTTGCTCGCACAGGGCGAAGGCCCGGGCGATGGTCTCGAAGGAGTTCCCGTAGACGATCCCTCCGGCCGGCAGGCCGTCGGCCCCTCGTCCTCCGAGGTTGACCGAACCGGGGTCGACGATGCCGATGCGGGCCATCCCGCTGGCCGCCAGAGGGATGTGGTGCTCGTAGCTGCGGGGAGGACCGACGTGCACCGTCGGGTAGAGGAGGGCGTCGGGCCGCGCCGCCAGCACCGGCCGCCAGGCCTCCAGATAGCGGTCGGCCGCCGCCTCCTCGTCCACGCCGACCAGGTCGATGTGGTGGTGGATGATCGACGCTCCGGCGTCGATGCAGGCGAGGGCGTCTTCGGCGATCTCGTCGGGGGTCAGGGGCACGTGGGGATTGCGCTGCCGGGTGGTAATACCATTGATGGCAGCCTCGATGATCACCGGTGGGTAGTCGTTCACCGAACCCGATCCTAAGACCACCACCGCTGCCGGTCTCAACATGAGGCGTGCCGGTCTCAACATGAGACGTGTATGAGCGCCCAGATGCCCAGCCCGCCGCAGGCGAGCGGTTGGCCGAGGGCGACTTCGGTGTCGCCCATGTACCAGCGTCCAGCGCCTTAAACAGCAGCCAAGAATGATCATCTGCCGCAAGGGGGATGTGCTCGAGTATCGCCTCCCACACGCAAAGATGACGGCTCAGATCACTCGGCTCCATCCGGCAAGCGACACACACTGCCAGATCAGCTCACCCAAGAAGAATCCCTCAATGCCTTGACAAGTTCCGCCCTGAGTCGTACAACCTTTAGGGAACA
>JAKCDU010000006.1:0-4715 GCA_021838445.1 Actinomycetes bacterium | reverse complement strand
GAAGATCTCGACGAGTTGGAGGCGCCATCGCCGTAAGTGTCGGGGTCGTGGCCATGACTGGGACACCGGCATTCGCTGCGACCAACGTCCAGAACACGACATGGCCGGTGTATACGGCCGAAGCCGGTTGTTTCGAGCAGCACATCTACCTTGACAACAACATCGGCCAGCCACACATGGACTCATTCGCTTCTGCTGCTTGGGCTACCAGCCAAGTTAGCTCCGACGGATCAGTGACGTATTATCCTTGCAGCCAAGGGCAAACCTGGCTGGGCTATGCGCAGGTGTTCGATGCTCAAGATCTCTTCGATTATTACAACGGCACTTGGTATTTGTGCAATCAAGGACCGTGGGTCCCCAATCCTTATCACCAGTTCACGGCTTTGACAGGATACAATTTCTACTATCCATGCGGCGCAGGCTTATACTACTTTCCGGAGGCCTATGGATATATGAATGCCGGTCCGCAGTATCTAGTTTACCCTCAATATTCGCTGTACGTACCGTAGGGGAATTATAATGCCAAATAGGACTGCTGTGATTGTCGTGGTATCGGGCACCATCGGCGTAAGCGTTGCGGTGTTAAGTTTCGCCGGGCTGGCCACTGGTCAAGTCACTCACCCCGACCTTGGACCTACCCCTTCATGGACGCAAAAGAGCACTAGTGGAACTGCGATCACGAGTACGCCAATGCCAACGTCAGGGGCTTCCGCTCTCGCTCTTTCCCATGTCCCCATTGATCCGCACGCCCCCGCCGCCCTGCGAGCGGCCCACCCGAGTGGCTACATCGACCTCACGAACAGGAATTCTCGACCCACTCTTACCTTGCCAGCTTCTGCTCAGGGGTCTACCACCAGCGGCTAGTGAGGCCGATCAAGTTGGTCATGTCCGTGGTGGCCGGCGCTGGAATCGTTTCGTGCGCAGCCGGGGGTTCGTCTGGCTGGAAGTTAGCGGCAGCGGTCGACGGATGGAGCCTGTGGGTGAAGGGCTCCTGCATGAGCCTCAGCGCTAATCAGCCCTATACTAGCGATCAGAATCATTCCAGCCAAGCTTGCTTCAACAATCCGCATTTGCTTCAGGTTGTTGGGCTCACGGCGGAGAAAGGAAAGCTGCTTGTTTTAGGCTCCGTAGGAAGGAGCGTCACCCGCATCCAAGTGACCACCTATTGGGGCACCTATTCGGTTGATCCCTATCGTGGGGCGTTCTTGGTGGCTGTCAGGGGCCAGCCCGTATCGGTTGAGGCATTCGGAGCCTCGGGTCGACTCGCAAGCACAACCCAGATCCCTCCAGAGAGTCCAGCAGTGGGGACGCCTACGACTGCGCGTCGAACGCACTCTGAACCATCTTCCTGACGCTAATCTGCCCCCGAGGCTAGGTCTCTGACAGGGGGGTCGCTGGCATGGACGGAAATCTGCTCATCCGCGGTGGTGCAGTGGTCGACGGGACGGGGGCGCCGCAGCGACGGGCCGACGTGCGCATCCGCGCCGGGCGTATCGCCGAGGTGGCCGGGTCCCTGCGCCCCGACGGCGAGGAGGTGTTCGACGCAGGCGGAGCGGTGGTCGTTCCGGGGTTCATCGACACCCACGCCCATGTCGACGCCCAGGTGTTCTGGGACCCGTCACTCGACCCCGAGCCGCTTCACGGGGTGACGACCCTCCTGACGGGCAACTGCAGTCTCAGTCTCTACCCGGTCTCGGATTCCACCCGGACCGACATCTCCGACCTGTTCGCCTACATAGAGGACGTTCCCCGTCACCTCTTCGACGACAGCGTCCCGTGGGACTGGTCCGATTACGCCGGCTACGCCGAAGCGGTCAATCGGGTAGGAACGGGAGCCAACCTGGCACCCCTCGTCGGCCACAGCATGATCCGTTTGGCGGTCATGGGCGCCGACGCGTGGTGCCGAACTGCCCGTCCCGACGAGATCGGGGCGATGGCGTCGATCTTGGCCACGGCCATGGCCGACGGAGCCTGGGGGCTGTCCACCTCCCATCTCGACGTCGACTCCCAGGGGCGCCCGGTGCCGTCCCGTCAGGCCGACGACGCCGAGGTCGACGCCCTGCTCGACGCCATCGGCGGTTTCGGCCGGGGGGTCGTGGAGATCGTCCCCGCGCTTTTGGACCGGGAGGGCCAGTTCGACCGGATGGAGGCTCTCGCCCGGCGCTGTGGGGCCCGACGCCTCCCGCTCACCTGGACGGGGTTCGCGGTTTCGGACCGCGATCCGCAGTTCGTGGTGCGTTGGCTGGATCTGGCCCGCCGGCTCCAGAGCGAAGGGGTGCCTTTCTACCCGCAGCTGTCGCCCCGTACGGTGGACTTCCGGCTCAACTGGGACTCGTCGATGATGTTCATGTCGCTACCCCGGGGCTGGCACCGCGTCGTGGCGGCCCGCGGTGAGGAAGCCAAAGCCGCCCTGCTGGCGGACCCGGAGTGGCGGGAGGCGGCGCGCCAGGAGTGGGACACCGTGGAGCGGGCGCTGTTCCCCCATCGTCGACCCGAGAAGGTCCGTTTCGTAGAGGTCGTCGGTGCCGACCAGGAGCGCTGGCGGGGTCGTACCCTGGCCGACCTCGTCGCCGAGACGGGCGGTCATCCCTCCGACGTGCTGGCCGACTTCGTGCTGGCCAACGCCTGCCGACCCGGCCTGGTCGCCCAAGGGGTGGCCAACGCCGACGTCGAGGCGGTAGCCGCGGTGCTCGCCGACCCGACTGTGCTCATCAGTTCCTCCGACGCAGGCGCCCACATGCAGATGCTCTGCGCCTCCGGTGACAGCACGCTTCTGCTCACCCGCCATGTGCGCGAGCGCCAGGATCTGACCTTGGAGGCCGCCGTTCACGCTCTGACCGGCCGTCAGGCCGATCTGTTCGGGTTCGTGGGCCGTGGCCGCATCACCGAAGGCGCGGCGGCCGACCTGGCGGTGTTCGCGCTCGACGAGCTTCACTACGACCAGGACGGATTCGTCGAGGACCTACCCGGCAAGGGGATGCGTCTGCGACGGGGAGAGGGTGGTTACCGGGCCACCTTCGTGGCCGGGCGGGCCGTGCAGGTGGAAGGCAAGCCGACCGGGGCGTTGCCGGGACGGGTCATCTCTTCGGCCGAGGCCTGAGCCGATGACCAGCGTCAACGACGGTATCCGCTCGGCCTGGCCCGATCACCCGGCCTACGAGATTTACCCGGTGCCGTGCAAGGGGACGGCCCGGGTTCGCGTCGGGGAGGTGATCCTCGCCGAGAGCACCGCGGCGCTGCGCCTCGTAGAGACCGACCACGTCGAGCGGCTGTACTTCCCGATCGCCGACGTGCGTACCGAGCGCCTGGAGGTCAACGACCATCGAAGCGTCTGCCCCTTCAAGGGGAGGGCGTCCTACTGGTCCTACCGGTCCGCGGATGCCACCGTCGAAGACGTCTTCTGGACCTACCCCGAGCCCTTCCCCGAGGTGGCTGCCATAGCCGGCCATCTCGGCGTCTACCACGAGAAGGACGGGGTGGACGTGGAGATCGAGACGGTGTGGCCCGACGGGCGGGTATCGGTCAACCGATTTCCCGCATGGGGTGACCAGGACGACCTGGTCCGGCTCCTCGACGCGCGGCCGGCCGGGGACGGGCGCTTCCGCGCCCCGGGCTACCACCACCGCGAGCGCGACGTGGTGGAGGGTGGGCAGCTGCTCGGCGAGGTGATCGTGGCTGCGTCGCGCACCGTGACCGACCAGCGGGTCACGTTCGCGTCGATCACCTTCGCCAAGGCCGCCAGCTTTGCCGAGCCGCTCGATTTCGCCGTCGAGGCTCTGCGTCGCGGTCGCACCTTCTCGACCCTCGAGGTGCGCGCCAGCCAGCAGGGCCGGCTCATCGCTCCGGCCCTCGTCCTTCTCGATGCCGGCTCGGGCGATACCATCCGCGGCAGCGAGCAGATGCCCGACGTGGCCGGACCGGGCGACGCCGCGCCCTACGACATGGGGGTCGTCGGCCGTGACCTGCGCATCGTCGACGGCGCCTACTCGCCCGACCCCGACCGGACCGGTCCACCGGTCATCCACGCGTGGGTCCGCTTCCGCGACGACCCGGCCGACCCGGGCTTGCGTTCGGCGCTGATCGCCCAGGCGACCACGCACTGGACCATTGCGGCGGCGATGCTGCCCCATCCCGGCTACGGGGAGGCCCGGGCCCACGTCAGCCTGTCCACCGGACCCGTGGCCATGTCCATCTCCTTCCACGACGACGCCCGGGCCGACGAGTGGCTGCTCTACTCCACGCCGGCCATCTGGGCGGGGAGGGGACTGGTCCAGGGCGACGGGCGGGTGTTCACCGAGGACGGGACCCTCGTCGCCTCCTACCACCTGCAGGCCATGGTCAGGGAGATGATCCCTGCGACCGAGGGCAAGGACGCCACCCGGGCCATGTGATCCGGCTGCGCCTTCCGGGCGCAGCCTTCCCTGGGGGAACGCTCGATCATAACTCCCGACGCACCCGACCCAAACCTATAATCATTTCTAATAGACTCGGGGGTCGGTGGATGATCCGGGGGTTCGAAGCCTGATGTCAGAGCGTCTGCAGGGTCGGAGCCTGGTGGTGTTGGGGGCATCGGCTGGCATCGGCCGCCGGTTGGCGGTCCACGCCGGCCGGGCGGGGGCCGCCCTCCTCCTCTGCGGCCGCCGCGCCGATGCTCTCGAAGCGGCCCGGGCCGAGGCCGGCACCGGCACCGTTTGCGCCGTGGACCTCGGTACCGA
>JAKCDU010000090.1:5064-8628 GCA_021838445.1 Actinomycetes bacterium | reverse complement strand
GAGCGGTAGCCGAGGATCGTGTCACGCGAGGGCGTGCTGTCGCCGGGTCCCGACGCGGCGGCGATGGTGGTTTGGCTTGCGGGCGACGGGCCCGCTCTGACCGCGACCGGAGGCCAGGAAAGCCCGACAGGAAGATCTCGTTGGTGTAGTCGTTGACCGTGACCGGCAACGTCCCCTCTATGGCCGGTCGGATACCGGAAAGTAGGGCGGCAAGGCTGACCGTCGGCTCCAACAGGGCCCGCTCGGCAAAGGCTCATTGGCCGCATGCGCAGCGATACGATCCGCCCGGCTCCAGAATGAGCCGGCGCTGCCCGTGAGCAGGTAGCCCCGGCGTTCTGGGCACGTTGGCCTGCGGGCAGCCGAAACGGCGGCTGACCGCACCGTGGCGGCGCACCGCCAGGCCACCTTGCAACGACAACTCTGGGCTGATCAATACCGTGTCTCGAGCAGATAAGACAGTCCGACGGCCACAGAGTGCTCGCACAATCCGGGGGGAGCCCCATCGGGGCAGTCGCACTCTCCGCCCAAAGGGTGCTGATGGTGGACCATGGCCAGGTATGGCCGGCCGTCGCTGACAGTGGCACAGAGGCTGTACTCGTCCTCGTAGAGATCCTCGACGGCGTCCACCAGGAGGCGTCCACGCTCGAAATCGGCCGGCCCCGCCAGTCTTTCGAGATCGGCTTCAGTGAAGAAGATCAACGGCGCCATCGTAACCGGACCCGATAGCGAATCGGGTCGCCGGCCGCCGCGGCCCGAGCCGACGGTAGTTGCGCCGGGTCATCCTCCGGCCACGATGACGGCGTTGATGCTCGACCTCGGGTTCTCCCCCCTCGACTACCTCGTCGCCACCCGACATGGGGTGGACGACGAGTTGGCCGTGCTCGACGAGCTCGGCGGCGGAGCGTGGGACTTGGCAGCTTTCGACGAGCATGGGCTTCGCCGCGCTCGTGGGATCATCGCCAGCTACCGAGACCAGCAGATCGGCATGGCGGACGCATCGATCGTGGTCCTGGCTGAGCGATATCGGACGCGCACCATCGCCAGCCTGGACCGTCGACATTTCGACGTCCTCCGCTCGTTCGACGGTGGCTACTTCCAGGTGCTCCCGCAGGAGGGTTGACGGGCCGCTGACACCAGGGCCGTGTCGCCGCTGCTGGCGAATGAGGACGTGGGCGCAGCCACACGAGCCGTACCGAGATCGTCAGGGCTTGGTCAGCACGTGCTCGCCAGGACACCCCGGACGATTGGCGAACCCCCGGTCCCTGTGGGTGCCGATCCCGTCGCCCCCGCTCGGGCAAGCCACCAGAACGTAGCGCTGACCGCCGGGTCGTCGTGAAAGTCCCGACCATAGCTGGGGGCGGTAAGGCCGAGACTTGTCGGGGCGGTCCAGCAAGACTTCCTGGTGCGACCTCCAGGCCGGTCCGAGACCCTATGGTCGATGCGGTATGGCGAGAGAAGCCGCTCGAACGGGCGGAGACGAGGGGGTCGAGTCCAACTCCCGGCTGACCGCCACTACGGCGGTGGTGATCACGGCGCTGCTGGCGGTGGTGGCGGTCACCCTGCTCAACGTGCGGGGCATGATCAACCTCCACGTGTTCGTGGGGATGCTGCTGATCCCCCCGGTGCTGCTCAAGATCGGCTCCACCGCCTGGCGCTTCGCCCGCTACTACCGAGGCTCGCCGCCCTATCGGCGCAAGGGCCCACCCCACCCGCTGCTGAGGGTCCTCGGCCCGGTCCTGGTGGTGCTGACCGCGGCTCTGATCGGCTCGGGCGTGGCGCTGGTGCTCACCCCCCACATGCGACCCACCCTGCTGTTCGTGCACCAGGCCAGCTTCTTCGGGTGGCTGGCGGTGCTTGGCGTCCACTTCTTCGGACACCTGGGCGAGACGGCCCGATTCGCACCCCTGGACCTGGTCCGCCGCACCCGGGCCCAGGTGGCGGGGGCCTCGGCCCGGCAGTGGACCATGGCCGCGGCGCTGGCCGCCGGAGCGGGGCTGGGGGTGATCATGCTCGGCGCCACCGCCCATTACCTGGGCGCCACCGTGCAGTACATCCACCACCATCACCACTGAGTCGGGGGACGTGAGCATTCCAGCGAAAAGGACCACTTGTTCCGGTTGAATGCGACCACCTGTTCCGGTCGAAAGTGACCGGGGGCGGGGTGGTGCGCCGTTCCATGGGTCCTCATCGGCGGGGTAGATCGTGCTGCTCCACGCCATCGAGCACGGAACAGTGCCACCGCAGGTCAGCCAGGACGGAGACGTCCTCGTCGACATCCGAGCCGCCCCTGACGGCCTGGCGCGAGTGAGCTGGTCATCGTCAGAACCGAGACGCGGGTAGGGACTATTCCACGGCCGACCCTCCGCGCTGGCGTGGTCAGCAACGCCGTCGCCTGTAGCCTGCCGGGGGGCACCTCCCGACACCTGCGCGACCTCGCTCTGCCATGTGCTCTCGTAGACGACCCATTCGCCACTGTTGCCGAGCTCGACGGTACGGGCAGACGCCGCCTGCGCTGGGCCGCTGAGTTGGGCGACCCTGACCATCCGCTTGGATGCTCGTACCCGAGTACATCCGCGACGAGGGTTGGGTCGCCTGGGGGACGCGCAGCGATCTACCTACCGGCCGAGCCGGCCAAGACGCTCACCGAGCTCGAAACCGACCGGACTCTCTACATGACGGACCGGGAGCTCAAGGAGGCGTGGCAGCGGGGCAAGGTGGTGCGCACCGCCCGGGAGTACCTCGACAGCGCCGGCGCCGCCAATTTCGTCTTTTACGTCAACGAGATGGACCCGACCGAGCGGTCTCTCGTGGAGGCCTACCCGGACCTGGCTGCGCTCCTCGATGTGGGGGACGACCCGTTGAGCGCCAAGTCGCAGTCGGCCAAGTACGGGATGACGGTGGACGAGATCGACTGGTCCATGATCCAAGCGGTCAACGAGAAGGCCATCAAGGACACCCCGAACAATGGGGAGGTGGCGTTCTGGCAGATGCTCAGCGGTGAGGTCCTGATCGGCAAGGACCAGCAGCCCGAGACCTACCGCAAGCTCATCGAACTGGTTCGCGGCGGTGGCGGTGTTCCGACCGGTGCCCGGCCCAACGGGGTCATGAAGGTCACCAAGGGAGGAGCGTTCAGCAAAGGCACGCTGGCCGTGACGGGGGCCACCGATCAGGACCGGATGCGGGCTCTGATCAAAGAGTTCTCCGACAAGGTCGTCACCTTCTCGTAACCGCCGGCTGAGTGGTCCCTTCGGCGGTCGGGTCTGCTCCACGAAGAGCGGGGCGGGCGATGGGCTGCGGCCGACATGCCCATCCCCACGCAGATGGTGGACACGTCACAGTTGACGTGCTGCATGACGTCGTAGATGGCCACGGCGTAGGAGAGACCGCCCGGAGAGTTCATGTAGAGGGCGATGTCGGCTTCGGGGTCCTCGGCGTCGAGATAGAGGATCTCAGCCATGAGCAGGTTGGCCCGCGTTGGCGTTGGTGAAGCACTTCGACGGTGCCGGGCTCTACGCGGGCCGGTCGATAGATCTCCGCCGGCAGGGATGGTCACCGACCGGCTGC
>JAKCDU010000090.1:0-4964 GCA_021838445.1 Actinomycetes bacterium | reverse complement strand
GACGACTTCCATGGTGCTGAGCGCCCGGCCGGGTTCACGGCTGCGGCCCGCTGCGGCGGTCACGGCACCGCTCGAGTTGGCAGAGCAGGTGGCGTTCGACGGCGGCGGGTAGAGGCTGGTCCAGGGCCCGGCGCAGCTCGGCTGCGGCCTCGCCGTGACGTCCGAGCTCGAGCAGTAGTTGGCCTCGGGCCCCGTGGTAGGGCGCAAAGCCGTCGAGCTCGCGGCTGTCGCGTCGGGCGAGGGTATCGAGGGCGGAGAGGCCGGCGGCCGGCCCGTCGCGTTCACTCAGAGCGACGGCCCGGTTGAGCCACGCCACGGGGGTGTCGTGGACCGCGACCAGCACGTCGTACCAGCTGACGATGGCGTCCCAGTTGGTCTCGGCCCACGTCGGGGCCACGGCGTGGCAGGCGGCGATGGCCGCCTGCACCACATAGGGGTCGGGCGTGGTCGGGGTGGCCCGCAGGGCCTGGCCGAGCAAGGACATCCCGTCGGCGATGCGGGCCCGGTCCCACTGCGATCGGTCCTGGTCGCAGAGCAGCACGACCCCGCCGCGGGGGTCTAGGCGGGTCCGCCGCCGGCTGTCCTGCAGGAGTAGGAGGGCCAACAGCCCGGTGATCGACGGGTCGTCCGGGAGCAGGTCCATGGTGAGGCGGGCCAGGCGGATGGCCTGGTCGCACAACGCCACCCGCTCGGGCGCGTCGTCGACGACGGCGTCGTGGCCCTGGGTGAACACCACGTAGATGGTCGACGCCACCCCGGCCACCCGGGCCGGCAGGTCAGCCTCCGACGGGGTCCGGTAGGGGATGCCGGCGTCGGCTATCTTGCGCCGTCCTCGGGTCAGCCGCTTGGCCATGGCCGCCTCTGACACGAGCATGGCCCGGGCTATCTCCGCGGTGTCGAGTCCGCACAGTGTCCTGAGGGCCAGTGCGACCTGCACGTCGACGGCGATGGAAGGGTGGCACACGGTGAAGATGAGCCTGAGCAGATCGTCGGCGATGACCGAGGCGTCGGGTAGGTCCGGGCGTTCCAGGTCGGCCAGGACCCGGCTGTCAGCCTCTTTGCCCGAGCGCCGGACCTCCCGGCGCAACAGGTCGATGGCCCGGCGACGGGCCGTCAGGGTCAGCCACGCCCGCGGCTGCGCGGGCAGGCCACGGACCGGCCACACCTCGAGGGCCCGGACCACGGCGTCCTGGACGGCGTCCTCGGCGACCTGCAGGCTGCCGGTGGAGCGCACCAGGGACGCCAGGACCCAGGGACCCTCGTCGCGTACCAGCCGGACGAGGGTCCCTTCGGTGCCGACGGCCATCAGGGGATGATCAGGCCCCGGGCGAAGAGAAGTCGATGATGGGGCGGACCTCGATCTTGCCCCCGGTCCACGCGGCCGGGATCCGCGACGCCCACTCCAGGGCCTCGTCGAGGTCGGCGCATTCGACCTGGTAGAAGCCGGTGAGCACCTCCTTGGTCTCGGAGAACGGGCCGTCGCTGGTCACCACCTCCCCGCCGTGGCCGCCTCGGCGCTGGACGACCGTGGAGGTGGTGGTGGGGTAGAGGGCGGCTCCCCCTCGGATGACGGCGGCGGCGGTGGCGCCGAACTCCCCGTAGCCGGCCATGGCCTCCTTCTTATCGGGGGTGTCGAGCGTGGACCAGTCGGGGTCGCCGACCTCGTAGATGAGCAGGGCGTACTGCGGCACAGCTGCCTCCTTATTGTCTCAACATTGTCTCAACCGGGCCGGCACCTCGCCGGCCACCTTATGAACGATCGAGCGGCGCGGCCAAGGACACCTCTCACCGATTTGCGGCTGGAGGTGGCGCTCCACTGTCTCGGAAATTTCGAAGTGGTGTCAGAGGCTGTCCGGTCCCGTCCGGGGTCTCCGGACTGTCGGAGGTGGCGCGACGGTGGCCGCCGCCCGTGGCGCTGACCGACCGGGCCCGGGGCCGGGTCGCTAACGTGTGGGCGCTATGTCGCTCCCCGGCCGCTCGGGCAGGCGAGGCGGAGCAGGGTATCGCTGGATCGCTGCGGGTGTGGTGATCACACTGTTCGTCCTGCTGATCGACGCCTCGTTGAATTCCCGTTCCCCCAGTACCAGCCAGTCGGTGTCGGCGGGCAGCTGGGTGGACCGGGTGCTGCCGGTCATCGCTACCTCCAACGCCGAGGGCCGGGAGCTGGCCGGGGTGTGGTCACCGACGCCGGCCCAGCCGGCGGCCCAGAGGCTGTCGTCGATGTCCGACATCGCCGCCGGGTCGGCCAAGCTGTACTCGACCGTCGTCGCTCTCCAGCCGCCGGCCGAGCTGGGCGGGGCGGCCGGCCTCCTCGACGCTGCCTTGCTGGCCCGCAGCCGGGCCGCCGCGGGACTCGAGCAGGCCCTGTCCACCGCCCTCGGGCCGGGCGGCACCTCCCCGCCCGACGCCTCGGCTGCCGGGGCGGCGACCGCGGCGCAGTCCACCACCTCGACCACCTCCCCCACAGCCGAGGCGGTCAGCGCGGTCATCCCCGATGTGACCGCGGCGGGGGCGCAGATCCAGGTGGGGGATCAGGCCTACCAGCTGTTCCTCTCCACCGTGCCCAAGTCCCTAGGGGTGACTTTCCCGGCCTCGGCGTGGGACGGGGCCAACTCCCCCTACAGCGCGGCGGCGGCGCAAACCCTGCTCACCACCCTGCAGAACTCCGTGGTCACCACCCCCGTTGCCCAGGTCAAGGTCTACGCCCTGACCACGTCCCCGGCGCCGGTGAGCACCATCGGCGCCACCGAGGTGCTGCCCGACTCGGCGTCGATGAACCTCGACGTGACGGTGGCCAACACCGGCAACCAGCCCCTGTCCAACCTGACCGTCACCGCCGCCATCGCCCCGGCGGGCAGCGGGGCGGCCTCGGTGCGCGACTTCGTAAACCTCGGCGTGGGGCAGGCCTACACCGTCACCGGGATGGGCCCCCTCAACCCACCCCAGGGGGTCCCCGTCACCTTGACGGTCACCGTCTCGGGTCCGGCCAGCCTGCGGTCCACCCCGGCCAGCCTGGTCTTCGAGATGCCCGGCGCGACCCCTCTCACCACCACGTCGACCACCTCCACGACGCTGCCGGCCATCACCACCCCGACCACCACCGTCGCGGGCGCCACCCCTCCGACCACCTGAGAGCGACCACTTCGGAACTCATCATCGGACTGGATGCGCGACAGCTCGAACAGGTCGTCGACCAGCCCGGCCAGGCGGTCGGCTTCGAGGCGGATGGTGGAGTAGTAGCGGGCCACGTCGGCGGCGCCGGCCACCACCCCGTCCTCGAGGGCCTTGACCCGGGCCGTGAGCTCCCGGGGCGAGAACGGCTTGGCTACGTAGTCGTCGGCCCCGAGCTCCAGGCCGGCGACCCGGTCGGCCTCGCCCGAGCGGGCGGTCAGCATGATGATGGGCACCGGGGCGGCGGCCCGCAGCCGGCGCAGGACCTCGACGCCCGACAGGCCGGGCAGCATCAGGTCGAGGACCAGCAGGTCGGGCGGCCAGGCCAGGGCGCCCTGCAGGCCGGCGGCGCCGTCGGCCCACACCTCGACCTCGAAGCCCTCCCGGGACAGGTAGCGGCCCACGACCTCGGCCACGGTCGTCCCGTCACCGCTGCGTCGACCACGCCGCCATCATCGCCCGAGCGGGCCGTCCGAGGCCATGCCCGGGGGGCGTAGTTCAGCGATTTGTAAGAAACCGGCCGCGGCGCCGGGAGCCTGACGCTTCCCTGCCGGAGAGCTCGATTGGGTGCGGTCCTTTGGTTCGGAGCAGCGCAGGCCATGCTGCCACGGTCGGAGGTACCGGTCGTCTGTAAGTGGGCTGTGGCGGCGGTCAAGCAGGCCACTCGTGGACCTTCACGGGGGAACCGAACGGCTTTGCCCGTGAGTATCGTATGTGCTACGAGTAATACATGACCTCGGTCGGTGTCAGAGAACTGCGCCAGCGGGCCAGCGCGCTGCTCAGATTGGTGGAGCAGGGCGAAATTGTTGAGATCACCGACCGAGGCCGCGCCGTGGCGCTCCTTTGCCCTCTGCCGGCAGGCACGCCATTGCAGCAGATGCGCGCCGCAGGGGAGATCGACCCTGCCACCGCGGATCTCGATGACCTGCCCGAGCCGCTCGTTCTAGCAGACAGTGTCGAGACGCCGTCGTCGGCGCTGCGCCGTCTTCGACTGGACGAGCGCTGATGGCAGCGATCTATCTGGACTCATCGGCAATCGTCAAACTGGCGGTCCGCGAGCCGGAGTCCGAGGCGCTCCGCCGGTATATACGGCGCCGTCGCCCGCTGGTCTCGAGCGCATTGGCCCGCACCGAGGTGCTGCGGGCCCTCATTCCTGGTGGCGAAGAGGCGATGAGTGCAGGTCGAGGGGTGCTCGCACGGGTGGACCTCATTCGTGTCAACGATCGCGTTCTCAACAACGCGGGCTCGCTTCTTCCCGTCGAGCTGAGATCGCTGGACGCGATCCATCTGGCCACTGCGGCGCGTTTGGGAGCCGAGCTCGCCGAAATCGTCACCTACGACGACCGCATGGCCGCCACAGCACAGAAGATGGGCTACAGGGTGTCCGCACCGAAGTAAAATTTGGGTGGCCGAGGATACCGACTGGAGCCGGGCCACGGTCGGGTCGTCCTCTATGACCAGGATCCGGGCTGTCGTCACCGCTGCGTCGACCACGCCGTCTCAGCCAGATCTGCTTCGAGGTACCCGCTCCGACCCCTGTAATGGTGTCGATTTCACCGTCTTCGGCTGCCCAGGCGACCCGGGTGACCATCTCGGGCAGCGGCTTCGGCTCCACACAGGGTTCGGGGCACGTGTCGTTCCACGAACTGGGAACCAAGTGGGGGGCGCCAGGTAATCTGGCGTCGTTCACCGTCGTTCACCGTCGACTCCTGGTCGAACAGCTCGATCGTCTTCACGGTCCCGATGCCTTCGGGGGAGGCGCCTGGGCGGTGACTGCCGGGACGCCGGCGACG
>JAKCDU010000032.1 GCA_021838445.1 Actinomycetes bacterium | reverse complement strand
ACGCGGCGTTGCTGCGTCAGGCTTTCGCCCATTGCGCAATATTCCCCACTGCTGCCTCCCGTAGGAGTCTGGGCCGTGTCTCAGTCCCAGTGTGGCTGATCGTCCTCTCAGACCAGCTACCCGTCGTAGCCTTGGTAGGCCGTTACCCCACCAACAAGCTGATAGGCCGCGAGTCCCTCCCGAAGCGAAGTTCATTTCCTCACCCGATCATGCGGTCCGGTGGGGGTATCTGGTATTAGCAGCGGTTTCCCGCTGTTATCCCAGTCTTCGGGGCAGGTTGCTCACGTGTTACTCACCCGTTCGCCACTAGGTCTTCTCCCCGAAGGGATGAACCTCGTTCGACTTGCATGTGTTAAGCACGCCGCCAGCGTTCGTCCTGAGCCAGGATCAAACTCTCCATCGAGACTTACAATCGGCGAACCGACTGAAATCTTGTTGTTGAGTGCTACGAGATCTGGCGATCTCATAGCTCTGGCATCGGACGGATTTGTTGTCCGTCTAATGCTTGAATTGGTTGACATCATGCACTTGGCCGAAGCCTCTGCGCAGGATGCCCGCACTAGCTTTTAACTTCCTCTGTTCCGTTTTCAAGGAGCACCGCTCGGGGCGCACACAACCATAAGGCTGGAGGTGCGCTTTCCCTTGCTGATCCGACGCTGATACTCATCAGGCAGTGCCTGCTGGGCGTCACCGGCGGACGGTTGCCCTTCCCGGTCCTAGAAGGACCGTTTGGGGCGGCTTCTCAAACTATCCGCTGTGTCCGCTGCTGTCAAGTCGAAGTGTTCCGAACTTTTCGAGCGGCGGGCGGTTCTTGCGAAGCCAGGTGAACCTAACACGACGGTGAGGTGAACGCCAGTCGCCAACGGCTGGTGCGCCGGAGTGGCCCTACCGGGTCCTCCCCCACCGCTGCGTTTCTTACACGGCGCGGGGCGTTGAGGCGGTGAGCGGGGCGCTGATTGGTCGGCGGGGCGAGGGGAACGAAGGCCGGAGGGTGCCGGCGGGGGCCGGCGGGGTGCCGGCGGGGGCCGGAGGGTGCCGGCGGCCCTTGACAGGCGGGTGCCGGCGGGGGCCGGAGGGGCGAGGAGAGCGAAGGCCGGCGGAGAAGCGGTTGTGAATCTGCGAACGATGGTGAACCTGCGATCTAAATCAGGCCGCAGTTTCACCCTCGTTCGTGGATTCACTCTGGTTCGCAGAACCTTCACCGGCGCTGACTGCACCGCCGCCCTCGGAGGTGGCGACACCCGCCCAACCCCGGCGCTGCCGAACCCGCGGCCCCGAGCGCTAAAGCGCACGGCTGTCCCGGGCCCGGGACGGGCAAGCTCGCGTGAGCCCGTGATCCCAGCACCCCACTCATAGGGAAGCCCTACTCGGGAAAGGGCGGCGGCGACATTCCTCGGGGCGAGTGCTGGTGTTGACCTGGGTACCCGATGGTACAGCCGGCAACTGGTCGGGACGCAGAAGCTCCACTGCTCCAGCCCGGCCCGAGCTTTCCCCACCGGCCGCCGCCAGCTGGGCCGGTCCGCCACCGAAGCCTTCGCACCCGGGCCCGGGGTCGGGGTGGGACGCTTCGGTCTCAGGGAACTTCGCCGCGCCGGCGCCAGGTTCCTGGGCGCGACGGGTTCAGAGACACACCGGGGTGGTCGGGGACGGTCCAGCGCCACTGCCGCTCGACGGCAGCGGAGACACCGATCCGGCCCGACGATCGGGGGTGACGCGGTGGCGGCGTGCCGTCCGAGGCCAGGATCCAGCGGCTACTGGGACAGCACAGGTCGAGGCCGTCGGCGGTCCCCTCTATGCCCATGGCCTGGGTGAGCCGGCCCGGACCGCGACACAGATCCCGGTCGACCTGGCGCTTCTGGGTCCGCCAGCGAGCGGCGCGCATGAGGTCCAGCCCGGCGACGGGCTCGAGCGCCCGCAGGAGCACCGCCGAGGCTGACCCTTCGATGCCGGTGACCACGTTGGCGCACCAGTGGACGCCGTAGCTGAAGTAGACGTAGAGGTGTCCGGCCGGTCCGAACATGACGCCGTTGCGAGCGGTCCGGCCCCGGAAGGCGTGCGACGCCGGGTCGTGCTCGCCGTCGTAGGCCTCGACCTCGATTATGCGACCGGTCCGGCCGTCCTCGCCCACGAGCAGCTTGTTGAGGAGCCGTGGCGCCACGACCGGTGCCGGTCGGGCCAGGAGGGAACGGTCAAGCGGTACCAAGCCGGACCGCCGTGTCGGCCAGGACCGTGGCGAAGCGCTGCAGCTGGACGGCGACCGGTCCGGGTCCGGCCCCGCCCCTGGTGGTGCGCCGGGTGACGGCCACCCCCGGTTCGAGCAGGGCCAGGGCCTCGGCTCCGAGCGACGGGTGGGCCTCGACCAGCTCGCCTAGGGGTACCCGCCGCTCGAGCGCGTCGCGTACCAGCCCGCCGACCACGGCGTGGGCCTCCCGGAAGGGCATGCCCCCTTCGACCAGCCACTCGGCCAGGTCGACTGCGGCGGCGAAAGGGGTGTCGGCGGCGGCCCGCATCCGGTCGAGGTTGAAGGTGGCTGTGGCAATCATTCCCGTCATCGCCGCTGCGCCCCGGGACATGTGGTCCAGGGCATCGAAGAGCGGCTCCTTGTCCTCCTGGAGATCCCGGTTGTACGAGAGGGGCAGACCCTTAAGGGTGGCGAGGAAACCGGTCAGGTCGCCGATCAGCCGCCCGGCCCGACCTCTCGCCAGCTCGGCGATATCGGGATTCTTCTTCTGGGGCAGCATGGAGCTCCCCGTGGCGTAGGCGTCGTCGAGGGTGATGAAGCCGAACTCGTCGGTCGACCACAGCACTATCTCCTCACCCATCCGCGACAGGTGGATCCCGGCGAGGGTCAGGGCGAAGAGCGATTCGGCGACGAAGTCGCGGTCCGAGACCGCATCGAGAGAGTTCTCGAAGCAGGTGGCGAAACCGAGCTCGCCGGCGGTCAGTCGGGGGTCGAGGGCCAGCGACGAGCCGGCCAGGGCGCCGGCCCCGAGGGGCGACACGTCCATTCTGGTGCGGGCATCCTCGAGCCGGTCGATGTCGCGCCCGAGGGCCCAGCCGTGGGCCAGCAGGTGGTGGGCGAGCAGCACCGGCTGGGCCCGCTGGAGATGGGTGTAGCCCGGCAGGTAGGCGTCGCCGACCTGCTCGGCTCGCGCCAGCAGCACCTGTTGGAGGTCGTGCAGGCGGATGGCCACCGACCGTAGTTCCCTTTTGGTGAACAGGCGGAGGTCGGTGGCCACCTGGTCGTTGCGGCTGCGGCCGGTGTGCAGGCGGGCCCCCAGGGCGCCGGCCAGCTCGGTGACCCGTCGCTCGACCGCGGTGTGGATGTCCTCGTCACCGGCTTTGAACACGAGCGAGCCGGTCGATATCTCGTCGGCCACCCGGTCCAGCGCGGCGCGCAGGATCTGGGCTTCGGGGTCGTCGAGGATCCCGGCTGCGGTGAGCCCCTTGACGTGGGCCTTGGAACCGGCGATGTCGTCGGCGGCCAAGCGGGAGTCGTAGTCCAGGCTGACGGTGTAGGCGAGGAGCTCCTCGGCCGGCCTCCCGTCGCCGAAACGACCGTGCCAGAGGGTCATCGGGCCTTCCCGCCCGCCTGGAGATGGCGGAGTGAACGCTCTGTCGACCGTCTGGGCACCGTAGAAGCTCCTCTAGAAGAGAAATGCATGTTCAGCGACTCACAATCCCGCCAGCGAGCTGAGCCGGTCGGCCAGGCCCGCTCCTCCCACCGTCTCGACGGCCACCACCAAGATGGTGTCATCACCGGCGACCGTTCCGAGTATCTCGGGGAGGCCGGCCCGGTCGAGGGCGGACGCTACTACGTGGGCCGAACCGGGCGGGGTACGGACGATCACCAGGTTGGCCGAGCAGGCCACCTCGACCACCCAGTCCCCGAGGACCCTCCGCAGATGCTCCTCGGGGGCCACCCGGTCCTTGGGCAGGTCGGGTACGGCGTAGACCGATTCGCCCCCGGCCGCCCTCACCTTGACCGCGCCGATCTCCTCCAGGTCGCGCGAGACGGTGGCCTGGGTGGCCTCCACCCCGGCTTCGGCGAGGATCTCCACGAGCTGCTGCTGGCTGCTCACCGCCGATTTCTCCAGGATCTGGACGATGCGGTGCTGGCGGGCGGCGCGCGAGAGCCTCATCGGGTCACGAGCCACTGGAAGACGGCCCGCGCTGCGTGCATGCGGTTCTCGGCCTGATCCCACACCACGCTGGCCGGACCGTCGATGACTGCGGCGTCGACCTCCATGCCCCGGTGGGCCGGCAGGCAGTGCAGGAAGACGGCACCCGGCGCGGCCTGGTCCATCAGCTCGGTGGTGACGGTGTAGCCGGCGAACGCGTCCTCCTTGTCTCGGGCTTCCTGCTCCTGGCCCATCGACACCCAGACGTCGGTGTAGACCGCCTCGGCGCCCTCGACCGCCTGGTCGGGTCGCGACGTCTCGTACACCTCCACGCCTTGGGCGCGCGCCGCGTCTACGGCCACGGGGTCCACCTCGTGGCCGGCCGGGCAGGCCAGACGGACCGAGACACCCGCCAGCGCGGCGCCGATGACCAGGCTGCGGGCCACGTTGTTGCCGTCACCGACCCAGGCGATGGTGTGCCCCTCGAGCTCGGACCAGCGCTGGCGCAGCGTCAGCAGGTCGGCCACGACCTGCGTGGGATGGGCGAGATCGGAAAGGAGGTTGACGATCGGCACCTCCCCCACCCCGGACATCTGCTCGAGGTGGCGGTGGTCGAAGACCCGGGCGCCGATCAGGGCGTGGTAGCGGGCCAGGACGCGCGTCACGTCCTCCACGGATTCGCGCACACCGAGGCCGATCTCCTCGCCCCGGATGCTCACGGGGTGACCGCCGAGCTGGACCACCGCCATCTCCGAGGCGTTACGGGTGCGATTGGAGGGCTTCTCGAAGATGAGGGCCACACCCTTGCCGGCCAGGACCGGATCGGCCCGCTCGGGGGAGCAGAGATCGAGGATGGTCTCGAGCTCCCCCGAGGTCAGATCGTCGAGATCGAGCAGGTGTCTGCGGTCGGAGGTCATGCCGTCACCTGGGCCAGGATCGTCACTGCTTCGTCTATCTCGTCATCTGTCACCAGGAGTGACGGGGCCAGGCGCAGGGCGGTCGGGGTCACGGCGTTCACCACCAGGCCGGCTTCGAGCGCGGCTGACGCCACCTCCCCGGCGGGACGGCCCGGCTCCAGCTCGGCGGCGACGAGCAGGCCGAGGCCCCGCACCCCCGCTAGGCCCGGCACGCCCTCCAGGGCTCGGCTCAGTCGGCCGCCGGCGCGCCGGGCCCGGGCCGGGACGTCCTCGGCTTGCATGACCGCCAGCACGGCCCGGGCTGCGGCCGCCGCCAGAGGTTGCCCTCCGAAGGTCGTGGCGTGGTCACCGGGGACGAAGGCGTCGGCAACGTCGGAGCGGGCCCAGCAGGCGCCGATGGGGACGCCGTTGCCGAGGGCCTTGGCCATGGTGACCACGTCGGGGCGTACCCCGTAGTGCTGGAAGGCGAACCACTCACCCGTACGCCCGAGGCCGGTTTGCACCTCGTCGACCATCATGAGCACCCCCTGCTCGTCGCAGAGTCGCCGGACGGCGCGGAAGTAGTCGGGTCCGGCCGGCTGAACCCCACCTTCCCCCTGTACCGGCTCCAGCAGGACCGCAGCGACGGTGCCGTCGATGGCCCGGTCGAGGTCGTCGATGTCCTGCCAGGCGACGTGGCGGAAGCCCTCCGGCAGCGGTTGGAAGGCTTCGTGCTTGGCCGGTTGTCCCGTCGCGTGCAGGGTGGCGAGGGTCCGGCCGTGGAACGAACCGTAGGCGCTGACCACCACGTGGCGGCCCCGGCCACCCCACTTGCGGGCCAGCTTGATGGCCGCCTCGTTGGCCTCGGCGCCGCTGTTGCAGAAGAAGACCCGGCCCCCACCGGCGTCGACGAGG
Organism: Actinomycetes bacterium; assembly: GCA_021838445.1. Taxonomy (GTDB): domain Bacteria; phylum Actinomycetota; class Acidimicrobiia; order Acidimicrobiales; family Palsa-688; genus JAKCDU01. Next base: position 32,333 of record JAKCDU010000032.1, on the reverse strand, counting down.
CGGTCCAGGGTCGCTGCCACCTCCCGCTGGGGCACGGTGGCGAACAGGTTGGACGTGTGCAGCAGGGTCGCCGCTTGCTCGCAGATGGCGGCGGCCACGTCGGGATGGGCGTGGCCGAGCGACGTCACCGCCAGTCCGGACAGGAAGTCCAGGTAGCTCCGTCCCTGGTCGTCCCAGAGCCGGCTGCCCGAGCCGCGCACGAAGGTGACCGGCTGGGGAGGATAGGTGTTCATGAGGTTCATGAGGGCACCACCATGGTTCCTACTCCTTCGTGGGTGAATATCTCGAGCAGGAGGGCGTGCGGGGCGCTCCCGTCGAGGACATGGGCCGAGGCGACGCCTCCGAGGACGGCTTCGATGCAGGACCGCACCTTCGGGATCATGCCGCCGTCGACGGCTCCCGACGCGATCATGGCGTCGAGGTCGGCGGTGGTGACCCGCGACAGGCGCGTGGCCGGGTCGTGGCGGTCGGTACGGATGCCGTCCACGTCGGTGAGATACACCAGCTTGGCGGCTCCGACAGCGACGGCGAGAGCGCCGGCGGCGGTATCGGCGTTGATGTTGTAGGACTGTCCGGTCTCGTCGCTGCCGATGGTCGCCACGACCGGAATCAGGTCCTCGGCGATGAGGCGGAGCAGAAGGTCGGGGTTGACCGAGGCCACATCGCCGACGAAGCCGAGATCGGGATGACGGGCCTCGGCGTTGAGGAGGCCGGCGTCCTCGCCGGAGACGCCGACGGCCAGAGCGCCGTGGACGTTGATGGCACTTACGATGTCACGATTGACCTTGCCGACGAGGACCATCCGGGCGATGTCGAGGGTCTCCGCGTCGGTGACCCGAAGTCCATCGATGAAACGGGGAACCTTGCCGAGCCGGCTCATCATCTCGCCGATCTGGGGTCCTCCGCCGTGGACCACGATGGGTCGCATCCCAACCGAGCGCATCAGCACCACGTCGGTGGCGAAGGTGGCGAGGGGGTCGAGATCGGCGTCCGACGCGGCCAGGGCGTTGCCCCCGTACTTGATGACGACGGTGAGTCCCCAGAACCGACGGATGTAGGGCAGGGCCTCGACGAGGACGCCGGCCTTGTCGGCGGGCGAGTTGGCGGCCTTGTCGGCGCCTGGTCCGCCGGCCTCGTCGGCGGGTGGTCCGGCGGGCGAGCCGGCGGCCTCAGCGGCGGGGAGTCCGGCGGGCGAGCTCACGGGTACACCCCCACGACCGGGAGGCCCGCCGTCTCGGGTAGGCCGAGGGCGGCGTTGGCGCACTGGATGGCCTGACCAGCGGCGCCTTTGGTGAGGTTGTCGAGGGCGCACATGGTGATGACCCAGCCGGTGCGCCGGTCCACGCGGGCCGTCAGGTGGGCGCTGTTGGAGCCGAGAGTGGCCTTGGTGGACGGCGGGCGGTCGCTGACCACGATGAACGGCTCGCCGCGGTAGGCGTCGGCCAGGACCTCCAGCGGGTCGCGCCCGTCGGTGGCGCGGGCGTAGCAGGTGGCCAGGATGCCCCGGTTCATCGGGGCGAGGTGAGGGGTGAACAGGATGGAGGCCCCGGTGGCCTGCTCCATCTCAGGAGTGTGGCGGTGGCGCAGCAGCCCGTAGGCCGTGAAGTCCTCGTCGACGGTGTTGAAGTGGGTGTTGGCCTTGGGTACCCGACCCGCGCCCGAGACACCGCTGGCGGCGTCGACGATCACCCCCCGGGCCTCGACGACCCCGTGGCGGACCAGCGGGGCCAGGGCCAGCGAGGCGGCGGTGACGTAGCAACCGGCGGCCGCCACCAAGGTGGCGCCGGGCAGGTCGGCGCGAAACAGTTCGGGCAGACCGAACACTGCCTCGGCCAGCAGCTCAGGGTGCTGGTGGTCCTCGCCGTACCAGGCCGGATACAGCGCCGGGTCCTTCAGGCGGAAGTCGGCGGCCAGGTCGACCACCACCCCGGCCCGCTCGCGCAGCTCTGGTACGAGGCCCTGCGAGGCTCCGTGGGGCAAGGCCAGGAACACGAGGTCGAGCCCGTCGGCGGCCACGGGATCGGCGTCGGCGAAGACGGTGTCGGGGTAAGCCGCGGCCAGGCTCGGGTAGAGGTCGGCCACCCGGCCGCCGGCCTGGGTGTCGGCGGTGGCCAGCTTCAGATCCATCTGCGGGTGGCCGGCGAGCAGGCGCAGCAACTCTGCGCCGCCGAACCCCGACGCTCCGAACACTCCTACATTGAGCACCCCAACACTATACACACACCTGCATAAAGATACGACCACTGGTGGGGTCGGTGGGGTCGCCGACCAGGGGAGCCGACCGTGCCCCCGGCTCAGGCCCCCGGCTCAGGCCCCCGGCTCAGGCCCGTAGCTCAGGCCCGTAGCTCAGGCCCGCAGCTCGGCGCCCACACCCGATGCGGCGTCGATCAAAGAGGCTCGGGCCGCTTGCAGTTCGGTGTCGGAGAGGGTGCGGTCCATGGCCCTGAAGCGGGCCCGCACGGCTAGGCTCCGTCGCCCCTCCCCCAGGCGTTCGCCGCGATAGACGTCGAAGAGGGTCAGATCCTCGAGCAGCTCCCCTCCCGCGGCGCCTACCGCCCGCAGGAGGGACGCCGCCGGGACCTCGTCGGCCAACACGAATGCCAGGTCGACGTCGGCGGCGGGATAGCGGCTGACGTCGGCGGCCTGGCCGGGTCGGCGGGGGGCGTCGAGCAGCTGGCCCATACCGAGCCGCAGCCACCCGACTCGGCCGCTCAGGCCGTAGGCGTCGACGACCGCCGGATCGATCTCTCCCACCTCACCGAGCACGACCGGGCCGGCGGTGATCCGAGCGGCCCGCCCGGGGTGCAGGCCGGCCACGGTGGCCGCCTCGAGGGAGGAGCCACTGATGCGGAGGGCCTCGGCGAGCCATTGCCAGGTCCGTACCGCAGAGGTCACGGCCGCGGTGGGCGCCCCGCCCGGTGGCGGGAGGAGGACCACGGCCAGCTGCTCGGACTCGGCGGGCAGGATCGAATCGCCGGCCGGCGGGGCGAAGACCCGGCCGATCTCGAACAGCGCCAGATCCTCGAGCTGACGGTCGACATTGAAGCGCAAGGCCTTGAGCAGGCCCGGGAGCAGGGACGTCCGGAGCAGGGACTCGGAGCGGTCGAGCGGGTTCTCCACCTCCACCGCAGCGGGATCGAGACCGGCCCGTTCGAGGTCCCCGGGGCCGAGGAAGGTGGTGGTCCACGCCTCGTCGAGCCCGGTGCCGGTGAGCATCTGGCGGATCCGGCGGCGCTGCTTCTGGGGGGCGGTCAGGCCCCCGGTGCGCCGGGCTGACCCGGCCGGCACGGTGCGGGGGATGCGGTGGTACCCCCACATCCGGGCGACCTCTTCGATCAGGTCGATCTCCCGGGTCACCTCGAGGCGCCACGTCGGTACCTTCACGGTCAGGCCCTCGGGGCCGGTATCGGTCTGGAAGCCGAGGGGCCGAAGGAGGGACTCCAGGGTGGCCACGTCGAGGTCGACGCCGAGGATCTGGTTGACCCGTCGGGTCCGCAGCGCGAGGCGCGGGGCCGCCGGCAGGGAGGAGTCGCAGACATCGCTGGTCGGCCCCCGCCGAACGGCCTCGCCGTCTGGAACGGCGGCGAGCAGGGAGCAGAAGCGCTCCACGGCCCGCAACGCCACGTTCGGATCGACGCCGCGCTCGAATCGGGTGCGGGCCTCGGAGCTCAGGCCCAAGCGCTTCCCGGTGGCGGCGATGGCGGACGGCTCGAACCAGGCGCACTCGAGCAGGACGTCGGTGGTAGCGGAGCTGATCTCGCTCGACGCCCCGCCCATGATGCCGCCCACCCCGACCGGGGATCCGTCGGCGTCACAGATCACGCAGTCCCCGGACCCGAGGTCGCGCTGCTCACCGTCGAGGGTCTCGAGCTTCTCACCCTCCCGTCCCCGGCGGACCAGGATGCCGCCCCCACCGAGGTGGCGCCGGTCGTAGGCGTGGTTGGGTTGGCCCACGTCGAGCATCACGTAGTTGGACGTGTCGACGACGACGCTGATGGGTCGCATACCGGCGAGGGCCAGTCGCCGGGCCATCCAGGCCGGGGACGGCCCGCTCGGCACGGAGGTGATCAGGGTGCCGGTGAAGCGGGGGCAGAGGTCGCCTGCTTCGACCGTCACAGGTGCCGCCCCGACGGTGTCGACGACAGGCGGAAGGGGCGGCGCGTCGGGCCAGTGCCACTCCTCGCCGAGGGCGGCGGCCAGGTCCCGGGCCACTCCGGCCATGCAGAGGGCGTCAGGACGGTTGGGGGTCACGTCGAGGTCGAACACCACGTCGGGCTCGATGCCCAGGGCTTCGGTGAGCGGAGTCCCGGCGGGGGCCAGATCGGGGGTGAGGATCAGCAGTCCGTCGGTGGCGTCGGGCGGCTCGGGCAGGCCCAGTTCACGGGCCGAGCAGAGCATCCCGTGGGAAACCTGGCCGCGCATCTTGCGTTTGGAGATGGTGAAGTCGCCGGGGAGCACCGCTCCCACCGGGGCCAGCGGGACCAGGTCACCGACCTGGAAGTTCCACGCTCCGCAGACGATCTGCAGGGGTCCTCCGTCGCCGGGGTCCACGTCGACCAACCGGATCCGGTCGGCGTCGGGGTGGGGCCGGATGTCGAGAATGCGGGCCACGACCACGTCGGCCAGGCCCTCCCCGAGGCGCTCAACCCCGTCGACGACGAGACCCAACTCGGACAGTACTTCGGTCAGCCGCTCGACTGTCGCGTCGAGAGGGGCGTAGTCGCGTAGCCAGGAAAGGGGGGCGCGCATGTGTCTGGTTCCTAGAACTGGGAGAGAAAACGAACGTCGTTGTCGAGCAGGGCCCGCATGTCCGACAGAGAGGCCCGTACCTGGGCCAGCCGGTCGATGCCGAAGCCGAAGGCGAACCCGCTGTACTCCTCGGGGTCGATGCCGACCGCCCGGAACACGTTGGGGTCGACCATGCCGCAGCCCCCCAACTCGATCCAGCCGGAGTTGCTGCAGGTGCGGCAACCCCCTCCGGCGCAGATGGGGCAGGTGACCTCGAACTCCGCCGATGGTTCGGTGAAGGGGAAGAAGGACGGGCGTAGCCGTGAGTGCATCCCCGGCCCGAAGAAAGCCCCGGTGAACGCTTCGATGACCCCGGCGAGATCCCCGAAGGTGATGCCGCGGTCGACGACGAGACCCTCGATCTGGTGGAACACCGGAAGGTGGCGGGCGTCAGGCGTGTCGCGGCGATAGCAGCGGCCGGGCATCACGGCGTATATCGGCAGCATCCCGGACTCCATCAGGTGCACCTGCACCGGGGAGGTGTGGGTCCGGAGCAGCACCTGGCCGGGCTGGCCGAGCCGCAGGTACAGGGTGTCCCACATGCCCCGCGCCGGATGGTCGGGGGGCATGTTGAGGGCCTCGAAGTTGTACCAGTCGGTCTCGGCCTCGGGTCCTTCGGCCACGGTGAAGCCCATGGCGACGAAGGTGTCCTCCAGCTCGTCGCGGGTGGAGGTGACGAGATGGGAGTGGCCCGCGCCCCGGCCCGACCAGGCGAGCGGGGGTCCGGCGGGGGCGGCGGCCAGCTCGCTCAGATCCATGCGCTCGGCGGCCAGCTGCTCCCGCCGGTGACGCTCGACGAGGAGGGCTCGGATCCGGGCGGATTCCTCGGTGAGGGTGTCGCGGGTGGCCTTGATGGCCTCACCCGCCTCCCGCCGCTGTTCGGGGGTGAGGTCCCGGAGGTGGGTGTTGAGCGCGGCCAGAGCGGATTTCTTGCCGAGGACGTCGCGTTGGATGACCTCGAAGGACTCGAGGTCATCGGCTGAGGCCAGCCGGCCCAGACCAGCGTCGAGAAGGTTCCTGGCGGTGGTGGCGATGTCAGTCATAGTTGAGTTGGTCGAAGTCGATGAGGGGCAGGGTAAACCGGAATGTCGAGCCGTGTCCCGCTTTTGAGTCGGCGGTCAGCTCGCCGCCATGGGATTCGACCAGGCCCCGGCTTATCCACAGGCCGAGTCCGGAGCCGGTCGGGCGGCCCTCGGAGCCGCGGAAGAACCGGGTGAACACCTTGGGCAGGTCGGAGTCGGGAATGCCCTCTCCGCGGTCGGAGACGGCCACCGACACGGTGTCCACCCCCACGGTGCCGGCGACGACCATCCCTTTGGGCGAGGCGTACTTGCAGGCGTTCTCGACCAGGTTGGTGAGAACCTGCTCCACTTTGTCCGGGTCGGCGTAGACCTGGGGGAAAGGACCGGGGAAGGCCACAGCGGCGTCCAGCTCGGGGTATTCGAGGCGGACCTTGTCGATGACGGTGACCGCCAGAGCGGCCAGGTCAACCATCTGGCGCCTCAGGGTGAGCCGTCCCGTCTCGAGCCGTGAGATGTCGAGCAGCTCGGTGATCAACCGGGTGACCCGGTCCGCGTCGTGGTTGACCTGGGCGAGCATCTTCTGCTTCTGCTCATCGCTCAGCCGGTCCCAGCGGTTCAGCATCAAGCTGGTGTATCCCTTGACCGAGGTGAGAGGGGCTCTCAGCTCATGGCTGACCGTGGACACCACCTCCACACCCACCGGGGCGTCACGACCGGAGCGGGGCGGGGCGGTCAGGGTCAGAACAGCACCGCCGACGCCGCCCGAGGCATCACGCAGGTAGGTGCCCGCCACCGTGACGGTCACCCGTCGGGGGCCCGGACCGGTGAGCACGGCGCTCTGGGCGGCGATGGTCCGGGTGCCGGCCAGGCGGGTGGGGGCCGGCCAGCGGTGGCCGGCGGAGCGCTCCCCGCGGACGTCCCGCCACTCCAGTAGCTCCCGGCAGGGCCGCCCGGCGAGCTCCGCAGGGCGGCAGCCGGCCCAGCGGGCGGTGATCAGGTTGACCATGCTGACCTGCATCGACGCGTCGACGACGACCACGCCGACGGGCAGGGCGTCGAGTATCTCGGGGGCCGAGATGACCGGGCCGCTCATGGCCGCGCCCCGCCGACCTGGCGGCGCTGGCGGTCGGCCTCGAAGCAGATGACGGTGGCGGCCATGGCTACGTTCAGCGATTCGACGTCGGGTGCCATGGGGATGGTTACGCGCTCGTCGAACAGGCCGTCCAGATCGGCGGCGAGACCCTGGCTCTCGCTGCCCAGCACCAGCGCCGAGGGCACGCTCCAGTCCAATCGGTCGTGCTCCCGGCCGCCTCTGGCCGCGCTCGCCACCCGGCGCACCCCACGGGTGCCGAGCTGGTCCAGGACCTCGGTGGCGGTCCCGGCGCACACGACGGGCACCCGGAACAAGGCGCCGGCCGACGCCCGCACCACCTTCGGGTTGTAGACGTCCACGCCGTTGCCGCAGAAGACCACGGCCCCGACGCCGGTGGCGGCGGCCGAACGTACGACGGTGCCGGCGTTGCCGGGGTCCTGCACGCCGGCGCACACCACCGCCAAGCCGGTGAGATCCACTTCGTCCAAGGGGATGTGGAGGGCCTCGACGATGGCGGCCACGGGCTGGGGGCTGACCGTGCCCGAAGCCCGCTCGAGGACCCCGGCGGCGACCATGATGATCCGGGCTCCGCTCTGCGAGGCCCGCTCGAGGCGGTCGCCCAGGGTGACGGCGTGCGACTCGGCTACCAGCACCGTTTCCACCATCGCCCCGGCCCTCAGGGCCTCGTCGAGCAGCTTCGGCCCCTCCGCCACGAACCGGTGCTCCTGCCAGCGGTCCCGCCGCCTGGCGAGCAGGCGACGGAAGCGCTGAACCGGTTCACTACGGAAGCCGAGGGCGTCCAGAGCAGCCGCCGGTCGGGTAACGCCGGGGATTCCCCTATCCGGCCTGGCTGGAGGCGGACAGGGCGTCTCGGGCCACAGTAACGAGAGCCGCAAAGGCCTGCTCGTCGCGCACGGCGAGATCGGCGAGGATCTTGCGGTCCACCTCGACTCCGGCCTCGCGAAGGCCGGCGATCAGTCGGCTGTAGGACATGCCCTGGGCCCTCGCGGCGGCGTTGATCCGCTGGATCCACAGTTGGCGGAAGTCGCCTTTGCGGGCCCTGCGGTCCCGGAAGGCGTACTGCATGGAATGCATGACCTGCTCGTGCGCGGCCTTGTAGCTCCGGCTCTTGTTGCCGAAGTATCCCTGGGCCTGCTCGAGTACGGCGCGGCGGTGCTTTTTGCTATGGACGGCGCGCTTGACCCGGGCCATCGACAGCTCCTTTCGACTGGGTCCTCCCCGCGGTCTACGGGGAGGAGGGGTGGGGGTGAACGGCGGGCGGGCGGCCGGACCTGGTCCGGAGTCGAGCGGGTGCTCGGCCCCGGCGGGCCCGGCCTCGGTCTCTCAGAGGCCGAGGAGGCGCTTGACCGCCTTCACGTCGCCGGGGGCTACGTCGGTCTCACGGCCGAGTCGGCGGGTGCGGGTGGAATTCTTCTTCTCGAGCAGGTGGGAGCGGAAAGCCTGCCGGCGGCGCAGCTTTCCGGTTCCGGTGACCTTGAAGCGCTTGGCGGCGCCCCGGTCGGTCTTCATCTTGGGCATCTGGGTGTTGCTCCTGTGGCTCAGGTGGGCTGGTTGGTGCTGACTGGGGTTTCGCTGGCACCTGTGGACGGGCCTGCCGAGCCGATGTCCGTGCTGTCGACCGCAGGGTCGGCGGTCACCGGTGGGCTGTCGGGGAGGGCCGCTACGGCGGACGACGGATCGCTGTCGGTCAGGCTCGCTTCGGGCGCGGTCGGCTTGCGGACCTGGCCACGGCGGTCAGGGGCGAGCACCATCACCATGTTGCGACCGTCGAGCTTGGGGGCTGCTTCCACCTTGGCTACGGCGCCGACGGTTTCAGCGACGTGGTCGAGGATCTTCTTGCCCAACTCGGGATGGCTCATCTCCCGGCCTCGGAACATGATGGTGATCTTCACCTTGTGACCTTCACCGAGGAATCGGGCGACCTGACGGGTCTTGGTGTCGAAGTCGCCGACGCCGATCTTGGGTCGGTACTTCATCTCCTTGATCCCGGTGCTGGTCGCCTTGCGGCGCGACTCCTTGGCCCGCTGGGCCGCTTCGTACTTGAAGCGGTTGTAATCCATGATGCGGCAGACGGGTGGGTTGGCCTCGGCGGCCACCTCCACCAGATCCATGTCCAAGGTGCGGGCGATGCTCAAAGCCTCGGGCAGGGGCTTGACGCCCAGTTGGTTGCCGTCGGGATCGATGAGCCGAACCTCGCGGGCTCGGATACGTTCGTTGGTGCGGTGCTCGTTTTGGTCAGGCGCAGGGGCTATGCGGCATCACTCCCTAGTGACGGGCCCGGCCGCCTCGACGGCGGAAGGGCGGGCATGAGAAAGCAACGCCGCCCTTCGGCGATCGTACAACCCGGGCGCACTGGACAGCTGAAACCCCTCCGGGCCTCAGCGGCACGGTTGGGATGTGGCCGGGTGGGGACCTTGCGATCCCGCTTCCTCTACTTGGTTTTCAACATAGGGTAGCGCAATGAGCACTCTTTGGACGCCCGGCGGTGAACGACCGGTCCCTCGCCCCGGCCAACCGGCTTCCACTCCCCCTGCCGACCCCGCTTCCCCGCCCCCGCCGGAGGCCTCCGGGTTGGGGCCGGGTGGACCGGCGCAGGGTTCCGAAGCCGACGCGGAGGAGCTGCGTCGCCAGATGGCCGACCTGCGCGACCAGCTGGCCGGCACACCCGCCGAGGTGGTCGTGGCCAACCACGCCTACGGCCTCTTCGAGCTGGCCGCCCTGCACCTGTCACTCGAGACCCCCCAGCTGACCGAGGCCCGCCTGGCCATCGACGCCCTCGGTTACCTCGTCGAGGGGCTCGGCGACCGCCTCGGCGAGCCGGCCTCAGAGCTGGCCACCGCTCTGGCCCAGCTGCGCATGGCCTTCGTGCAGGTCCAAGCGGCGGTGCAGGCCGCCACCTCGCCTCCCCCCGCCCAGCCCGACAGTCCGGCGCCGCCCGAGAGCTGAGCGGACCCCGGTCGGTGCCTACCCCGGGGGAGCGGAGCGGGGACCGACCCGGGTCACCCGGTCGGCCTCCCACGTGCCGAGCCGGCCGGGTACCACCTCGAAGGTGACCTCGGCCCCGACCTCGATGGTCCTCGAGCCGTCGGAGATGCGGGTGCAGTGGAACGGGTAGTCGCCCGACGCGCTGGTCAGCGTGCCGAGCCCCACGTGCGCGTCGAACGAATCGACGGTTCCCCTCACCTGACGACCGGTGGTCTCACGGGACGATCTTGGCGATCGGGAGCTCGATGATGTCGGTGGCCCCGGCATCCTTGAGGTCGGGGATCAAGGTGTTGATGGTGTGCTTGGGTACCACCGCCTCGACCGCGAAGCTCTCCTCGCCGTAGAGCTTGGACACCGTCGGCGATTTCATGGCCGGCAGCAGGTCGATGATGGCCCCGAGCTGGTCCTGGTTGACATTGAGCTTGACCAGGACCCGCTGGCGGGCGATCAGCGTCCCGTCGAGGAGGGTCTGGATCTGCTGCATGGCGTGACGCTTGGTGTCGTCGGCGAAGGCTGCCGGGTTGGCGACCAGCTCGGTGTAGGACTCGAGGATGGTGGCGATGATGCGCAGCCCCGCGGCGCGCAGGGCCCGGCCGGTCTCGGTGATCTCCACCACCGCGTCGGCCACCTCGGGGATTTTGGCCTCGGTCGCCCCGTAGGACAGGCGGACCTCGGCCTCCACACCCTGGCTCTCGAGGTAGCGGCGGGTGAGCGACGGGTACTCGGTGGACACCCGCACCCCGGCCGGCAGATCGGTCACCGACTGCACCGGCGAGTCGCCGGCCACCGCCAGGACCAGTCGGATGGGCCGGGTCGTGGCCTTGCTGTAGCGGAGCTGGCCGAGCGAGACGACGTCGCTGGCGGTCTCCTCGATCCAGTCCCGTCCGGTGATACCCATGTCGAAGAGGCCCTCGGCCACGTACTGGGGTATCTCCTGGGGCCGCAGTATCCGCACCTCCGACACCCGGGGGTCGTCGATGCTGGCCCGGTAGTCCACCTCGGAGCTGCGGATCACCCCCAGGTCAGCGGACTCGAACAGTTCCAGGGTGGCCCGCTCCAGCGAGCCCTTGGGCAGCACGATTCGTAGCATCTCGGCGATCAGGGGGACGGGACGGCGGGCAGGGACGCGGACAGGTTGGCCATCTCTATGGCGGTCAGGGCGGCCTCGAAACCCTTGTTGCCGGCCTTGGTGCCCGATCGCTCGACGGCTTGCTCGATGGTGTCGGTGGTGAGGACCCCGAACACGACCGGCAGGTCGGCGTCGAGCGACGCTCTCGCCACTCCTGCGGCGCACTGACCGGCGACCACATCGTAGTGGCCGGTGGCACCCCGGATGACCGCGCCGAGGGTTATGACGGCGTCGTAGCGCCCGCTGCGGGCCAATCGTCGGGCTACCAGGGGCAGCTCGAAGGCCCCTGGCACCCAAGTCAGGTCTATGGCCTCGGGATCGACGCCGTGGCGGCGCAGGCCGTCGGTGGCCCCCTCGACCAGGCGGTTGGTGATGGTGTCGTTGAACCGGCTGGCCACGACGGCGACGCGCAGCCCGGCACCGGACAGATTCCCCTCGAACACCGTCACAGCCCGCCGCCCTCCATGAGGTGGCCCAGGCGGTCTCGCTTGGTGCGCAGGTAGCGGATGTTCTCCTCGTTGGGTTCGGTGTGGATGGGCACCCGTTCGACGATCTGCAATCCGTATCCTTCCAGGCCGCCCCGCTTGGCCGGGTTGTTGGTCATGAGCTGCATGGTCGTCACTCCGAGATCGACCAGTATCTGGGCTCCGATACCGTACTCGCGGCTGTCGACCGGCAGGCCCAGCTCGACGTTGGCGTCGACGGTGTCGAAACCGCTGTCCTGAAGCTCGTAGGCCTGCAGCTTGTGGGCGATCCCGATGCCGCGCCCTTCGTGACCGCGCAGGTACACGACCACCCCGAGGCCCTCATCGGCGATGCGGCGCATGGAGCCGTGCAGCTGGGCGCCGCAGTCGCAGCGGCGGGACCCGAACACGTCACCGGTCAGGCACTCGCTGTGGACCCGCACCAGCACGTTCTCCTGGCCGGCCGGGTCGCCCATGACGAACGCCAGGTGGGACTCGCCGTCGAGGACACTCTGGTAGGCCACGCAGCGAAAATCGCCGAACTCGGTCGGTAACCGGGCTTCGGCGGTGCGCTGCACCAGCTGCTCGGTGCGACGCCGGTGGCGGATCAGGTCGGCGATGGTGATGAGAGGTAGGTCATGGGTCGCGGCGAAGGCTTCGAGCTCGTCCCGCCGGGCCATGCCCATGCCATCGTCGGTGACAATCTCGCAGAGCACGCCGGCCGGCGCCAGCCCGGCCATGCGGGCTAGGTCGACGGCGGCTTCGGTGTGGCCGGCCCGCTTCAGCACGCCGCCGTCGCGAGCCCTGAGTACGTGCAGGTGGCCGGGGCGGGCCAGGTCGTCAGGCCTGGTCGCGGGACGGGCCAGGGACCGGGCGGTGAGGGACCGGTCCCGGGCCGAGATCCCGGTGGTGGTCCCCTCTCGGTAGTCGATGGTGACGGTGAACGCGGTGCGCTGGGCCTCGGTGTTGCGCTCGACCATCAGCGGAAGGTCGAGCTCGTCGGCGCGGGCATTGGTGACTGCTGCGCATATGAGACCCGAGGTGTGGCGAACGAAGAATCCCATGGCCTCGGGCGTGGCGTGCTCTGCGGCGATGATCAGATCGCCCTCGTTCTCGCGGTCCTCGTCATCGACGACGACGACCATCCTTCCGGCGGCCACGGCGGCCACGGCCTCTTCTATGGATGATGTCGGCATGTCGATTCAGAGCTCCCGGTAGGGCGAGGGGGTGCCGGCAGCCAGCAGCTGCTCGGTGTACTTGGCGATCACGTCGGCCTCCAGGTTGACCGCGTCCCCCGGTCTGAGCCGACCGAGGGTGGTCACCTCCATGGTGTGTGGGATCAGAGCCGCACTGATGCCCTCCGGTGACCGTGCCGCCACGGTGAGGCTCACCCCGTCCACCGTCACCGAACCCTTCTCCACCAGGTATCGGAGGAGACCGGCCGGAACCTCAATCTCGAGGAACGGCGGAGGGGCCACCACCGTTCCGGTGCCGTCCACGTGACCCTGCACCAGGTGGCCGCCGAGCCGGGTGGACAGGGCTAGGGCCCGCTCCAGGTTGACCCCGTCACCCACGTCGAGGCGCCCGAGATTGGTGCGCGCCAGCGTCTCGCTGACGGCGTCGGCCGACCACCACCCCGGGCCGATGTCGACGACCGTCAGGCAGCACCCGTTGACGCTTATGGAGTCGCCGACCGACGTGCCCTCGATGACCGTGACGGCCGAGAAGGTCAGCCGGATTCCCCCTGGGGCGCCCGGGCTGTCGCGGCGGTGACGCAACGTGGCGACTTCTTCGACGATACCGGTGAACATGCCCCGATCACGGTAGGCCATGGCCGTCGGAATCGGCCAGAACGTCGATCCGCACATCGGGACCGACCTGACGCACGGACGTGATGGCCCCCCGCCACACGTCGGCCATGGTGGGGGCGCCCGGGCCGGCCAGTACCGGCCGGCCGTCGTCACCGCCGAGCAGGGCCGGGGCCAGGTAAATCACGTACTGGTCGACCAGCCTGAGGCGGTGCCACTGCCCGGCCACGGTCGGGCCGCCCTCGACCAGCAGTTGCACGACGCCTTCGGCCCCCAGGCGGTCGAGAAGCGCCTCGGGGGGACCGCGGTGGCTGTCGGCGGGCCGGACCCGCGCTCCCTCAGGGATGGTCCCGAGCACGATGCGGCGGGGGTGGCGCCCCTCGGCGTCGCGCACTGTCAGCGCCGGATCGTCGGCTCTGACGGTCCCCGACCCGACGGCGATGGCGTCACTCTCGGCCCGCAACCGGTGCACGTCGGCCCGGGCCAGCGGACCGGTGATCCAACGCGACGAACCGTCCGGCGCGGCGGTGCGGCCGTCGAGAGTCGCCGCCAGTTTGAGCACCACCCAGGGCCGCCCCGTGCGTCGGTGCTTCAGATAGGGGGCGAGCGACCGACCGACCTCATCGGCGCCGACCCCGACTGCGACCTCGACGCCGGCGGCGCGCAGCCGGGCCAGGCCCTGGCCTGCGACCCGCGGATCAGGGTCCGCCACGCCGACGACCACCCGGCTGACACCGGCGGCGATCAGGGCGTCGGCGCAGGGTGGGGTGCGCCCGTGGTGGGAGCAGGGTTCGAGGGTCACATACACGGTGGACCCCCTGGCGGTGGACCCGGCCAGCTCGAGGGCCACCGCCTCGGCGTGGGGGCCTCCCGGTGGTGACGTCGCCCCGAGAGCCACCGGGTCTCCCCCGGGAGGGACGATCACCGCCCCCACCCACGGGTTGGGCGACGTCGAGGTGCGCACCGAGCGTCCCAGCTCCACCGCCTCGCCCATCCACAGCCGATCCTCGTGCTCCCCGGTCCCGCCTGGCGGCGCTCGGTGCTCCCCGGTCCCGCCCGGCGCTTCGCCGGGGTCGCTCACGGGTGGCGGGTGGGCTGGTCGCCGAGCAGCGCGAGAGCGTGGGGCAGGATGTCGATGACCGCGGCCAGGCACTCGGCGGCGCCCTTGGGGGACCCCGGAGTGTTGAGGATCACGCTGTGACCCCGGATTCCGGCCACTCCCCGCGACAAACGGCCGAGGGGATTGACCAGGCGCATGGCTTCGGCCAGGCCGGGGGCGTCGCGCTCGATCACCTCGCGGGTGCCCTCGGGGGTCTGGTCGCGCGGGGCGAAACCGGTGCCGCCGGTGGTCACCACCACGCCGTGGAAGCTGGCCGACACCCGGGCCAGCTCGCCGGCGACCGAAGCCACCCCGTCGGCGATCACAGAGCGCTCCACGACGTCGAAGCCTGCCGAGCTCAGGGCGTCTTCGAGAGCCTGCCCAGAGAGATCCTCACGGGTGCCGGCCATGACCCCGTCCGAAACGGTGACGACCTTGGCCTGCGGGCGTTCAGGCCGGGAGCCCTCCCCCGGTGATGCGGACGGCGAGCCGCGCCCGTCGTCGGCCGGGCTGTCGCTCTGGGCCGGGCTCACGCCGCCACCGCCTGCTCGGCCGCCCGGCGGATGGCCCGGGCCGCCTCCACGGGGTCGTCCTGACCGAACACCGCGCTTCCAGCCACCAGCATGGTGGCCCCCGCCGCGGCCACCAGGCCGGCGGTCCGCACGTCGATCCCGCCGTCCACCTCGATGGTCAGTGCGAGATCGTCCCTCTGGGCGAGCGACGCCGCCCGAGCGATCTTGGACACCGCCACGGGCATGAACTCCTGGCCGCCGAAACCGGGATGGACCGACATGACCAGGAGCAGGTCGATACGGTCGAGCCACGGCTCGCACTCCTCGATGGGCGTCTCGGGGTTGACCGCCAGTCCGGAGTGCAGCCCGAGGGACCGCATCTCGGCGATCAGGTCGCCGGTGTTTCCCACCTCGACGTGAACGCTGCAGCTGTCGGCTCCGGCCTGGGCGAAGGCCTTCAGGTAATCGCCGGGATCGGTCATCATCAGGTGGCAGTCGAGGTAGGCGTCGGTGTGACGACGGATGGAGCGGACCACCGGCGGCCCGATGGTGAGATTAGGCACGAAATGGCCGTCCATCACGTCCACGTGCAGCCAGTCGGCCTGCGGGCGGATACGGTCGATCTCGACGCCGAGCTGGGCGAAATCGGCGGACAGGATGGACGGCGCCAGACGTATGGCCACCGCCCCACGGTACCGGGTCGGGCGTGGCGGCGACGCCCGGGTGGGCTTGCCGCTACCGTCCCCGCCGGTCACGACGGGTCGCGTCCGGGACGTTTCAGGCTCAGGAGGAACATGCCGTCGGTCCCCTCCGTCTGGGGGAGGAGCAGGGCACCGCGTCCGGCCGGCCGCCAGGGTCGAGCGGGTGGGGGCAGCGGAGCGAAGTCGCTCAGTTGGTGGCGTGCCCAGCGGTCCATTCCCCCCGTTTCGGCCGCGCTCAGGGTGCACACGCTGTAGGCCACCACCCCGCCCGGGCGGACCAGCTCGGCGGCCGAGGCGAGCAGTCGCCGCTGGAGCGCCACGAGGCGTTCCACGTCGCCGGCCTTCACCCTCCAGCGGGCGTCGGGGCGGCGGCGCAGGACTCCGAGGCCGGAGCAGGGGGCGTCAACCAGGACCAGATCGAACGAGGCCGGGGGGAAAGGGGCGCGTTCCCCGTCGGCCACCACGGTCGCCACCGAGGCGGTCCCGAGGCGGGCCGCGTTGGACTTCATCATCCGGGCCCGCGACAGCGATATGTCCGCGGCCACGACCGTGGCCCCCCCGCCGGCCAGGCCGGTGGCCTTGCCGCCCGGGGCGGCACACATGTCGAGCACCCGGCTCCCGGCCCGAGCGACGAGGTGCTCGGCGACCATCTGGCTGGCCCGGTCCTGGATGTAGCCGTCGGCTCGGACCGTCGCCGACGCCGGTTCGTTCATGGCCACGAGCGCTTCGAGGGCCGCCTCCCGGCCGAGGTCGGCGGACAGGCGCTCGACGATCCAGTCGGGGTAGCTGAGCTCGGTGGCCCGGTTGGGCCAGGTCACCACACCCCGCTCGACGTCGGCGGCGACCCGCCTGAGGACGGCGTTCACCATCGAACGCCCCGGACCTCTCACCTCCGCCACCGTGGCCGAAACGGCGGCGTGGGAGGGAATCCGGGTCCATCCGAGCTGGTAGGCGCCGAGGCGCAGAGCCGAGCGGATGTCGGGGTCGACCCGACCCCGGGCGTGCCGGTCGACGAGCCAGTCGCAGGCGCGCTGCATCCGGCACGTGCCGTAGACCAACTCGGTCACGAGATGGCGGTCGCGCTGCTCGAGGCTGCTGTGACGGAGCAGTTCCGGGACGATCACGTTGGCCCGGGCCCCCTCGTCGACGCGTGCCAGCGCCCTCAGGGCCACGCCCCGTGCCGTCACAACCGGCTCACGAGCCGAGCACGACCGGCGCAGCGGTCCCCCTCCGCCACTCGGCGGCGCTCATTGGGCGGCGACCTTCGGGTTGCACCCGCAAGAGGCGCAGGCCGCCCGATCCGGTGGCCACCACATCGGAGCTGAGTGAACCGGGATCATCCGTGACGGCCTCGGCGCCGGCCGCAGCCAGGACCAGGAGTCGGCGACCCCCCACGGTGGTCCACGCCCGGCCGAGGCGGACCACCCTCAGGAGCTCCTCGGCCGGTCGGTGCCAGTCCAGGCGCAGCTCGTCGGGTTCGATCTTCTTGGCGTAGGTCGGTTCCCCCTGCTGGGGCTCGGGGGCGCCGAGGCCACCCGACAGGGCGGTGACGAGGAGGTCGGCGCCGAGATCGGCCAGTCGCCCGGTGAGCTCGGCGGCGGTCTCGTCGGGGCGGACGGTGACCTCCCGGCGCCGGTACACGCCTCCGGTGTCGAGACCCGCCTCGACCTGCATCAGGCACACGCCGGTCACCTCGTCGCCGGCCAGGATGGCCCGCTCTACTGGCGCCGCCCCCCGCCAGCGGGGCAACAGCGAGAAGTGCACGTTCACGAGGGGCAGTACGGCCAGCACATCGGGCTTGATGATGCGACCGTAGGCCACGACCACGCCGAGCTCGCCACCGGCTTGCTTCACCTCGGCGATGTCGCTGGTGACGGGCAGGCCCAGCTCTTCTGCGGCGCGCCCGACGGCGGTCGGAGCGGCGGCCCCTCCCCTCCCCCGCCGCTTGGCCGGCTGGGTGACCACCAGCTCGACGTCGTGGCCGGCGTCGTGCAGGGCCCGGAGGGCTACCGCGGCCGCAGGAGGGGAGCCGAGGAATACGAGCTTCACCGGGGTCTCGTCTCGACGGTCAGGTTCCCACCGACTCCGCCCGGCGGCGGAGCTCCCGCATGGCCTCCTTCTTCTGGTCCTTGTCCAGAAGGCTGAGCAGCAGGCGGCCGTCGAGGTGATCGAGCTCGTGCTGGAAGCAGCGCGCCTCGATCTCGTCGGCCTCGATGGAGATCCCGTTGCCCTGCAGGTCGAAACCGGTCAGCAGGATCTCCTTGGGGCGCACGATGGGGAAGAACAGCCCGGGGATCGACAGGCACCCCTCCTCGTACTCCCACTCACCCCGGCTCTCGGCGATCACCGGGTTGATGATGGTCACCGGGTCCTCGTCGGGGAGCTGGTACACGAACAGTCGTTTGGCCACGCCAACCTGCGGGGCGGCCAGCCCGAGGCCGTGGGCATCGTGCATGGTGAGCACCATGTTCTCGGCCAGAGCCACCAGCTTGGCGTCGATGTCGGTCACCTCGCTGGAGCGCTGCGTCAGCACGGGATCACCGAAGAGCCTGATCTGGTAGGACGCCACGACCTCATCGTACCGGTGGGCGCGAATAGGTTCGGGGCGCATGTCCCACTACTTCGACCCGTCGCCGGCGGCTCCGTCCAGGCCGTCCCGGGTGACCCTGAAGCTGGCTGGCCTCGAAGCCGAGCTGCTGGTCGACCGGGGCGTGTTCGCGGCGTCGGGGATCGATCCCGGCACCGCCGAGCTCCTTCGCGCCGGGCTCGGCGAGCCCGGCCGCGGGCCCGGGTCGGACGGGGCCCTGCTCGACCTGGGCTGCGGGTACGGGCCCATCACCGTGGCCCTGGCCCACCGCTTCCCCCGGGCCCGGGTGTGGGCGGTCGACGTGAACCGACGGGCCCTGGAGCTGGTCTCGGCCAACGTCTCCGCTCTGGGTCTGGCCGACCGGGTGGCGCTGGCCCCGCCCGAGGATGTCCCCGCCGAGCTGCGCTTCGACGGTATCTGGTCCAACCCGCCCATCCGCATCGGCAAGGAGGCGCTCCACGCCATACTCCTCGACTGGCTCCCCCGACTGCTCCCCGGCGCGTCGGCGTGGCTGGTGGTGCAGCGCCACCTCGGCTCCGATTCCCTGTCCGACTGGCTCGCCGCCAACGGCTGGCCGGTGAAGCGGGTCGGCTCCCGCAAGGGCTACCGGCTGCTGCAGGTGGGTCCGGCCGGTCCCCGACCCGAGCCGGCATGAGACAGCTGCGGCCGACCGACCTCAAGCGCCTGCACCGGGAGTGGAACCGCCGCAGCGCCGGCCGCCTGGCCCTGCTCCTCGACGGCGTCCAGTCTCCGTTCAACGTCGGGTCCATCGTGCGCACCGCCGCCGCCTACCGCGTCGAGCACCTGTACCTGGCCGGGCCGACGGCCTCCCCGGTGGCGGCAAAGGCGGCCAAGGTGGCCCTCGGCACCGAGCGCTACCTGTCCTGGACGGTCTTCGAACGTGGGCCCGACGCCGCTGACGCCGCCCGTGACGACGGCTACCACGTCATCGGCCTGGAGCTGGCCGACGCCGCGGTGCCGCTCCACCAGCTCACGGCCGGCCCGGACGTGTGCCTGGCTCTCGGCAACGAGGACCACGGGCTGTCCCCGGCCACGCTGTCGGCGTGTGACGCGGTGGCCTTCCTGCCCCTCATGGGCCGGGTCGGGTCCCTCAACGTGGCCACCGCGGCGGCAGTCGCCATCTACGAGCTGCGCCGCCAGGGCTGGACCTAGACCTCGTACCTCGGGGGGCCCGACTGATCGACGCTGGACCGGTGAGGCGCTTCGATGCCGACGTCACCGGACCGCAGTCGGCCGGCGGCGGTCGCTCCCGGCGTCGGGCTCAGCGGGTCGAGCCCGAACCGCTCCAGGCCGTGACCCGGTCGTGGTGGTCCACCAGCTCGCGGCACAGGTCCCGCTCGTCGGGGCCCATCTCCTCGGCCACCCGCAGGGCCAGGGGGCGGATGGCGATCCCGCCGCGCACCGAGAAGTCGCCGAACACCCGCAGCCACCTCGGTTCGATCACCGCCACCAGGTCGTCGGCGATGCGGTTGACGCAGTCCTCGTGGAATGCCCCGTGGTTGCGGAAGGCCCCGAGGTAGAGCTTCAGGCTCTTGCTCTCCACGCACGAGGCGCCAGGGACGTAGTGGATGTGCAGGCGCCCGAAGTCGGGCTGCCCGGTCATGGGACAGAGGCTGGTGAACTCGTGGCAGTCCAGGCCCACCACCCACGCCGCTCCGGTCCGGGGGTTGGGGAAGGCCTCGAGGATCGACGCGTCGGGGTGGTCGTAGCGGTACTCGGCGGGTCGTCCCAGCTTGGTCAGGTTGGATGTGTCACTCACGCGACCACCGAGGTTAAGCGCGCCGGAGAGCGGGGGCTCACAGCCGGGCCGGGTCCACCGCCACCCGGAGGGTCACGCCCGGGGGTCGGGGCGGGCGGGCCAGGGCGTCGCACAGCACGGCCGGCCCGCCCGCCCGCACCAGGTACCGGCCGGATCGATCGGGTCCCGACACCTCGACGCCCTCCAGGGCGGCGACCCAGTCGGCTGCGGCGTCACCGTGGACCAAGGCGACGGTCACCCAGGGGGGCAGTCGCAGCGTCCGGCGGAGGTCGTCCTGACCGGCCAGGGCCAGCGCCGGGTCGGCGGCGGCCGCGGCGCGAACCGCCGGATGTTCGGGCAGGCGGGTCTGGAGGACCACCCGGCCCACCCGGCCGCGTACCAGGCGGGCGGCCAGGGCGACCAGCGCCAGGGCCTCGTCGGTGGCCCGCGCCCTGGGGGCCAGCAGCTCCTGGTCGAAGTCCACGAAGGCCACCGCGGCCAGCCCCGAGGACGGGTCGAGGCGGCGCAGCAGGGCCTCGGTCCCGATGACCACGTCGGCTCCGCTCGTCCCGGGTCCAGAGGCCCCCATCGAAGCGGGGCGGCCGGCGGGATCGGTGGTGGCGGGATCGGAGGAGGCGGTGATCTCTCCCACCGGCCGTCCGACCAGCGAGGCCAACTCCTCGGCGGCCCGGGCTACTCCTATGCGCAGGGCCTTGAAGCGCATCGACCCGCAGCGGGGGCATACCGACGGGCGGTCGTGACCGCAGCGCGGGCAGTGCAACAGGCCCGGCTCGGGCGAGGTGGTGGCCCCGCCGCAAACCTCGCAGCGGGCCAGTTCCCCGCAGGACCCGCAGCTGAGCAGGCGCACCCGCCCGGACCGGTTCAGGACCACCGCCACCCGGGCGTGGGGGGTCGCCGAGCGGGCCAGGTGGACGAGGCGCTCCGACCACAATCCGAGGCGGGGGTCGTCCTCGCGGCGATCGACGACCTCCACGGTGGCCCACCCGGCCAGCTCGGCGCCCCGGTCGCCGGTCACGACCGGGCCCAGCGCGGCCAGCTCCGGGGTCGGGCACGGGGTGACGGCGAGGAGGGGCACGCCGGCCCGCCGGGCCCGTTCGGCCAGAACCGTGACCGCGCACCAGGTGGGCGCCCCCTCGGCGACGAGGGCCTCGTCATGGGCGTCGAGCACCAGGGCGGCGCGCAGGCCAGGACAGGGACCCCACGCCGCCGACATGGCCCCGATGACCACCGAGGCCCCGCCGGCTCGGGCCCGGCCCCAGTCCCCAGGCAGCAGGGCCACGTCCCCACCGGCTCTCCGCAGCCGTCCGGCGAGAACCGCGGCGCGGGCCGCGGTCGGCACCACCACCAGGAGGGGGCCACCCTGGGCGGCGGCCGCGACCAGCGGCGTGGGGTCGGTGGCGGGGGCCAGGCGCAGCACGTGCACGCCCGGGCCGCCGGGCAGTTCGACGGGGGTCCGAGGCGGGGGGGCCGGAGGGCGGGGCGGCCGGTGCGGTGGTGCCAGGACGGGATGGGCGTGATCGGGTGACGCCGTCTTCAAGAACCACGATCGCTTGGCCGCCCACCTCCACGCGGCCCACGAAGCGAGAGCCACGATCTCCGGTTCGGGTCCGTGGCCGCGCACCTTGGCCAGCGGCCGGAGGGTGACCCCGGCGGACGGAGCGTCGGGGAGGTCCACCACCCAGCCGCCGACTCTGCGGCCGTGCAACGGCACCCGCACCTCGGTCCCGATGGAGACCGCCTCGGCCACCGCGTCGGGCACCAGGTAGTCGAAATCCTTGTCCATACCGGCCACGTCGGTGACCACCCGGGCGATACGGGGAGCCGGGGCGATCACCGGGGGGCCCATCCCGGGCGGTCGGCCCAGCTGGCCCCTCCGGCCCCGCCGGCCCGGCTGGTGGGGATCGCCCGGGGGCCGGGGTGGCTCAGGCGCCGACGGCCGACTTGAAGGCGTCCAGCCGGCTCAGTTGCTCCCAGGAGAATTCCTTCTCGGCCCGGCCGAAGTGGCCGTAGGCGGCGGTGCGCCGGTAGATGGGGCGGCGCAGGTCGAGGTCCCGGATGATGGCCGCCGGACGGAGGTCGAAGACCTCGTCTACGGCGGAGACGATACGGGCCGGGTCGACCTTCTCGGTGCCGAAGGTCTCGACCAGCAGCGACACCGGCCGGGCCACGCCGATGGCGTAGGCCACCTGGATCTCGCAGCGCGAGGCGGCGCCGGAGGCGACCACGTGCTTGGCCACCCAGCGGGCGGCGTAGGCGGCGGAGCGGTCGACCTTGGACGGGTCCTTGCCCGAGAAGGCGCCGCCCCCGTGGCGGGCCGCCCCTCCGTAGGTGTCCACGATGATCTTGCGGCCCGTCAGGCCGGCGTCGGCGTGGGGACCACCCAGCTCGAACTTGCCGGTCGGGTTGGCCAGTATCTGGTAGCCGTCGGAGGCGAACTCGGCCGGGACCAGCGGGGTGATCACGTGGTCGCGCAGATCGGGCAGCAGGAGGGTCTGCAGGTCGATGTCGGGCTTGTGCTGGGTCGAGATGAGCACCGTCTTCAGCTTCACCGGACGGCCGTCTTCGTACTCGAAGGTCACCTGGGTCTTGCCGTCGGGGCGCAGGTAGGGCAGGACCCCGGCCTTGCGGACCTGGGCCAGCCGCTGGGCCAGGCGGTGGGCCAGCCAGATGGGCATCGGCATCAGGTCCTCGGTCTCGTCGCAGGCGTAGCCGAACATCATGCCCTGGTCCCCGGCGCCCTGGGCGTTGAGGATGTCCTCACCGCTGGTTCCCGAACGCACCTCCATGGCCAGGTCGACGCCCTGGGCGATATCGGGGGACTGCTGGCCGATGGACACCGTCACCCCGCAGGTGCGCCCGTCGAAGCCCATCTCCGAGGACGTGTAGCCGATCTCGCTGACCACCTCCCGCACCAGCTTCGGTATCTCGACGTAGGCGCTGGTGGTGATCTCGCCGGCTACCACGACCAAGCCGGTGGTGAGCAGCGTCTCGCAGGCCACCCGGGCCGAGGGGTCGTCGGTCAGGATGGCGTCGAGGACCGAGTCGGAGATTTGGTCGGCCATCTTGTCGGGGTGGCCTTCGGTGACGGACTCGGAGGTGAAGGTCCAGCGGCTCATGGTTGGTCTTGCTCCTCTTGTTTGGGGCGGATCAGGCGGGCGATGGCGTCCACGACAGCCGCCGCCACCTGGGTCTTGTCGGTCAGGGCCACGTTGGACTCGAAGCCGTCGCGTCCCACGATCAGTACGGCGTTGGTGTCGTGGGCGAAGCCGACCCCGGGGGCGGCCACGTCGTTGGCGACGATGAGATCGGCGCCCTTGGCCTCCAGTTTGGTGACGGCCAGCTCGGCCAGGGTGGGCCCCTCGGCCACGATCGTCTCGGCGGCGAAACCGACGATCACCTGGCCGGGGCGGCGTAGCCGGCCGAGACCGGCCAGGATGTCGGGTGTCGGCTCGAGGACCACGTCGGGGGGGCCGTCGTGCTTCTTGATCTTGGTGGCGGCGGTCGCCTTGGGGCGGAAGTCGGCCACCGCGGCGGCCATCACCACCACCCCGGCCGATACCGCGGCGGCGGTCACGGCGGCCTCCATCTCGGCGGCTGTCTCGACGGCGGTCACCGCCACCCCCGGCCACGGGGGCAGGTCCACCGTGGACACCAGGTTGACCGTGGCGCCCCGGCGGGCCAGCTCGGCGGCGATGGCGTAGCCCTGCTTGCCCGACGACCGGTTGCCGATGAAACGGACCGGGTCGATCGGCTCGCGGGTGCCTCCGGCGGTGACCACGGCCCCGACCCCGGCCAGTTCGCCGCGCCGATCGAGCAGGCGGGCGGCGGCCGTCACGATGTCGGCCGGGTCGGCCAGGCGGCCCCGCCCGATGTCGCCGCCGGCCAGCCGACCGGCCGCCGGCTCGAGCACGTGGACGCCGCGGCGGCGCAGGGTGGCGATGTTCTCCCCCACCGCGGGGTGCTCCCACATCTCGGTGTGCATGGCCGGGCAGACCAGGACCGGCGCCCGGGTGGCGAGCAGGGTGGCGGTGAGCAGGTCGGAGGAGATGCCCGCGGCGTAGGCGCCGATCAGACGGGCCGTGGCGGGGACCACGATGATCAGGTCGGCGGCCTGGCCGAGGCGGGTGTGGGGTATCGGCTCGGCGTCGTCGAACAGGCTGCGCCGGACCGGCTCCGAGGCCAGCGCCGACAAGGTGGTCTCACCCACGAAGCGGGTGGCGGCGGCGGTCATCACGGGGCTGACCAGAGCCCCGGCGTCGGTCAATCTCCGGCACACCTCGACGGCCTTGTAGGCCGCGATACCACCACTGACGCCCAGTACCACCCGGCGCCCGGCGAGGGATGCCGTGCTTTGGTCTATGACCGGGCTCCTAGCCGGCCTGATCCGGGGAGACCTCCTCGTCGGTCTCCTCCCCTTCGGCCAGCGGGTCGTTCCGGGTGTAGGTGATCTTGCCGACGGCGATCTCCTCGAGGGAGATGGACAGCGGCTTGCGCGACACCGAGGTGACCTGGGGCGGCACGATCGAACCGAGGCCTTCGCCCAGCTGGTTGAAGTAGGAGTTGATCTGGCGGGCTCGCATGGCGGCCAGGCTGACGAGGGTGAACTTGGAGTCCACCCGCTGGAGCAGTTCCTCGACCGGCGGTTCCATCATGGAGGCAGCGCGTTCAGGCATCAGTGGGGGGTCTCCGGGGAGTCACGCGCCAGAATCAGCCCGGCGCTTGCGGCGACTTCCGATTATATCAGCCACCTCGGCGGCAGCCCGGTCCGCTTCGTCGTTGACGACTATGTGGTCGGCCAGGGCCGGTCCCTCGGCGAGCTCCTGGAGACCGAGGCGCATCCGGCGCACGACGCTCTCCTCGTCGTCGCCGCGACCGCGCAGCCGCCGTTCCAGGTCCTCGGTCGAGGGGGGCACCACGAAGATCAGGACGGCGTCGGGGAAGCGCTGCTTCACCTGCCGGGCCCCGTTGAGCTCGATCTCGAGCAGCAGCTCGTCGGCGAGGGACCCGTCGGGAACCGGGGTGCCGTACAGCTGGCCGTTGCTCGGCAGCTCGTTCCACTCGAGGAACCCGCCGCGGTCGCGGTGGGCGACGAAGCGGTCCCGGTCGACGAACACGTAGGCGTCGGCGTCCTCCCCCGGCCGGCGGTCGCGGGTGGTCCACGACCGGGAGAGCTCCAGGTCCGGGAGGTGCTCGCGCAGACGGGTCACCACCGTGCCCTTGCCCACCCCGCCCGGGCCGGAGATCATGAAGATCAACGGGCTACTTGAGCTTGTCGAACAGCTTCTTGCGCTGCTGCTCGCCCAGCCCGTGCAAGGTGCGGTTCTCGCTGATGCCGACCTCGTCCATCATGCGGCGGGCCTTCACCTTGCCCACACCCGGAAGGGACTCCAGCATGGCCAGCACCTTCATCTTGGCCACCACGTCGTCCTGTCCCGCCTGCGCCAGGAGCTCCTCGAAGGAGAGCGAGCCCATCTTGAGCCGCTCTTTGAGCTCCGCCCGGGCGCGGCGGGCCTGAGCTGCCTTCTCGAGGGCGGCTTGTCGCTGCTCTGGGGTGAGGGCGGGCGGCAGGGGCATGGATGCTCCTCAGATCGGTGCGCGTCCGAGACGGGTGGTCAGGACGGAGGTAAGGGCTCGGACAGGGAAGTACCCCGCGACGGTTCTCCGGCCGGTTCGCAGGGCATGGCGCGCACCATAGCGCGCCACCCCTGCTCAGGAGAGGGACGCCAGCAGCTGCGAAGCTGCGGCGGTGCGGTCGGGGGCGGCGGTGACGGCCCGGCCGATGACCAGCAGGTCGGCGCCGGCGGCCAGTGCCTCGGCCGGTGTGGCGGCCCGGGCCTGGTCGTGGACGGGGCTGCCGGCGGCGCGCAGGCCCGGTACCACGGTGAGCAGCCGGGGGGCGATCTCCTTGGCTTCGGCCACGTCGGCGGTAGCGCAGACCACCCCGGCACAGCGGGCCTCCACCGCGGCGGTGACCCGCTTGGCCAGGATGTGCGGGGGGGCGTCGGCGTCGCTGGTCAAGACGGTGACGGCCAGGGCGGCAGGGGTGGGCAGGCCGGCCCGGTCGGCCCCCTCGGTCAGACCCTCCACGCCGGCTCGCAGCACGGCCGGGCCGGCGAAGGCGTGCATGGTCAGGTAGGACACCCCGAGCGCCCCGAGCACCCGAGCGGCGCGACGCACTGTGTTGGGGATGTCGGCCAGCTTCAGGTCGACGAACACCCTGTAGCCGTCGTCTATCAGCATCTGGACCACCGGCGGGCCGGCTGCGCTGAACAGCTCCAGGCCCACCTTGGCCACCCCGAAGAATCCGCTCAACTCCCGGGCCAGGCGCTGGGCCTCCACCGCGTCGTCGACGTCGAGCGCCAGGGCCAGGCGGCTGCGCAGATCGGTACTGATCTCAGCTGTGGTCATGTCCTCTACCTTTCAAAGCGGCAACCGAAGTTATGCCATGGCCGGCCATCCAGCGCGACAGTTCAGCGATGATTCTGACCGTCGCCGCCGGTTCGGCGAAGGAGGCGGTCCCCACCTGGACGGCGTCGGCGCCGGCGGCGATCAACTCGGCGGCATCGAGCCCGGTGCTGACTCCCCCGACACCGATGATGGGTAGGTCCGGCCACGCCGACCGGACCTCGTAGACGGCCCTGACGGCCACCGGGTGGATCGCCGGTCCCGACAAGCCTCCCCCGCCGGCACCGAGCCTGAAGCCCCCGCTCAGGGGATCGAGGGCCATCCCCATCACCGTGTTGATCAGCGTCACCGCGTCCGCACCGGACCCCTGCGCCGCGCCCGCCAGGGAGGGAAGATCGGTCACGTTGGGTGACAGCTTGGCCCAGAGGGGCAGGACCGAGCCGAGACCGGCGGCGGCGGCGCCGATGGACTCTTCGACCCCGTGGCACGAATGGGCGAACATCTGGCGGCGGTCCTCGACGTTGGGGCAGGATATGTTGGCCTCCACGGCCACCACCCCGGGGGCCCGGCCCTCGGCCACCGCGATCGCGATGACCTCGGCCACCGACCGGTAGTCGGCGGCCGAGAAGCCCCATATGGAAGCCACCACGGTGGCGCCGGTGGCCGCCAAGGCTGGCAGATCCTCGGCCAGCCAGTGCTCTACGCCGGCGTTCTGGAGGCCGACGCTGTTGAGCATGCCGGTGGGCAGCGGCCACATGCGCGGCGCCGGATTGCCCGACCACGCTTGGCGCGACACCGATTTGACCACCACCGCACCCAGGCTCGACAGGTCGCAGTAGGCGGCCAGCTCAGCGCCGTGCCCGGCAGTGCCCGATGCCGTCATGACCGGGTTGGGCAGGTGGACCGAACCGACGGTCGTCTCGAGCGAGGGAACCTCGAGGGCGCCCGCCGCGACCCGTCGCGGGCCGGGGGCGAGGCTCATGCCAGCGGTAGCTGCTCGGCTTGGTGGTACTCCTGCAGGCTGCGGACGGTGAGCGGGTTGGCGGCCCGCTCGGCGACTCCGGCGACCGCGGCCCGGGCCGCCGCCACAGTGGTGAGGCAGGCCACCCGGTGGGCGTTGGCCGCCATGCGGATGTAGGCGCCGTCGGCGCGCGGGCCGCGACCGCGGGGCGTGTTGACCACCAGGTTCACCTTGCCGTCGCGCAGCAGGGTCACCGCGTCGGCGCCACCCCCGCCCTCCCCCACCTTGTCGACCATCGTCGCCACCGGGACGCCGTGCGCTTCGAAGTAGGCGGCCGTGCCGCGCGTGGCGGCCAGCGAGAAGCCCAGCTGCACGAAGCGGCGGGCCAGCGCTACGCCCGCTTCCTTGTCCCGGTCGGCCAGCGAGAAGAAGACGGTACCCCCCGAGGGGATCTCGTCGCCGGCCGCAGCCTGGCTCTTGGCGAAGGCCAGGCCGAAGCTGGCGTCGATGCCCATGACCTCACCGGTGGAGCGCATCTCCGGACCGAGCAACGTGTCGGCGTCGGGAAAGCGGGTGAAGGGCAGGACGGCTTCTTTCACGCTCACGTGTCCCCCCCGTACCGGCGGGCGCAGCAGGCCCTCGTCGCGCAGGGCGGCCAGGGTGGCACCGGCCATGACCCGGGCCGCCACCTTGGCCAGGGGAACCCCCGTCGCCTTGGAGACGAACGGCACGGTCCGGCTGGCCCGCGGGTTGGCCTCGATCACGTACACCTCGTCGTCCTTGACGGCGAACTGGACGTTCACCGGCCCCACCACCCCGAGGGCGTCTGCGATGGCCCTCACGTGGCCTTCGATGGTCTCCACCACAGCCGGGCTCAGGGTGGGCGGCGGGATGACACAGGCGCTGTCACCGGAGTGCACACCGGCCTCCTCGACGTGCTCCATGACCGCCCCGATGACGATCTCGCCGGCGGCGTCGCGCACGGCGTCCACGTCGACCTCGGTGGCGTCCTCGAGGAAGCGGTCCACGAGCACCGGCCGCTCGGCCGACAGGCCCCCCTCCCGCCCGAGTGACCCGAAACCCGACAGGGCGTCCATGGCCCGGCGCAGGTCCTCCTCGTGGTAGACGATCTCCATGGCCCGACCCCCGAGCACGTAGCTCGGGCGAACCAGCGCCGGGTAGCCCACCTCGGCGACCACGTCCAGGGCCTCGTCGATGGTCGCCGCCGTCCCCCCGGGGGGCTGGGGGATGCCGAGGGAGCGGCACAGGTCGTTCCATCGCTCCCGGTCCTCGGCCAGGTCGATGGCGTCGGGCGGCGTGCCGAGGATCAGCTCCGGTGGCAGCTGGCCGGCCAGCTTGAGCGGTGTCTGGCCGCCGAGGGAGACGATCACCCCTCGGATCTCGCCGTGGGCCGCCTCCACGTCGAGGACGTTGGTCACATCCTCGTAGGTGACCGGCTCGAAGTAGAGACGGTCGCTGGTGTCGTAGTCGGTGGAAACGGTCTCGGGGTTGCAGTTGATCATGACCGTCTCGAAGCCGGCGTCGTGGAGGGCGAAGCTGGCCTGCACGCAGCAGTAGTCGAACTCGACGCCCTGACCGATGCGGTTGGGGCCCGACCCGAGGATCACGATCTTGGGCCGGGAGCTGGCAACTACCTCGTCGTCATCCTCGTAGGTCGAGTAGTGGTAGGGCGTGTGGGCCTCGAACTCGGCGGCGCAGGTGTCGACGGTCTTCATGGTGGCCCGCACCCCGGCGGCCACCCGGGTGCGGCGCACCGTCGGCTCGGTCGTGCCCCACAGGTAGGCGAGCTGGGCATCGCTGAAGCCCAACCGCTTGGCCCGCCGCCAGTCGGCGCGGGTCAGGTTGGCCGGGTTGCACAGCTCGGCCAACCGGGCCCGCTCGTCGACGACCAGCTGGATCTGGTCGAGGAACCACGGGTCGACCCCCGTCGCCTCGTAGAGACGCTCGACGCTGATGCCGCGCCGCAGCGCGGCCTCGAGCTGGAAGGGGCGGTCCGGGGTGGCGATGGCCGCCCGGCGGACCAGTTCGTCGTCGTCCCAGACATCCCAGAGGGCTTCGGCGCTGTCGCAGTTGAGCCCGGCCCGGCCCCGCTCGAGGGAGCGCAGCCCCTTCTGCAGGGACTCCGGGAAGGTCCGCCCGATGGCCATGGACTCCCCGACGGACTGCATCCGGGTGCCGAGCACGTCGGGGATACCGGGGAACTTCTCGAAGGCCCAGCGCGGCACCTTGGTGACGACGTAGTCGATGGTGGGCTCGAAGCTGGCCGGGGTCTCGCCGGTGATGTCGTTGGTGATCTCGTCGAGGGTGTAGCCGACGGCCAGCCGGGCCGCGATCTTGGCGATGGGGAAACCGGTCGCCTTGGAGGCCAGGGCGCTCGACCGGCTGACCCGGGGGTTCATCTCGATCACGACCTGGTCGCCGGTGCGGGGATCGACGGCGAACTGGATGTTGGAGCCGCCGGTCTCCACCCCGATACGCCGGATGCACTTGAAGGCATCGTCGCGCATGCGCTGGTACTCCTCGTCGGAGAGGGTCTGCGCCGGCGCCACCGTTATCGAATCCCCGGTGTGGACGCCCATCGGGTCGAAGTTCTCGATGGAGCACACGATGACGCAGTTGTCGGCCCGGTCCCGCATGACCTCGAGCTCGTACTCCTTCCAGCCGGCGATCGAACGCTCGATGAGGATTTCGGAGATGGGGCTGGCGGCCAGTCCGGTCGCGGCGATGTGCTCGAAGGACTCCTGGTCGTGGGCGATGCCGGTACCGGCGCCTCCGAGGATGTACGAGGGGCGGATGATCAAGGGGAAGCCGATCGATCGGCCCACCTCGAGGGCCTCCTCGAGGTTGTAGGCGAACCCGGACTCGGGCACGGCCAGGCCGATCTCGGTCATGGCCTCCTTGAACAGCTCCCGGTTCTCGGCGGTGGCGATGGCCTCGGGCTTGGCGCCGATCATCTCGACGCCGAGGCGGTCGAAGGTCCCTCTCTCGTGGAGGGCCATGGCCAGGTTGAGGGCGGTCTGGCCCCCCAGGGTGGGCAGAACGGCGTCGGGACGTTCCCGTTCGACGATCGCCTCGAGCACGTCGGGGGTGAGCGGCTCGATATAGGTGCGGTCGGCGAACTCGGGGTCGGTCATGATCGTGGCCGGATTGGAGTTGGCCAGGATCACCCGGTAACCCTCCTGGCGCAGGACCCGGCAGGCCTGCGTCCCCGAGTAGTCGAACTCGCAGGCCTGGCCGATCACGATCGGGCCACTGCCGATCACCAGAATGCTGCTCAGGTCATCTCGCCTAGGCACCCATGATCCTCTCGAACTCCGAAAAAAGGTAACTGGCGTCGTGCGGTCCCGGTCCCGCCTCGGGGTGGTACTGGACGCTGAAGGCCCGCAGGTCGGGCCGGCCGATGCCTTCGATGACCCCGTCGTTGAGGTTGACGTGGGTCACCTCGGCCCCGGGCAGGCTGCCCTCGGCGATGGCGTAGTTGTGGTTCTGGCTGGTGATCTCCACTGCGCCGGTCGCCAGCCGGCGCACCGGGTGGTTCCCGCCGTGGTGGCCGAAGGGCAGCTTGTAGGTGCGCCCCCCGAGAGCCGTGGCCATCAGCTGGTGGCCCAGGCAGATGCCGAACACCGGGACCCGGCCGAGGATGGCCCCGATCTGCTCCACGGCGTAGCCCACCGCAGCCGGGTCCCCCGGGCCGTTGGAGAGGAACACCCCGTCGGGCTGGCGGGCCAGTACCTCCTCGGCGGGGGTCGCGGCGGGGACGACCTCCACCACCCCGAGGGTGCCGAGGTGGCGCAGGATGGTCCGTTTGATCCCGAAGTCGTAGGCGACTATGCGTCGGGGTCCGTCGCCGACGCTGTAGGGCTCGGGGGTGGTCACCTCGGCCACGAGGTCCCGGCCGTCGGTTCCCCGCTCGGCCCCGGCCGCCTCCTTCAGGAGCGTCTCGCTCAGCGCGCTGGGCCCCGAAACCGGCCCGAAGGCGCCCGGCATGGAACCGGCGTCGCGGATGTGGCGGGTCAGGCGCCGGGTGTCGATGCCGGTGATGGCCGGCAGGCGCTGCTCGATCAGGAAGTCGTGGATGGTGCGCTCGGAGCGCCAGCTGCTCGGGCGTGGTGCCAGGTCCCGCACGATGAGGCCCCGGCAGAATGTTCTGGCACTTTCGCTGTCCCGACCGGTGATCCCGTAGTTGCCGATGTGGGGGTAGGTGAAGGTGATGATCTGCCCGGCGTAGGACGGATCGGTGAGGACCTCCTGGTAGCCGGTGAGGGTGGTGTTGAACACCACCTCCCCGGTGGCGGGCACGGGGGCGTCGGGCCAGTAGCCGGCCGCTTCGCCCTCGAAGGTCGTCCCGTCCTGCAACACGAGGAGGGCGTCGAGCCGGCTCATCGCTGGGCCTCCCCGCCAACGACCACCGGTTCGCCGGCCAGCACCGTGTGGCGGACCCGGCCCCTCAGGGTGCGGCCCCGGTAGGGGTTGTTACGGCTGCGGCTGGCCGACGCCGAAGGGTCCACCGTCCAGGTCTGGTCGGGGTCCACGACGCAGAGGTTGGCCGGGCGCCCCACCTCGATGGGCCCGCCGTGTTCGCCGCTCAGCCCGGCGATGGCCGCCGGCTGCCACGACATCAGGGCGAAGACCTGCTCGAAGGTCAGATCGAGCTCGGTGAGCGCCAGGCCCAGAGCCGTTTCGAGGCCCAGCATCCCCGGCGGGGCCTGGTCGAAGGGGGCCTCTTTGGCCTCGGCGGTGTGCGGGGCGTGGTCGGTGGCGATGGCGTCAGCGGTCCCGTCGGCCAGGGCCGCCTTCACCGCGGCCACGTCCTGGGAGGTGCGCAGCGGTGGGTTGACCTTGAACACGGCGTCGTAGGATGCCACGCACTCGTCGGTCAGGGTGAAGTGGTGGGGGGCGACCTCGGCGGTCACCACCAGACCGGATTTCTTGGCGCCACGCACCATGGCCAGGGAGC
>JAKCDU010000089.1 GCA_021838445.1 Actinomycetes bacterium | reverse complement strand
GCGCCGGACGGGGCGGGGCAACGGTCGGCCCGGCGGGCCGGGGAGCGGGCCCGGGTTGGTGGGATGGAGGGGCCGGTACCAAACTGAGGTGGGTGGAGCCCGCTCGAACCGCCCGCCCGGCAGGGGCGGTAGCGGCGGTAGCGGCGGCAGGGGCGGTAGGGGCCGGCAGGGTCGCGGTCTTGCGGTTCGGGCCGGTACCGGGCAGCGACGAGAGCAGCAGGGCGACGGCGTGCTTGCAGCGGAACTGCACCGGGCAGGTGCAGTTCCCGGCCATCGATCGCAGCTGGCCTCCCGGTCGACGGGTGAGGATGACCGACACCTCGTAGGGCTCGGCGGCACGGCCGCGGACCCGGCCGGTGACCTTCAGCCCGCTCGGGTCCCACTCGACGTCGGTGACCATCCCGTGGAGGGCGTAGTCCCGACCCCGGGCCAGGGTGGTCGCCCCTACCAGGCTGCGCAGCAGGATCTCGTCGGTCTTGCGGATACCTGATCTGGCCGGTCCCGCCCCCATCGGTCCCAGGTTAGACGCGGTGGTGGTTCGCCGCGACGACGGACACCGCGTCGGTGGGCGCCGAGCCGGCCGGGCCGGCATCTGGGCCTAGACGAAGATGACCTTCTTCTTGGAGAACTCGCCGATGGCCTCCTCGATGCTCGCCGCCCAGTTCCCCGCCCAGGTGACGGTCACCGAACCGGGATCGAAGAGCGTCCCCTTCTTGGTCATCCGCAGCCTGCCATCGCTGTTACCACTGTTGTTGGCCTTGGCGTAGCTGATGTAGTCCCTGACGGGCTGGTCGGCGGATCCGTCGAGGAGCAGCCGCTCGTGGAAGATGAAGTACCGAATTTCATCCCCTTGCTCCATGGCCTTCATGGCCGCCTGGTTCCACGAGTCGACCAGGGACCAGTCCACAGTCTGCGGCTGGGCCTCGGGCATGTCATCCTCGAGCTCGAGCTCCTCGTCGGTGATCCGGATCTCCTCGAAGTACTCCGGTGTGACCACGCTGAAGGACGTCACCGTGCCGCTTGGGTCGGTGAACTGGCAGTTGGCGACCAAACCACGCCCGTTGCGCCCGAAAGATCGGACCAGCCGGATGGCGACATCGTCGAGGTCGGCGTAGGTACCGAAGACCCCGTGGCCGAGGATGCCGGTGCTCTCCCATGTCTCGCTTCCACCGGCGAGCAGGTCGCTGCCCGAATGAGAGACGTCGCTCGGCATGATCGGATAACTGAACGTGGCTCGGCCCTGCGCCGCGTCAACCACAGAGCCGCCCAGGCCCGCGCCCGTCCGCACGCCGGCGCTCTTCCACTCCCCGCTGTCGGTCACGTACTCGGGCGGCAGCCCCTCCCATGTCAGGATGTCGACGACGTCGGTGCCGGCCAGATCCTGCAGGTCCTCCGTCGTGCTGCTCCAAGCAACCGTCCATTGGATGAGCTCTCCGGACTGCTGCACGGACTCGGTCCTGATCCGATCCAACTCAGCAGCTTGGAACTCGTCGATGCTCACTTCGTGCGCCCCTTTTCCGATTTTGAACTGGAGACCGTTAGCATACAGCCGTCAGAGATGAAGTGACAGCAACTGGGACGGGTTTCCCCACACCAGTGGCGGCCAGTCGCGGCGGTGCCGGGTTCATCCCGACGGTGTCGATGCGGGGACTCAGGTGAGCGTTCAGGCCGCGCTGCGGGCGGCCGCGCCGATCCGGTGCTTTGGAGCGGACCGGCGGCCCCCGCCGTAGGCCAGGAAGGTCAGCAACCCGGCGATGACCACCACGGCCGCCTCGCCCGAGCGGCCCAACTCGGCGCGCAACCAGGCGATCCCGTAGGGAGGGTGGTGGGCGATCAGTTCGGGAAAGCCGACCCAGCGAGGCGCGGCGTAGACGGCACCGATGACGTCGGCGGTGGTCGTGGAGGGAACGAAGACGTCGGGGACGTTCTGCGGGTTATCCCCCTTGGTGGTGATGTCGCCATTGGGGGAGATCTTGACGATCCGGTGCACGAAGTCGAGCCCGTTACCCCTGAACTCGATCACCTGCCCGACGTGGTAAGAACGCTCCCGGCGGATGAACACCATGGAGCCGGGGGGGATGGTCGGGTACATGGACGGCGTGGTCACGTAAGCGTGATTGGTGGCGGCCAGCAACCAGGCCGCCACACCGACCAGGATGACGAGCAGCGCCACCAACGACTTCCACAGGCGCGTCATCCGGCCTGAGAGCATCCCCACCGCCTCCATGGTTGCCTGAGTCCGCCCGACGGTCATCATCAAGATTGCTGAAATCGCTCCGCTCCCACCTCGGCCGGGTCACCAAATCCACAAAATTGTGGATGTCACGACCTACCCGCGAACGCTTGATTGTTACGGGGCGGACGAGCGGATCTCAGCCGCCTGAAGGCGAAGCAAAGATCCGCCGGCTGCAACGAATGGTCGCCAGAGCCGACGGGGAGCCAGTGGCGAAACCGACGCCGGACATCGCCGGCTGTCCATCCACGGACGGCCGGAACGCATCAAGCCCATCGGGCCCGACCAGGAGAGGTAAGTCGTGAAACGCATAACCAAGGGAGCGATCCCGGCGGTAGCCGTATCGGGCGGGGTAGCTGCCCTGCTCTTCGGTGGTTCGCCGGTCTCCACCGCATTCACCAGCCAGTCCACCTACAAGGGCACCGTCGCCGGAGCATCGGTCGCGGGAAACGTGCAGAACGGCAACTTCTCGGTCAGCGGCCTCACCCCCGGCGGCCCCGCCCAGCCCGTCACGATTGGCTTCGCCAACACCGGTAGCACTGCCGAAGAGGCCTACGTCCAGGTCCAGAACCTGATGGTGGATCGTAACGGTACAGGTGGTTCACCCGTCGCCACCGACCTGCAGTTCACCTTGGAGCTGCCCACCGGTACCTACCCTGGCGCCGTGTCGCTGCCCGGCCCGTTCGTCGTGTACAACGGTGCCGACTCCGACATCACCTTGACCCCCCAGTCCGGGGACTCGCTGTACACGTTCAGCTTCAGCGACTTCTCGGCGGGGAGCGGCAACTGGCTTGATGCGGCGACCATCAGCGCCGGCAAGGTTCTCCAGGACACCGTCTATGTGAGCCTGGCCAGTAGCGCCGGCAACAGCTGGAACGACGCCGTGGTCTCCCTGCCCTACACAGTGCAGTTCCAGGACACCTCCGGCGTGAACGACGGAGCGGCACCCACGCCGGGCGGCGTCCACAACCTCAACGGTGCCCAGCAGGTCGACAGCGACCATTACGTCGCTCCGACCAACGGCTGACATCTGGTCACCAGTTCACCAGTTCACCAGGTGGGTCCCCGGCACACTCCGCCGGGGACCCATCGTGGCGTCCACCGAGGCCGCCGGGTACTGACCGAGGCCGATGAGATCGACGAGATCGACGAGATCGACGAGATCGACGAGATCGACGAGATCGACGAGACGACAAATGGCACATAACTTGCCGACGCTGTCGAAAGTGGATGCGCCCCGTTGTCGCCCAGACATTTCACCCGGATTCAGCCGGGATTCCCTGTCATAGTGCATCGCGATGCGTACAGGGTGGAGGGGAGGCATTCCAGGAGGGGCGCTGGTAGCTGCCGTCGCCCTCGTGATCACTCTGCTCGTCAGCACCGCCCCCCAGGCCTCGGCGACGGGCACCACGTGGCAGAACGTCTTCGCTCCGGGCAGCGGCCTCGAGGCCATCGCCTGCCCCTCCGCCTCGGAGTGCTTCGCACTCGGCGTGGACGGCACCTCCATCGAATCCTTCGACGGGTCTCGCTTCTCCGACGTGGCCGTCACCCTCCCGGCCAACGAGTACCTCAAAGGCATCTCCTGTGTCAGTACCACCCGCTGCTTCGCCGTCGGCAGCGGCGGTGGATCGGCGTACGACCTCCCCGTCGTGTACGGCTACGACGGCACCTCCTGGTCAGAGGTGACCATCGCAGGCCTGGCGGCCGGCGTGCTGGCCGGGATCAGTTGCACTACCACCATCTGCCTGGCCGTCGGCTACGAGACGCTCAATTACGCCCTCGAGCTCGACGTGGCCACCGACACCTGGACGGCGGTCCCGCCGCTCAACCCACCCACGACATCGGGGGGCTACGACCAGCTCTTCTCGGTGTGGTGCGCCCCGGGAACCGCCGTGACCTGCGTGGCCGCCGGGCTGGTCCGCCCCTCGGCGATCGCCGGCGAGCAGAACCTCATCGAGGAGTGGAACGGCACCGGCTGGTCGATGATGACGATCAGTGATCCGTACTCGGTCAACACCCTGGCCGGGATCTCGTGCCTGACCACCGTCGACTGTTACGCCGTCGGCTACGGGAGCACTCTGGGCTCCTACAATGGTTCAACTCTCTTCTCGTGGGACGGGACGAGCTGGAGCCTCGTCAGGGCTGGGACCGTTCAGGCTGCCAGCCTCTACGGCATCAGTTGCCAGGTACAGTGCGAAGCGGTCGGCAACCTATATCGGCCGGTTGGCAGCAGCGCCGAGAACGAACCCTACGCGCTGACCATCACCTCTCCGACGGGCGTCACCCCTGACACTATTCCCGCCCAGGTCGGAAGCTCGTCAATCTTGAACGCCGTCGACTGCACTCCGGCCCAGCAGTGCGTGGCGGTAGGTAGTTCCGACTTTTTCGGTCTGGCGCTCAGCAACGGCCCCGGGCCGTTCCCGCCCGGCGTCGGGGAGGTCACCCCATCCAGCGGTGTCGGTGGGGATACCTCGGTGACGATCGACGGGAGCGGCTTCAGCGGGGCCACCGCCGTCGACTTCGGGGCCGTGCCCGCGTGGCGATTCACCGTCGTGTCCGACCGGGTGATAACCGCAGGCATCCCGTCCGGCGGCGGGGTCGTCGACGTGACCGTGACCACGCCGCACGGGACGACCGAGACGGGCCAGGCCATCGACCAGTTCACCTACCAGGTCCAGCCGGTCGTATCCAGCGTGGTCCCGTCCTCGGGTGTCACCTCCGGAGGCCAGGCCATCCACATCCTCGGCACCGGGTTCACCGGAGCCACCTCGGTCAGCTTCGGGACAGTGGAGGTGGCGGCCTCGTCCTTCACCAGCCAAACGGACACTGAGATCGTGCTCCCCTCGCCGGCGGTGGCGACGGCCGGCGTCGTCAACGTCAGCGTCACGAACGCCGCCGGCAGCTCGGCGCCCAGCCCGCCCGACCAGTTCACCTACACGACGGGCAGTCCGTTGGTCATAGTCGGGGTCACTCCGAACGTCGGCGCCGATACCGGTGGTGATGAGGTGGTCATCGCCGGGGGAGGCTTCACGGGCGCCACCCAGGTGTCCTTCACCTTCGACCCCGGTAACCCGTCGCGGTGCATCGACGGGCAGTGTCCGCCCATCGCGGCGACCAGCTTCGTGGTGGTCTCCGACGCCCAGATCGACGCCTTCCTGCCGGCGGTCGGCACCGACGGCACTTACGATCTGACGGTCACTCGGGAGGCCGAGTCCGCCACTGTCAGGCAGGGCTTCACCTTCGTCAACGCCAACCCCCCTCAGATCACTGGAGTTACACCCTCGGGCGGGCCCGCCGCCGGTGGGACCACGGTGACCATCACCGGGTCGGGCTTCCTCGGCGCGTCCAGCGTCGACTTCTCGAGTTCCACCCCGGACCACAACTTCGGGTCGGCCACCTCCATCGATGTGGTCTCCGATAGCGAGATCACCGCGGTCACACCGCCCGGCGCGGCCGGGATAACCGCCGACATCATCATCACCACCCCTTTCGGTATCTCGACACCGGCGCCGGCCGACCAGTTCAGCTACGCCACAGGGCAGCTCCCGGTAGTCGCCTCGGTGAGCCCATCTACCGGATCGACCAGTGGCGGCCTGGCCGTGGCCATCACCGGCTCGGGCTTCACCGGCGCCACAGCCGTCAGTTTCGGCACGGTCGCGGCCACCTCGTTCACGGTGGTCTCCGACACGGAGATCGACACCACCGTTCCGCAGTGGGGAGGTAACAGTCCTGTCGACGTCGAGGTCACCACGGCGGCCGGTACCAGCCTGCCCAGCGCCGGCGACCTCTTCACCTACCAGGCGCCCGGCACACCCGGTTTCACCTTTACGTCGTCGCCGTCGACCTGGGTGGTCGGGGTGCCCATCACCTTCACCGCCTCACTCTCCCCCGATGTCGCCGGAGACCCGGTACCGACCGGCACCGTCACCTTCAGCGTCGGGGGTGGCCCGTCCACCGTCGTCGCGGTCGGTACCAGCGGCAATGCCGTCTTCACCTACACCTTCGCCTCAGCCACCAGCCAGGCCGCGGTCCAGGCTGTCTACAGCGGTGACGGTTTCTATTCCGGGGGAGCCGCGGCTGCGGGCCAGCCTGTGGTAACCGCCGCCCCCGACCTCACCCCGTCGGTCACCCACTCAGATCCCTTCACCGCCGGGTCGACCGGTGTGTACAACGTCATCGTGAGCAACGTCGGTACCGGGCCCACCACCGCCACGGTGACGGTCACCGCAACCCTTCCGGCCGGTATCACCTACCAGTCCGCGGACAGCGGATGGACCTGCGCCCCGCAGGC
The DNA here is from genome assembly GCA_021838445.1 of Actinomycetes bacterium. Lineage (GTDB taxonomy): Bacteria > Actinomycetota > Acidimicrobiia > Acidimicrobiales > Palsa-688 > JAKCDU01. The sequence goes on along the minus strand of JAKCDU010000089.1, from coordinate 2,324 downwards.
GCCGGACCCGACCCAGCTCGACTGCACATCCACTTCGCCCATTGCCGCCGGCTCGCACACGGCACTCGACGTGACCGTCGCCGTCGCCACCACCAGCCCGGGGGGCACCGACACCTGGACGGTGTCGACCACAGGTGACGCCAACTCCGCGAACGACACGACCAGCGAGCAGACCAGCGTCACTTCCCCCGTCACGTCGGCCGCTGTCGCCGTGGGATTCAGTGGCATCCACACCGTGGTCGCGGGCGGCACCGTCGACATGGGCGTCACCATCCAGAACACGGGGGCCGCCTCCCTGCCCACCGGCACCGTGGTCGACGCCCTCGTACCGGACGGCAACCCGGTCGGCCAGGTCCTCTCTGCGACACCCTCGGGAACCGGCTGGACCTGCACCGCCTACACCGTGAGCGGGAGGACCATCGATCGCTGCCTTCTCACCAGCCCGGTCGCCGCCCACCAGTCGGCCAACCTGTCGTTCGCCCTCCGGGCCCCCGCCACGGCGGCGGGAGCCCACGACACCCTCCTTTTCAGCATCGCCCGCCCTGGGGGCGTCGCCCTGGTGCCGCGCACCTCCTGGAACCTGGTGGTCACCACCCCGTCGGCCCCCGTGCTGGCCGCCTCCCTCAGGGGGGCTTCCACCCTGGCGTCCACGCCCACCCCGTACGTGGTGAGCGTGGCCAACCCCGGAAGCGCCCCGACCGCCGGCCACGCCCAGGTCAGCCTCCTCGCTCCCACCGGGGTGGCCGTCGCCTCGGCAAGCGGAGCCGGCTGGCTGTGCCAGGTTTCGCCCGCCTCGCTCACCTGTACCACGGTGGCCCAGCTCTACACCCACGCCGCCGCCGGGCCCCTCGTGGTCGGCCTGACCGGGACGCCGACCCTCCTCGGGACGGCCAACCTGGTCGCCGAGGTCTCAGACACGGCCGGGATCGAGACGGCCGTGGCGCCCTTGACCGTCACCCTTCCAGCTCTGGCGCCGCCGAACGTGACCACCACGCTGGCCGTCGCCGGGACCGGGGCCACGGGTACCCTCACGGTGCACAACTCGGGAAGCGTGGCCACCGGCAACGGCCCGGTGACCGTCGTGCAGACCCTCCCGGCCGGCGTCAGCGCCACGGTGACGGGTACGGGTTGGAACTGCCAACAGGCCTCGACCACCCTCACCTGCTCAGTCACCACCTCCGCCGGATTCCTGGCGGCGGGGGCCAGCGCACCGGTCGCCACCGAGACCTTCGGAGGGGCGACCGGCCAGGCCGGGGGCGCCGTCCAGGTCGGTACCCAGTCGGGCTACCGCTTCCCGGGGGGGACCCCGGCCCGGTCACCCGCCGCGGTGACCACCGTCAACCTGCCCCTCCCACCCCCGCCCTCCCTGTCGACCACCCTCTCGGCCAGTAGCAGCCCGGTCCCCCCAGGCGGCTCCACCTCCATAACCCTGGCCGTGCGCAACACCGGCACCGGTAGCACGGTCACCCCGGTGACAGTGGCCCTGGTCCTGCCGCCGGGCACCACTCCAGGTGCCCCCCCGGTCATTTCCCCGCTCATGGTCCTACCGCCTCCCGGCCGGGTGGCCTTCACCGGAACGCCTATCGGGACGGCGCCAGCCTTCACCTGCGCCCCGCCTACCACTGCGGGGGTCGTCGTGTGCGTCGATACGAGCCCGATCGCGGCCCAGTCGACGGCCAGCATCGCCATCCCGGTCAACTTCACCAACGCGGCCAACGGCGCCGAGCTGTTCACCGGGGGATCCCTGGACACGAGTGGGTGCAGCAGTTACACGACGTGCGTGGCCGCAGCCGACACCGCTCTGTCGGGCGGGGGAGCCGGTGCCCTGGGCAACGTGTCGACGCTGCCCGTCCCGGTCACCGGGCTGTCCGCCGACGCAGGGCCGGCCCAGACCGTGGACGGAGCCAGCGAGGGTCCCAACAACCAGTCGGTCCCGACGGTGGTGACCCTGGACGGCCGGGGTTCGAGTGACCCCGGCACCCCGGTGACCTACGGGTGGGTCCAGACCGCCGGACCCGCCGTCACCTGGGCGGCGTCGGCCCCGGGCAGTGCGCCCGGCACCGGGAGCAGCCTCCCGTCGTACCCGTCCGGCACCCCCGAAGCCCCCCTCATCGCCGGGATCGGGGCCTACGGGGCCCAGCCGACCTTCACCCTCCCCCTCGCCGAACAGAACACCACCCAGGCGCTCACCTTCGAGCTTCTCACCACCGACGGGTCCGAGATCAAGACCGCCACCACGACCGTCACGGTCCTGCCCCCACCGTCGCCTCCGCCCACGCCCCCCGCCCTGTGCTTCCGGCCCTTGCCTGCGGGCGGCGCCACCC
>JAKCDU010000031.1:28130-39095 GCA_021838445.1 Actinomycetes bacterium | reverse complement strand
TGGAGGTGGGGGCAGACGGCCGTCTCCTGGGCCATGGCCTCGATGGTCTCGGCCCTCAGGTCCTTGGGGTGGGGGCTGGTATAGCGCACCCGGCGGATCCCCTCGACGCGCCCGACGGCTCGCAGCAAGTCGGCGAAGAGGGGGCGGGCCCGGGGCCGGTCCCCGGCCACCCATTCGCCGCCGACCAGCGACTCCGCCCGGTCCCAGTCGGGACTCGTCCGCAACCGGGTGGTCAGGTCCCGCCCGTAGGAATTGACGTTCTGGCCGAGAAGGGTCACCTCCACCGTTCCCTCGGCGGCCAGAGCGGCCACCTCGTCAACGATCTGGCCGAAAGGCCGGCTGGCTTCAGAGCCCCGGACGGAGGGCACGATGCAAAACGCGCAGTTATTGTCACAGCCGATCTGGATGGTGACCCAGGCGCTCCAACCGGCGTCGCGCCGCACCGGCAGGGCGCTGGGGAACTCCGAGGGGTCGTCGCTGCGGCCGTCGAACACCTCCAGCACCGGTGATCCCCCGAGGCGGGCCTGGGCCAGCAGCTCGGCCGCCCGGGACGTGTTGTGGGTGCCCCACACGGCGTCCACCCACGGGGCCCGGTCCAAGATGGACTCCCGGTCCTTCTGCGCCAAGCACCCCCCCACGGCTATCTGCACCTCGGGGCGGGCGTCCTTGATGGTCTTCAGGTGGCCGAGGTGCCCGTACAGCTTGTTGTCGGCGTTCTCCCGGATGCAACAGGTGTTGAGCACGATGACGTCGGCGGACTCGGCGTCGCCGCAAGCCTCCATGCCGTCCTGTTCGAGCAGCGACGCGATGCGCGCCGAATCGTGCTCGTTCATCTGGCACCCGAAGGTCCGTAGGTAGTAGCGGCGCACCACGACCGGTCATTGTACGGGTCGGACGCCCACCCCGGTCCCCGCCGGCCGGGCGGGGACCGGGGTGGCGGCTCAGCCGGGAAGGTCCGGCGGCTCCGCGGGGCGAGTGGCGGGGTCGTCGGGTGGGTCCGGTGGGTCCGGTGGGTTCGGTGGGTCCGGCCGATCGCCGGGCGCGGCGCTGATGTCGACTCGAAGGGGTATGGCGGTGCGGCTCTGGCCGCCGATGCTGATGTCGGCGCTGATGTGTCCCATCTCCTGTTCGCCTCGGGCCGGGCAGATCCTTCCCGGAGTTGGTGGCGAGTCGGGACGGGACCGGACCCTCAGTCCTCCAGGGAGATGGGTTCCTCGTCTCGGGGGTCCGAACCGATCACATCCGGCTCCTCCCCGCCGAGCCCGACCTTCTGTCGGACCTTCTCAGAAATCTCGATCATGACCTCGAGGTTCTCCCCCAGGAAGGTCTTGGCATTCTCCCGACCCTGGCCCAGCTGCTCGCCCTCGTAGGTGTACCAAGCCCCCGCTTTCTTGACGATGCCCAACTCCACGGCTACGTCGATGAGGGAGCCTTCACGACTGATGCCCCTGCCGTACATGATGTCGAACTCGGCCTGCTTGAAAGGCGGGCTCACCTTGTTCTTCACCACCTTGACCCTGGTCCGGTTGCCCACCACCTCGGCTCCGTCCTTGATGGATTCGATACGTCGGATGTCGAGACGCACCGAGCTGTAGAACTTGAGGGCCCGACCCCCGGGGGTGGTCTCGGGAGACCCGAACATGACGCCGATCTTCTCCCGCAACTGGTTGATGAAGATGGCGATGGTGTTCGACCGGTTGAGGGTGGCGGTCAGCTTGCGGAGGGCCTGGGACATGAGACGGGCCTGGAGCCCGACGTGGGAGTCACCCATGTCGCCCTCGATCTCGGCCCGGGGGGTGAGAGCGGCCACCGAGTCGATGACGATCACATCCAGGGCACCGGAGCGGATCAGCATGTCGGCGATCTCCAGAGCCTGCTCCCCCGTGTCGGGCTGGGATATGAGCAGATCATCGACGTTGACCCCGATGGCCCGGGCATAGACCGGATCCATGGCGTGCTCGGCGTCTATGTAGGCGCAGATACCGCCGTTGCGCTGGGCTTCGGCCACGACGTGCATGGCCAACGTCGACTTGCCCGACGATTCCGGGCCGAAGATCTCCACGACCCGACCCCGGGGCAGGCCCCCGATCCCCAACGCGATGTCCAGGGCGAGCGCCCCCGTAGGGATGGCTTCGATCTGCATGTGGAGGTTCTCGCCCATCTTCATGATGGCGCCCTTGCCGAACTGCTTCTCGATCTGCCCCATGGCCATCTCGAGGGCCTTTTCTCTTTCCACCCTGATGTCTCCTCGTTCGCATCGACTCGGTCGGGACCACCCTAGAAAGAGGGTGTGACGGTTTGATCTGTAAGCCTCCGCCCGACCACACAGGTAATCGCACGGGTGTCATTCGCTCGGCGATGAGCATACACACGAACGTGCGTTCGATGGTGGATCACGCGGGGGCGGGAACCGGGGACCGGCCGGCGGCGTAGAAGAGGGCGTGGAGCCCTGCGGTTTAGCTTGTGACGTGCCCAGCTGGACCGACATCTACCAGGCCGAGCGGGACGGCCTCGTCCGTCTGGCCTACCTGATGACCGGATCGCCGGCGGTGGCCGAGGACCTCGTCCAGGACACCTTCCTGCGGGTCATGGCCCGCCTCGACGCCGATTCCTCTCCCGGCGCCTACCTGAGGCGCAGCGTCATCAATGCCTGCTACTCCTGGCACCGCCGGGCGTGGAGGGAGGTCAAGCCGGGCGACGACGAACTGCTGGGGGCGGCCACCCCGGGAGGCTGGGCGGCCCGGAGCCGGCCCGGGGCGACCGGCCGCTCCCCCACCCTGGCCCGCCCCGCTGAGCCCGGACCGGGGCCCGACATCGAGATGTGGGACGCTCTCAGTCGCCTGGCCCCCCGGCGTCGCAGCGTCCTGGTGATGCGCTACTACCTGGACATGAGCGAGGCCGAGGTGGCCGAGACGCTGGGATGCCGGGTCGGGACGGTCAAGTCGACCACCCACCGGGCCCTGGCCGAGCTTCGGAAGATGATCGAGAGATGAACGACGACGAGCTGATCGAACGGCTGCGACGGACCCTGGCCGAGAGGGCCGGGAGCCTGCAGCCGGCACCGTTGGTCGAGCCCGGCGGACCGTCCGCTGGCGCCGATCCCGTCTCCGGCGAGCTCCCCCCCCGGGTCCGGGCCGCCAACCCCTTCGACCAGGCACCCGAAGGGCGCCGGACAGCCGAGTACATGCTGCTCCCCCCGACCGGTCCGGTGCCGGTCATCGGCGGGCGGCGGCCCCGCTGGCGGCCCCTGGTGGGCGCCGGCGCGCTCGTCGCGGCGGCCGCCGCGACAGTCGCCGCCCTGGTGGTCACCGGCAGCCACCACCCGGTGACGGTGGGGCCGGCCCGTTCGTCGGCGCCCACCGCGGCGCCCGTCCCCACGACCGGGGCGGCCGGCGCGCAGCCGGCGGCGTCCGCCACCACGTCGCCGCCTACGACCTTCGTCCCGGCCGGCCCGACGCCTGTGGCGGCGGGCTTCGAGCCGGTCTCGGTCACCTTCGTCTCGCCCGAACTGGGCTGGGTGCTGGGCGTGACCCCGGGCGCCTCGGGCAGTTGCGCCCGCCTGGCCCGCACGACCGACGGTGGCCGGGACTGGGCCGCTGCGGCGGCGCCGTCGATCAGCGGTTCGTGCCCGACGAGCGGCTCGGACCCAGCGACCGCCGGGGCCGCCACACCGGCGGCGCCGGTCCTGCGCTTCGCCGACGACCGCAACGGCTGGATATACACCGGGCCGGGGGGCGGCGGGGCCAGCCGGTTGTGGTCCACCCACGACGGCGGGACGACCTGGAGCGAGGTTCCGGTGCCTCAGCCGGGCGGGGTCATCTCGTCGCTCGAGGCCTCAGGCGGCCGGGTGGACATGGTCGTCGAGGGGCCCTGCCCGGCCGCCTCGGCCGGGCAGGCCGGCTGCCAGGGTCAGGTGACCGAGCAGATCTTCTCGAGCCCGGTGGGCGCCGACGCCTGGTCGGCGTCGGCCTACCGGCCGGCGACGGGAGCGGGACCGGAGCTGACCTCGGATCTGGTTCGCTGGGGCCAGCTGGGCTGGCTGATCGACAGCAACCGCACCGTCGTCTCGGGCGCGCAGAACCCGGGCGTGGCCGGTTGGTCCCGCTGGAACCCTCCGTGCGCCACGGCCAACGGTCCCGGGTTGGTGGCGGCGGCGTCGCCGACCGACCTGGTGGCGGTGTGCGCCGAGGGGACCTGGGGAACCCCCGACCCCTCCACCTCGGCCCACCAGACCTGGCTGTTCGTGTCCGGCGACGGCGGCCAGACGTTCCACGTCGCCGGACCCGTACCCGGCGACCAACCCCAGGACGTGACCGTGGCCCCCGGCCAACCCCGGACCATCGTCGTGGCCGACCAGCAGCGAGGGCTGCTGGTGTCGCTCGACGGGGGCGCCAGCTGGATGACCGCGGAGCCGGGCCTGGCGGCGGGGTCCGCCGCGGTTCCAGGTAACGATTTCACCTACGTGGGGTTCACCACGGCCACCCAGGGCGTCGCCATTCGGACCGCGCCCGCCGCCACCATGTTCATGACCCGCGACGGGGGCCTGTCGTGGTCGCCGGTCAGCTTCTGACGGGCGACCCCGACCTCAGATGTCGACGTCGGCCGCCTCTGGCCTACGGCCTCCGGCCTCGCCGGCTCGACGGAGGCTGTCGAACAGGGCCGGCGGCTCGCTCCATGGGACCACCGGGCCCCGGGCCCGGGCTTCCTGGACGGCCCGCCACACCCGCTCGGACGTACACGGCATGGGGATGTGGCGGACCCCGAGGTGGGCCACCGCGTCGATGACCGCGTTGTGCACCGACGGGGTGGAGCCGATGGTGCCGGACTCGCCGATGCCCTTGGCTCCGAGCGGGTTGCGGTAGGTCGGCGTCTCGGTGTTGGAGGTCTCGAACGACGGCATCTCGGCGGCGCTGGGCATCCCGTAGTCGGCCAGGTTGGCGGTGAGCGGGTTGCCGTCGGGGTCGAAGACCACCTCCTCCCAGAGGGCCTGGGCCATCCCCTGGGCTATACCTCCGTGCTGCTGGCCGGTGACCAGCAGCGGGTTGACGATCCGCCCGCAGTCGTCGACGGCGATGTGGCGCAGCGGCCTCACCTGCCCGGTCTCGGTGTCGACCTCCACGACCGCCACGTGGGCTCCGAAAGGGAATGTGGCGCCGTCGACCTTGAAGTCGACCTCGGCGGCCAGGACGCCTCCGTCGGCGGCGGCCTCGGCGGCGCGGGCCAGTTCGACCCACGACAGCGTCCGGGAGGGCACCCCCGCCACCCCGAGGCGTCCGTCGTCGTGGACGACGATGTCCTCGGCGCTGGCCTCCAGCTCGGTCGCGGCGAGCTGGCGGGCCTGATCGAGCACCCTTTCGGTGGCGGCCAGCACTGCGCTCCCGCCAACCTGGAGCGAGCGCGACCCGCCGGTACCCCCACCGCGGGGGACGACGGCGGTGTCGGACTGCACCAGACGTATCTCCTCGAGCGGGATCCCCAGGCGATCCGAGACGATCATGGCGAAGGTGGTGGCGTGGCCCTGCCCATGGGCCGAGGTCCCCACTCGGATGGTGGCACTGCCGTCGGCGTGGATCTCGACCGCCCCGAACTCCTCGCCGCCACCCCCTGCGGTGATCTCCACATAGACCGCCACACCCACCCCGAGCTGCCAGCGGTCGCCCCGCTGGCGACGCTCGGCCTGCTCGGCGCGCAGGGCCTCGTAGCCGGCCGCAGCCAGCGCCTGGTCGAGCGCCCGCTGATAGTCACCATTGTCATAAGGGGTGCCCATCACCGTCGTGTAGGTGCCGTCGAAGGGGGCGAGCAGATTCCGGCGGCGCAACTCCACCGGGTCGACATGGAGCTCGACGGCGGCAATGTCCATCATGCGCTCCAGGAACTCGGCCGCCTCCGGTCGGCCGGCCCCCCGGAACGCCCCCATGGGCGTGGTGTTGGTCACCACGGCGGCCACGTCGTAGCGGATCTTCGGGAAGGCGTACACGCCCTGGGCCATGGTCCGGGTCGGGCCGATGGCCAGGGCCCCCCCGAAGCCGGCGTAGGCGCCGGCGTCGCCGAGGATCCGGCAGCGCATACCGGTCAGGCGGAGATCCGGGTCGAAACCCATCTCGATCCACTGCAGCTGGCCCCGCCCGTGGGGCATGGAGACCATGTTCTCCGAGCGGGTGTCCACCCAGCGCACCGGGCGTCCCAGGTGGCGGGCGGCGGCGATCACGCACACGTGCTCGGCGGTCGCGCCGGCCTTGGCCCCGAAGCCCCCGCCGACGTGGGGGGCCACCACCCGGAGATCCTCGGGCTCGTAGCCGAGAATGGCCGACGCCGTCCGGGCAAACCCGTGGGGCATCTGGGTGGAGACGTACACCGTCATCCGGTAGTCGTCGTAGACCGAGCCCGCCCCGCACCCTCCCGGGACCGCGGCGATGGCGTTGCCCTCCATGGGCACCACTGCGATCCGCTGATTCTCCAGCTGGGCCCGCACCACGTGGGCGGCCCCGGTCAGGCCGTCGTCGGCCGGGCCGCCCATACCGGCCACCACGTTGGTACCGATCTGCTCGAACTGCAGGGGGGCTCCGTCGGCTACCGCCCCCAGCAGGTCGACGGCCGCCGGGAGGGGGTCGTAGTCGACCACCACCGCGCCCGCCGCGTCGAGGGCCTCGGCGTCGGAGGCGGCGATCACCACCGCCACCGGCTCACCCACGAAGCGGACCTTGTCGGTGGCCAGAGGGGGCCGGGCGCAGGCCTCGTTGAGGACCATGAAGCCGTGGAACGGTGCCACGCCCAGGTCCTCGGCGGTGAGCACGTCCACCACCCCGGGCATGGTCAGGGCCTCCGCCTTGTCGATGCCCCTCACCCAGGCGTGGGCGACCGGTGAGCGCACGAATGCGGCGCTGTGGAGTCCCGGAACCGTGAGGTTGGCGATGTAGGTGCCCCGGCCGGTGAGCAGGTCGGGGTCCTCCACCCGCCGCACTTCGGTTCCGAGTATCGAGCCAGGCATATACGCTCCTTGGCCCGGCCGGGGTCAGCCCCCTAGGGGGACGGAACCACTTCCGGGCAGTTAGACGGACTGGGGGGACCGGAACGTCTGGGATGACCAGTTCCCGATCACGGCCCGAAACCTACCTCGCCCGGCGAGGCCGGCGGCCGGAGAAGCGGGAGAGGCCAGCGCCCGAGGAGGTGATGGCGGGCGCCGGCGGCGTCCAGCTCGCTGCGGTAGGCCACCACCTCCTCGACCAGCCAGTCGCCGGTCAACTCGGGCCGCGCCAGGCCCTCCAACGCCTCCGGTCGCCGGGCCCGGGCCAGGGTCAGGTGACCCCGGAACGCCCGCTGCTCCGCCGGGATGCCCAGTTGGGCCGTCGCCGTGGCCACCGCCGCCGCCAGGTCTTCGAGACCGCGGACGGGAATCACCCAGACGCCGCCGCCCAGGGCTCCCGGCCGGGGCCCCCACCGGGCTCGGACCGGCTGCCCCCCCGACAGCCCACCTTCGGGGCCGACCGGGACGGCGGCCACCAACCGGTCGGGGTCGACGGCGGCCAGGAAACGCAGCGTCACGTGCCACTGCTCGGCCGGCGTCCAACGCAGCCCGGCTCGGGCCGGCCGGTCGAGAACCGTCAGCGCCTCCACCAGCGGAGGGGGCGGCAGGACAGCGACGAAGCAGCGGGCCGCTACCGCCACCCGGAGACCGACCCGACTCGCGCCGGGCCGGCCGCGACCGGGGCGACCGACCGGTCAACCATCCCGGCGGTCGTGCTCCAAGAGCCGGCGGCGCAGCAGGTCGAGGGCCGAGATGTTGGCGATCAGGCGTACCTGCTCGCGCGCCCCACCGGCGTAGCGGCCCAGGCGCAGCAGCAAAGCCGACGGGCCGCCCAGCGCCTCGCCGGCCAGGCCCACCCACACCGTCCCGACCGGTTGGCCGTCCTGCTCGTCGGGTCCGGCCACCCCGGTGAGGGACAGGCCGATGTCGGCGCCGAGCACCCGAGCCGCCCCGGCGGCCATTTCCAGGGCCGCCAACTCGCTCACCACTGGGCCCTCGGCGACGCCGAGCAGGGTCCGCTTGACCTCCGACGCGTAGACCACCAGGGAGCCCCGGAACCAGCCGCTGGCGCCGGCGACGGAGGTGAGCCGGGAACCGACCAATCCCCCGGTGAGCGACTCGGCCACCCCGAGGGTGAGACTCCGCTCGGCCAGGAGGGCGCCCACCGCGGCCTCCATGTTGACCTCGTCGACGCCGAAGACGGCGGGCCCGAGCAGGCTCCTGATCTCCCGCTCCTCGGCCTCCACCAACGCCGCGGCAGAGGCCTGGTCGGCCGCCTTGGCGGTGATACGAACCTTGATGCCCTCGATGCCACTGGCCAGAAAGGCGATGGTCGGAGCGTTGCCCCCCGACGCGACGACCTCGTCGAGGGCGGCCATGCGACCGGCGAGCACCTCGTCCAGAGCCGACTCGGCCAGGCCCCAGGTACGCAGGGTCCGGCTGAAGATGGTGGCCGCCACCCCGGCGCGCGAGACCAGGTCGGGGATGACCGCCCGGGTGATCATCTCGCGCATCTCGTGGGGAACGCCCGGCACGGCGTAGATGGCCCGGTCCCCGAGGCGGCAGATCAGGCCCGGCGCGGTGCCGCGGACCTGGGAGATCACCGACGCGCCCTTGGGCACCTCGGCCTGGCGGAAGTTGTTCGTCGACATCTGCCGGCCCCGGGAGCTGAACATCTCGGCGATGCGGGCGGCCACCTCGTCGTCGAGCTCCAAGGGGACCCCGAGGACCTCGGCGATGGCCTCCCGGGTGATGTCGTCCTTGGTCGGGCCCAGGCCGCCGCAGCAGATGACCGCGTCGCTGCGGGCCAGAGCGGTCCTCAGACAGCGCACTATGCGCCCCGGATTGTCACCGACCTTGGTCTGGTAGTGCGAGTCGATACCGGCCGCGGCCAGCTGCTCGCCGATCCAGGAACTGTTGGTGTCGACGATCTGCCCGAGCAGGAGCTCGGTGCCGATGGCCAGGACCTCGCAGCGCACCGTCGGGCTTCTCAGGCGGCGGGGAGCTCGTCGGTGCCCCGGCCGACCGCCACGACCGGCCCCGACCGGCGGCTGTCGAGCAGGTACTGGGCTCCGCTCACCAGAGCCAGGGCCACCGACACCCACAGGATGGTGTGACCGACCCACAGGTCGTGGCGCCCGGTGGCGGGCATGAGTATGAACCCGATGGCGCCGTCCTGGAAGGCCGTCTTGAGCTTGGCCAGAGGACGTGCCGGCACCGAAATCCCCCGGCGCCCCACCGCCGAGCGGTACACCGAGATGATCACCTCCCGACCGGCGATGAGTATCACCGGCAGCCACGAGCACAGACCCACCGAGGCGAGGGAGGCCAGAGCGCCGAGCACCAGCACCTTGTCGGCCAGCGGGTCGAGGAAGGCCCCGGAAGTGGTGGCACCCTGGCGGCGGGCCACCCATCCGTCCACGAAGTCGGTGCTGGCCACCGCCAGCCAGGCCACCGCGGCGATCCACGACACCCCGAGGTCGACGATCAACAGCAGCATCAGCGGTGCGGCGAGAAGCCTCACCACCGTGATGGCGTTGGCCGGAGTGGCCAACGCCGACGACTCGAACTTGCCTGCCACCTTGGTCGCCATCTAGGCGACCCCGACCACGGTGCGGGCCTCGAGGTCGGGTCCCTCGGCTCCGGTCACCACCACATCCACCCAGGTCCCCACGGCGGCCTCCCCTGCCAGCTTGATGATGCCATCGATCTCGGGGGCTTCGCGGTGGCTGCGACCGACCGACGGCTCGTCGACCAGGACCCGCACCGTCGAACCCACGAGCCGCCGTCGGCGCCGGGCGGTGATGGCATCCTGGCGCTCGCCCGCCTCAGCCAGGCGCTCGGCCACCAGCCGGTCCGGCACCCGCCCGGGCAGATCCACGGCGTAGGTGCCCTCCTCGGCGGAGTAGGCGAAGAAGCCGGCCCAGTCCAGCTCGGCGGAGTCGAGGAACTCGAGGAGGCGGTCGTGGTCCTCCTCGGTCTCGCCGGGGTAGCCGACGATGAACGACGAGCGGAAGGCGGCGTCGGGCAGCACGGCGCGGATCCGCTCCACCCGCTCGAGGAAGCGCTCGCCGTCACCCCACCGGCGCATCCGGCGCAGGTGCGAGCGGGAGACGTGCTGCAAGGAGAGGTCGAAATAGGGGCAGCCGGTCTCGCCGATCACCTCTATGAGACTCTCGGTGAGCTCGGAAGGATACAGATAGAGAAGTCGGACCCGGGCGACGCGCGAAGCCACGTCCCGGACCAGCCCCACCAGATCCTTGGCCCCCGTGTCGCGGCCGTAGGAAGCCAGGTCCTGGGCCACCAGCACCACTTCTTCGACTCCGAGGGCGTCGACCTCGGAGAGTATCGACGCCCGCGACCGGGAGCGCTGCGGACCCCGGAAGGACGGGATGGCGCAGAAGCCGCACCGCCGGTCGCAGCCCTCGGCGACCTTGACATAGGCCCAGGGGGCGCCCGATGGGGGGCGGGGCAGGTTGAGCAGGTCGAAGGACGGCAGCGCTGCTTCGGTCCCCGGACGGGGTCCCAAGGTGACAGGCACCCCGAAGCCGGCCACGACGTCGACCTCGGGGAGGGCCGCCGCCAGCTCGGCGCCGTAGCGCTCGGCCAGGCAGCCGGTCACCGCCAGCTGAGCTCCCTCGCCCCGCCGGCCGGCCAGGTCCAAGATGGTGTCGATGGACTCCTGGCGGGCCGCCTCGACGAACGCGCAGGTGTTGACCACGACCAGGTCGGCGGAGTCGGGACTACCCGAGCGGAGGTAACCCTCGGACTCGAGCAGGGCGCTCAGCTTGTCGGAGTCGACCTGGTTCTTCGGGCAGCCCAGAGTCTCGAGCCAGTAGCGCATCGTGGTCACAGCCTAACGGGGCGCGCCGGCAGGAGCGGCACCCTGACCCGGTCGCCACCCGCCCCCGACCCGATAGCCCCGGAGGGCGGTAGCCGGT
>JAKCDU010000031.1:0-28030 GCA_021838445.1 Actinomycetes bacterium | reverse complement strand
GGCGGTTGGCCACGGCCGGTTGGCGGTGCCGGTTGGCGGCCCGGCCCGGGCCGGGCCGGGCGGGCATGGCTCCGCCCGGCCCCAGCGGGCTACTTCTTCGAGCCGAGCATTCGGTTCATCTTGGTGCCGCAGACCGGGCACGTGCCCTGGGCTGCGGGGCGCCCGTTGGCGAGGGTCACCTCCTGACCATCGAACTCTCGCTTCTCCTTGCACTTGACGCAGTAGCCCTCGTAGGTCGCCATTCAGGTCCTCCTAGATTCCATGGGACTGAGCCACGCTACTGAGCAATTCAGTCGGAGCGGGTGATCCCCCTGCGGTCGGCCTCGAGTAGGTCCACCCGACCGGCCAGCCCGGCGTCGCCCAGAAGCTCCTCTGCGGCCGTCCTGACGGGGTCGGCGCGCTCCCGGTCGCACACCGCGAGGAGGGTCGTGCCGGCGCCCGACCAGAACGAGGTGCGGGCCCCGGCCCGGCGCAGACCGCTCAGGATGGCGACCGACTCGGGGAAGAGGGTGGCGCGGGCATCCTGGTGGAGCCGGTCGTCGCCGGCCTCGGCCACCAGCTGGCGGCGGTCCCCCAGCCCGGCGATGAGCAGCGGCAGCCGGCCCAGGTTGAACACCGCCGCCGACCGCTCGACCGTCGGGGCCAGCACCCGCCGGGCGTCGGCGGTCAACAGTTCCCGCTCGGGGATGACCGCCACGAAGACCAGGTCGGGGTCGAGCGTCAGCCGCCTCCACAACGCCCCGCCGTCCACCATCGTCGCCGCCACCAGTCCGCCGAAGGCCGACGCCGCGGCGTTCTCCGGGTGCCCGTCGAAGCGCACCCCCCAGGCGAAGGGATCGTCGGCCCCGGCCGCCGCCGCGGCAGCCACCGCCAGCGCCGCGGACGAGCCCAGTCCCCGGCCAAGGGGGATGTCCGAGTGCACACCGACCCGGATCCGGTCAGTTCCGGCCACCTCGGCGGCGATCCGCACCGCCGGGTGGGTCTCGTCGGCTGGAAGTTCGGATCCCTGACCGGTGGTGACCACCTCCAGCCGGGAGGCCGGCTCGACGGAGACCTCCAGGTACAGATCCAGGGCCAGGGCCAGCACGTCGAACCCCGGGCCCAGGTTGGCCGAAGAAGCCGGAACCCGGGCTCGCACCCGCTACGCCCCTGACTCCTGCAGGTTCTCCAGCTCCTCGACGGTCATGAGCACGGCCCGGGCCTTGGAGCCCTCCGACGGACCGACCACACCGCGCTGCTCCATTAGGTCCATGAGGCGCCCGGCCCGGGCGAAGCCCACCCGGAGCTTGCGTTGGAGCATCGACGTCGAGCCGAGCTGGGACCGCACCACCAGCTCGCGGGCCGCTTCCAGCAGGTCGTCGTCGTCGCCGTCGCCGGCCATCCCGGCACCACCCGCGGGGCCGTCTTCGGAGCCCTCGACGCCCTCGATGTAGCGCGGCTCGGACTGTCGCCGCCAGTGGGCCACCACTTTGCGGACTTCGTCCTCCCCCACCCACGAACCCTGGATACGCCGGGCCACGCTCGACGAGGCGGTGAGCAGCAGCATGTCGCCCTTGCCGATGAGTCTCTCGGCGCCGGGCTGGTCGAGGATGACCCGGCTGTCGGCCAGGGATGACACCGCGAAGGCCAACCGGGACGGCACGTTGGCCTTGATGACCCCGGTGATCACGTCCACCGAGGGGCGCTGGGTGGCGATCACCAGGTGGATCCCCACGGCCCGGGCCATCTGGGCGATCCGGCAGATGGACTCCTCGACGTCGCGCGCCGCCACCATCATGAGGTCGTTGAGCTCGTCGACCACCACCAGGATGAACGGGAGCCGCTCGTACTGCCGGGGCTCCTCACCGAGCGCCGGGGGCAGGTTCAGGTCACCGCGGTCGAAGGCCTGGTTGTAGCCCGTGATGTCCCGGACGCCCACCTCGGCCAGCAGGTCGTAGCGCCGCTCCATCTCGTGGACGGCCCAGGCAAGGGCGTTGGCCGCCTTCTTCGGGTTGGTGACCACCCCGGTGAGCAGGTGGGGCAAGCCGTTGTACTGGCCGAGCTCCACCCGCTTGGGGTCGACGAGAATCAGCCGCACCTGGTCGGGGGTGGCCCGGACGAGTATGGAGGTGATCAGGGAGTTGATGCACGACGACTTTCCCGCCCCGGTGGCGCCGGCGATCAGGATGTGGGGCATGGTGGCCAGGTTCTCCAGCACCGGCCGCCCGGCGATGTCGCGCCCCATGGCCACCTCGAGCGGATGGGTGGCGGCGTGGGCCTCGGCCGAGCTGAGGATGTCTCCCACGGCCACGAGCTGGCGCTGCTGGTTGGGCACCTCGACACCGATGGCCGATCGGCCCGGTATGGGAGCCAGGATGCGGACGTCGGCGGCCGCCATGGCGTAGGCGATGTCGCGCTGGAGGTTGGTGACCTTGGCGACCTTGACCCCTGGTCCGAGCTCCAGCTCGTAGCGGGTCACCGTCGGCCCCACGGTCATGCCCACCAGGCGGGTCTCGACCCCGTGGGAGGCGAGCGCGTCCTCGAGGGTGTGGCCCATGGCCTCGATCTGGCGGCGGTCGATCTCCGCCGCTTTGCTGCGTTTGAGCAGGGCGACGGGGGGCAGGCGCCACGTGCCCGGCTCGGCCGCCGGTCCGAGCGAAATGGACAGCTGCTCGGGATCGGGGGCGTCGGGCGGCAGGTGCATGGCCACCGGGGGCCGGTCGGGGACCGTCGGTTCTTCCGGATCGACCTCGGGGACCGCCACCGCGTCAGCCTTGGACCGCCCCCGGCGCGACGCCCGGGGGGCGGCCCCGGAGGCCGGCTCGTCGGGGTCGGCGGGCAGGTCGGCTTCACCGTCGTAGACGGCCGTCGGGGCCGCCGGGTGGCGCACCACGGCCCGGCGGCGTTCGGCCCGGTCGGGAGTGGCGGCGACCCAGCGGACCAGGCCCGACCCGGCGCGTGCCGCCCACGCCAGGCCGTCACCAGCGACGACGAGGGCTTGGCGGGCCGAGGTGGCGGTCAGCACCAAGCCCCCGATGACCACCAGGACCACCAGGACCAACCCGCTGCCCCAGGGTCCCAGCCCGGCCCGGACCGGACCGGCCACGCCCATTCCGATCAGGCCCCCCGCCGGCCGCAGGCGGCCGACGACACCGGCCCAGTGGGCCGGGCGGTGGACCTGATCGGCCAGCCCGGCCACTCCGAGCAGGATGATCAAGGAGCCCACCGCCACCCTCACCGGCGGGCGGACGGCCCGCTCCTCGGGCGGGCGGGCCGGGTTGCGACGGGGATGCACCTCACGTACCAGCACCCAGCCCACGGCGGCGATGAGCGCCGGCACCAGGAGGCGGGCCCAGCCCACGGCGTCGCCGGCGCCGCGGTCTACGGCCCGCCCGGCAGGACCGGCCAGCCCCCGGCTGTAGACCCCCAGGCCGACCAGGACGGCGACGAGCAGCAGCAGCAGCCCCCACACGTCGTCGGACTGCCTACCGATGAAGCGCGACAAGCCGGCCCGACGCCCGGGGGCCGGGCGCTCCGGCGGTGAGCGGCGCCCCGGGGAGGAGCGGCGCGCCGCGGAGGCGGATCGGCTCCGGCTGGAACGGCTGGGACGGCGGGTCGCGGTGGCCATCGCCGGTCAGCGACTCCGCTTCTCGATAATCACAGTATTCACGACAGTAACACCAGTCACAGGAACGGCCGCGACTTACGGCGCCCCCTACCCCGGCCCGATCAGACCTCCATGACCACCGGGATGATCATCGGCCGGCGGCGGGTCCGCTCGGACACGAACCGCCCGAGGGCTTGCCGGGCCCGCCGGCGCATGGTCTCGAAGTCCACCGGTCCGGGCCCGGCGGCGTCCTGCAGGGCCCCGAGCACGGCCTGGCGGGCCTCCCCGAGGAGGTCCTCGGCCTCGGGGGCGTACACCCAGCCCCGGGTGATGATCTCCGGGCCGCTGACGACCTCCCCGGTCTTGGCGTCGACGGTGACCACCAGGATCACGACGCCCTCCTCGGCCAGCACCTTGCGGTCCCGGAGCACGCCCCGCCCGACGTCGCCGACGATGCCGTCCACGTACATGTACCCGGCCGGCACCTCGCCGGCGAAGTCGACCCCCTCCGAGGTCAGGTCGATGACATCGCCGTCCTCGGCCAGCAGGATGTGGTCGGGGTCCACGCCCATCTCCTCGGCCAGGCGGGCGTGGTGCGAGAGATGGCGGAACTCGCCGTGGACCGGGATGAACGCGTCCGGGCGGGTCAGGGAGAGTATGGTCCGCAACTCGTCGCGCTTGGCGTGGCCGCTGACGTGCACCTCGGCCAGACCAGAGTGCACCACCTCGGCCCCCAGCCGGCTGAGCCCGTCGATGACCTTGCCCACGTTGGTCTCGTTCCCCGGAATGGCGTGCGATGACAGCACGACCAGGTCCCCGGGCCCCACGGACAGCCACTTATTCTCCCCGGCGGCCATGAGGGCGAGCGCCGACATCGGCTCACCCTGGGATCCGGTGGATATGACGCACACCCGCCGGGGGTCCATCCCGACGGTCTTCTCTATGTCGACCAGGCGGTCGTCGGGAATGGACAGCAGACCCATCTGGCGCCCGAGAGCGACGTTGCGGGCCATGGACCGCCCGAGGGTCGCCACGGTCCGGCCGTTGGCCACGGCGGCATCGGCGATCTGCTGCATCCGGTGGAGGTGGCTGGCGAAGCAGGCCATGATCACCCGCTTGTCCGGGTGGGCGGCGAAGAGGTCCGACAGGACCCGGCCCACCCGGCTCTCGCTGCGGGTGTGGCCTTCCTCCTCGGCGTTCGTTGAGTCCGACAGCAGGAGGCGGATGCCCGGCCCGTCGGCCAGTGCGCCGATACGGGCCAGATCGGTCGAGCGCCCATCGACGGGCGTCAGATCGATCTTGAAGTCCCCGGTGTGGAGGATCACCCCCTGCGGGGTGTGGAAGGCGGTGGCGAAGCCGTGCGGCACCGAGTGGGTCACCGGTATGAACTCGACGTCGAAAGGTCCGATCTGGCGACGCTCACCGTCGCGGACCACCCGCAGGTCGGTCCGGCCCAGCAGCCCGGACTCCTCGATGCGACTGCGGGCCAGACCCAGCGACAGAGCCGACCCGTAGATGGGGAACTTCATCTCCCGCAGCAGGAAGCTCAGGCCACCGCAGTGGTCCTCGTGTCCGTGGGTGATGATGCAGCCCTCGATGCGGTCGGCGTTCTCCCGCAGGTAGGTGAAGTCGGGCAGGACGAGGTCCACGCCGGGCATGTCGGAGTCGGGGAACATGATCCCGACGTCGAGCAGCATGATCCGCCCGCCGACCTCGATGCAGGCGCAGTTACGGCCGATCTCGCCGAGGCCGCCCAGGAACACGATGCGCACCGCGTCCGCGCCGGCCGGGGCCAGGGCGGGCCGCGCTGCGACTCGGGGGGCCTCAGCCATTCATCTCGTCGAGGACCCGCCGGGCCTCGGCCTCGAGCCCTTCGGGTGCCGGGCCGAGCGGCAGGCGGCATTCGCCCACGCTGTGACCCAGGACCCGCATCATGGCTTTGGCAGGTATGGGGTTGGGACTGGCGTCACTCGATTGGAACCGGTGCGAGGCGATCAGCCGGGAGTTGACCTCCCGGGCGTGGTCGACGTCGCCCTTGTGGAACGCCGAGATCATCTCGCTCACCAGCTCGCCGGCCCAGTGGGACTCGACCGAGATGGTGCCGACCGCGCCGACGGCCAGGAGGGGCAGGGTGTCACCGTCGTTGCCGCTGTAGACCTCGAATCCGTCCGGGGCCTCGACCAGCAGGGCGGCCGTGGCCGCCGGGTCGGCGGCGGCGTCCTTGACTCCGACGATGATCTCGTCGCGGGCCAACCGGACGATGGTGTCGGCCGCCAGCTTGCGCCCGGTGCGGACGGGAATGTCGTAGAGCAGGACGGGCAGGCCATCGGCCGCCTCGTGCACGGCCCGGAAATGGGCCTCCAGGCCGGACTGGGGAGGTCGGCTGTAGTAGGGCGTGACGGCCAGGATGCCGGCCGCTCCGGCGGCCCGGGCCGCTTTGCTCAGATGAACCGAGTGAGCTGTGTCGTAGGTGCTGGTGCCGGCCACGACGGGCACCGTCACCGACTCGACCACCGCCCGCCACAGGTCGACCTTCTCGCTATCGCTCAGTACCGGCGCCTCACCGGTGGTGCCGGCCAGGACGAGGAAATCGTTGCCGTGGGCGCACAGCCACCGGGCTAGCGCCACCGCGGCCTCGACATCGAGACCTCCCTCCTCGTCGAAAGGGGTCACCATGGCGCAGCCGACGGCTCCGAATCTACCGATCGTGGGCATCGGCCTCCTTGACGGGCAACATGAACGCCAGCCTAACGGTCCCCGCCCGCCATGACGCAGCCATAATCAACGGGGCTCCCACCAGCATGGCCCCGCCGGCCCGCTCGACGCGGGGTGGCTCGGCCCAACCAGCACCGCGGCGGTAGCCCGGCCGGCCCACTCGACGCGGCGCAGCTCGGCGCGAAGGTGGCGCTCAGCCCAACCCGAGCAGGTGCTCGAGTCCGACGGTCAGCCCGGGCCGGCCGGGGACTCCGGCCACAGCCCGCACGGCGAGGAGCACGCCGGGCATGAACGACTCCCGGTCGGTGGAGTCGTGGCGGATGCTGAGGGTCTGGCCCGTCGTGCCGAACAGGACCTCCTGGTGGGCGACCAGGCCCCGCAGGCGCACCGAATGGACGTGGACCGATCCTCCGGGAAGGACCCCGCCGCGGGCCCCGCTCACCACCTCCTTCTCGGTCGGGTCGGGCGCCCACTGCGACGATGCCGCCTCGATCAGGGCGGCGGTCCGCAGCGCCGTCCCCGAAGGGGCGTCGATCTTGGCGTCGTGGTGCAGTTCGATGATCTCGGCGGTTTCGAACCACGGGGCGGCCAGAGCCGCGAAGCGCATCATGAGCACCGCCCCGATGGCGAAGTTGGGGGCCACCACGCAGCCGAGGGGGCCGTCGTCGGGGAAGGCCGCGGCGAGGCGGCCCAGGCCGGAGTCATCTATGCCCGTGGTGCCGATGACGCAGTGGATGCCGTGGGCCGCGCACCACTCAGCGTTGCCCACGGCGGCGGAAGGCACCGTGAAGTCCACCGCCACCTCGGCCCCGGCGTCGACCAGGGCGCCGAGCGACGGCGATCCCCCCTGCGGGTCGACCGACCCGCTGAGGGTCATGCCTTCGTCGGTGTCCACGGCCCGGCACACGCTCGAGCCCATCCGACCACCCGAACCGATGACCCCGACCCTGATCACAAAGGACCCACGGTAGCCACTACCCGGGCCTGTGACAACCAGCGGGCGGCCGATGCGTTCACCTCGTCGAGGGTCAGGGCCGTGAGGCGGGCGTCGATCTCGTCGAGGCTGAGCACCCGCCCGTGGATCAGCTGCGAATGGCCTATCCGGCTCATACGGGCCCCGGAGTCCTCCAGCCCGAGGGCGGTGGAGCCCCGGGCGTGGCTCTTGGCCGCCGCCAGCTCGGCTTCGCTCACGCCGACCGCGGCCATCCGCTCGATCTCCTCCTCGATCAGCCCGACGACCGTCGCCTGCTGCTCGGGTGAGGTGCCGGCGTAGACGACCAGCGCCCCGGCCCCCTCGAAGCCCATGCGGTAGGAGTAGATGGAGTAGGCCAGCCCCCGGTCCTCGCGTACCGACTGGAACAACCGGCTCGACATGCCACCGCCGAGCACGTGCTCGATGACCGCCATGGCGTGACGGTCCTCGTCGCTGCGGTCGGGGCCGGCCAAGCCGATGGCCACGTGGACCTGCTCGGTGTCGCGGGCCAGGTCCACGCGGCCGCCACCGGCCGGCGTAGGCGCCCGGCGCTCGGGTGCGTGGCCTCCGCGGGGGGCCCCGGCCACCTCGAGGGACGACGACAGCAGATCGCACATCCGGTCGTGGTCAACCGCCCCGGCGGCGGCCACCACGACGTTCCCGGGGCGGTAGTGGCGGCCGTGGAAGGTCGCCACGTCACCCACCGCCATGGCCGACACCGTCTCCGCCGAGCCGAGCACCTCGCGACCGAGGGGGTGATCGGGGAAGAGGGCACCGGCCAGGACGTCGTGGACCAGATCGGCCGGTTCGTCGGCGTGCATCAGGATCTCCTCGAGGATGACCTGGCGCTCGGACTCGAAGTCATCGGGTCGGAACGCCGGTGACCACATGATGTCCGAGAGCAGTTGCACGCCCATGTCGGCGTCCTCACCAAGGAGGCGCACGTAGAACGTGGTGTACTCCTTGGTGGTGTAGGCGTTCATGTCGCCACCGACTGAGTCCACGGCCATGGCGATGCTGCGGGCGCTGCGCTCCTCGGTGCCTTTGAAGAGAAGGTGCTCGAGGAAGTGCGACGCGCCGGCGTGGGCCGCCGGCTCGTCGATCGACCCGGTCCCGACCCAGAAGCCGATGCTGGCCGACCGGACGTCGCTCATGGGCTCGGTCACGACGGTCAGCCCCGCTTCCAGGGTGGTGACGCGGTGGGTCAAGGGCCTAGGAGCCGCCGGGTCAGGTCGGGCCGCGTTCAGCGCCGACGGCGGGGGTTGCGACGGGGGGCTCGCTCGCCGCGGTCGTCAGAACCTCCGCTACTGGCCGGTCCGAGATCGCCGAACTCGGCGGCCGCCTCGGCCTCCCAGGTGGCCTCGAAGGACAACTCGTCGGTCGGGCCCTCAGCCGCCGGTGCCTCAGCCGAGGCCGAGGCCGAGGCCGACACGGCCTGCGACTCCACGCCGGCGGGCTCGGGCGCATCACCGGCGAGGGACAGGGACACCTTGCCCTGGGGGTCGATGTCGTCGACGCGTACCTCGATCTCGTCGCCGAGATCCACCACGTCCTCGACGCGGTCCACCCTCCGGCCCCGGCCCAGCTTGGAGATGTGCACCAGACCGTCACGGCCGGGGAGGATGTTGACGAAGGCCCCGAACTTGGTGATGTTGACCACCCGGCCGGTGTAGGTGGCCCCGACCTCCGCCTTGGGCGGGTCGAGGATCATCTCTATGCGGCGGCGGGCCTCGGCCACCGCCCCGCTGTCGCGGGCGCCGATGGTGACGGTTCCCACCATGCCGTCGTCGTCGACGGCGATGTCGGTCCCGGTCTCCTGCTGCAAAGCGTTGATCACCTTGCCCTTGGGACCGATCACCTCGCCGATCTTGTCGATCGGGATCTCCAGGCTGACGATCTTGGGAGCGGTGTCGCGCACGTCGTGGCGCGGCGAGTCGATGGCTTCGGCCATCACCTCCAAGATGGCGGTGCGGGCCTGGTAGGCCTGGCGCAGAGCGGCGCCGAGGACGTCGGCGGGCAAGCCGTCGATCTTGGTGTCGAGCTGCAGGGCGGTGACGAAGTCCGACGTGCCGGCCACCTTGAAGTCCATGTCCCCGAAGGCGTCTTCGGCGCCGAGGATGTCGGTCAGGGTGATGTACCGCTCATCGACTTTCACCAGGCCCATGGCGATACCCGCCACCGGAGCCTTGATCGGCACTCCGGCGTCCATGAGCGACAGGGTCGAGGCGCAAACCGACGCCATCGACGTGGACCCGTTGGACGACAGGACCTCGGACACCAGCCGTAGGGCGTAGGGGAACTCCTCCACCGGCGGTACGACCGGGAGCAGCGCCCGCTCGGCCAGCAGGCCGTGGCCGATCTCCCGGCGCTTGGGGCTGCCCACCCGGCCGGTCTCGCCGTTGGCGTAGGGGGGCATGTTGTAGTGGTGCATGTAGCGCTTCTTCTCGTCCACCCCGATGGTGTCGAGAAGCTGGTCCATGCGGGGCATGCCGAGGGTCGCGATGTTGAGCACCTGGGTCTCGCCCCGCTGGAACAGGCCCGAGCCGTGGGCGGTGGCAACCACGCCGACGCGCGCTGACAGGGGCCTGATGTCCTCCGGGCCCCGCCCGTCGATGCGCACCCCGCTGGCGACGATCCGCTGCCGCACGAGCTTCTTGGTGAGCGACCTCACCGCCGACTTGATCTCACCCTCGCGGCCGGGGAGCTCCTCCCGCAGCTCCGCGACGATGGCGGCCGCGACTTCGCTCTCGGCCGCCTCGCGCTCGGCCTTGGCGGTGATGGTGGTCACCGACTCGACGCGCGACGTGCCGACCTCGGCGACCCTCGCGGCGACATCGTCGCCGTAGTCCACCTGGGGGACATACGACAGCGGCGCCCGGCTGCCGACCTTGGCCACCAGCTCCCGCTGCAGCTCCACGCTCTCGCGGATCCACACCTTGGCCGACTCGAGGCCGTCGGCGATGACCGCCTCGGTGACCTTCGGGGCCCCCGACTGGTACAGCTCCCACGCCGCCGCGGTGCCCCCGGCCTCGACCATCATGATGGCCACGTCACCGTCGTCGAGCTGACGCCCGGCCACGACCAGCTCGAAGGCCGACTCGTCGCCCTCCTGGTAGGTCGGGTGGGGCATCCACTCGCCCGCGGCGGTCCACGCGATGCGCACCGCGCCGATGGGCCCTTCGAAGGGGATCCCCGACAGCATCAGGGCCGCCGAGGCGGCATTGATGGCGAGCACGTCGTGGGGGTTCTCCTGGTCGGCCCCGAGCACGGTGACGACCACTTGGGTCTCGTTGCGGTAGCCATCGGCGAAGCTCGGCCGCAGGGGCCGGTCGATCAGGCGAGCGGTGAGGATGGCGGTGTCGGCGGGCCGTCCCTCCCGGCGGAAGAACGAGCCGGGTATCTTGCCGGCCGCGTACATCCGCTCCTCGACGTCGACGGTGAGCGGGAAGAAATCGATCCCTTCGCGCACCGACGAGGCGGCATTGGCGGTGGCCAGAACGGTCGTGTCGCCGATGGACGCCACGACGGCGCCCTGCGACTGGGGGGCCAGCGAGCCGGTCTCGAAGGTGAGAGACTTGGAGGTCTTGGTGATGGGACCCGACACCGATGTGGGTGTCGAGGTGAGGTTGGCGGCCATAGGGCTCGCTCCTTTCGTAGAAGAGCGGCGCCCGGCCAGTTCCCAGTCGGCGCTCCCCCACCATATGGTGGGCGGGAGGGCCCCGACTGGCAGCTGACCGCCTAACCGCCGCTCGGTTCAGGGTGAGAAAAAGGGACGCCCCAGCGGGCGTCCCAGAGCGCCTAGCGGCGCAGACCGAGGCGGGAGATCAGCTCCCGGTAGCGCTCGACGTCGTTGGCACGAACGTAGTCGAGCAGACGACGGCGGCGACCGATGAGCTTCATCAACCCCCGTCGGGTGTGGTGGTCGCCCTTGTGGACCTTCAGGTGCTCAGTGAGGTGGGCGATACGCTCGCTGAGGATGGCGACCTGGACCTCAGGCGAGCCCGTGTCGGTCTCGTGGGTGCGGTAGGTCGCAATCGTTGCGGCTTTATCTGGCATGAATGAGGATTTCCCTTGACATCGTCTTCACAGGTTCCCAGCTCGGAGGACTTCCGCCGATCTGACATCGGGCGTCGCCCCTGGTCCGGGCGCGACCGGTCGACCCGGTCAGCGTCCCATCATAGCAGCGACGCCCGGCCATGACCGCGGCAGGCGAAACGGTCGACCTCGGACGGGGTCTGGTGCTGCGCCGGTCCGATGTCACCTGGCGCTTCTCCACCTCTGGTGGACCCGGAGGCCAGCACGTGAACACCTCGAACACCCGGGTCGAGGCGGTGTGGGACCCGGCCGCGGCGGGACTGCCGGAGTGGGCCGTCGGCCGCCTCGCCAGCCGCTTCGGGGCGGTCGTGACCGCCACGTCGTCCGACACCCGCTCCCAGACCCGCAACCGGGACCTGGCTCTCGACCGACTGGTCGAAAGGGTGCGGGCGGCCCTCGCCCCGCCGTCCCCGGCCCGCCGGGCCACCCGGCCGACGGCCGCCTCGAAGCGGCGCCGGCTGGACCAGAAACGCCACCGAGCCGACCTCAAACGCCAGCGCCGGAGCGAAAGCGACGAGTGAACCGGCCGCCCCCGCGCCGTCAGTCCTTGTCGCTGCCCAGAACCCGGCGGGTGGTGGCGACGTCGCGGCTCATCTGGTCGATCAGGGCCTGGGAGGACTCGAAACGGGCCTGGGCCCGTAGGTGGGCCACGAAGTCGACCTGGGCCGGCTCGTCGTAGAGGTCGCCGTCGAAGTCCAGCAGGTGGCACTCGAGCAGCTGGAGGCCCGATTCGGCATAGAACGTCGGCCGGCGCCCCAAGGAGATGGCCGTCGGGCGCAGAATGCCGTCAGGTCGGCGGTACCAACCGGCGTAGACCCCGTCGGCGGGCAGAGCGATGTCCTCGGGGAGCGAGACGTTGGCCGTCGGGAACCCGAGCAGACGCCCCCGCTGATCGCCGTGGGCGACGACGCCCCGCACCTGGTGGGGCCGCCCCAGCAGCGATGCCGCCTCCCCCACCGATCCCTCGGCGAGGAGCTTGCGGATCCGCGTCGAGGAGATCGGATCGCGGTCCGGACCGCCCCGGAGCAGGCGCAGCCCGGTGACGTCGAAGCCCAGCTCGGCTCCCATGTCCTGCAGCATCGGGACGCTCCCCCTGCGGTCGCGCCCGAAGTGGAAGTCGTGACCGACGATCACCGCTTTGGTGTCGAGACAGCCGACGAGCACCTCGTGGACGAAGTCCTCGGCCGTCTCCTGGGAGCGGGACTCGTCGAAGTGGACCAGCAGCACGTAGTCGACCCCGGTCTCGGCCAGCAGCTCCAGCTTCTGGTCCATGTCGGTGAGCAGCCTGGGCGCCGACTCGGGCCGGACCACCGACGCCGGGTGGCGATCGAAGGTGACCACGGCCGACTGGAGTCCCTGCTCCTGAGCCGCCCGCCGCACGCGGTCGATGACCAGTCGGTGCCCGGTGTGCACCCCGTCGTAGGCACCGATGGTGACCACGCAGGGATGACGCGAGGAGCAGTTACCGGGGTGGTGCAGGACTTCCATAGATCACGAAAAGGCTAGACGAGTCGCGCGACTACTCACCCACCGGCCAGCACGACCCGCCGGTCGGCCTCGTAGACGGCCAGCAGGGCCCCGTCGGCACCCACCACCCGCCACGGGCCCGGGCCGTGGGCACCGAGGTCACCGCCCGACAGCGGGCGCCCGAATCGCACCGCGGCCTCGGCCTCGCCGTCCACCCTCACCGCCTCGAGCCACGGCAGGGCCTCGACGGGGACCAGCACCTGGGCCGGACCCACCTCGTCGAGGGGCGTGGCGTCGCTCTCCCGCCACGGGCCGACGGCGGTGCGGCGCAGCCGGCGGACATGGGCTCCCCCGCCGAGCAGCCGTCCCAGGTCGTCGGCCAGGACCCGCACGTAGGTACCGGAGGAGCACTCGATGACGGCGCTCAGCACCCCGGGGGCGGCCCACCCCAGCTCGAATCGGTCCACCACCACCCGCCTCGCGGCCCGCTCCACCTCGATGCCCTCCCGGGCCAGCTGGTGCAGGCGCTTGCCGGCGAACTTGACCGCCGAGACCATAGGGGGGACCTGATCGATGGCCCCCGTCAGGCGGCCGGCGGCCGCCGCGGCCTGCTCCAGGGTGACCCCGGACATGTCCCACGACCCGGTCACCTCACCGCTGTCGTCGAGGGTCGAAGTCGCCGTCCCGAGGACTATCTCGGTGGTGTAGGTCTTGCCCAGCCCCGACATGTACTGCATCAGCCGGGTGGCCCGCCCCAGGCCGACCAGGAGCACCCCGGTGGCGTCGGGGTCGAGGGTGCCGGCGTGGCCCACCTTCTTCTGGCCGAAGATCCGCCGGCAGCGGCCCACCACGTCGTGACTGGTCATGCCGGCCGGCTTGTCGACGATGACCAACCCGTCGGTGGTCACCGCCGGGCACCCGGGGCCGAGGGTGGGCGCATCAGTCGTCCAGGGAGCGGAGGATGTCCTCGATCCGCTGCCCGGCGGCCACCGCCGGATCGGCGGCGAAGCGCAACTGCGGGGTCCGCCTCATCCGCACCTCGTGGGAGATCGCCGCCTGGAGGCGGACCCGGACCGCTTCGAGGGCCTCCTGCTGGTCATCGGTGATGGAGGCCAGCAGCACGGTGGCGTGACGCAGATCAGCGTCGCACTGAACGGCGGTGACGGTGAGCATCCCGAGGCGCTCGTCGATCTCCTCCAGGCGCTCGAGGCCCTCGGCCAGGACCTGCCGCAGCACCTCGTTGACTCGGGCCATGCGGGCATAGCCGCGCCGCCCGCCCCTTTGTCCCGGCATCAGGCCTCCATCCAGTTGCGCTCGGCGGACAACACCTCGATCTCGGGGAAGGACCACACGAACCTCTCCACCCGGTCCATCACCTCGGCGGCGTGCCCGTGGTCCCCCGACACCGCGGCCAGGCCCAAGGTGGCCTGGCGCAGCGAATCCTGGTGGCCGACTTCCGCCACCGACACCCCGAAGCGCCGGTGAGCGCCCTCGAGGATGGGGCGGATCACCGAACGCTTCTCCTTCAAGGAGTGCACGTCTCTCAGCCGGAGATTCATCTCCAGCGAGACTACGTGCGAGGTATCTCCCTCTCGTCGAAGGTTTCGATGAGGTCGCCCTCTCGCAGGTCCTGGTTGTTGGAGAGGCCGATACCGCACTCGAAGTTCTCGTGCACCTCGCGTACGTCCTCCTTGAACCGGCGCAGCGAGGTGATCTGTCCCTTCCAGATGATGACCCCGTCGCGCAGGAAGCGGACCTTGGAACCTCGGGTGATGACCCCGTGGCGGACATAACAGCCGGCGATGGCCCCGACCCGCGGTACCCGGAATATCTCCCGCACCTCGGCTTCGCCGGTGATGACCTCCTCGTACTCCGGGGCGAGCATGCCGACCATGGCCGCCTCGATGTCCTCGATCAGCTTGTAGATGATCTCGTAGGTTCGGATCTCCACGTCGTGCTGCTCGGCCAGTTCCCGGGCGCCGCGGTCGGGTCGGACGTTGAAGCCGATGATCGTGGCGTTGGAGGCGGCGGCGAAGGTGACGTCGTTCTCGGTGATACCGCCGACGGCGCGGTGGATGAAGCTGAGCTTGACCTCTTCGCGCTCGAGCTTGCGCAGGCTCTCGGTGACCGCCTCCAGGGAACCCTGGGTGTCGGCCTTGAGGACCAGGTTCAGGCTCGCCGTCTCGCCCCGCTGGATCTGCTCGAAGATGTCCTCGAGCTTGGCCCCGGTACCCGTCGCCGACGAGGTGCGGCGCAGGTCGGCGGCGCGGTAGCGCTCACCTCTCTGCTCGGCGATGTCGCGGGCCGTCTTGGGCTTGTCGGTGACCCGGAACTCGTCGCCGGCGCTGGGCACGGCATCGAAGCCGAGCACCTGCACCGGAGTCGACGGGGCCGCCTCCTTGACCTGGTCGCCGTTCTCGTCGAGCAGGGCCTTGACCCGGCCCCACGCCGCGCCGGCCACCGTCGGGTCGCCGGTGCGCAGAGTCCCGGACTGGACGATAACCGTCGCCACGGGCCCCTTGCCGGGGTCCAGATTGGCCTCCAGGACGATTCCCCGGGCCTTGCCCTCCGGGTTGGCCACCAGCTCCTCGAGCTCGGCCACGACCAGCACCTGCTCGAGCAGGTCGTCGACCCCGAAGTTCTGCAGGGCGGATATCTCCACCATGATGGTGTCGCCACCCCAGGCCTCGGGCACGAGCCCCTGGTTGGAGAGCTCCTGCATGACCCGGTTGGGATCGGCGTTGTCCCGGTCGATCTTGTTGATGGCCACGATGATGGGGACGTCAGCCCCCTTGGCGTGGTTGATGGCCTCGACGGTCTGGGGCATCACCCCGTCGTCGGCCGCCACCACCAGGATGACGATATCGGTGACCTCGGCGCCGCGGGCCCGCATGGCCGTGAACGCCTCGTGACCGGGGGTGTCGATGAAGGTGATGCGCTGATCCTGGTACACCACCTGGTAGGCACCGATGTGCTGGGTGATGCCGCCGGCCTCGCCGGCCACGACGTTGGTCTCGCGGATGCGGTCGAGCAGCAGCGTCTTGCCGTGGTCGACGTGACCCATGACCGTGACCACGGGGGGGCGGGGACGCAGGCTGTCGTCGTCCTCCTCCTCGTCGTCGAAGTACTTGGCCTGGAGCTCGGCTTCCTTCTCCTCGCCGGGGTCGACCAGCCTGACGCTGGCTCCGAGCTCGGCCGCGAACAGCTCGATCATGTCGTCGGACAGCGACTGGGTCGTGGTGACCATCTCGCCCTGCTGGAACAAGAAGCGGACCACGTCGGCACCCGACCGGTTGAGCTTCGGTCCGAGCTCCTGGGCCGTCGAGCCGCGCTCGACGATGACCTCACCGTCGGGCACCGGGGCGCTCGAGGGCGTGTAGTGGGTGATCTCCTGAGCTTCTAGCTCCTCGACCGGACGACGCCGACGACCACGCGACGGGCGTCTGCGCTGGGGACCACCCCGGCCGAAGGCGCCACCGGCGCCACCACCGCGGGGCCCGCCGCCGGGACCTCCACCGCCGGGACCTCCGGTGCGCAGACCGCCGCCCGGGGCGCCGGCCGCACCGGCCCCGCCGCCGGGCCGCCACCCACCTCCGGTACCGGTACGGGGGCCGCCACCGGTCCGCGGCCCACCGGGACCGCTACCGGTCCGGGGGCCACCGGGTCCGGCCGGCCGACCCGCGCCCGCGCCACCGGCGCGAGCTGCGGCGGGGCCTCTACCGGGCGGGGGCGGGATGGGCTTGCCCGACGCCGACAGCGGCGGCCGGCGGACACCCGGCGGGGGCGGGATGGGCTTGCCCGAGGACGACATGGGCGGCCCGGGCGGGCGCCCTCCGGGGCCGGGACGGGGGCCCGGAGGGGCAGACGCGGCACTGGCCGCAGGTACCTCCACCCCCGGGGTGACGCTTCCCGAGGGACGAGGGCCACCACCGGCGGCGGGTGAGGGGGATCCCGGTCGACCGGCGCCGGGGCCCGAGGGCCGGGGCGGCGGTCCCGACGGGCGGGCCGGGGCGCTGCCCTCGCGACCGGCGCCTTCCCGAGCGGCGGGAGCGGAAGGCACCGCCGGGCCCGAGGACGGACCACCGGCGCCGGGGCCCGAGGGTCGGACCGGTGCGTTGGTCGCCGACCCGTGATGCAGCCCTCCGGGCGGCACCGGAGGCGGGGAGGCCGGCGATGACGAAGGTGCGGACGTGGCCGTACCCGGTCGCGACGCCGGCCGGGGCGGCGGCATCGAAGGTCCACCGGCGCGCCCAGCAGGGGCGGGACCAGCCGGCGGGGTGACTCCGGCCGAGCCGGGGCCGGGTCGATCGGCGGCGAGCGGGCGCTCGGCCGCGAGGGGGCGCTCTTCCGACACGGCGGCGGGCCGGTCAGCCGGGGTTGAGGGAACGGCCCGGTCGGCGGCGGGCGGCGCGACAGCCGCGGCGGGCGGCGCAACAGCCGCGGCGGCCGGGGCGATGGGGAGCTCGGGAACCGAAGCCGCAGCGGGCGCGACGGGTCGCTCGCCGGGTACCGGCCCGGCGGAGGGCGCGTCAGTTGCGGGCGCGGGGGCGGCGGCCGCGGCGGGGCGCTCGGAGCGGGGGCCGCCGGCGGCGGGGGCCTCGGTCAGCGGGCGCGCCGGGGCGGCTGGGCCGCTGTCGGGGCGGGGCGGGGCGGGGCGGTCAGCTACGGGCGGCGCGGCGGCCGGGGCGCGGTGCTGAGCCGGCGAGGGACTGTCGGCGGTCGGCGCTGCGGTTCGGGCCGGGGCTTCAGCCTGGGCGGCGGCCGGCTCCTCGTGGCTGTCGCCGCCCTCGGGCTGGACGGGGCGGCGCAGACCCTCCTGATCGGCCTTACGGCGGACGCGATCGGCCTGCTGCTCCTCGATGCTCGAGGAGTGGCTCTTGACCCCGATGCCCAGCTGCAGGCAGAGGTCGAGCGCTTCTTTGTTGGTGAGGCCGAGCTCACGTCCTAGCTCGTAGACCCGGATCTTCTTCGGCAAGTTGCTGCGTCAGTCCCTTCTTGGTTGCTGCTGTTCGACTTCCATGTTCTCACGTTCCGACGGGCTTGCTCTCAGCAGTCGGAGAGCACCGGCGGACACCTCGGACCGGAAGGCCCTGGCGAAGGCATTCCGGCGTGCTGCGGATTCGAGGCACAAGACGTCGGGGCCCCCGCTACGGGGATCCCGACACAGCCATGCCCCTCGACCGGGAGCGACCCGGCTAAGAAACAACGAGCCGTCCGCGGCGCGTGCGACCCGCACCAGCGTACCGGTCCCGTGCCGGGTCCGGCACCCGATGCACGTGCGCTCGGGGCGGGGCGGGCCGGGCGCTACCCCTCGGCCCCCGCTTGGCCGGCCTCGCCCGGGTCCGACCCGGTCCCGGCCCCACCCACGGGGTCGGCCTCGTCGGTCTCGGCCTCGTCGGTGTGGGCCTCGTCGGTGTGGGCCTCGTCGGTGTGGGCCTTGTCGGTGTCGGCCTCGTCGGTCTCGGTCACCGCCTCGCCATCGGCCGACTCCCCCGCCTCGTCGCCGGTGCCCGCCGACCACTGCTCGGCGGAGACGGCCTCGCCGCCCTCGGCGGGCTGCCAGACCATCTCCCCCGACTCGGTCTCGACCCATTCGCCTTCGGCCCACTCCTGCTCGGCGTAGGCGGCCTCCTCGGCCATCTGGGTCTCGCTCTTGATGTCGATACGCCAGCCGGTCAGTCGGGCGGCCAAGCGGGCGTTCTGGCCCTCCTTGCCGATGGCCAGGGAGAGCTGGAAGTCGTGGACCACGACGGTGGCCGTACCGGTCGAGTCGTCGAGGTGGACCTCCTTGACCTTGGCCGGTTGCAGGGCTCGCATGACGAACTCCCGCGGGTCGTCGGAAAAGGGGACGATGTCCACCTTCTCGCCGCGCAGCTCGTTGGTGACCATCCGCACCCGCGCTCCCCGGGCGCCGACGCAGGCGCCGACCGGGTCCACGTTGGGGTCGTTGGACCACACCGCGATCTTGGTGCGGTGACCGGGTTCGCGGGCGGCCGCCTTGATCTCGACCACGCCGCTCGAGATCTCCGGCACCTCGAGCTCGAAGAGCCGCTTGATCAACCCCGGGTGGGTCCGGCTGACCACGATCTGGGGGCCCTTCGAGGTCTTGCGAACCTCCACGATGTAGGCCTTGAGGCGCGACCCGTGGTCGTACTTCTCGTAGGGGACGTGCTCGGCCTGGGGCAGCAGGGCTTCCACCTTGCCCAGGTCGAGCAAGGTGTAGCGGCTGTCGGTCTGTTGGATGATCCCGGTGACGATGTCGCCCTCCCGGCCCGCGTACTCCTCGTACTTGAGGTCCCGCTCGGCTTCACGGATGCGCTGGGTCATCACCTGCTTGGCCGTCTGGGCGGCGATGCGGCCGAAGTCCTTCGGCGTGACATCCCACTCCCGGATGACGTTGTCGTCGTCGTCGAGCTCCTGGCCGTACACGCGTATCTCGCCGGTGTCGGGATCGACGGTGACCGTGGCGAAGTCCTCGGCGTCGGGCATCCGCTTGTAGGCCGCCAGCAAGGCGTTGGCCAAGGCGTCCAGAAGGGTGTCCACGCTGATGCCCTTGTCCTTGGCGATCTGCTGGAGGGCGTCGAGGAAGTCGATGCTCGTTTCTTTGATCATTCGGTGTCTCTCTCTCTGGATGCGACCGGTTGTTCGGCCCGTTTCCGGCCGGAGGCGGCGGGTCGCTTGACCGCCCCTGAACCATCCGTTGACTTGCGTTGAGCGGACCCCGGCTTGGGAGCCGGGCCCCACACGAGGACCGTCCGGGCCCGCTCGATCTGGTCGTGGCCTATGGCCACGGCCCGGCCCGACGAGCCCTCCATCGGGTCGAGGATGATGCCCTCCTCGTCGGCCGCCACCAGTACCCCCTGGTGCCGACGAGACTCCCCGATGACCACTCTGGTCTTGACCGACACCTCTGAGCCGAGGTAGCGGAGGTAGTGGTCGAGCCGGCTCAGGGTGCGCTCGACCCCGGGGCTCGACACCTCGAGATCGAACTGCCCGTCAGGGGTCAGTTCCGGGTGCTCGTCGAGCAGCGGCGAGACCACCTCCCCGGCCGCTTGGGCCAAGGCGTCCAAGTCGACCCCGCCCGGCCGGTCGACCAGCACGCGCAGCCCGTGACGGGAAACCTCGATGTCCCACAGCTCGAGCCCGGCGGAGGAGAGAGCCGGTTCGAGTAGCGCCCTCATGGCGTCCTGTGATCCGACCAAGTTCTCCTCCCTTCTGATTCGGCGTCGGTCCTCGGGCACGAACAAAAGCGTGGGCACCCTGCTCAACGCAGGAGCGGCCCACGCCAGCTGTCCGCCCGCACCGAGCGGCAGCGAGGAGTATACCGCCGGGCTGGGGGGGAACCTCCGCAGCCCGGCCAGGGCACCCCCGGGACGGGGGCCTCAGCCCCGCCGTAGGCGGGGTCAGTAGGCCTTGGCAACCACGGCGATCAGGCCCGACTCGTCGTCGGCCTCGGCGAGGGTCCCGTCGGGCCGGCGCAGGCATCTGACGGTCAGGCCACTGCCGGCCAGGCGGGTCTCGCCCTCCTCCCCGAGGGCATCCCACGGCAGCAAGGCGAAGCCGCCGGCCTCGACCGCCTCCACCGCCTCGTCACCGCCCGAAGCGCTGAAGGTGCGCTCCTCTCGTGCCTGGAGGGCCTCGGCCAGGAGACCCGACTGGACGGCGGCGAGAGCGGCGACCGACTCGGTGACCGCCCCGGCCAGAGCCACGGTGCGCTTCTCCTGGATGTCCCGCCGTACGAGGGTCACCTGACCCTCCGCCAGGTCGCGCGGCCCCACCTCGAGCCGTACCGGGACCCCCTTCAGCTCCCACTCGACCGACCGGCGCCCGAACGAGGTGGCGACCCGGTCATCGAGGCGGACCCTCCGGCTGGCGGCAGCCAGCTCGCTCACCAGCTGTTGGGCCGCCGCCCTGGTGGCCTCCTCGTCGCGGATCAGCACCACCACGACCTCGACGGGCGCCAGCGCCGGAGGGAGGCGCAGACCGGCGTCGTCACCGTGGGCCATGATCAGCGCGCCCACCAGCCGGGTCGAGACGCCCCAGGAGGTCTGCCAGGCGTACTCCTGGGTCCCCGCCTCGCTGGTGAACTGGATCCCAAAGGCGCGGGCGAAGTTCTGCCCCAGCTCGTGGCTGGTGCCCATCTGCAGGGCCTTCCCGTCGCCCATCATCCCTTCACAGGTCCAGGTCCGGATGGCCCCGGCGAAACGCTCCCGCCGGGTCTTGTGGCCGAGCAGGATCGGGACCGAAAGGACATCCTCCATCGTCGACTGGTACACCTCGCGCAGGATGCGCAGGGCGTAGAGGCGAGCGTCCTCCTCGGACACGTGGGCGGTGTGACCCTCCTGCCAGAGGAACTCGCTGGTCCTGAGGAACAGGCGGGGGCGCAGCTCCCAGCGGACCACGTTGGCCCACTGGTTGACCAGCATGGGCAGGTCACGGTAGCTGTGGACCCACTTGGCGATGAAGCTGTTGATCACCGTCTCGCTGGTCGGGCGGACCACCACGGGTTCGTCGAGCTGCCGCCCTCCCCCGTGGGTGACCACCGCCAGCTCCGGGCTGAAACCCTCGACGTGCTCGGCTTCGCGGGTCAGGTAGCTCTCGGGGATGAACAGCGGGAAGTAGGCGTTCTCGGCGCCGGCCTCCTTGATCCGCCGGTCGATCTCGGCCTGGATGCGCTCCCATATGGCGTAACCCCACGGTCGGATGACCATGGTGCCCCGCACCGGTCCATTGTCCGCCAGCTCGGCCTGGGTGATGACGTCCTGGTACCAGCGGGGGAAATCCTGGCTGCGGGGGGTGACGGGCGAGGCCATAGGCCCTAGAAGTTAAGGGATGGCGCACCGCCACCCGACCCGGGGGCGGCGGTGGGGTTCAGAAGCCGAACGCCGTGGCCGGGACCGGACGGCTGGTGAGCAGCCGGTCGGCGGCGCCCAACGCCCCTCTCGTCGACTCCTCGACCAACCCGGCGGAGGCCAGGAGCGTGGCTGGGTGACCACCGAGGTACAGGGACCCCAGGGCGGCCACACCGAGGCGCAGGTCCGGCCCTTCGGCCGGCCGGGCCCTCCGGCACGAGGCCCCTTCAGGGCCGGCCTCGAGGACCCAGCGCCCCAGTACGGCGTCGTCGTCGCCGCAGTCGACCGCCGGCGGCTCCACCTCGATCACGACGCGGTCGCTGCCGCGGTAGCCCCGCCGCTCGAATGCCGCCGCCATGTCGAGCACCCTCAGGTGGAGCCGGTCCCCGAGGGCGTCGATGCGGAGTTGGCGGGGGTCGGCCAGCCGCCAGCGCAACGGGTCGTCGACCGGCCGGAAGGGGGCCACGACCCGCTCCACCAGATCGACCTCGAACAAGAACCTCCACAATCCGGCTTCCACCTCGGCGCTCGAGCCGCCGAGGTACAGGACCGACAGCTCCTCGCCGTCGCCCTCGCCCCCGCCCCGCTCCCGGGCCCGGTACAGGGCGCAGCCATCGTCGCCGACGGCGAAGAACGGCCGGGAGAATCCGTCCCGGCCGCCGGGGTGGTCGTCGGCCACGAGGTCGGCCCAGCGGGTGGGGTGCATGTCGACCTGCCCGGGCCGGCCCCGGCGTAGCCGGTCGAACAGGCCTGGAAGCACCTCGAGGGCCTCCTCCGGCTCGAGCAGGCGCAGGGGTGGGAGCGCGGGTGGACGGGCCATCACGGCGCGCCGCTTGTCGATCGTGGCGGTGACCGCGTCGGTCGCCGACCCGAAACCGAAACGCCCGTAGATCGACGACTCCGAGGCGATCAACCCGGCCAGCGGCTCCCCCCGGCGCCGGCAGTCGTCGAGCATGGCCGTCATCATCGCCGTGAGATGACCCCGCCGCCGGTGAGTGGGGTGCACACCGACGGCGCTCACCCCGCCCATCGGCAGGGTCGGGCAGTTCGCCTCGCCCGACGCCGAGGGTACGGTGACGTTCATGCTGTAGATGCAGCAGTTGGCCACGAAGCGGTCGTCGTCGACGACCACCCACGCCCGGTCGGGTTCGATCCGGGCCGCGGTGCGGGCCACCCAGGGCTCGTCGACTTCCCCCGCACCGAACGGGTCGAGGAACGGCACCCGGACCGAACGGATGAACGCCGGTATCTCGTCGGGGGCCAGCTGCCGCATCCCCGGCCCGCCCCTTCCTTCCCGCCCGGCCACGCCCACCAGTCTGACCGGCAGCGGCGCCGGCTTCCCGCGATTTTCCCGGGAGGGCCTCCGGCGCCTACCCGGAAGCCTGGTCGTCGAACTGCTTCAGGCGCTTCTCGATCAGCTCCACCCGGGCCTCCGATCGGTTGGCGTCGGCACCCTTGTCATCGAGGAGGGCCCGCCGGTCGGCCTCGGCCTCGGCCGCAGCCGACTCGTCAGCTGCCGCCAGCCGGGCTTCGAAACCCTCCTTGACCAGCTTCTCGGCCTCGTCGACCAGCGCCGAGACCATCTCGTCCTCGGGGACCACCCGCACGATGCGGCCCCGGATGAACAGGTGACCCCGGTGGCGACCGGCGGCGATCCCGAGATCGGCCGAGCGGGCCTCGCCGGGACCGTTGACCACGCAGCCCATGACGGCCACCTGCAGGGGGATCTCCCTCCCCTCGAGGGCGGCCTGGGCCTCCTGGGCGACCTTGTAGACGTCGATCTCGGCTCGACCGCAGGCCGGGCACGCTATGAGATCCACGTTGGTCCGCTCCCGCAAGCCGAGGGCCTCGAGCAGCACTCGGCCCGCCTTGGCCTCCTCCACCGGGTCGGCGGTGAGCGAGTAGCGGATGGTGTCGCCGATGCCCTCGGAGAGCAGCGTGGCAATACCGGCGGTCCCCTTGATGGTGCCGGCCGGCGGCGGGCCGGCCTCGGTCACGCCAAGGTGGAGCGGATGATCGACGGTCTCCGACAGCTGGCGGTAGGCCTCGATCATGAGCGGGACATTTGAGGCCTTGACCGAAATCTTGACGTTGTCGAAGTCGACCTCGCGAAACAGGCGGAGCTCCTTCTGGGCCGACTCCACCAGGGCCTCGGGCGTGGGGCCCCCGTACTTGTCGTAGAGATCCTTATCGAGGCTCCCGGCGTTGACCCCGATACGGACCGGCACCCCCCGGTCACGGCACTCGCGGGCGACCAGCTTGATCTCTTCGGGCTTGCGCAGGTTGCCGGGGTTGAGGCGCAGGCACTGGACCCCGGCCTCGAGCGCAGCCAGCGCCATCTCCACGTGGAAATGGATGTCGGCGACGATGGGCACCGGACTGCGGGGCACGATCCGGGCCAGGCCCTCGGCCGCCTCCTTCTCGTTGCAGGTGCAGCGCACGATGTCTGCTCCGGCGGCCTTCAGGGCGTAGATCTGGGCCAGGGTGCCCTCGACGTCGGCCGTCTTGGTGATGGTCATCGACTGGACGGTGATCGGCGAGTCGCCCCCGACGGGGACGGACCCGACCATGATCTTGCGGGTCTGGCGGCGCTCGTAGCGCGATGACACGGTGGGAGGCATCGAAGCTCAGGCTAGTGACCCCAGGGAACAATGCGGCGCAACGAGCGGACTGGCCAGCGTTCCCACGCTGGTTCCCCACCCGGTGCGCCAATGCTGGGCGCCCACTCGGTGCTCGCCCCTAGGCGCTCGCCACTAGGCGCTCGCCACTAGGCGCCGCTGGACGGGCGCCGCTCGGGCGACGCCCGACGGCTAGGACATGGTCCGCAGGTTGATGAGGATCCAACCGAAGCTGTACAGAACGAACACGGTGAGCATGGCGTACATCACCGGCAACAACTTCTGCATGTCCACCCGGTAGGGGCGGCGGATGCTGCGGATCCCCTCGTAGAGGGCCACGACCACCCGACCCCCGTCGACGGGGAAGAACGGGAGCAGGTTGATGATCCCGATCGAGATGTTGATGAGGGCCAGGATCCACAGCACCGTCGGCAACCCGCTCTGGGAAGCCTGGTTCAGCACGCTCGGTAGGGCCACGACGGTGGTGAGCTGATCAGGGTTGCTCTTGGCGGCCTTCTGACTGGAGAGCATGTGGAAGTAGTTGCTGACCCCGTGGAAGGTCACGAGATGACCGAGGGCGTCGAAGGTCTGGGCGGCGCCGGCCACGAAGGCTCCCCCCGCCTCGCTCACCGAGGCGGTGAACGACGAGTGGATGATCCCGCTGGTGGAGAAGCCGATGAAGCCGACGTTGCCACCGGCTAGCTTCTGGCCGCCGACCAGGCGGACCGCCGAGTCCTCGGGGATGGGTGTCGGGTAGAGGTGCAGCAGCCGGCCGCCCCGCTCCACGGTGAGGTCCAGACGGACGCCGGCCCGGGCCTGGATGTACTTGGCCATGTCCTGGTAGGTGGCGAAGTGGACCCCGTTGATGGCTTCTATCCGGTCCCCCACCTGCAGTCCGGCTTTCTGGGCCGGGCTCTGGCCGCCCTGAAGCGCCACAATCGACTGGATGGGGCTGTCAGCCGGAACCCGGGTGAGGTAGTAACCCTGGTCCCCGGTCCAGAAGAACATGGAAAAAAGGACGACCAGGGCGATGACGAAGTGCATCGACGAGCCGGCCACGTCGATCAGCAGCCGCCGCCAGAGCGGTGCCGCCCGGTAGGTGCGCCCCTCCTCTGCGGGGTCGACGTCCTCCAGGTTGTTCATGCCGACGATGCGGCAGTAGCCACCCAGCGGTATTCCCTTGACCCCGTATTCGGTCTCCCCCCGCCGAATCGACCAGAGACGGGGGCCGAAACCCACGAAGAACTCGGTCACCTTCACCCGGCCGGTCTTGGCCGCGATGTAGTGACCGAACTCGTGGGCCACGATGCAGCCGATCAGGAAGAGGATCAGAAGCACCGGTTCGCCATAGCCGGCCAGGTAGCCGGCGGCGATGACGGCGGCCACGACCACGGCCAGGCGCGCCACCTCGGCCGGCCCCGAGCGGGCCGTCGGAGCGGGCGGGGGGATGTCGGCCAACCCACCCGGGCCGGGGGGGACCAGGCGGGTCACCGCAGGACGCGGGGCGAGGCGGCCGCGGCCCGGCGGGCCAATTCCCGGCCGGCGCGATCGGCTTCGAGCACGTCGTCAACGCTAACCGGGGTGAACGGCGAGTAGTCGTCGAGGGCCGAGGCGATGATGGCCGGGATGTCCACCCACCGGATGCGGCCGTCCAGGAAGGCGCCCACGGCCTCCTCGTTGGCACCGTTGATCCACGCCGGGGCGGCTCCGCCCAGTCGGCCGGCGCGGTAGGCCAGATCCAGGCACGGGAAGGCCTGGCGGTCGGGGGATTCGAAGCTGAGCGGCCCGACCCGGGTCCAGTCGAGCGGCCCGAAGGGGGTCGCCAGGCGGTCGGGGTAGGCCAGTGCGTAGCCGATCGGCAGCCGCATGTCGGGCTCCGAGAGTTGGGCGAGGGTGGCCCCGTCGGAGAACTCGATCATCGAGTGCACGATCGACTGGGGGTGGACCACCACGTCGATGCTGTCGTAGTCCACGCCGAACAGCTCGTGGGCCTCGATCACCTCCAAGCCCTTGTTCATGAGGGTTGAGGAGTCGATCGTGATCTTCGGGCCCATGCTCCAGGTCGGGTGGGCCAGGGCCTCGGCCAGGGTCACCTCGCCGAGGGACTGCAGGGTGCGGCCCCGGAACGGGCCACCGCTGGCGGTCAGGATCAACCGGCGCAACGCCCCGGCGCGCAGAGCGGGCAGCGCCGCCATCTCCTGCTCGGTGGTCGCCGCCCTCAGGCACTGGTGGATGGCGCAGTGCTCGGAGTCGACCGGCACGATCTCGGCCCCCGGGGTGGAACGGGCGACCTGGACCACCGGGCCCCCGGCGATGAGCGACTCCTTGTTGGCCAGGGCCAACCGCCGCCCGGCCCGCAGCGCAGCGAGGGTGACGGGCAGACCGGCGAAGCCGACCACGCCGTTGACCACCACGTCGGCATCCTCGGAGATGGCGACCAGGGCCTCGGGCCCGACGAGCAGCTCGGTTCCCGGTGGCAGGCGGGCGGCCAGCTCAGCGGCGCGCCCGGCGTCGGCCAAGGCCACGCGCTCGGGGCGGAGCAGAGCCGCCTGCTCGGCCAACAGCTCCACCGAACGGGCCGCTCCCAGGGCCACCACCCGGTAGGCGTCAGGCTCGGCCCGGACGACGTCGATGGCCTGGGTGCCGATGGACCCGGTCGAGCCGACCAGGCTGACGGTGCGCAACGAGCTAGCGGGAAGCGCTCATACGACGTGGGCGAGGGTGGCCACGAAGTAGGCGGCGGGAAGCGCCAGGAGGATGCTGTCGAAGCGGTCCAACAGCCCACCGTGACCGCCGAGCACGGTGCCCGAGTCCTTGATGCCGAGGTCACGCTTGAGCATGGACTCGAACAGGTCACCGGCCGGCGCGATGAGCCCGATCACCAGACCGAGCACCAGTCCGTAACGCATGCCCGACCACGGGTGGACCACCTTGCCGACGATGGCACCGACGATGATGGCCCCCACGAGGCCGCCTACGAATCCCTCGATGGTCTTGTTGGGGCTGATGGCCGCGGCCATGGGGCGACTGCCGATCCACCGCCCGACGACGAAGGCGAAGATGTCGGCCGCGATAGCGACCAGGATGGCCCCGAGGAACAGGCCCTTGCCGCTGTGGGCCTGGAGCAGGACAGCCGAGAAGGAACCCATGACCGACACCCAGACGAACACCATTACGGTGACCGCGGCGTTGGCCAGGGGCCGTGCCTCGACCACTCCCAGCACGTACCAGAGCATGGTCCCGGCGAACAGCAGCACCGTGACTATGGGTATGGCGCCGATTCCCTTCCAATAGGCCCCGAGCACGCAACCGACGGTGGCCACCAGCCCCAGCAGCGTGGCCGGCCGGAAGCCGGGGGCCCGGGTCATGTTGTAGGCCTCGGCGGCGGCCGCTACGACCACCACCGCGGAGAGCAGCACCAGGGCCTTGGCCCCGATGGCGTAGGCGATGAACAGCACGACCACGAGGCCGACGCCGACCACTACCCGGTTGCCCACCTCACCCCCGCCACCGCCGGTCGGCGGCCGCCGGGGAGGTCCGGCTCCGGGCCGGTCCGGGCCCAACCGCCGGCTGGGGTCGCGGGTGACCGTCGAGGTGCTGACCCGGCGGGTGGCCGACGCGCCGGCGGCCGCCGCCGGGGCCGGCTCGGCCCAGTCGCCAAAGCCGGCCCCGGGAGGACCGTTGTAGCCGCCCTCGCCAACGCCGCCCCCGGCGAAAGCAGAGC
>JAKCDU010000088.1 GCA_021838445.1 Actinomycetes bacterium | reverse complement strand
GAGGACGGAAGTACCGCCGCCGCCAGCCCCGAGATTGGTAGTGCGAGTGCGGCTATGGCCGCCACCCGCTTCCTGGTCTTGGACAACTCCACTGTTCCGTCCTCCTTGTTGAACCCGATGTTGGGCATGCCCCTAGGAGCAAGGGGGAGCATCGGTTCGGGCGGCGAAGGTGTCAAGGACCGGCGCCGGAGATGGCCGAAGGCGTCGGAGCCGGTTTGCGGCGGCCGTTCCGAGAGTCCTGCACGATCATTGAGTTTGGTGCTGTCTGGTTTACTTCAGCCGCGTATTCGTCCCATTGGAACCGGGTCTTTGCTCGCTAATGGGTCAGAAATATTGACCCCGGATCAACGGTGAGAAGTCACTTGAGAAATAGCTGAACTGTGGCCCACCATTGGCTGAGAAAGGGTGAGCGTGTTCCTCTATTTGTGGGTGGTTTCCGACGTCAGGACCGGCCGGCCAGGGCGGCCAGCTCCGAGATGATCTTGCTCAACTCGTAGTCCTTGGGGGTGTAGACGGCGGCCACCCCGAGGTCTCTCAGAGCAACTGCGTCCTCGGTGGGGATGATCCCGCCGACCACGACAGGGATGTCCAGTCCGGCCTCGCGCATGAGATCGGTGACAGTCGCGACCAGGTCCATATGGCCGCCCGACAGGATGGACAGACCGATCAGATCCACGTCCTCGTCGCGGGCGGTGGCGACGATCTGCTCGGGGGTCTGGCGGATGCCCTGGTAGATCACCTCGAACCCGGCGTCGCGCGCCGCCACGGCGATCTGCTCGGCCCCGTTGCTGTGACCGTCCAGCCCGGGTTTGGCCACCAGCAGCCGCAACCGGTTCTGCGCGGACCCGGGCGCGACTCTCGACCTCGACCTCTGGTCGAGGTCGAGGCGCGGTTGGGTGAGGGCCGACGAGACCCCGGTCGGAGCCCGGAACTCCCCCCAGATGGAACGCAGGGCGTCAGCCCACTCCCCGGTCGTCCCCCCGGCATGGGCCAGGGCGATGGACGGCTCCATGATGTTCCGGGAGTCCTCGGCCGCCCGGTGCAGGTCGTCGAGCGCCACCTGCACCGCTCGCCCGTCCCGTCGTCGCCGCCAGCTCTCCACGTCGGCGACCATCGCCGCCTCGACCGCCGGGTCCACCGTGAGCACCGACTCCTCCCCGTCGAGAGGCGACGGCTCGGTTGTGGTGAACCGGTTGACCCCGACGACGGGGAGGTCGCCGGCTTCGATGCGTCGTGTGCGCTCGGACTGGCTGGACACCAGCTTGGCCTTCATGAGCTCGATGTTCTCGAACGCTCCGCCTGCGGCCAGGATGGGCTGCAGTTCGGCGTCGGCGGCCTCGATCAGCTCCGCGGTGCGCGCCTCGATCACCTTCGAGCCCTCGAAGATGTCGCCATATTCGAGCAGGTCGGTCTCGAAAGCCAGGATCTGCTGGATGCGCAGGGACCACTGCTGGTCCCAGGGGTGGGGGAGCCCGAGGGCCTCGTTCCAGGCCGGCAGCTGCAGGGCCCGGGCCCGGGCGTCGCGCGACAGCAGCACGCCGAGGGCTTCGAGGGTTATGCGGGGAACGTTGTTCTCGGGCTGCTGTTCGGTGAGGCCCAGGGAGTTCACCTGGACCCCGTAGCGGAACCGGCGCAACTTGGGGTCGGTCACGCCCCAGCGGTCGAGGGCGATGCGATCCCACATGGCGGTGAACGCCCGCATCTTGCACGTCTCCTCCACGAAGCGGATACCGGCGTTGCAGAAGAACGAGATTCGGCCCACGACGGCGGGCAGCTCGTCGGGGGTCAACTGTCCCGAGTCCCGCACCGCGTCGACGACCCCGATGGCCGTGGCCAGGGCGAAGGCCAGCTCCTGCACCGGGGTGGCTCCCGCCTCTTGGAGGTGGTAGCTGCAGACGTTGATGGGATTCCACCGGGGAGCGTGGCGGACCGTCCAGGCGATGGTATCCACGGTCAGGCGCCGGCTCGGCCCGGGAGGAAAGATGTAGGTACCCCGTGACAGGTACTCCTTGACGATGTCGTTCTGGATGGTGCCGGTGAGATCGTCCCGGGCCACCCCGGTCTGGTCGGCCCGGCCCACATACAGCGCGAGCAGCCACGCCGCGGTGGCGTTGATGGTCATGGACGTGTTCATCCGGTCCAGCGGGATGCCGTCCATCAGCTCCTCCATGTGGCCCCGGTGGACCACC
Source organism: Actinomycetes bacterium (assembly GCA_021838445.1). Taxonomy (GTDB): domain Bacteria; phylum Actinomycetota; class Acidimicrobiia; order Acidimicrobiales; family Palsa-688; genus JAKCDU01. The sequence goes on along the minus strand of JAKCDU010000088.1, from coordinate 6,878 downwards.
GGCACGCCGACCTTGCCCACCTCGCCGCGCGCCAGGGGAGCGTCCGGGTCGTAGCCCGTCTGGGTCGGCAGGTCGAAAGCCACCGACAGGCCGGTCTGCCCCTTGGCCAGGTTGGTCCGGTAGAGACGGTTGGAGGCACGGGCGGTCGAGTGGCCGGAGTAGGTCCGCATCACCCAGGGGCGGTCTTTTTCCATGATTTCCCCATTGTCGTCGTCGGCCGGGCGCCGGGCCAAAGCGACCGCCGGAATGCGCCGATTAGTGTCTGGCAAGGAGAAGGGGACTCCACCCCGGGCCGCGGGCGGGCGTCCGAAGCGATTCGGCGCCCGTCAGGCCCCGCTACCTTGAGAGGCTGTGACTTCTCCAGGTGGCAGTGAGCGCCCGAGTGGAACCGGTCCGGGGCCTCTGGCCCTGGTGGGCGGGGCCGAGTGGACCGCGGGCTGCGACTTCGACGAAGCCCTCTGGCAGCAGTCCGGGCAGGCCCCCGTCATGGTCCTGCCGACGGCTGCCGCCTACGAGCACCCCGGACGGGCCGTGGCCACCGCCGAGAAGTGGTTCGCCGGCTTCGGGGCCCGAACCGAGGCGGTGATGATCCTCTCCCGCCGCGACGCCCTCGACGAGGCCATGGCGGTCCGACTCGCCGACGCCCGCTTCATCTACCTGAGCGGCGGATCACCGATGCACCTGCTGTCGGTGTTGAAGGAGACCCCGGCGTGGGAGGCCATCGTCGGGGCCTGGCACGCCGGAGCGGTGGTGGCCGGTTCCTCGGCGGGGGCCATGGTCCTCGGAGATCCCATGGTCGACCCGAGGGGCGGCGCGCTGACGCTGGGTCTGGGGCTCATCTCGCGGATCGCCGTCATGCCCCACTACGACACCTGGTCGGAGGAGAAGGCGCATCGCACGGTGCAACTGGCCACGGGCCATTTGCGCATCGCCGCCATCGACGAGCGGACCGCCCTGATCCGCCACCCCGACGGCTCGTGGACCTCCGCTGGCGCGGGCGAGGTGACGGTGTTCGTGGACGCCCGCCCGGCGCCGCTCGAGGTCCTGCAAGGTTCCTGACGGGCTGGCGGGAGCGGGTCTTGCCTCCCACCGGGTCGCCCTGGGCTCCGGTCCCGTCACGCCACGGGAGCGTGGGTTGCTGCGCCCCGGGCCGGGGGTGACCCGGTCCTCAACGGGGCTTCGAGGGGGCTCTCACCGCCCGGAAGCGGTACCCCCGACGGGCGGCCAGCTCGACCGCCCCTCCGGTGGGGCCGAGCTCGTCGCGCAGTCGCTCGACGGCCCGGTCGAGGACCTCACCGCCGACCGAGGGGTCCTTCCAGACGTGGCGGAGCAGCACCCGGCGGCTGACCGTGGCGCCCGGATGCTCGGCCAACTTGGTGAGCACCGCCCGCTCCGTGTCGCTGAGGTTCACCGGCCAACCGTCCACCAGCACCGCCGAGCCCTGCAGGACGATCTCGTTGGGCCCCGCCAGCAGGCGCTGGCGGCTGCTCAGAAGCTCGTCGCGGACCAGGCCCACCATCGACCCGGGACTCTGGTCGTCGGGGACCAGCACCCGGTCGATGCCCTCCTCGCGAGCCACGGCTGAGCACGCCCGGTCCGGGCAGGCGACCACGATGGCCCGGTTGAGCGCCGACAACACGTTACGGCCCCGCCGGGACCCGTCAGCAGCGGCCATGAACTGCTTCACCGAGGATCCGGCGGCGAAGGTCACGGCGTGGACCGAGCCTCGACAGATGAGATCGACCAGCGTCACCGCCGATGACACCTCGGCGCCGTCGCGTCCCCGGTGGGGCCCTTCCCCCGCCGGCTCGGCGCCGGCCCCGACCTCGACGACGGGGCCCACCAGCACCCGGGCCCCGCGCCGGGCGAACCACGACACCTGCTCGTAGGTGCCTTGGCCGCCGGTCACCGCGACGGTGAAGCCGCTGAGCTGAGCCGCTCGCCCCACGGCGTCACCGTAGGTGGGCCGAACCGGCCCCGGCCCCCATGAAACCGACTGGAAACGCGATGTTCACGGTCTGAGTACGTTTGGGTGGTGACGCTTCCCTGGGACCACACGTGGGCCGGTCGCATCGACCGCCACATCGTCCACTCGCCGGCGTTGGAGGGCAATCCCCTCGGGGATCCCGCCGATCGCCCGCTGTGGGTCTACGTGCCCCCCGGCTACGACGACGAGCCCGACCGGAGGTACCCGACGGTCTACGTGCTCCAGGGTTACGGCAGCTTCGTCTCGACCTGGGCCAACCGGGCGTGGAACCGCGAGCCTTACCCCGAGGTGGCCGACCGGCTCTTCGCCGAAGGGGGAACCCCGCCCTGCCTGTTGGTCTTCGTCGACGCCTGGACCTCGTACGGGGGCTCGCAATATGTCGACTCGGCCGGCACCGGGCGCTACCACACCTACCTGTGCGAGGACGTGGTGAGCTTCGTCGACTCCCGTTACCGGACCCTCGCGGCGGCGCCCTACCGGGGACTGCAGGGCAAGTCGAGTGGTGGCTTCGGCGCCATGATCACGCCCATGCTGCGCCCCGACCTCTTCGGGGCCCTCGCCACGCATGCCGGAGACGCCCTCTACGAGCTGCTCTACCTACCCGAGATCGGCCGGTCGGTGCGAACCCTGCGGGCCTTCGGGGGCTCGCCCGCGGCATGGTGGGAGGATCACCGGCGTCGCCCGCCCGAAGCCCGGGGCGAGGACTTCGACCTTCTGATGATGTACGGGGTGGCGGCCTGCTTCTCCGCCGACGACGACGGGACACCCCAGCTTCCCTTCGACACCGCCAGTGGCCGGCTGCGCCCCGACGTCTGGGCCCGCTGGCAGGCCTGGGATCCGGTGCTCATGGTCGACCGCTACGCCGACGCGCTGAGAGGCCTCGGAGCCATATGGATAGACGGGGGGCGCAGCGACCAGTACTGGCTGGACCTGGGGGCGGTGGCCTTTCGGGACGCGCTGGCCGGCGTCGGGGTCACCGAAACCGTCCATTTCGAACTGTTCGACGGGACCCACAGCAACATCGACTGGCGCTACCCGAGGTCCCTCGACTGGCTGGCCCGGAAGCTCAGTCCTCCATCTCGCTGACCGTGACCGATTCGATGGTCACCAGCTCCTTGGGCTGCCCGCTACGGGAGCCCAGATCGTTGATGGTGGAGACCACGTCGAGGCCGGACACGACCTTGCCGAAGAGGGAGTACTGGGGGGGCAGGCGCATGCCGTCAGGCCCGCTGATGATGAAGAACTGGCTGCCGTTGGTGTTGGGCCCGGCGTTGGCCATGGCCAGGGACCCCAGCTCGTAGCGTCCGGGGGCGGGGAGCTCGTCTTCGAAGCGGTAGCCGGGGCTGCCCGTCCCGGTCCCGGTGGGGTCGCCGCCCTGCAGGACGAAGCCCGGGATCACCCGGTGGAACACGATGCCCTCGAAATAGTGGTACCGGGCCAGGAAGACGAAGTTGTTGACCGTCTTGGGGGCGGCGATGGGGTCGAGGGCCAGGCGCATGGTCCCCTTGGTGGTCACCATCTCGGCCGTGTAGCGCTTCGAGGGGTCTATGCACATGGGCGGGGGGGCGTCGAAGTGCTGCTGCTTGGGGCTCGAGCCGTCGGGGTTGGGGCAGGGGGAGGTCATGTTCGGTGGTTCCGTTCAGGATTGGGTGACGGTGGTCTTCTGGATGAGGGTCAGCTGGGCCGGGGCGCCGCCGAGCCCGCTGTTGGTGTTCTCATTGGAGGACAGGATCTTCTGCAGCACCGGCAGTCCGCTCGTCACGTGGGCGAACACGACGTAAGTACCCTGCGAGTTGAGGTTCGAGCAGGCCGAGGTCACGCAGAAGAAAAATTGGGCGCCCGCACTGTTGGCCGCGCTGGTCCTGGCCATGACCAGGTCGCCGGCCTGGTAGGTGAAGCCCGAACCCTCGTCCTTGATGGTGTATCCGGGTCCCGGGTCCGAAGGGCTCTGGGTGTGCGGCGAACCCCCCTGGATGATCCCGATCGAGGTGTCGGTCCGGAACAGGGCCGTCCCGTCGAAGTAGTGGTACAGGGACAAGACGATGAAGTTGTTGGCGGTGTTGGGGGTCTTGGTCGTGTCGAACTGGACGGTCACCGACCCGACGTTGGTGTCGATGGTCTCGGTGTAGGTCTTCCCTGAGGTGATGCACAACGGAGGGGCCTGGGCGAAGTGGATGATGTGGGCGCTCGATCCGTCGAACTTGGGGCAGGGCGTCGGCCCGCTGAGGGAGCCGGCGGTCACGGCGGGGGCCGTCGGCGGGCTCTTGGACGAGGCGGTGGTCGGGACGGTCGTGGCTCCCGCCGTGGTGGTCTGGGAGGTCGCCGAAGCCGTGGTGCTGGTCGTGGTACTGACTTTCTTGCTGTTTCCGCTGTTCAGACCGGTGACGAGGATCAGGACCACGACCAGGGCCACCACGACGCCGATGATCGGAATGGTTCGGGTGTTGCGCCGCCGCCGCCGCTGAGCGGCCTGCAGTTCGGCCATACGGGCGGCCCGACCGGCGCGCTGGCGGGCTCTTTTGTTCGAAGGCACGAGGGCACAAGCTAGTCGGCAGCCGGTGGATCGATCCGGTCGGCGGGCGGGTAGCCTTGCGGTTGGCATGGCTCCGGCGAACGGGTCCGATTCCGAGCGGCTCATGGCCCAGATCGAGGCCTTCCTCCGCTCGGGGGAGGCGCCACCTGCCGCGCCCGAGCCTCAGCCCACCCGGCGCGGCCCCATGCCTCCCACCCGGCTGTTCGTCCCCGAGGAGCCCGACCCGCTCGACTCCACCTCGATCTGGGCGCGCCGCAGAGAGTTGCGCCACCGCATCGAGCGGGTTTGGCACGCCGAGCGGGTGTGGGCCGGGCGGTCCCGCTCGCCCCGGAGGCTGGGAAGCGGCGGTCGCCCCGCCGGCGGGGCCATCCCCCCGCTGGGACTGGATCGCCGCCGGGTCGGCTCATTTCGCCAGAGGGTGTCGGCCTGGGCTGATAAGGGCGTGGTGGAGGAGGCCTGGCGGCGCGCCGACCGCCAGGCGGCCCGCCGGGCCGGGGGCGCCCCTCCGGGACCGGCGTGGACACCGGTCCGCTCCGTCATCGTGGCGGTGGGGCTGGCCCTGCTGCTGATGCTCCCTTACGCGCTGTCCCGGCCCTCGGCCGCCAACCCGGACGGACCCGACGTCGCTTCGGCCGCCCCGGCGGGACCGGGTTACGCCTTCTTGCGGGTCAACCCGAGCGGTACGCCGGTCCGCTGGAACCCCTGCCAGCCGGTCTACTACCAGCTCGACCTGGCCGGCGCCCCCAGTTGGGCCCAGAACGACATCGCCCATGCCCTGGAGCAGGTCAGCGTGGTCACCGGTATCCAGTTCGTATACAGCGGGCCGACCAACCAGTTCCCCAACGGGGTCATCCCCCTCGGTACCGGGACCGCCCCCTCTCCAGTGGTCATCGCCTGGGCCTCGGCGGCCGAGAGCCGGGCCCAACACCTCCCGCTGACGCTGTCCGAGGCCCAGGGCGCCTTCCCCGGTCCCACCGATGCACTGGGTCGAGCCGTCCCCATACTCGCCAAGGACGCGCTTACCGGTCGCATGGTCTACGTGTCGGGATCGCTGGTTCTCAGCGCCGCTGCGGCGGCTCTCCCCGCCGGCTTCGTTCCGGGCGGGGACGGGGTGCTCCTGCTCCACGAGATGGGTCGGCTGATGGGGCTCGGCGAGGTCAGTGACACGGCCCAGGTCATGAGCCCGCAGGCCCTTTCGTCCGGTTCCATCGGTTTCGCGGCCGGGGATCGGGCCGGGCTCAGCCGACTCGGTCGAAGCTCCGGGTGCTTGGCCCTGCCGGCCCACGCATCCCTCTTCACTGCCTTCTAGACCGTTCTTCATCGCCTTCTGGATCACCCGCCGGGTCGGCGCCGACCACCCGCCGACCACCCAGCCGACCACAGCCGGCCGCCCTGCCGGCCACGTAGGGGACCACCCTGCCGGCCACCTAGCGGCGGAGCTCACCCGTCGGCGGCGGCGTGAACCACCTGCCGGTGTCCGGGCATCTACCCTTGCTAGGTGCTCGCCCTGCTCAACTTCACCCATTTCGTGTCCTCGGCCGGATACACGGCGGTGTTCGTGCTGTCGGTGCTGCAGTCATGCTGCGTCCCCACCTCCTCGGAGATCACCCTCGGCTTCGCCGGGTACCTGGCCTACAAGCACCAGCTGAACCTGGCTGCGGTGATCGCCGCCGGTGCCGGCGGTGAGCTCGTCGGGGCCTACATCGCCTGGTTCGTCGGACGCTACGGCGGCCGGACCTTCGTGGACCGCTACGGGCGCTACGTGCTGCTCACCCACAAGGACCTCGACCGGGCCGAGGCCTGGTACAGCCGCCACGAGACCTGGGGGGTGCTCTTCAGTCGGTTGGTCCCCGTCATCCGTAACTTCGTGGCGGTCCCCGCCGGAGTGGCCGAGGTGCCGCTCCTACGCTTCGGCATCCTCACCGCCATAGGGTCGCTGATCTGGGACGGGGCCATGGCAGGCATCGGCTACGGCGTGGGGGGCAGCTACGACAAGGTCATGAAGGGTTTCAGCTACGCCGGTTACCTGATAGCTGTTCTCGCTGTGGCGGCCATCGCGCTGGCCGTGTGGCACCGGTGGCAATCCTTCCGGGTCGCTTCGGCCGAGGAACAGCTGTAGCTACCCATTGGGGTGGGCCCCAGCCCTCGTCGGGCCGGGGCTTCGCCGGGCCGGTCGCCGCGACAGGGAGGGTCACGCCGGGGGCCACCGTCCGGGTCGGGCCCTCGGCCTCTCTCCGGGAACCGTTGTAAATCCACGAACGAAAGTGAAACTGCGACGGGATTCACGCTGCAGTTTCACTCTCGTTCGTGGATTAACTATCGATCGCCGCCGCCCGCCGCCCGCCGCCCGCCGCCCGC
>JAKCDU010000087.1 GCA_021838445.1 Actinomycetes bacterium | reverse complement strand
ATCCCAACGTTCGAGTTCCGGGCGAGGGTGGTTGTCGGCAAGCCCGCGCGCAAAAGCCGATCGGCGGAGTCCCGGGGGCCCAAGCGGACACCGGGATCTGGGCCGAAACGAGGCACCGCTTCATCACTCCGAGTGGCCGTCGTGAACCGCTACTAGCCGCTGCTTACCGCTCGGTCCCGTGTCTTTTTGTGTCCTACGCGTGTCCTGACGCGACCAGAGCCCTCCGAAGGAGGGCTCTGACCAGCACCTATATAAAAAAAATCGGGTGGAGGTGGCGGGAATCGAACCCGCGTCCTTCGATGCCTCAACAGGCCTTCTCCGAGCGCAGCCGGTGATCGAATATCGGACCCCTCGCTCGCCACCGGCACCGGCGAGGGGTCCTAGTCAGCTGAGATTTCCCCGAGGGCCCACTGACGAAGCCTCCGGGTGAGCCCTACTGAATGACGCCCGTACCCGACCCGCAGGGCTGGGGCCGGACGGACGGGCTACTAGTTAGGCAGCCAGTGCGAGCTGAGGCTCGGCGTTTGTTTATTGGTTCAGGCTCTTTAACGTGGTTCCTGAGACCACGGCTCGCTTCTCCCGAATCGACTACCGAAGTCGAAGCCAATCACCCCCTTGTCAAGGTGCAACGCCTCCATTCTACAGGCTGCGACGCAGCACCGGCCCGGCGCCCGCCGAGTGGATCAGCCGACGGGGCTCAGCCGACGGGGCGTTGAGCCGGCCGCCGGCTCCTGAGGGTGCGGCCCTTGGTGCGCACCAGGGCCTCGATGTCGTGGGGGAGGACGGCGCCGAGGGTCTGCCCGTCGGAGATCACGAAGACCACCTGCTGGTTGGCCGTGCGGGCCATGACCTCCAGCGCGTCCTCGTCGGGCGACGCTCCCGTGCTGGAGGCCATCGGCAGGGCGAAATCGAGCGGCCGGGACATGTCCCAGTTGGGGTAGGGGACGGCGGCGAGCGTGTCGCCGACGAGGACGCCGCCGTAGTCACCGCTCCACTCCCGGAGGAGCCAGACCCAGCCGGGGCGTCGGGAGGCGTACTGCTCGGCGAAGGCCCGCACGGTGATCCACCCGGGAGCCTCGCCGACGGGGCGCATCACGTCGGCGATGCGTACTCCGTCGAGGACCTCGTGTACCGCCCCGCTGCCCAGCTCGTAGCGGGCCGAAGTCAGGATCCACCAGCCGATGAAGCCGACCAGCACCCCGTTGTACAGATCGCCGGTGCGCTCGGTGACGATCAGGCCGATCACGATTATGGCCCCTCCGAGCAGCACCCCGATGCCGGCCGCGACCCGGGTGGCCCGCCACCGGTTCCGTCCGATCATCCACACCACCGAGTGCAGGACCCGGCCACCGTCGAGCGGCGAGGCGGGCAGCAGGTTGAACGCAGCCAGGACCAGGTTGATCCACGCCAGCCAACCCAAGGCGGCCAGGATGAGGCTGCCGGCACCGGCATGGGAGGCGATCACCCGGGAAACGTAGAGCAGGCCACCGACGGCGGCGCTGGTGAGCGGGCCGATCCCGGATATCATCAGCTCGTTGAGAGCCGAACCGGTGTCGCCCTCGATCCGCGTGACCCCACCCATCCAGCTCAGGGTGATCCCGTCCACCGAGAGGCCTCGCCACCGGGCCACCACGGCGTGGCCGAACTCGTGGAGCAGTACCCCTACGAGTAGGCCCACGGCGGTCAGGACCCCGGCCACCGCGTAAGTGGCACCGCTGTAGCCCGGGGCATCGTAGGAGAAGCGGTTATCAGCCAGGCCCACCGCCACGAGGACCACCATCACCACGAGGCTCCAGTGCACGCCGACCCGCACCCCCGCAATGCGGCCGAGTCGGACCGTGTCCTTCATGGGTCCAGGCTACGTCTGCGGCCGGCGCTAGCGCGGCGCGCCTCCATGTCGGCGTCTCGGGCGGCGATGGCGTGCCTCTTGTCGTAGTTGCGCCGACCTTTGGCCAGGGCCAGGTCGACTTTGGCCCGGCCGTCCTTGAAATAGAGCGACAGTGGGACCAGCGTCAGGGACTCCTGCTGGGTCCGCTTGGCCAACTCCTCGATCTGGCGCCGGTGCAGGAGCAGCTTGCGCCGCCGGTCGGGGTCGACCGAGCCGAAGCCGGTGGCGTAGGTATAGGGGGGGACGTGCACGCCGTAGAGCCAGACCTCGCCGTCCTGGACCCGGGCGTAGCTGTCACGCAACTGAGCCTTGCCATCCCTCAGGGACTTGACCTCGGCGCCGACGAGCACGAGCCCGGCCTCGTAATTGTCCAAGATGTCGTAGTCGTGGCGGGCGCGCCGGTTCTGCGCCACCATGCGGTTGCGGCTGTCGGGGGCGGGGCGGTTGGCGGGTCGGGCCATGGGGGTTCAACGGTACCGTTGCCGTCGTGCTGCTCATCGGGAAAAAGCATCTGGACGAAATGGTCGCCCACGCCCTCGCCGAGTACCCCCTCGAGGCCTGCGGGCTCATCGGGGGGTCCGCCGGGGAGGACGGGAGGGCGGTGGTGCACGACGTGTACCCCACCGCCAACTCGGCCCGCTCGGCGCGTATCTACGAGGTCGACGCCCGGGCCATGCTGCGGGCCGACCGGGAGGCGGAGGCGGCCGGGGGCCAGTTGGTCGGCGTCTACCACTCCCACACCCACACCGACGCCCAGCCGTCGCCCACCGACGTGGCCCAGGCCCCCGACCCCGACTGGCACTACGTCCTGGTGTCGCTTCGCGACCTGCACCCGGCGGTGCGGAGCTGGAAAGTACGCAACGGGAAGATCGAAGAGGAGCAGGTGGTTCTACAATGGTGAGCTAGGAGGTCGTATTTGTGTCCGTAGCCGTCCGTTTCCCCACCGTCCTGCGATCCGCCACCGGCGGTAAGGCCACCGTGGCCGCCGAGGGTGCCACCGTGGCCGAGGTGTTCGACGACCTCATCCGCCAGCACCCCGATCTGAAGGCCCAGCTGCTCACCGAAGACGGGCAGCTGCACCGCCATCTCAACGTGTTCCTCAACGACGACGACATCCGCTATCTGGGCAAGCTCGACGCCAAGGTCGGCGACAGCGACACCCTGACGCTCATGCCGGCGGTCGCAGGCGGCGCCTGATGGCCCGCTACGAGAGCATCCTGGACCTCATCGGCAACACGCCGATGGTGGACGTCAGCGAGCTGAGCCCCAACCCCCGGGTCACCATCCTGGCCAAGTTGGAGGGATGGAATCCGGGCGGATCGGTCAAGGACCGGGCGGCCAAGGCCATGATCGAGGAGGCCGAGAAGGACGGCAGCCTGAGCCCCGGTCAGCAGATCCTGGAGTCCTCGTCGGGTAACACCGGCATCGCCTTGGCCATGATCGCCAAGGTCAAGGGCTATCCCATCAAGATCGTCCTCCCGGAGAACGTCTCGGTGGAGCGGCGCCAGCTCCTCGAGTCGTGGGGGGCCGAGATCATCGACTCGCCCGGTTCGGAGGGGTCCAACGGGGCCATGCGCCGGGCCCAGGCTCTCGCCGCTGAGCACCCCGAGTGGTGGTTCCCCTACCAGTACGGCAACCCGTCCAACCCCAAGGCCCACTACGAGGGAACCGGGCCCGAGATATGGCGCGACTGCCCGGAGATCACCCACTTCATCGCCGGCCTCGGCACGGCCGGGACCCTCATGGGCGTGGCTCGATTCCTGAAGGAGCGCAACCCGGACATCCAGATATGGGCGGTCCAGCCGCCAGCCGGGGAGATGGTCGACGGGCTGAAGAACCTCGACGAAGGCTTCATCCCCCCGGTGTTCCTGGACAATGACGGATACGACCTGCTCGACCGCTCCAAGATCGTCGGTCCCCGCGAGAGCATCGAGTGGACCCGCCGTCTGGCCGACGTGGGGGTCTTCGCCGGTATCTCCTCGGGGGCCATCATGGCGGCGGCGGTCAAGTGCGCGGCCGAGATCGACGAGGGCACCATCGTCACCATCGTCTGCGACGGCGGATGGAAGTACCTGTCGACCGGGGTGTGGACCGACGACATCGATGTAGTGACCGACCGGGCCAAGCGGGTGATTTACTTCTAGTCCGTGGACGACCGGCCCATAGGCCTCTTCGACAGCGGGTTCGGGGGTCTCACCGTGGCCCGGGCGGTGATCGACCTGCTCCCCGCGGAGCACCTGGTCTACATCGGGGACACCGGTCGCTACCCCTACGGTCCGCGACCGCTCGAGCAGGTGCGGCGTTTCGCCGCCCAGATCACCGCCAAGCTGGTGGCCGAGCACCGAGTGAAGATGATCGTGGTGGCCTGCAACACGGCGGCGGCCGCCGGGGTCGAGCCGGTAGCGGGGGTTCCGGTCATATCGGTCATCGAGCCCGGGGTGCGGGCCGCGCTCAGGGCGTCGGAATCGGGCCGGGTCGGGGTCATCGGCACCGTGGGGACCATCTCCTCGGGGGCCTACCAGGGCAGCTTCGCCTGCGCCGACCCGGTCGGGCGGGTGCAGCTGACCTGCGCCGCCTGCCCCGGATTCGTGGAGTTCGTGGAGCGCGGCGAAACCGACTCCGACCAGGTGTACGTGCTGGCCGAGCGGCTGCTCGCCCCCGTCGTGGAGGCCAAGGTCGACACCCTCCTGCTCGGCTGCACCCACTACCCGTTCCTCGCCCGGACCATCAGCGACGTGGTCGGACGCGACGTGGTCCTGGTCAGCTCGGCCGACGAGACGGCCTTCGAGCTGCGGGCCCTGCTGGCCGAGTCGGGTCTGGCCCGGGGGACACCGGGCGCCGGGCACCACACCTGGATATCGTCGGGCGACGTGTCCACGTTCCGGCGACTCGGCCGCCGCCTCCTCGGGCCCGAGATCGGGGTGGTCGAGGGCTGGGAACCGGCCCCCGCGTGACCGACCTCCTCTCGCTCACCGTCCTCGGCTGTGACGGCTCCTACCCCGGTCCGGGAGGATCGTGCAGCGGCTACCTCGTGCGCGGCGGGGGGACCAGCGTGTGGCTCGATGCCGGTCCGGGCACCCTCGCCCGTCTACAGGAGCACGTGACCTTGGCTGAGCTGGACGCCATCGTCATCAGCCACGAGCACGTCGACCACTGGTCCGACCTCGAGCACCTGGCCGTCGCCTGCCACTACGTGCTCGAGCGCCCGCCCGTCCCGGTCTACTGCGAAGCCGACCTGATCTCGCGTCTGCGGGTCGGTCCCGCCGCCGAGTCCCTCGCCTGGAACCCGATCGGCCCCGACTCGCGGCTGCAGCTCGGCCCGTTGACCTTCACCTTCTCCCGGACCGACCACCCGGTGGCGACCCTGGCCGTGCGGGTGGATGCCGGGGGTCGCAGCCTCGGCTACTCTGCCGACTCCGGTCCCGGCTGGGGACTGGAGCGCCTCGGCGCCGGCCTCGATCTGGCCGTCTGCGAGGCGACCTTCACGTCCGATAGGGAGGGCACCTTGTCCCATCTGAGTGGTCGCCAGGCCGGGCTCTCGGCGCGGTCGGCCGGGGTGCGGCGGTTGGTTCTCACCCACCAGCTGCCCGGCACGGACCGCCACGCGGTGCGGGCCGAGGCCGAGGCCGCTTTCGGCGCCCCGGCGGAGCTGGCCGAGGTGGGGCGCAGGTACCAGCTGTGACCGGCCGAGCCGACGGCCGGGGGGCCGACGATCTCCGGCCCGTGGAGCTGGTCCGCGACTACACCGAGATGGCCGCCGGGTCGGTGCTCATCAGGATGGGCCGCACGGTGGTGCTCTGCACGGCCTCGGTGGCCGATGACGTACCCCGCTGGATGCGTAACACGGGCCGGGGCTGGGTGACCGCCGAGTACTCGATGCTGCCGGGGGCGTCCGCCGAGCGCATCGACCGTGAAGCGGCCAAGGGCAAGCAGTCGGGTCGCACCCAGGAGATCCAGCGTCTGATCGGGCGGTCGTTGCGGGCGGTCACCGACCTGCAGGCCATGGGCGAGGTGCAGATCACCGTCGACTGCGACGTGCTCCAAGCCGACGGGGGCACCCGCACCGCCAGCATCTGCGGCGCCTACGTGGCTCTCCACGACGCATGTAGCCGCCTGGTGCAGGTCAAGCGGATGGGGAGCCACCCGCTCGACGAGTCGTGCGCCGCGGTCTCGGTGGGCGTGGTCGACGCGGTGCCCATGCTCGACCTCGCTTACAGCGAGGACAGCCGGGCCGAGGTGGACATGAACGTGGTCATGACCTCGTCGGGGCGCTTCGTCGAGGTCCAGGGCACGGCCGAGGGGGCGGCCTTCAGCCGGGGCCAGCTCGACGAGCTCCTGTCGCTCGCCGAGCACGGTATCGCCACCCTCCTCCGAGCCCAGTCGGAGGTGCTGGCCGAGCCGCCCCCGCCCCGGGTCGCATGACGGTGTTCGTGTTGGCCAGCGCCAACCCCGACAAGGCCTCCGAGATACGGGACATCCTGGGCCCCGGTTTCGATCTCCTGCCCCGCCCCGGCGACGTCGGCGAGGTGGACGAGACCGGCGAGACACTCGAGGACAACGCCCGCCTCAAAGCCCGGGCCCTGGTGGTGGCCACCGGGCGACCGGCCATCGCCGACGATACCGGCCTCGAGGTCGACGCCCTCGGAGGCGCTCCGGGGGTCCGCTCGGCCCGCTACTCGGGTGCGGGTGCCACTTACGAGTCCAACGTGGCCAAGCTGCTCGCAGAGCTGACCGGTCGGAGTGATCGCCGGGCTCGTTTCCGTACAGTGGCGCTCGCCGCCTGGCCCGACGGACGGGAGGTGGTGGCCGAGGGGTCGGTGCAGGGCGTCATCACCGACCGGGTCCGCGGCTCGGGAGGTTTCGGTTACGACCCGGTCTTCGCCCCGGACGGCCAGCACCGGACCTTCGCGGAGATGACGGCGGCAGAGAAGAACGCCTGGTCCCATCGGGGTCGGGCGTTTCGTGCCCTGGCGGCCCAGCTCGGACCGGTTTGAGCGCTCGGCGGCCACGGCGCGTGCCCTAGCATGGGGCGGACCGAACCGGATATGAGTGTCTCCCCCTACCCGTGCCTGACGGTCGTGGTCCCCTGCTTCAACGAGGAGCAGACCGTCAAGGACCTGCTCGCCGCCGTCCTGGAGTCGCCCTGGGTGGCCGAGGTGGTCGTGGTCGACGACGGCTCCACCGACGGTACCCGCCAACGCCTGGCCGAGATCGACGATCCCCGCCTGGCGGTGTACGCCCAACCGGCCAACCGGGGCAAGGGTGCGGCCTTGCGCCGAGGGTTCGCCGAGGCGACGGGTGAGTTCGTGATCGTGCAGGACGCCGACCTCGAGTACGACCCGGCGGAGTACGGGCGGTTGCTCGAATTCCTGGTCAACGGCAAGGCCGACGTCGTCTTCGGCTCCCGCTTCATCAGCGACCGACCCCACCGGGTCCTCTACTACTGGCACTCTGTGGGCAACCGGCTACTGACTGCGGCGTCCAACATGTTCACCAACTTGAACCTCACCGACATGGAGACCTGTTACAAGGCGTTCCGTCGGGAGGTGGTGCAGGCCCTGGACCTGCGGGAGGACCGCTTCGGCATCGAGCCGGAGATCACCGCCAAGGTGGCCAGGGGGGGCTACCGGATCTACGAGGTCGGGATCAGCTACCAGGGCCGGACCTACGACGAGGGAAAGAAGATCGGCTGGCGCGACGGTATCCACGCGGCGCGCTGCATCGTCCGCTACTCCCCCTTGTGGACCCGGCTCACAGGGGTCGAATAGTCGAGGATGTCGTAGCAGTGGAGGCGGCGAATCCGGCCCTCCCCGGACAAGCCGCGCCTCCGGGCGAGGAGACCGCCGGTCCGGCGGTGCCGGCCTCGCCGGAAGCCAAGAAGCGCCGCCTCCACCTGCCGAGACCGGTGTACACCCTGGGGCGCCTGCTCATCCTGGCCCTGCTGCTCGAGTACCTGGTGGTGCCGCAGCTGGCCGGCCCCCGCAAGGTGCTCAGCCTCATCAACCGGGTGAACCCCTTGCTCCTCCTGGCGGCTCTGGCCCTGGAGGTCGGTGCCCTGCTGTCCTACGGGCGCCTGACCCGAGCCGTGCTGCCGCCCACCAGCAAGGTCGGCTTCTTCACCATCTTCCGGATCGAGTTGACGACCCTTTCGGTCAGCCACTGCGCCCCCGGCGGCTCGGCTACCGGCACTGCGCTCGGCTACCGGCTGCTGACCCGCTTCGGGGCCCAACCGTCCGACGCCGGCTTCGCTCTCGGGGTGCAGGGGATCGGCTCGGCCATCGTGTTGAACCTGATCCTGTGGGTGGCTCTGGTGGTGTCCATCCCGGTGTGGGGCTTCTCGGCCGAGTACCTGCTGGCCGCGGTGGTGGGCGGCGTCCTGCTCAGCCTGGCCGCCCTGCTGGTGCTGGCCCTGACCCGCGGCGAGCAGCGGGTCGGGGTGATGCTCGAGCGGGTCGCGGCCCGGGTGCCTCTCATCAACGGTGACGCCCTCCGGAGCCTCTACGGTCGGCTGTCCGATCACATGGCCCAACTGGCCCGCCGGCGCGAGGCCCTGGTCGGGGCGCTGGTGTGGGCCACCCTCAACTGGCTCCTCGATGCCGGCTCGCTGTTCGTCTTCGTGGGTGCCTTCGGCCACTGGGTCAACCCCGACGGGCTGCTGGTGGCCTACGGGTTGGCCAACGTGCTGGCGGCCATCCCCTTGACGCCCGGGGGTCTGGGTGTGGTCGAGGCCACGCTGACGACCCTGCTGGTCGGTTTCGGGACTCCGAGCGGCACCGCCACCCTGGGCGTGGTGGTGTACCGCCTCGTGCAGTTCTGGGCCCCGATACCCGTGGGCGGACTGGCCTACCTCTCCCTCCAGGCCTCCCGGCGCCACCGCGACGCCGACGAGGAGGCGGGGGACAAGGTGCCCATGCTGTCCATCCTGCGCCGCCTGTGGCGAAGCGGGGGCTGACCCCGGGCCGGTCGCCCACCGGCTAACCTCGGCATGGTTGTCGATCCGGGGCGGACCTGGAGCGGAAGGAAGCATGCGTTACTCCACCGCGCTCGCCAAGCGTCTGGCGCCGGCCGTGTTGTTGGCCCTGGCCCTGGTCCTCGTGCTCGTCCCGGTGGTCGGGCGATTCCCCTCCCGGGGAGATTCCGGGCCGTCGCCGGCCCCACCTGCGGTCCCCGTCTCGGCGACATCGGCGCCC
>JAKCDU010000030.1 GCA_021838445.1 Actinomycetes bacterium | reverse complement strand
GGCGTCAGGCGGTGACGAGCTCGACATTGGCCTCACGAAGAGCGGCGACCACAGCCGCGGGAACCGCCCCGTCGGCGGCCATCCCGTCGGCGGCCATCCCATCGGTGACCACCGCGTCGAAGTCCTCCACCCGGCAGACCACGGCGGTGGCCGAGCGACCCCACTTCGAGCTGTCGGCCACGAGGATGCGGCGGGCCGAGACCTCCAGCATGGTCCGCTTGATCTCGGCGTCACCTAGGTCGTGGGCGCTGACCCAGCCTTCGGCCAGGCCGCAGCAGCCGACGATGGCCGTGTCGAAGCGCAGCGAACGCAAACTGGCTGTGGCCAGTGGGCCCACTGCGGAGAGCTCGCCGCGACGGACCTGGCCGCCGGCGACCATGACCTCCACGGTGGGGTCGGCGCCGAGTAGCCCGACGGCGTGCATCGACACAGCCATGACCGTGAGGCGGCGGCCCGCCAGCGACCGGGCCACCTCCAATGCGGTCGTCCCGCCGTCGAGCACCACAGACTCGCCCTCGGCCACCAACGCCGCCGCCGCCCGACCAATACGCGCTTTGGCTTGGGGAGCCGCCAGTGAGCGCACCGCGAAAGGGGGTTCCTCACCGCGCAGCAGCAGGCTGACGGCGCCGCCCCGCACCCGGCGGGCCGCCCCCCGGGCGACGAGGGCATCCAGGTCCCTGCGGATGGTCATCTCGGCCGTCCCGAAACGCCGGGCCGCCTCAGCCACATCCACCCGCCCGTAGTCCTGCAGCGCCCGCAGCAACGCGGCCCGCCGCTCGAGACCTTGCACCAACCGATATTAACATCACAAATGTGTGATCGAACAGAATTGTTGTTCGTCAACCGTGTGAGCCGCCCTCAGCTGAGCGGACGCCGCGCCGGGATCGGCAGAAGGCGGAGACCTGGCGGTGCTCGGCGGAGGCGGCCAGAGTCCATCGGCCCTGTCGCAAGGCGGGCGGCGCGACCCACCATGGCACGATGCTGGTGGTGGCCTCGACCCTCGAACAGGACGATCACGAGACAGGCCCCTACCATCCCGAACAGATCGGTCGCCTGAGCGCCGCCGTGAGCTCGCTGAAAGGTCAGGATTTCGCCGGGGACCTGGACTGGTTGGCGCCGCGGCCGGCGACGTCGGGCGAGCTGCAGGCCGTGCACGACCCCCGGTACCTGAACGGCATCATCGACCTCTGCGCCATGGGGGGAGGCCAGATCGACCCCGACACCGTCGTCGGCTCGGGATCGTGGGACACCGCCCGTTTCGCCGCCGGGGCTGGCCTGGCCGCCGTCGATGCCGTCGCGAGCGGCGCGAGCCGGGCCGCTCTGGTGCTGAGCCGCCCACCCGGCCACCACGCCGGGAGGGCCTCCGGTATGGGATTCTGCATCGTCAACAACATCGCGGTGACCGCCGCCGCGCTGGCGGCGAGAGGCGAGAAGGTGGCCATCATCGACTGGGACGTGCACCACGGCAACGGGACCCAGGAGATCTTCTGGTCGGACCCGTCGGTGCTGTACGTGTCGCTGCACCAGTGGCCCCTCTACCCCGGGACCGGGCGGGTAACCGAACGCGGCGAGGGCCCCGGGCTAGGCACCACCATGAACCTTCCCCTGCCCCCCGGGTCCACCGGCGACACCTACCTGGCGTGTTTCGACGAGGTCATCCTCCCCGCGGTGGAACGCTTCTCGCCCACGTGGCTCCTCATCTCCGCCGGCTTCGACGCCCACCGTGACGACCCGCTGGCCGACATGAGCCTCAGCTCGGCCGATTTCGCCGACCTGACCGGACGCCTGATCGGACTGTCCGAATCCCGGACCCCCCTCGTCCTGTTCCTCGAGGGCGGCTACGACCTCCGGGCGCTGTCGCTCTCCGTGGCTGCCTGCGCCGCCCGACTGCTCGACGTTCCCTACCGGCCGGAGACCGCGACCATCGGCGGCAACGGCCTGACCAGGGTCGCCGACTACCGCTACACCTTCAGTGAGGGAGGCCTACAGACATGACCCATCCCATCGAGCGGATCCTCGTCGGCGTGGACGGGTCGGATAACTCCCGGAGGGCCCTGGAGTGGGCCGTCACCCTGGCCGGGCCCTTCGGGGCGGAGGTCATCGCCGTGCACGCGGTGGGCCTACTGACCCGGCTCGACGACGGCACCCCGGTCCCGAGCCACTCCCACCGCGACGAGCTGCAAGCGACCTTCGAATCGCTCTGGTGCGCCCCGCTGGCCCAAAGCAACGTCGCCTACCGGACGTTGTGCGTGGACGGACCACCGGTGCTGGTGGTGCTCGACGCCGCGTCGGAGGAGGAAGCCGACGTGATCGTCCTCGGGCGGCGCGGCGCCGGGGGGTTCAGCGAGCTGATGTTGGGCAGCACCAGCCACCAGGTGGCCGAGCACAGTGCCTGCCCTGTCTTCATCGTTCCGCCACCGCGGGGCTAGCCCCGCTCGGGGGTAACCTCCCCACGCTCGGAGCGGGCCCGTTGGAGCAGTTCGATCACCTCACGGTCCGACACCTGCGTGAAGTCTGCATACCACTGGCCCACTGCGGTGAGGCGGTGCGGCGCTTCGACGCACACCACCTCCATCTCCGCGCCCACCTCCACCAGGGCCTCGGTGCTGGCCACGGGCACCCCCAGGATCACGCGCTCGGCTCCCATGTCCCGAACCGCCCGACCGGCCGCTTTGGCCGTGGACCCGGTGGCCATCCCGTCGTCCACCACCACCGCGGTGCGACCGGCGAGGAGGGGCGCCCCACCGCCCGAGCGCAAGGTCCGGATCCGGGCGTCGAGCTGGGCGACCGCTCTGGCTGCCACCTCCTCGAACTCGGCCGGCGTGACGCCGACGAGCTGCCTCACCTGCTCCTTGACTACCCGCACGCCGCCTTCGGCGACGGCGCCCATGGCCAGCTCGGGATGGCGCGGGACTCCGATCTTGGCGACGAGAAGCACGTCGAGGGGGGCGCCGATGAGCCGGGCCACCTCGAAAGCGACCGGAACCCCGCCGCGGGGCAGCCCCAGCACCACGACATCCTCCCCCCGGAGGAAGGCCAGGCGGGCGCCCAACCGGCGCCCGGCGTCGGTACGATCGGCGAAAGGCATTTCGGAGCCTCCTCACCCCAGGATGCCGGGACGGCGACCGCTCGGCCAGTGCCGAGTGGCCCTACGTGCGGGGGGCGGGGGCGGGGGGGACAATGGCTGGAGTGACGACCGACGACTACACAGCCTGGGACCGGATGTTCACCCCCGAGCGACGGGCCGTCGCCTACGAGGGCCTGACCCGCGAGCAGGCCGAGGCCAAGGCCCGTGACGAGGCCGTGGGCAGCCTGCGGATAGCCGACTGGGACCTCCCCGGGTCCGACGTGTTCACCGCCGACTTCCGCCCTGGGCGCCTCAACCTCCTGATCCACCACGGGCGGGTGGCCCGGGCCGGGTTCGGCTAGGCGACCGACCCCGACACCGACCGGTCAGGTGTGATCGACCACGAACTTCAAGATGGCGATGTGCTTCTCGGTGTCGCGCTGCATCAGCTCCACCAGCAGGCTCCAGAGCGACGTGTCCTTGACGTCGCGCATCTCGCGCTGCAGGCGCTTCAGCTCGCCGACGTCGCGCTCCTCCCCGGCCAGCAGTTCCCGGGCCCCGTCGAGCACCGTGTTGCGATCAGCCCGTTGGAAGTCCATGTAGGGGACGGCCGGATCTTCGCTTCTCATGAGCGCCTCGGTCTCGAGCGTCGACGCCAGCTCGTTGAAGAGACGGTGATGACGGATCTCGTCGTCGATCAGGAGCTTCACCAGGTAGGCGAACGCCTTGGACTCGGCCTGCTCGGCCACCTTGGCGTACCTCTCCAACATGCCGCGCTCGCTCTCGACATGCTCCTTCAGATGCGAATAGAGCTGCCGTTCCCAAGCGGACGGCCCGGCGCTGGACTCATCGGTCATCGACACAGGGGCCCCTCCTTGAAAGATCACCTGTCGATGCCGCAGCCTAGCGGTCGCCGGCCGGACGCGGACGGAGCGGGATGGGCGAGCCGGCGTCAGGCCGAAGCGGAGGTCAGATAGGCCACGCAGCCCTCCACCGTCGCCAGCTCGGGATAGTCGCGCTCGGGAATCTCTATCCCGGTCCGCTCGTGCAACCCGATCACCAGGTTCAAGAAGTCGACCGAGTCGAGATCCATGGCCTCCTGCATGGTCTCCCCTTCGCCGACCTCGTCCAGGTCGGCTTCGGGAGCGACAGTGGCCAGCACCGCTCCTAGGATTCGTCGGGCCTCGGATTCTGTCATAGCTTCCCCGGTTCTTGTAGGAGACGATCGATCTCGGCCAGGAAACGGCCGCCCCGGTGGCCGTCGCTGGCCCGGTGGTCGGCGGCCAGAGTGGCGACCAGTGTCGGCCTCACGCCCAGTAGCCCCCGTAGGGCCACCGGCCGCTCGACGATACGGCCGAAGCCCACCAGGGCCACCTGCGGCGGGTAGATGACCCCGTAGACCGAGTCGACGCCCAGGTCACCCAGATTGGTCACCGTGATGGTCGCGCCAGACACCTCGGAGCTGCGCAGCGCACCGGAGCGGGCCCGGCCCACCAGGTCGCGCAGGCGGCCCATCAGCTCGTCCAGGGACAGCTTTTCGGCCCCGACGATGGCGGGCGCCGACAGGCCTCCGTCGCGCCGTGAGATGGCGACGCCGAGACTTACCGTCGGTGCCGGCTCGAACCGATCGTCGACGAAGAACCCGTTCATCTCCGGCACTTTGGCCACGGCCAATGTCGTCGCTTTCAGCAGCAGGACGGCAGGCAGCAGCCTATCGGTCACCGAACGACCGGCATTGGTGCGTTCCAGCCACTCCTTGCTCAGAGCCATGTCGACAGTCGTCGAAAGGTAGTAGTGGGGTATCTCCCGCTTGGACCGGGCCATGAGCAGGCCCGTGGCCCGTCTCACCGCCTCGGCCCGCTGCTCCGTCCCGGTCGCAGGTCGTCGAATCGCCGATATCGGGGCGGCCAGGTCAGTGGCGAGGACGGCACCGCCGGGACCACTGCCCGCCACCGTCGAGAGGTCCCGGTTCGCTTCGGCCGCCCGCCGGCGGGCCAACGGCGAGGAACGGACCGGCCCCTTCCGGCCGCCCCCGGTCCCCGAAGCCACCGGGGCGGGGCGCGCCGCCCGCTCCACATCGGCCCGGGTCAACCCACCCCCCAGCCCCGTGCCGGCAATGGCGTGCAGGTCCACTCCCAGTTTCTCGGCCAGGTGACGGACCACCGGCGAATGCGTCTCCCCGGCGTCGCTTCCCGTCGAGATGTGGGCCAGCACCGTCCCCACCGGGACCTCCTCACCCTCACCGACGAGGATGCGGTCCACCACGCCGGATTCAAAGACCTCGACTTCGATGGTCGACTTCTCGGTGTCGACCACGGCGACGATGTCACCGCGCTCGACGGTCGCCCCTGGCTGCACGAACCACTGCGTGACCGTCCCGACCTCCATGTCGGCACCGAGCGCGGGCATGGTGAAATCACCCATCCGAACCTCCGCAGCCCCCGAGACGCCCGACGGCGGCGATGACGTCCTCCGCTCGGGGCAGGGCCGCCTCTTCGAGGTGGCGGGCGTAGGGCATCGGCACCTCGGCGCTGCAGACCCGCCCGACCGGGGCGTCGAGGTCGTAGAAGGCCTCTTCGGTGATCCTGGCGCTGATCTCGGCCGAGATGCTTCCGGACCGCCAGCCCTCGTCGACGACCACCGCTCGGTGGGTGCGGGCCACCGAGTCGAGCAGGGTGGCGGTGTCGAGGGGGCGCAGCGTCCTCAGGTCGACGACCTCCGCCTCCACCCCCGCCCCTGAGAGCCGGTCGGCTGCCTCCAGGGCCACTCGCAACGTCCCTCCGTAGGCGATGAGGGTCACGTCACGGCCGGGGCGGCGCACCGCGGCGTGGTCGAGGTCCACCGGGCCGGCGTGGTCATCGAGCTCGCCCCGCACGTTGTAGAGCGATCCGTGCTCGAAGATGAGGACCGGGTCGGGGTCGGCCAGCGCCGGTCGCAGCATGCCGCGAGCGTCGGCGTGGGTGGCCGGCGTGAGGATGCGCAGCCCCGGGATGTGGGCGTACCAACCCTCGAGACTGTGGGAGTGCTGGGCGCCGAGCTGGCGGCCCGCCCCGGTGGTCATGCGGATCACCAGCGGCACATTGAACTGGCCCCCCGACATGTACAGGAGGCTGGCCGCGTTGTTCACGATCTGATCGAGGGCCAGGAGGCTGAAGTTGACGGTCATGATCTCCACGATGGGCCTCATCCCGCCAAGAGCGGCGCCGATCCCGGCGCCGACGAAGGCCGACTCCGACAGGGGCGTGTCCCGGATTCGCTCAGGCCCGAACTCCTCCAGCAACCCGAGGCTGACCGCGTAGCAACCTCCGTAGCGGCCGACGTCCTCGCCCATCAGGAACACCCGATCATCGCTGCGCAGCGCCTCGCGGAGGGCTTCGCGCAGCGCGTCCCGGAAGGTGACGGTGGTCATGACCGTCGGCCTCCATCCGCGTCAGCGGGTGCCGGGGTCGTGACGAAGCGCTCGAGATCCTCCACCGGCTCGATGGTCCCGCTCTCAGCGAAGGACACCGCGTCATCGACCTCGGCGTCCACCGCCTCCTCCATGGAGACCAGGTCGGCGGCAGTCAGCACCCCTTCGGCGAGCAGTGCCTCACTGAGCGTGGGAATGGGATCGTGCTGCTTCCACGACTCGATCTCGTCCTTTTGGCGGTAGCGGTCAGGGTCGTACATGGAATGGGCCCGGAACCGGTAGGTGCGCATCTCCAGGAAGTGCGGGCCGCCGCCGGACCGGATGGCCTCCACCGCCCTGGCGGCCGCCTCCCGCACGGCGCGAACGTCCATGCCGTCGACTTCCCACGACGGAATGCGGTAGCTGGCCGCCTTCAGCGAGAGATCGGTCTCGGACTCGGTGAGCCGCAGGGCGGTCCCCATGGCGTAGAGGTTGTTCTCACAGCAGAACAGGACGGGCAGGTGCCACAGTGACGCCAGGTTGAGGCACTCGTGGAATTCTCCTTCGGCCACCGCTCCGTCGCCGAAGAAGCAGGCTGTCACCCGCTCACGCCCGTTCATGCGGTCAGCCAGGGCCAGGCCCACGGCCAGGGGCAGACCGCCGGCCACGATGGCGTTGCCTCCGTAGAAGCGCGTTGGCGCGTCGAAGAGATGCATGGAGCCGCCCCGGCCCCGGCTGCAGCCTTCGACTTTGCCTTCGAGCTCGGCCATGACCGCGCCCATCGACAGGCCCCGAGCCAGGGCATGGCCGTGCTCTCGGTAGGTGGCGACCACCGCGTCGTCGGTGTCGAGTGCCTCCGTGACTCCCACCGCGCAGGCCTCCTCCCCTATGGCCAGGTGCAAGAACCCCCGTATGTCGCCTCGGCTGTACAGCTCGACGCAGCGTTCCTCGAAGCGACGGATCCTGATCATCTGGCGCAGCATGGCCACCGACCCGTCGCCGACCCGGCCGCCGGACGCTACCGCGGTCATCGGCTCGACTCCAGGGTCGAGGTGTCTCCCTCGGGTAGCCCCAGCTCCCGGGCCCGCAGCAGGCGCCGCATGATCTTGCCGCTGCCGGTGTGGGGCAGGTGCTCGTCGAAGGCGATCTCACGCGGTGCCACTGCGGGGCCCAGCCGACGGCGGGCGAACCCGAGGATGTCGAGGCGCAGCTGCTCGCTCGGCTCGTACCCGTGACGCAGGGTCACGAACGCCTTCACGACCTCGCCGATGGTGTCGTCGGGTTTGCCGATCACACCCGCTTCGGCCACAGCCTCGTGCTCCAGCAGGGCCGACTCGACCTCGAAGGGGCCGATGAGGTGACCGGCCGATTTGATGACGTCGTCCCCTCGGCCGACGAACCAGAAATAGCCGTCCTCGTCGCGAATGACCAGATCGCCGCTCAGGTACCAGTCCCCGGCGAAGCAGGCCCGGTAGCGCGGTTCTTCACCGAGGTAGCCGCGGAACATCGACGGCCACCCTCTGCGCAGCGCCAGCTCTCCTTGCGCACCCGGCGCCGCCTCCACCGGGTCCCCCCTCTGGTCGCGCCGTACCCGGCCTCGGGCGTCCCTGGCCAGGACGGTGGCCTCCACCCCCGGCAGCGGGCGCCCCATCGAACCGGGCCGGATGTCCATGCACTGGTAGTTGGCGATCATGATGCCGCCGGTCTCGGTCTGCCACCAGTTGTCGTGGATGGGCCTCCCCAGTACCTCGTCACCCCACATCACGACCTCCGGATTGAGCGGCTCACCCACACTGGCGACGAAACGGAGGTGGCTCAGGTCGTGCCGGGCCGGCGCGTCGGGTCCGGCCTGCATCAGCATCCGCAACGCGGTCGGGGCGGTGTACCACACGCTCACCCGCTCGCGCTCCAGGACCCGGTACCAGCGCTCGACATCGAAGTCGCCGGTGTCCACCACGCTGGTGACGCCCTGGAGCAGGGGGGCCAGCACACCGTAGGAGATACCGGTGACCCAGCCCGGGTCGGCAGTGCACCACCACACGTCGCCGGGTCGCAGATCGAGAGCCAGTCGGCCGGTCTCGAGGTGCGCGACGACCGCGTCGTGGACGTGTACCGCCCCCTTGGGCGTACCGGTCGTACCGCTCGTGAAATGGAGCAGAGCCGGATCCTCGGGGTCGGTCGGGCCGATCACGTAACGGTCGTCGGCGCCGCTCATGAGCTCGTCCAGATTCGTGGCCCCCTCGGGGGCGGGGCCCGTCGCGGTGGTGACCAGCACGTGGCGCAGGCCCGGGAGGTCGGCGAGGATGGGGGCGACCTTGCGCCGGTAGAGGGCCGGTGTGGTCACCAGGACCCGGGCCGAACCGAGGGCGAGGCGCTGGCGGACAGGTTCGGGCCCGAAGGCCGAGAAGAGCGGGCTGAAGACCGCCCGATGCTTGAGCGAGCCGAGCACGACCGTGTGCAGCGTGACGCCGCGGGGCAGCAGGGCGAACACCGCCTCCCCCGGAGCCACCCCCAGGCCTTGGAGGACGTTGGCCAACCGGGAGGACGCGTTCGACAGCTCAGCAAAGGTGACCACTTCGGTGCGGCCCGCCCGATCGACGCACCGCAGTGCCGCGACGTGGGCGCGTGGGCCGGTGGCCCAGCGGTCGACCGCCTCATGGGCCATGTTGACACCGCGCCCGCCGGGAAGGCCGGCCAGCGCCTCACGGGCGGCGTCCCAGGAGAACGCGGCGCGAGTCGCGACGTAGTCGACCATATTGGGCGTCTCTCCGACACCCACCGGCTTGTGTATGACCTGTCGATCCATGCCGTGACGCCTCCCTCTCGGCGGTAGGTGCCAGCGTCTTCATCTCGAAGCTACGGCGCCTCTCGCCGGCGACCAAGAGGCGAAGGTCATGCTTGGGCCGCCGTCACCTGGCCGGGCCGGCCACGGCCGGCACCTCCCCGACTATGGCGTCGTCGGTGAGCCCCCCGATCACCGCGGCGATGTCCTCGACGGTCGTCGCCGCGGGCAGTATCGGCACCCCGTGATCCTCGATGGAGCTCGAGACGGCATCGGTGCACAGCCTCACTCCGGGGTGCAGCTGGCGGTGGGCCTCGATCAGCCCCTGCCGACGCTCACCCCCGACCGAAATCACGATCACGTCGGATGTAGCGGCGAGAAGGCACGGCTGGCCGGCGGTGGCGGGACAGGGCGCCAGGCGGCTCGGACGCCCGGGGCAGACAAGGACGGAGAAGCCGGCCCGACGGGCCACCTCGGCGCCCCGCCAGCGACCACCGGCGGCCTCGACCAGGAGCCGGGGGGCCGCGGCATCGCCCGACCAGACGGGCGTCCGCCCCTTCGTGCCGATGCACACCCGGGCGATAGCCGGGTTCTCGTAACACTCGATGACGGCCATGCCACGAGACTCGAGCAGAGACATCATCCTCCGGTTGGCCATCAGCACCTCTGCTTGGAGATTGGGTATTCCCTGCGATCGGGCCTCGGCCACGAGGAGGTCCAGCAGGTAGGGGCCGAGCCAGCCGCGCAGCGCACAGGCGACAGTGATGCCGACTTCGGCGTCGCCTCCGGGCAGCCGCGCGTAGCCGGCTTCGCCGACCAGTCGGTCGTCCCGACCGGAACCGCTGAGGACGGCCACCACGCCGAAGTCTCCTCGGTCGCTGACGGTCGTCATCTGCTCGATGAAGCGAGCCGGCGGCGGGCGGGCCGAGAAGAACCGCCGGTACATGTCGTCCTCGTCCAATCCGCCGAAGAGCGTCCCCAGACCGACGACGTCGGCCACGACCACCGGCCGGACGGTGAGAAGACGCCCGCCGGGCAATGGGATCCGACGAGCCTGCATACCCCATCATCTGCCTGGCCCACCCCACGCGGAAGGGTCCATCGGCCCAGCCCACCGACAGGAGATGCCCGGCGACCGCCAGTCACCGGGCATCTTCTCCATGTTCCTCCGAACGCCCTGATCGGACCGACCAACCCTGGGGAGCCCACTCGGGCTCCTGCCCACGGAATCCTCCCACCTGGTTTCCGCACTTCATCCGGGTCTCCCGGCGCTACCGCCGGGCTTCGTCGTCCTTACAGTGGTCGGCGGAGGCCACTCTACTGGTCATCCGGTGGCACCACCCCCTTTCGGGTATCGGCACTTCACTCATGACAACGCTAGTGCCTCAACGGCTATTTCGCGGTCGGGGCGTCGGCGACGATTCAGGCCGAAAGTCCCGGTCCGGACGGCCGACCGGGGGTGGGCCGATGGAGCCGCCTCTCGGCCAGCAACCAGGCCCGGCCCTCCCCCTCGCCCCCCGTCAGGACGTGGAGCGACCCGAAAGCGCGCAGAAGCTCCCCCCTGGCCGCCCGGAACGGCCCGGGCCTGTCGCCCACCTCGCTCAGCACGGCGACGGCCAGCAGCCCCCCAGGGGCCAGTCTGGCCATCAGCGGCGCGTAGAGGCGCGGGTCGCGGAACATGTGGCAGAGGATCACCGCCGCCTGTGGTCCGGCGGGAAGCCCCCGGTCGAGGTCGGCCAGCACGAAGCGGCACCGGTGGTCAACCCCGTGGTCGTCGGCCAGTCGCCGGGCCCGTGCCAGCGCCACCGGCGAGATGTCGGCGGCGCACACCTCCATGCCGAGCCCGGCCAGCCAGACAGCGCTCTCACCGGTCCCGCACGCTACGTCCAACGCCTCCCCGGCGGTGGGGAAACGCCCCGCGTGGGAGGAGAACAGCTCGGGCAGGGCCGGCGGCGGGCTCGGCGCCGACGCGGTATCGGCCCCGTAGCGGGCATCCCATCGGAGCCGGTCGTGGTCGCCCATCGGTCGAACTGTACGGTCCCCGCGGCGGTAGCCGACGTCGCCCGCGTTCAGCGGTCGGGGGTGAAACGCAGCAGGGCGACCCGCTCCGAGGTGTCGAATACCCCTTTCATGGCCATCCCCACCCGCAGCCCATCGGGGTCGTCGGTCTCGATGGTGGTGGTGATCCGCACCCCGACGGGTAGCTCCACCACCCCGATCACCTGGGGCACGGACCCGGCGAACATGGGAGCGGTGGGGCGGACGGCGACGGTGAAGGTGTAGAGCACCCCGGATGCCTCAACGGCCTCCCAGGCCAGGTCGGTGCCGAAACACGCCGGGCAGCGGACCCGGGGGTAGTGGATCCAGGCGGCGCAGGTCTGGCAGTGCTGAAGTCGCAACCGCCCCGCCGCCAGTCCCTCCCAGTACGGCGCCGAGGTGGGAGTGGGCCGGGGAAGAGGCGGGGCCAGCGGCTCCGATCCGGTGGCGGGCACGTGTGTCACAGCCCGACCAGCACCAGCGCCGACTGCTCGCTCATGACCCCGCCGGTGCCCGAGACGTAGGCGCGGTCGTGGCGGGCGAGTTGACGCTCGCCGGCACGGCCTTGGATCTGGGCCACCGCCTCGACCACATGGGACATGCCGCCGGCCAGGCCGGCCTGACCGAAGCCGAGTTGGCCGCCGTGGGTGTTGCACGGGAAGTCCCCACGGTAGGACAGGTCGTGGTCGCGCACGAACGCCAGCCCCTGGCCTGGCCCGCAGAAACCGGAGTTCTCGATAGTGAGCAGGACCGTGATCGAGTAGCAGTCGTAGATCTGCACCATGTCCACGTCGGCGGGGGTGATCCCGGCCATGGCAAGGGCCTTCTGGGCGGCCGCCGCCACGGGCGTGGTGAGCAGGTCGGGGGCGTAGGTCGGGGTCTTGTGGGTGATGTGCTCCCCGAAGCCGGCGACCCTTACCGGGCGATGGCGCGCCGAGCCGGCCCGCTTCTGGGAGGTGACGACCACGGCGGCCGCCCCCGACACGGGCATGACTATCTCGAACATGTGCAGCGGGGTGGCGATCATCGGCGACGAGAGGACCTCGTCGGCGGTGACCGGCACGCCGTGGAACACGGCGTCGGGGTTGACCGCGGCGCTGGCCCGCTGGTCCACGACGATCTTGGCACGGCTGGCCTCGTCCCACCCGTGGAGGTCATGGTAACGCCGGGCGTACATGGCGTAGCCGCAATTCTGCCCGAGGTTGCCGTAGGGGATGTCGAACTCGGCCTGCGGCGAACCCCACTCGTTGCTCGAGGCGCCGTAGACGTAACCGGGATCGGGCGGGCCGGGGTTGGGATCGGGCGGCCTGGGCTCGGAGACGAACCCGCAGACCACCACGTCGCACAGGCCGGCGTCTATGGCTGTGGCCGCCCTCCAGACGGCCCCCACGGCCGACGCCCCTCCGAGGTCCACCCGCTCGGCGAGGTTCACCGACCACCCGCAGTACTCGGCGATGGTCGCCGGCACGAACCGCGACGCCTCGATGATGTCCCCACCGCAGCAGATACCGTCGACCTCACCGGGTTCGATCCCGGCGTCGCTCAGAGCCTCGGCCGCCAGATTGGCCCACTGCTCGATGGAGAAGAGGGGGCTGCCGCGGAAGTGGCGCTGGGCTCGATGCTGGGCGACACCGGCCACGCAGGCGCTCAGGGGCACCGGTCCCCGCTCCCCGACGGTATCGCGGCGATTCGTCTCGACATGGCGGTAAACGCTCCCCTGCTCCCCGGGCCGACGCCCGACGCCAGAACCTAGCGCGCCATCCTTGGGGCTATCCGGGCGGTGGCGCCGGGGCGCCGGGGCGCCGGGGCGTGCTCAGGCCGGCCCCGGGAGGGCCTCGATGAGCAGTTCGAGGTCGACGAGCTCGTCGATACGCTCGGGCGGGTAGGCGAGCACCGAGGCGGCGATCTCGCGGGTGTGCTGGCCGAGGAGCGGAGCCGGTTGGGTGATCGGAGGCGGCAGCCGGGTGGCGGTGAACGCCGCTCCCTCCATGAGCACGGGCCCGATACCGGGCTGGTCCACTTGCAGGATGTAGCCGCGCGCTTTGAGGTGGGGGTCGTCGGGCTGATCGCTCATGTACATCATCATCCCGGCGGGCACCAGGTTGGCCTGGAGCACTGACATCACTTCGCTGTCGGGGCGCTGACGGGTCCAGGCCGCGATACCCTCGTCGAGGAGGTCGTGGCGGTCCCTACGTCCCTCCACCGTGTCGAGGCGGGGGTCCAGGGCCCACGGTGGATGGCCCAGGGCACGGCGCAACCGCTGCCAGTCGGCGTCGTCACGGCAGGTGATTACGCACCACCTCTGCTCCCCGGCGCAGGGGTAGACCCCCCAGGGGGCGCCCCGCTCCGAGCGGTTACCCAGGGGCCGGACCGATCCGGGGTCGACCGACTCCTTGAAGTACAGGTCGCTCAGGAGGTTGAGGGCCATCTCGGCTTGCACGATCTCGACGTGGGCTCCTCCCTCGCCGCGGCGGCGGCCGTGACGACGGCCGACCAGGTCGGCGGCGGTCACGAAAGCTCCCAGGCGGCCCACCAGATGGTCCGGGAAGGCGACGTTCTGGGGGACCGGCTCGTCGACGTCGGGGAGGCTCCACAGCCAGCTCATCCCGCCCGGCAGCTGCGTGTTGGACCCGTACCCCTTCCAGTGCGACCACGGGCCGGACCGGCCCATCGTCTGGCTGGAGACGATCAGGAGCCCAGGTTCGATGCGGCGCAGTTCGTCGGCTCCCAGACCGAACTTCTCCAGGGTGCCCGGTGGCAGGTTCTCGATGACCACGTCCGCCCACCCGACCAGCTCCCTGACGATGCCGGCGCCCCGGGGATCCGTGAAGTCCACCCCGATGCTCCTCGTGGACCGGTTGGAGGAGGCGAAGACGCTGCCCATCCCTCCGGGCCCCCCCAGCTGGCGGAAGATGTCGATCCGCTTGGGGCTCTCCACCCGGATCACGTCGGCTCCGTACTCGGCCAGCAGGCGGCCGATCTCGGGCACGGCGCCGGCCACCCCGAACTCGAGGACCCGCAGTCCCCGGTAGGGACGCCCCGCCTCCCCACCCCCAGCGGGGGCCGTCACGGGCGGCTCGAGCCACGACGGTCCGGTCGGGGCGGCCCCCGAACCGGGCGCGGCGGGGGCGGGGCGGTGGTAGCCGATGCGTTCGCCGTCGACCGCTATGAACCCGCTGGCGGCCCGACCCTCCAGACCCGAGGCGGTGGTCAGGGTCGTGAAGGACCCCAACCACTCGAACTGGTCGGCTCGCAGGACGTCGGCGGGGGTCAGCATGGGGGTGATCGGGATGCCGCGGGCCTGCCCGGTGGCGGCCAGGTCCTGCATGTCGCCCCGGGCGAAGAACTCGTCGAGCACCGGTCGCAACAGCTCGTCGAAGGCGCCGACGCGGGCGACGGTCTCGTCCCAGTAGTCCTGGTCGATGATGCCGATGCCCAAGCCCGCCTCGGTGATCCAGTCCCGTATCCTCCGCCACTCGCCGCGGGTCACCATGGCTGGTCGCACGTACCCGTCACGGCAGCGGATGATGGGATAGACCTTCCCTCCCCCGTCGCGCACCTCGCCGTAGAGGCCCTGGCGGCTGACCACCGAGTAGCTGGTGAGCCCCCAGTCGGTGGTCTGGGCCACCGCCTGCATGACGCTCAGGTCGATCCACTGACCGACGCCGGTGGTGAGCCGGTCCAGGTAGCCCGTGAGGGCCACGAACGCGGCCGACACACCGGCGATGTCGTAGGCGATGGCGCCCGGCGGCAGGACCGGCGGCAGTTCCGGCACCCCGGCCCGGAAGAGCATCCAGGCCAGGCCCTCCATCACCGCGTCGGTGGCGAGGTAGTCCCGGTACGGTCCGGTGTGGCCGAAGTCGGTGACGGATACGACCACGAGATGCGGGAACCGCTCGGCTACCTCGGCGGGGTCCAACCCGAGGGCGGCCAGCTCCCCCGGCCTCGAGGTCTCCACCCAGATGTCGGCCTGACCCAACCACTCCGTCAGCTGTCGGCGCCCCCCCTCCGACCCCAGGTCGATCACCGCGCCGCGCTTGTTGGTGTTGCGGACCTCGAAGTAGAGGCTGTCCGCTCCGACGTGGGGCGGCAACGCCCGTGACCGGGCCCCGCCGGGAGGTTCCACCCGGACCACGTCAGCCCCGAGATCGGCCATCAGGCGCCCACACAGCTCGGCCTTCTCGTCGGCCATGTCGACGACCCGCAGGCCCTGCAGCGGCCGGTAGGAGCCGCTCAGCACGTCGGCTCGCCGGACGGGCATGGTCTCGGCGCACCCCGCTGGTGGGGCACCCGCCGGTTCGTGGGTGGAGATCGGTCGGCCGTCTGCTGACATGGGAATGGTTGTAGTCGCGCCGGGCCGACCGCGTGGTGAATCTCAGCGGCGGGGATGCCGGGAGCCCCTGAAGTGGCCGATGCGGTAGCCGGCCCATCCCGCTCCCCCGGCCACGGCGACCAGCTCGAAGACCCGCAGGATGGTGAACACCACCCCCACCAGCAGCCACACCGCCGCTCCCACGGCCACCAGCAGGGCGGCGGCGACCACGAGCATGGCGACCGGGCCGAGATGATGGCCCGTCGCGGGAGCCGGCGCGACCAGGGGCGCCGACCGGGCCGGGGGGGTCGGCGCCCATCCGGTATCGGGACCCGGGGCGGCCTCCCGCCGTTGCACCCGCCGAGTACCTCGCCGGGGCCCGGCGGCGGCGCCCGGCGCGCCGTCCCCGGCCAGAGTGCGGCAGATCAGGCAGGCGGAAGGATCGAGGCCGTGGAGGCAGCGGGTGGGCATGGCCGACTCCATCCTGGCGCGTCCGGCGCCCCCATGGGGTTCGAGCACCGCGGCGCCGGGCCCGCCGACCTGCTGGCTCCCCCCCGACCAGGTCGCTCCGACCTGCTGGCTCGGCGGCGCCGGGCCACCACGAGCGGTGTCGGGTCGGCGGAGGGCGACTGGCCCGGCCACCCGCCGCGAGCGGCCTACCCCTGCGGACCGGCGGCCACACACCGCCATACCGGCCGAAACCCCGGCTGCGCCGGCGCAAAGCCGACAACCAGCCAGCACCCGCCACGGCACAGGCCGCCTGAAGTTCTCACCAGAACCTGGGGCGGGTCGTTCCAGGGGCCCAAGCCCAAAAGGTCAGAAACCGCCCACAGACCCTTACCAACGGCTCTAGCCCGCAGCCGGGGGTGGCCGGACACTGAACACGTATGGAGCAGAACACTGCCGGTCCGGATCGCCACCACGGCGCCACGGGGCGGTGGCCGATGAGGCTGGTGGCCGCCGTCGTCGCGGTGCTCCTCTCCGGGGTGGCGACACAGTGCAGCTCCGCCAAAAGCCCGGTCAGCTCTCCCACCACCGCTCCGCACACCTCACCGACCACGCCGACCACACCGAGCTCATCGGTCCCCGGGAGCCCCGCGAGCACCTCCTCGACATCCACGACATCCACGACACAGCCGGTGCCCGCCACCACCTCCTTGGCGGTGTACTTCGTCAGAGGCAACTACCTCGGCGTCGCTCACCGCAGCGTCGCGTACACCACTTCGGTGGGTGGAGCCGCCGTCGGCGCGCTGCTCGGTGGCCCCAACGCGGCCGAACGGGCCGAGGGACTGAGCAGTGCCGTCCCCAGCGGGTCGATCCTGCTCGGCCTGACGGTCAGCGCCGGTCGCGCCACGGTCAACCTCAACTCCGCTTACGCCACGGCGGGGACCCCGTCGAGTGAGCTGAACCGGATCGCCCAGGTGGTGTTCACCCTGACGCAGTTCCCGACGGTGCAGACAGTCAACTTCCAGATCAACGGGGCGACGCCCATGACCTTCGCCAGCGGAGCCGTCGACCTGACCCGCGCTCTGGGCCGCAGCGACGTGCTCGGCGCGCTGCCGGCCATCCTGGTCGAGAACCCCGCCGTCGGCGACGTGCTCCACGGGTCGCTGCACCTGAGCGGGATGGCCAACGTCTACGAGGCGCAGTTCCGCGTCCAGCTGATCGACGGATCGGGGCATGTCCTCGTGGATCAGCCGGTCATGGCGACGGCCGGTACGGGCACGTGGGGGACTTTCGACACGACCTACCGGTTCACGGCCACGACGGCTTCGACGGCCACGCTCCGGGTCTACGACCTGTCGGCCAAGGACGGCACACCCCAGAACGAGGTCGATCTGCACCTGACGGCCGGTCCGTGACCGCCGTGGCCGAGCCGAGGCCGACGGCCGCGCCCGACCGTCTGGCCGGGCTGGCCCCGATGCTGATGGTCGCGACCACCCTCTCGTGCCTGGCCGCCGGGGGTCTGCTGCACGCCACCGGGGCTTCACCACTCGCCGGCGACCGCCTGTGGATGGCGGCCGGGGCGGTGGGAGGGGCGTACTCACTGTGGATGACCGGTAGGAGCCTGTGGGAGGGGCGCCTCGGCATCGACGTGATCGCGCTGCTCGCGGTGGCCGGAGCCATGGCCGTCGGCGAGCTGCTGGCCGCCGGCGTGATCGGTGTGATGGTGACCACGGGCCGGGCGCTCGAGTCCTGGGCAGCGGGGCGGGCCCACCGCGATCTCGACGCCCTCCTGCAACGGGCTCCCAATTTCGCCCACCGCTACGAGGGGGGAGCGCTGGTCACTGTCGGCGTGGACCGGCTGGTACCAGGCGACGAGGTGATGGTCGGCACCGGCGAGCTGGTGCCCTCCGACGGCAACCTTCTGAGCGACGCCGTCCTCGACGAGGCCGCCCTGAGCGGGGAAGCCCTGCCCGTCGAGCGCCGGTCGGGCGAACCCGTGAGGAGCGGCGCGGTCAACGCCGGCTCCCCCTTCGACGTGCGCATCACCGCACCCGCCGCCGAGAGCACCTATGCCGGCGTCGTCCGATTGGTGTCGGAAGCGGAGACGTCCCGGCCTCCCTTCGTGCGCCTGGCCGACCGCTACGCCTTGTGGTTCCTGGCTCTGACTCTCGCCGCGGCGGGACTGTCGTGGGCCGCCGCCGGCCCGGCGAGGGCGGTGGCCGTCCTCGTGGTGGCCACCCCCTGTCCGCTCATCCTCGCCGCGCCCGTGGCGTGGGTGTCGGGCCTGTCGCGCTCAGCCCGCCGGGGGGTGGTGACCAAAGGAGGGGCGGTGCTCGAACGTCTGGCCACCTGCACCACTCTCCTCGTGGACAAGACCGGGACCCTGACCACAGGGCGTCCCACCGTGGCAGACGTGGTCTCGGCCGGTCACATACCCGCCGAGGACATCCTCACCCTGGCCGCGTCGCTCGACCAGCTCTCCCCCCACGTGCTGGCCCACGCCGTCGTGCAGGCGGCCACCAGCCGCGGGTGCGCCCTGGTCCTGCCGACAGATGTGGAGGAGGTGCCCGGTAAGGGAATCCGGGGCCGGGTGGGAAGCCGGACGGTGGCCCTCGGCAAGGCCGAATGGGTCGGGACCGCCGACCATCCGCACTGGGCCCGATCGGCTCGCCGGCGGGCCCGACTCGACGGTTCGATGACCGTCTTCGTATCCGTCGACGGGGTGCCTGCGGGGGTCCTGCTGCTCGACGACGTGATACGCCCCGACGCGGCGAGGACGGTGCGGGCTCTGCGCCGCAGCGGCATCGACCGGATAGTCATGGTCACCGGCGACCGGGCCGAGGTCGCCGAATCGGTGGGCGCGGCCATCGGCGTGGACGAGGTCCTGGCCGACCGCACACCGGCGGAGAAGCTCGACGCCGTCCGCTTCGAGCACGAGCGGGCCCCGACGATCATGGTCGGTGACGGCATCAACGACGCCCCGGCCCTGGCCCTCGCCGACGTGGGGGTGGCCATGGGGGCCCGGGGAGCCACCGCCACCTCCCAGACCGCCGACGTGGTGCTGACCGTGGACCGGCTCGACCGCCTCGGCGAGGCGCGCGCCATCGCCCACCGCAGCCGCCGCATCGCCCTGCAGAGCGTCGTCGCCGGAATGGCCATGTCGCTGATCGCCATGGCCGTGGCCTCCCTCGGCTGGCTCCCGGCGGTCTG
Organism: Actinomycetes bacterium; assembly: GCA_021838445.1. GTDB lineage: Bacteria > Actinomycetota > Acidimicrobiia > Acidimicrobiales > Palsa-688 > JAKCDU01. The sequence goes on along the minus strand of JAKCDU010000030.1, from coordinate 20,839 downwards.
GGGCGCACTGCTGCAGGAGGGCATCGACGTGGCGGTGATAGCCAACGCGCTGAGGGCCCTGCGGACCCGGTCCACCGAGATCCGACTCGGCGCCGAGGACACCGAGCTGACCCGCCGGTTCCAGGTCGAGCACCTGAGGGTACGGGCCGTGCTCGACCAGATACAGGCCACCGCCGACCGGCTGGGGAAGATGGATCGCTCCACGGCGGCCACCTCCCTCGCCGAACTGCACCGCCTCCTCGTGGACGAGGTCCAGCCCCACGAGGCGGCCGAGCAGGACGAGCTGTACCCGGCCTTGGACAAGCTGCTCGGCGGGCGCGACCCGACCGGGCCGATGAGCCGGGCCCATGTCGAGATCGCCCACCAGATACGCCGGCTCGGGCAGGTGCTCGACGAGCTCGGCCCCGACGGCCCCGACGACGAGGACACCGCCGAACTACGAAGGTTGCTCTACGGGCTGTATGCAGTGCTGAAGCTGCACACCACCCAGGAGGAGGAGGCCTACCTCACCCTCGGGGAGGACGCCAGCGGGGAACTGACCGCGCCGGTCCGCTAGGAAAGCAGCCGGGTCCGGTGCCTGGCTCGCAGGGCGGCGCCCGCTCCAATCAGGAACGCGGCTGCCTCCACCGCGATGGCCGGGGCGAGCAGCGGCGCCGATGTCGTCTCGCTGAAACCCAGCAGACCCGACCACAGGCTCACCAGCACCGCCGCCAGGGTGGCCGCCCCGTAGCCCGACACGCCCAGCCAGGCCAGTGCCACGAATCTCGCCGGCAGGACCAGCGAGGCTACGGCCAGCACCACTCCGGCGGCGGCATCGAGGAGGAACAGCGGCCCGATATGGGGGATGTGGCGGTAGCCGTAGCTGTCCCACAGGTCGAAGTGGATCCCGGCGATGGTGCCCGCCAGGGCGGCCACCACGCCCCTCAGTACGGGATCGGCGCCGGCGCCGCGAATCACTTGCCGAGGCACCGGCCGACCAGGATCGCAGCTTCATAGAACACGACCATGGGCACAGCCATGGCGAGGAAGGAGAAGGGGTCGCTGCTCGGCGTGATGAACGCCGCCACCGTGGCGCAGACCACGATGGCGTATCGACGCCAGGAGCGCAGCCGGGCGCTGGTGACCAAACCGGCCACCTCCAATCCGACCAGGAACACCGGATAGGTGAACACGGCTCCGAACACCACGCAGGCCAGGGTGTAGAGGCCCAGGTACCGCGAGGGTGAGAAGAGCGGGGCGATCCCCGAGCCCGAGACCGAGATCATCCAGTCCACCGCCTTGGGGAAGACGAGGATGGCGGTGACCACGCCGAGGACGAACAGCGCCACCGCCGAGCCGGCGAAGGCCAGGCTGCGGCGCCGCTCGTGGCGGTAGAGCCCGGGGGAGACGAACCGCCAGGACTGCCAGATCCACACCGGGGCGCTCAACGCCACCCCGGCGTAGCCCGAGACCTGGAGCCGGGTGGTGAAACCCTCCAGCGGCCCGGTGGTCACCAGGTCACCGTGCGAAACGTCTTTGGCCGGGTGGCGGAGGAGGTAGTCCCGGTAGGGGGCGATCATGAAGCCCAGCAGATGGTCGTAGGCGAACCAGGCGACCAGCGTCCCCGCAGCGAGGGCGGCCAGGCAGATCAGCAGGCGATGGCGCAACTCGACGAGGTGCTCGACCCACGTCATCTCGGTGGGAGCGACTCGGTCGGCGCCGGTGACTTCGGTGTCGAGGACGGACATGGCTTACTCGCCTGAGGGGTCGGGGACCGCTGGCGCGGCCGCGGCGGGTCGGGGGTGGGAGGCGATGGTGCTGCGCAGGTCGGCCACCACGTCACGCACCGCCTGAGCCGGTTCTGACGCGCGCCGCCTGAGCGACTCGATCGGAGTCGGCTCCCCCGGTGCGCCGCGGTCCGCTCCCAGTGTCTGGCCCAGCGCCTCGTCGATGGGGCCGGTGAGAGTGGTGGCCAGGCGCCGGGCCCGCACCATGGCGTGGGCCATGGTGCGGGCCGCGGCGGGCAGCTTTTCGGGGCCGAGCACGACCAAGCCCACCGCCAGCAACATGGTCAGCTTCTCGGGGCTGAGATCGAGCATGGGGATCCGTCCGACCTAAGAGGCCGAGCGGGCCGCTCCCGGCTGCACCGCCGGGGCCGTCCGGGAAGCGAGCAGGGCGTCGAGGTCGGACCGGGTCATGGTGACCGTCTCCGGCGCCGGCAGGGAGGTCGGCTGGCCGGTCGGCAGGGCGTCGTCCTGGGCCTTCTTGAACTCCCGGCTGGCCTCTCCGAGGTTGCGGGCCAGCCTGGGTATTCGGCTGGCGCCGAAGAGCAGCACCACGGCGACGAGCACCACGAGTATTCCTGTGTCATTGATTACGGCGAGCATGGGATGTGGGCATTCCTTCCACTTGAGGGGATCGGACGGGAGTCGCGGTGCGGTGTCAGCTGCCCTGGTAGTCGGCGGCGGGCCGAGCCAGGGTGGTGGGATTGAAGGCCAGGGGTTGGCCCATCGAATAGCTGGTGGAGGCGTCGCCCTGAATTCCCGGGTAACGGCCGAGGGCGTAGTACAAGATGGCGGCGTGCTGCATCTCGACGGGCTGGATGGTCGCCGCGACGGCCACGGCCTTGCTCGACGAGAGCACGCCTATGCCGTTCTGGTAGGTCTGAGCGGCAATGTTCTCGATGAGCAGGGCCAGCTCGGCCAGCCCAGCGACGTCTTTGACCTGGGAGAACTTCTGCTGAACGGTCGGGGTCAACGCCGGGTCCGTGGCGGTGACCGCCGGCTTCCCCGCCGCGGTGAGCACCGAGTTCCACGCCTGGGCGTGGTCCTTGTGCTGGGCCATGGCCGTCTGGGCGAAGGTCGCCACCGCCGGGGGTACGGTGCCGAGCTTGCCGGCCTGGGCGGCCTGTAGCCCGGCGTTGTAGGCGAAGACGCCCAGGTTCTCCAGGCTGGCGGCCATGGCCGCCACGGCCAGGTCCCCGGTCAGGGCCCCTGAGCTCGAGCCGGCCGTCGAAGAAGTGCCGCTCGGCGCGATCGTGGTCGGGGCGGTGACCTTCGACGACGAGGAGCAGGCCGCCAGGAGCAGACCCCCGGCACCCACCCCGGCGGCGCCGAGCAGGAAGGTCCGCCGGCTGGCCTTCCGGGGCGAGTCGGAGCCGTCGGCGCGGATCGAATCGGCCCACTCGGCCACCGCGGCCTGCATGGCCGGCAGGGTCTGATCGCGGTGCATCTGGTCGAGCTCGACGGTCATGGCGGTCAGCTCGGCTTCGGATATGTGCTGGGATCGGCGGCGGAGATTCACGAGAGGGCTCCTTCGGTGGCGGGGCTGGCCATATCGGTCGGGTAGAAGCTGTTGGGGAAGCCCACGCTGCCGGCCGCAGCCGGGAGCTGGGTGACGACAGTGGGGCTGAGGGCGATCAGCTGCGAGGCCCCCGCCTTCAGCAGTGCCTGGACCGCCAGCAGAGTGGCCACGTGCTGGGCTTCGACACCCATGATCGACGCGGTCACCTTCCTGGCGTTGCTGTCAGTGAACTTCGAGCAGTTGGCCACGTAGGTCTCGGCGGCCACGTTCTCCAAGGTCAGAGCCAGACCAACCACGGCTAGAGCACCATCGGCAGGGGAAAGCTTGCCTATCGATGCGACCGCGCTGTTGACGGTAGGCACGTACTTCGGGTCGGGTCCGGTCTGCGCCTTGCCCCCCAGGGCGCTGGCCGCGGCGTTGAAGGCCTGGGCGTGCTGGGAGTGCTGACCCATGGTGGTCTGGGCGAAGGCTTTGATGACCGGATTGGCCGACGAGCCGCCGATGTAGGGAAGGGTGAGGGCGGTCGTGTACGTGCTCACCGCCAGGTTCTCCAGCGATGCCGACGTCTGGAGCATCTGGATGTCCATGGGCGTATCGGCGAACGCCGCGGAGGCGGTCAACCCCATCAGCGTCGCACCAAAAGCGGCAGTGGCAAGCGTCCCACCGGCTACCAGTCCTTTGCGCACGCCGTCGTGGGTGGCCCGGGCCGACTCCCGGAACTCCTCGACGTCCATCTCGCCGCTGGCCCGCCGCTCGTGGCCGACCTCGACCAGTTCGGCCAGGGATTCCCGGCTCTTGGCCATGGCTTCCGAGTGGATGTCCTGGGATTGCTCGATCAGCAGATCGAGCTCCCGGTCGTCTGATATCACTTGTCTCTCCTTCTGTTCTCTCATTTGGTTCTCTCGGGGTGGGGTCGGTGTCAGCGGACCGTCAGCGTCCCGTGCATGAATTGGTGGATCTGGCAGATGTAGGCGTAGGAGCCGGTGACATTGGGTGCGGTGAAGGTGACCGTCTGTCCGGGGTTGATGTTGCCGGTGTCGAAAGCCTTGGTCGCGGCCGTGGACGTCACGGTGTGAGTGGCCGAGTCGGTGTTGCGGACCGTCACCTTCTCCCCCGGCGACACCGTCAGGGTGGACGGAACGAAAGCGAAGTTCTTGATGACGATCGTTGCACCGGCCGACGCCGGGCTCGAGGTAGGAGCGGTCGCGGCGTGCGACGACGATCCACAGCCGCTGAGCGCGGCTACCGAAGCGATTGCTGCGACCCCTACCCCGGCGAAGCGCTTGGGGATGGGCCGCCGACGGAGGGTTTCCCAGGGGGCGATCACGTCAGTATCTTCGGGGCCGACCGGCGCCCCGGACGACACAAATCAGATAAAAACCTTGGTTCCCCACTTCGCCCACGCCCCCTCATCCGGATAGGCGACCGGCTCCGGATACCACCCGAATGGACCGGTGCGAGTTGTGCCAAGCGTGATGGTCCTGTCCCCGAGACGAATACGGGCGTGCCTGGGCGGCGTCTGGCTGATCGACGCGATACTCCAAGCTCAACCACACTTTTTCAGTCGGGACTGGTGGACCGGCGACCTGGCCCAGTCGGTGATGGGCCAACCGGCCGCCATCAGCCACAGCATCTTGTGGGTGATCGGTCTGATCGCCCCGCACGCGGCGCTGGCCGACGCGTCGGCGGTGGGGGTCCAGGCCGGGATCGGCCTGTGCCTGCTGCTCGGTCGCTTCGAGCGGGTGGCTCTCATCGCGTCCGTACCATGGGCGGTCGGCATCTGGTGGATCGGCGAGGGGCTGGGTGCCCTTCCCACCGGTTTCGCGGTCGTGGCCGGGGGGTTGCCCGGTCCGGCCCTTCTCTACCCGCTAGTGGGCATCATCTGCTGGCCGCCCCACGACAGTGCCGGGGAGGGCCGCGATACTCGGTGGTGCGGCCGCCTGGCCCTCGGCAGTTGGGTCGGCATCTGGGCGGCGGGGGCGATAGCCGGCCTGCCGTGGCGCCAGCCGGCGGCGGCCGTCCTGCAGGCCAACATAGAGCAGAACGGGCAGGGGCAGCCCCACTGGCTGACCCAGATGTCCTCCGGCGCCTACCACCTCGTGGGGCTCCACCCGCTCCTGGTACCAGCGGCGCTGCTCACCGCTCAGCTCGCCGTGGGCCTCGGTGTGCTCGACCGGCGCACCCGCCGCCCGGCGCTGTTCGCCGGCACAGCCCTGGCCCTGCTGTTCTGGGTTACCGTCCAGTCCCTCGGAGGCCTGGCCGGCGGGGGCTCCACCGACCCCGGCTCGGCGCCGCTGCTGGTGCTGCTGGCCTGGGCCGTCGAAGCGGCCACCGGCCCGGCCACGACCCCGGCACCGACCTCAGGGGCCTCGGTGTCGTCTAGGCGCCTTTGGCGAACACCGCGGTCACCTCGACCCGGTTGTGGACGCCGGCTCCCATCTTGGTCCACTCGATACCCCAACGCCGGCGATCCAGATCGTCGATGGACGCGGCGATGGTCGCCCGCTCACCTTCGACGCTGACCCGAGCCACCAGCGACACCGGTTGCTCCTGCCCGTGGAGGCGTAGCTGACCGTCGAGGGCCAGGCCGTCGCCCTGGGCGCGCACGCCGCTCAGCTCGAACTCCATCGTCGGGTACTTCTCGGTGTCGAAGAAGTCGGCCGTCTGCAGGTGCTGATCCCGCTTGGCCATACCCGTCGAGATGGACTTCATGTCGATGCTCAAACGCCCCTCGACCTTACCGTCAGCATCGACCTTGGCCGCTCCGCTGGCGGCCTTGGCCGTCCCCTTGACCGGCAGCAGCCACATGGCTTTGGTCCGGAAGGTCACGGTCGTCTGTGCGGGGTCCAGCGTCCAGGTGCCGGTGTAGCGGCTCAGGTCGGAAAGGCTCACATCGGTGATCGGCATTTCGTTGCTCCTCTTTCTGTTCGTCCGCCCAAATACTTTGGTTCTACGAACCATATCATCTCGGCCTAGGGTGGTAGACATGGCCCGAGGAACCCCAAGCTCCGGTGAGCCCAATGGGCCGGCCATGGAGAAGGGCTGCACCGTGCACGAGGGGGTGCAGCGGCTCGTGCAGCTCCTTCCCCGGATCACCCGGGGCCTGCGCCGCACCACCCCCCGGGTCGACGAACCCCCGCCCGGCCTCGGGCCGCGTCACCGCTCGGCGCTGGCTCAGATCCGCGAGGGCGAGCTCACCGTCGGCGCCCTGGCGTCCCACCTGGGTCTGACCCTCCCGACGGTCAGCGGCGTGGTCGCCGATCTGGAGCGCGCCGGTTTCGTTCGACGCACGCCGGACCCGAAGGACCGGCGGCGCACGCTCCTGTCGGTCTGCCCCGAACGCCACCGGTGCGTCGACCGGTGGCTCGAAGGTTCGAGCGCCCCCGTGGCGCGCGTCCTCGAGCAGCTCAGCCCCGAGGAGCGCGCCACCTTCGTCAAGGCCATGGGCCTTTTGGACCTCGAGCTCAGCTCGTCGCACCCGCTCAACCGAACCCGCCCGACCGAGCACTGAGAACCCCGCCCGACCGAGACCGCTAGCCAGGAGAGCCCGACCGTGGAGTCCACCACCCGCCTTCCCACCTACTTCATCTCCCACGGAGGTGGACCGTGGCCGTGGATCAAAGATCTGATCCCGTTCGACTTCGGCGATCTCGAGGAGTCACTGCAGTCCATTCCCGGCGAGGTCGGTGACCCCACCGCGGTGCTGTGCGTGACCGCCCACTGGGAGGCGCCGCAGTTCACCATAGGGACGGGCGCCGAACCGCCCATGCTCTACGACTACGGCGGCTTCCCGGATTTCACCTACCACCTCCGCTACCCGGCCCCCGGACATCCCGGTGTGGCGGCCCGTGTGGCCGAGCTGCTCGAAGCGGCGGGCATCCCCGCCGGGCGGGACCCCCGACGCGGCTACGACCACGGGACCTTCGTCCCCCTCTTCGTGGCTTGGCCCGGCGCCGCCGTGCCGGTCGTGCAGATGTCCATCAAGGCCGACTTCGACCCGGTGGACCACCTCGAGGTCGGACGGGCCCTCGCACCGTTGCGCGACGAGGGGGTGCTCATCGTGGGCAGCGGGCTGAGCTACCACAATCTGCGCCGGTTCGGCCCCGACGCGGCAGAGCCGTCGCAGCATTTCGACGGTTGGCTGCACCGGGCGATGGAGGCCGATCCGACGACGCGGACCAAGGAGCTCATCGGCTGGGAGCAGGCTCCGGCGGCCCGGATATGCCATCCCCGCGAGGACCATCTGCTCCCCCTCATGGTGGCTCTCGGCGCGGCCGAGGACGAACCGGCGGTGCGCAACTACCACGGCTTCATGGGTGGCGCAGTGGCCTCCGGCTACCGTTTCGGCGCGCTGCCGGTGCGGTGACACCCTCCTGGGGGCGCCGCGGGGCTCTGTTCCTCGTAGATGCTGAGCACCGTCGGCGAGCTCGCCAATAGGGCGATGCCGACGATGGCCACCGCCGCGGTGGCGATCTGCGCCGCCAGGTAGCCACCGCTCAGCCTGATCTCCTCGCCGAAGGCGGTGTCGCCGATCAGCACCGCGAGCACCGGCTCGAGAACGCCGATCATGGGCATCGAGTAGGCGAGCGGGCCGGCCTGGTAAGCGCTCTGGGACACGAGCAGCGCCCCGATCCCCGAGGCCACCAGCACGTAGACCTGCCAACCGGTCAGCGCAACACTGACACCGCGGCCGACCTGGTAGGCCACCGCTTTGGTGAGCACGGCGAGCATCCCGAAAGCGCAGCCGGCGGCCGCCCCGAGGAGCATGGACCGGGCGGGACCCCGGGCACGGACCGACAGGACGATCAGGATCGACACCGCCGCCACCACCGGGGTCAGGCAGGCGATCCAGGTGGCGTCGTCGGGGTTGGCGACCCCCGGTTGCGGCGAGGCGCTCACGAGGAAGCCACTGATGCCGCCGAGGACGGAGGCGATGCCGATCCAGTCCCGGGCGAGGGGGTGGCGTCGGCGGCGCCACATGGCGACGGGGATGGCGATGGCCAGCTCGGTGACCACGACGGGCTGCACCAGAGCCACCGGTCCGTAGGCCAGGGCCACGGCCTGGAAGCCGTACCCGCACACCAGCATGGCGATCCCACCCAGCCACTTCGGTCGGCCGAGGAGGTGTACGAGCAGCGCGATCCGGAGTGAATCGTCGGCGGATGTGGCCTGGGCCGCCTCCTGCTGGAGAACGGCGGCCCCGGCGAAGCAGGCGGCGGCGGCGAGCGCAGCCAGCACCGACGGGATCACCCGGCGCTCCCGGCGGCCGAGGCCCGGCACAGTATGGCGTTCCTGGCCGCGGCCCGGACCGGCGCGACCATACTGGCCCTGCTCATCGGGACCATCATCGTCATGAACAAGATGCTCCTGTCGTTCATAGAGCGGCTGCGCGAGTTCGGTCTCCTGGGGGCTGTGGGTTGGAGCCGCCGAGACCACCCTGCTCCAACTGCTCGCCGCCCTCGACAGAGCCACCGCCCGGCAGATCCTCTTCAGGGGTCGGGACCTGGGCGCCAAATTCGACCGGACGCCGGTCAGGCGGCGGAGGACATCACCACCACCGGCTGGCGGAGGGGCAGCGTCCCGGCCGAACCGGCGAAGGGTGCCCCGAACCCGAACACCCCGCCGTCGGAGCCGACCAGCCAGTAGCCCCCTGTCTGGCGGTCGCGCTCCAGTCCGACTATCGGCGCAGCCAGCTTCACCGACCCCGCCGAACCATGGAACCCGGCATCACCGAACGCGAACACCCCACCATCAGACGCCACCAACCAGTAGCCCCGACCATCCGACGACGCCGCCATACCCACAATCGGCGCAGCCAGCCTCACCGACCCCGCCGAACCATAGAACCCGGCATCACCGAACGCGAACACCCCACCATCAGACGCCACCAACCAGTAGCCCCGACCATCCGACGACGCCGCCATACCCACAATCGGCGCAGCCAGCCTCACCGACCCCGCCGAACCATAGAACCCGGCATCACCGAACGCGAACACCCCACCATCAGACGCCACCAACCAGTAGCCCGGTCCCGACGTTTGGGTGCCGGGGCTGGTGGTCCCCGGAGCAGTTGCGGCCGCAGCCACGGTGAGCACGAAGGTCTGCGAAGTCGCGGTGTTCCCCGACCAGGCCACGAGAACCAACTCGTAGCTGCCCTCGGTGCCCGCTACGGCGGTTCCGCCCAGCGTGGCCGTGCCATCACTATTGTCAGTGAAGGTGACCCCGGTGGGAAGCGCCCCGACGGCGGCCAGCTGCAACGGCGCCGGACCGGTCGCCGAGAAGGAGACGGATCCGGACTGGCCGACCGTCAGGGTGCTGCTGGGAGCACTGGTGATGACGACCCCCGAGGCGGGGGGACCCACGGTCCAGGTCACGATCACCGGACTCGAGACGTTGCCGGCGGCGTCGGCCCCGGTGACGGCCAGGACATAGACTGCGGGCTGGAGATCGCTGAACGACACGGGCGAGGTGCAGGTCTCCGGCGGCTGGGCGACCCCGTCGACGAACAGCTGGCAGGAATAGCTCACGTCGGTCTCGTCGGCGGCGAGAGCGAACGACGCCGTCGCCGAGGGAGTACTGATGGCTGTGACCGTGACCGTCGGCGCGGTGGTGTCCTCTCCCGCCCCGGGCGGCTTCTGACCGTGGCTCTCGGGAGCGACGACCGACACGTCACTCGGAGCCAGCGTGTTGGCTCCCTGGAGCCCGACCCCGAAGCTGTAGATGCCCACCGGTGCGCCAGATGCCACCGTTGCGTACCACGTGACCGGCGTGTAGCGAGCGGCGAGGGCGACATCCCACGTCCCCACCAGATGACCCGACGCGTCGAGAGTCAGCGGCATGGCCACCATCTGGGCCCCGTTGCTCCCGTAGACAGATACGTCCGCGACTCCGAGCGTGGGGGGGCCGCTCACGTCGAGCACCAACCGACCACCGGTCTCGACCGGCGAGTAGACCTGCAGCGGTAGCGCCATCGCCACCCCTTCGGTCGCCAGTTTGGGCACGGCCGGCCCCCACAGGACGGTCGGCTGGTTGGCCAGGACGCTCGTCGAGGCGGTGGTGGAAGCCAGAACCTGCGAGGGGTCGCTGGCGCGGACCAGGTCCAGGGTGACCTGATAGGCACCAGTCGGAGCACGGTCGGCCACAGTCACGGCGAAGTCGGTCGAGACGTTGTAGCCGGGGGGGACGGGGAATCCCGAAGGTGGCCCCCACCACCCGACCAGATCGGACCCGCTCACACCGAAGGTCACGGGCTGCCCGTCGGCGGCCACCACGGTGACATCATCGGCGTTGAGAGCCTCGGGGGCGTGCACGGTGACCCGCAGGCGGGCGTCGGCGAGGGCGCTACCGGCGAAGGGGTTGAGCAGGGACGCGGTCATGTGGAACGGGTAGGTCTCGAACGCGCTCGCGGGCAGCGATCCGAACCCGACGGCAGGGTCGACGATGGCTCGGAGCTGAGCTGCCGTGGTGTCGGTACCCGGGACGTCCATGAAGAAGCCGGGAATGAAGGTGTTGTCCGGGATGAAGTTGCACAGCGCCCGGACGTCGTCCGCTAGTTGGGCGAAGGCCACGACCCCGTGGAGCGTGCGATCCCCGATCTCGGGATAGGAGGACAGGTTGGTGAACGGGACGACATCGGCAATCCGGCTGACCTTCCAGGTCATGGTCGGCACGTCGAGCCAGGTGACGCTCCCGGTGAAGGTCTGGGAACGGTTGTAACTGAACCCGCTGTAGTCGACGAACTGCTCACCGGTGGTCATCGCAACGCCGGTACCCGGATCCACCGACCGCACGAAGCTGACCCCCCAAGGTGACACGTACGCAGCACCCGACGAGGAGGTGCTGGGCGGGAACCCCAGGATCCGGTTGTAGTACTCCACCGTGTCCACCGTGACCGGCACATCCTTGCTGGCCGCCGCCCCGACGGCCGCCGCCGCCAGCTCCCACGCGTCGAACTGACTGTTGGAGCTCGGCCCGGCGGGCGTCGGCCCGATCAACGCCGGAGGGCCGGCCATGCCGGCCGGCAGGCCGGGCACGGTGCCGGTCAGCATCAGGGACTGGTACACGGCCGCGTTCTCCGGTGGTGCGTCGATGGGCACTCCGTCGATGCTGATGCGCCCGGTGGACTCCAGGGTGATGCTGGACCCCTGGAGCAGTTTGCCAGTGACCGCCGCCAACTTGGTCGCCAGGAAGGAGTCAGTGGACCGGGCCTGGTTGAGTCGCTCCATGTTCACGTCGGAGACGAACATGGCGTACTGCGGCTGAGGGTCACACGCAGATATCGTCGCCACCGGCAGCGGGTCAGGAGGATTGGTGAGCCACTCTCCTTGGAGCGGGATCACCCAGACCTGGCGTCCGTCCACCGGGTTGAGCGACGCGCTGATGCCCGGGACGGGACGATAGGACACGGGCTGGGCGCAGTACTCGGTGGTCGGCTGCCCCGACCCCGAGGTCGACGGTACCTGGTAGGCCTTCAAGAGGATGCTCCCGTCGGCGGCGCGCAGGTCCACGGTCATGTCGGCGTACACCGAGCCTGTACTGCTACTCCCTCCGCTCCCACCGCTGCCACTTCCGCCCCCACTTCCCGACCCGGACGCTCCCTGGGCGGGGATCGCCAACATCGCCAACATCGTCGCCGCGGTGACAATACTTATGACACCTTTTTTGACTAAAGACATGTTCGGCTCTCCTCGTCGCAGAAGGGGCTCTTCGCACCGACGGTACGGCTGCCCCGAGAGTCGCGCCGGCGACCGGTCACGGTTAGAGGCGAACTGCCCGAAGCTGGGTCGAGGGGGCCGGGTCGACCGTAGGCCTTCACAATCGGTGACGTTCGGCTCTCCCCAAGGAGGGCACGACGCCGGACCGTGGAGGTCATGGCCCATCATGTGCACAATCCATCGATCGCCCGGCACGGGGCGCTTCCTGGTCTGGTCGCCTTGGCGCTGCTCGGCGCGGCATGTTCGTCGACCAGCCACACGGCCGCTCCCCCACCCTCGGCCACGGCGGCGCCGACCCCGACGCCAGGACCCACCACAGGCCCAGGTGTCTCGACCAGCCGGCCCGGGCCGTCAAGCCCCACCTCGACCTCTGGCACCGGCACGGTTCTGTCATCCGTGCTCACCGCCTCCTACCAGGCTGAGACCGGGGCTCTGGCCACCTACCGCAACGTCGTATCCGCCCTCGGTTCGGTGGGACCGTTCCCCAATGTCATTCTCGCCGAGGAGCAGCACGTCGCGACCGTGACAGGTCTGCTCACCGGTCATGGCATCCCGGTCCCCACCGCCTCGGCGGGCCAGGCGGCGCCGTCCACCCTGAGCGCCGCCTGCAGCCTGGGCGTGGCCATCGAGCAGCAGGTGATCTCCTTGTACTCGGCCCACATTCCCGAAGTTTCGGCCTACCCAGACGTCACCACGGCGTTGCAGAACCTCCAGAGCGTGTCCCGTGATAATCACCTGCCCGCCTTCGAGCACTGCGCCTAGGGCCCGGGCCGAGGTCCACCGCCACGAACCGCGACCCAGACGTGGCGGGCGGGCTGGCCGCCGGTGACCTGGTTCGATTGGGTCGCCATCGCGCTAGCTGTGGTCTACGCGTGGCGGGGTTTCGGGCTCGGTGCGGTCACCCAGACCCTCATGCTGGCCGGGTTGGTCATCGGGCTCCTGGCGGGCGGCCTGCTGGTACCGCCACTGGCCGGTCTGGCATCGGGAACGGCACGTTCGCTGGTGGCGCTCCTCGTCCTCGTCGTGTGCCCCTTCGCGGGGGGCGCCGTGGGTGAGTGGGTCGGGCACCGGCTCCACCCGTCCCTCGAGCGGAACCACCTGGGCGCGGCCGACGCGGTCGTCGGGGTGGCGGTGGGCACGGCCACCGCCCTCGTGGCCACATGGGTGCTCGGCACGCTGCTGTCGGTGAGCCCCTACCCGGCTCTGAACCGGGCCATAAACGACTCGCGTGTGGTGCGGGCGACCGCCGCCGTCCTCCCCCCGCTCCCGCAGTTCCTGGCCCGGGTCGAGTCGTTCCTGTCCAGCCGCGGCTACCCGGTGGTCTTCGCCAACCTGCCCCCCGGCCTCATCGCCGCCGCCAACCTGCCCGCCGATGCGACCATCCAGGCGGCCTTCCGGGCCGCCCAGGCGTCGACGGTCGAGATCGTCGGGCAGGCCTGCGGGAGGGTGGAGACGGGTTCGGGTTTCGTGGCGGCACCGGGACTGGTCGTCACCAACGCCCACGTCGTGGCCGGCGAGGCCCTCACCGATGTGATCGACGGGTCGGGTAGTCATGCCGGCTCGGTGGTCCTGTTCGACCCCGAGCTCGACGTGGCGGTCCTGAGGGTGAACGGCCTGTCGGGCGCCCCGCTACCCATCCGCGCCGAGCCGGTGGCCCGCGGCACCACCGGGGCCATCATGGGCTACCCCCTCGGCGGCCCCCTCCAGGCGACGGCTGCCGCGGTGAACACCCGGATCCAGGCCACCGGTCTCGACATCTACGGCACCGGGATAACCACCCGGGACGTGTACGAGGTACACGGGCAGGTGCGACCGGGCAACTCCGGCGGACCGCTGGTGGCCAGCGGCGAGCCCGTCGGCACCTCCGGTCTCAGCCCCGGGACGGTCATCGGCGTGGTGTTCGCCAGTTCCACCACCGCCGACCAGACCGGCTACGCCCTGTCCATGGGGGCCGTCGCCGCCGCCGTCAGCGCGGCCGGGCAGGCCGGCGCCCCGGTGAGCACGGGCGGGTGCGTTCCCTGAGCGGATCGCTCGACCCGGGGGGGTGGCACCCGGCGCGGGGCTTGCGAATTTGTCAGACTGCCCATCGGCAACCAAGGCCGAACCCCGGAGGCAACCTGTGAAGACACCGCTCGAGCTGGCCGAGACCTCGCTCGCCCTGACCAAGGCCGGAGACCGCGACGGCTGGCTGGCCCTCTTCGAGGACGACGCCGTGGTGCAGGATCCGGTCGGCCCCTCGCCCACCGATCCCTCCGGTCAGGGGCACCAGGGCATCGAGGCCATAGCCAAGTTCCACGACTCGGTCATCTCCGGGGTGGAGAACTTCGAGTACACCATCGAACGGGCCTACACCGGCGGCGACGAGGTGGCGGTCGTGGTCAACTTCCAGATCACCGGTGCGGGCGGGACCCTCGACATGGACCTGGTCAACATCTACAAGCGCTCCCCCAATGGGAAGCTGGCCTCTCTGCGCTCGTTCTGGGACGGCAGCCGCCAGCGCTGACCGCCGGCGCCCGGCCGGCGCCACCCTCTACCCTACGGTGTAGCCGGCGCGCCTCGAAGGCAGACGCGCCACGACAAGGGGGGCGGGCGTGCTGCTCGAGGACAAGGTTTCGATCATCTCCGGGGTGGGGCCGGGCCTGGGCCAGGAGTTGGCCTACGTGTTCGCCCGCGAGGGAGGCCACGTGGTCCTGGCCGCCCGCACCGAGTCCAAGCTGAGAGAGGTCGAGGCCAACATCAAGAAGGAGTGGCCGCAGGCCCGGACCCTGGTGTGCCCGACCGACATCAGCGATGCCGGGCAGACGGCCCGGCTGGTGGAGGCCACCGTCGCCGAGTTCGGCCGCATCGACGTGCTCGTCAACAGCGCCTACGTACCGCCCCCCTTCGCCATGTTCGACAGCGCCGACCTGGACGACTGGAGAGCGGCGTTCGAGATCACCGTGTTCGGTACCCTCCAGCTCACCCAGGCGGTGGTACCGGCCATGCGACAGGCCGGTCGCGGGTCCATCGTGTTCGTCAACTCGATGATCCAGAAGAAACCCCTGCCGGCCCAGGCGGGGTACGCAATCGAGAAGGGCGCCCTGGCCGTCGCGGCCCGGATGCTGGCCAAGGAGCTCGGTCCCCACGGTATCCGGGTCAACACCACCTACATGGGCTGGATGTGGGGGCCGCCGGTCGAGAGCTACGTCGAAGGTGCCGTGGCGGCGGGCCGTTCCCGGGAGGAAGTGATGGCCGAGATCACCCGGGACATCCCCCTCGGATTCGTACCCGATGACGCCGACTGCGCCAACGCGGTGGCGTTCCTGGCCTCGGACCTGGCCAAGGTCATCACCGGCGCCGAGCTCAACGTCAACGGCGGCGAAGTGATGCTCTGACGTCCTGATGCTCTGACGTCCTGATGCTCCGGGGGCGGGTCTGAGGCTCGGAGGGCTTGATGCCCTGAGAGGCGGGAGCGCGTCAGCGGTCAGCCAGGGCGATGTCCTCGGGGCGGATGGGCACCCGCGACAGGGCCAGTCCGGTGGCCTGGCGTATGGCCGCGGCCACCGCCGCAGTGGAGGAGATGGTGGGCGCCTCCCCCACCCCTTTGGCCCCGAAAGGGGCGCCGGGTTCGGGCTCTTCGATGAGGCGGTAGCGGACCTCGGGCATGTCGAGGGCGGTGGGGATCAGGTAGTCGGTGAACGACGGATTGCGTATCCGTCCCCCGTCGAGGATCAGTTCCTCCATGACCGCCAGCCCTACGCCCTGGGCGATCCCTCCCTCGATCTGACCCTGCACCGACAGCGGGTTGAGGACCCGGCCGACGTCCTGGGCGGTATCGATCCTGACCACCTTGACCAGGCCGAGCTCGACGTCGACGTCCACGACAGCGCGGTGGGGCGGCGCACACGTACGAGACGTGGGCGTCGCCCTGCCCTTGGCCGTCGAGCGGCACGGTCGGCCGATGGCGGAACACGGCGGTCTCCTCGATCCACAGGTCGGCCGCCAGAGCGCTCAACGGCTGGCGCCACCCGGGTCCGGTCACGATCCCGCCCCTCACGTCGAGCGAGCCGGCGTCGACACCGGTGATCCGCGACAGGCTCTGGACCAGCCGTTGGCGTACCGCCTCGGCCGCGGCGGCCACCGCCCCGCCGGACATCCATGACTGCCGGCTGGCCGACGACGACCCGGCCGATCCGCCGAGGGTGTCGGCGGGTGCCACCAAGACGCGCTCCACCCCGATCAGGCTGCGGGCGATCTGCTGGGCCAGCGCCACCCATCCCTGACCGACCTCGGCGGCGGCGCTGCGCACGGTGGCGCAGTCCGCCATGTCGTCAGCGGCAGCCATCTACTGACACAATCGCTGCCGGATATCCTGGACAGAGCCGAAAGGGAGCGGCGGGATCTGCTCGGACGGGTCGGGCCGTGAGTCCCGCCTCGCCACGGGCGGCGGCAGGGCGGCAGGGGCCCGGCGGCAGGGCGGCAGGGGCCCGGCGGCAGCCGAGCGGGGCCCGAGCGGGACGCTGGGGCCCCGGGTGGGGTTGGGTGGCGGAATCTGCGGGTCAGTCGCCGAGCAGGCCGTCGAGGAGGATGTCGATCAGCCTCCTCGAGTCGAGGGCGATGACGATCTTCACCGGGGGGCGCTCCTCGGTCCGCTCCGACGCGGCGAGCTCCCGCCGGTCGATCACGAGCATGCCCCGGTTGCGCAGCGAGCGCAGCTCGACGTCCACGGGCGCCTCGAACCACTGGGCAAGGGACGGGTCGAGAGCTACGAGGGCGGCGCTCGGGTCGTGGACCGGGCAGCCGTGACGGCCGTGGCGGGCGGCGTAGAAGGCCAGGTAGTGCTGCAGAATCCCCCACACGAACCGTCCGGTGGGCGTAGTGGAGGCCTCCACCCGAGCCAGTTCGGCGGGGCCGAGCCAGGTGGGCATGGTGACGTCGAGGCCGACCTGGGTCACCGGCCAGTCGGCACCGAGGACCAGTTGGGCGGCTTCGGGGTCGTGGGCGATGTTGGCCTCGGCGTAAGGGCCTACATTTCCGGGATGGTCGACGGTGCCACCCATGATGACCACCTTGGCGACCAGGGAGGGCACATCCGGGTCGAGCAGGACAGCCAGCGCCAGGTTGGTGAGCGGACCGGTGGCCACCACGGTGCACTCCCCTGGGTGGGAGCGGACCGTCTCGATCAGCTGCACCGCGGCGGGAGTGGGAACCGGCTCGCGGTCGGGCGGCGGAGACGGGGCCACCCCGCCGAGGCCGTCGTCGCCGTGGACCATGGAGCTGATGCTGACCGCCTGGGCCATCGGCCGGCCGGCACCGACCGCGACGGGAACGTCGGGGCGCCCTCCGAGGTCGAGCACCGATATGGCGTTGCGGGCCGCGGCGGCCGCGGTCGCGTTGCCGTGCACCGAGCCGACGGCCAGGATCTCCACATCCGACCGGCGGCAGAGGTACAGGGCGGCGATGGAGTCGTCAATGCCGTAATCACCATCGAGGATGAGCTTGTGCTGCGCCACCTGACCTCCTGCCGACGACCCGCCCGGGGTGGTTCCGGACGTGATGAATCCCGTAGGGGTGAATCATGACAGCCCGCCGACAGGGTCGCGGACCGACACGCGCCGACGTGGCCCGTCTGGCCGGCACGTCGACGGCGGTCGTCAGCTACGTGGTCAACGACGGCCCCCGGCCGGTCGCTGCAGCGACCCGAGCCCGGGTGCTCGGCGCGGTGAACCAGCTCGGCTACCGCCCCGACCGCATCGCCCGGGCGCTGGCCGCCCGGCGCACCGAGACGGTGGGGCTGGTGGTCGCCGACATCACCAACCCGTTCATGAGCGACGTGGCCCGGGCGGTGGAGGCGGCCGCCTCGGCGCGCGACCACACCGTGCTGCTGGCCAACAGCGCGGTGGACCGCCAGCGCGAGCAGGTGCTGATCGAGCAGCTCCTCGACCGGCGCGTCGACGGCCTCATACTGCTGGCGGTGGGACCGGGGGCGGCCACGGTCAGGGAACTGAACCGAAGCGGCGTACCGGTGGTAGCCCTCGACCGCCCGGTCGGCGGGTTGCGGGCCGCCACCGTCACCGTCGACAACGTCGGGGGGGCGGCCGAAGCGACCATGCACCTCGCCGGCCACGGCCACCGCCGAATCGCCTGCATTTCCGGGCCCCCGCCGCTGTGGCCGACCGCCGAACGGGAGAAGGGCTGGAGCACGGCGGTGGCAGAGATGGGACTGGGGCGCGGTTCCTGCCCGGTGGTGCACGCCAGTATCGACCGGGGAGCCGGCTACGAGGCGGCCGTCCGGCTCCTGAACCGGGCCCGTCCCCCCTCGGCGGTGTTCGTCACCACCGACGAGCAGGCCTTCGGGGTACTGCGGGCGGCGGTGGACACCGGCCGGCAGGTGCCCGACGACGTGGCGGTGGTGTCCTTCGACGGCATCTCCCAGGCGGCTTTCTCGGTGCCGGGTCTGAGCTCGGTGGTCCAGCCCGTCGACCAGATGGCCGCCAAAGCCGTCGATCTCCTCCTCGACGGACCCCCCGAGCGGGTGGTGTTCCCAGTGGAGCTCCTGACCCGGGGGTCCTGCGGCTGCCCCGACCCGGTGGTTCGGGCCAAGCGGCGCACCCCGCCGCCCCGAGGAACAGCAGGAGGCCCGTGACCCTTCGCACCGTGGACTACCGATCCCCCGACGCAGCCGAAGCCCTCGCCGAGTCGCTGCGGACCACCGGCTTCGCCGTAGTGGTATCCCATCCCATCGCCCCCGAGGCGATTGCCCGGGTCCAACGGGAATGGCTGGCCTGGTTCGCCGGCGCGGAGAAGTACCGCTACCTCCCCGCCGCCGGGCGCCAGGACGGGTACCACCCCCTGGAGGTCTCCGAGACCGCCGTGGGGGCGGCCGCCAAGGACCTGAAGGAGTACTTCCACTGGTACCCGTGGGGGATTCAGCCGGAAGGACCGACCCGGTCGGCGGCCCGGCTGCACCGAGAAGCGACAGCGGTGGCCACCACTCTGCTCGGATGGCTGGACCGGGTGACCCCGCCCGAGGTGACCGCTCAGCTGTCCATGCCCCTCGGTCGGATGCTGGCCGGGTCTCGCCGCACCCTGCTGCGCATCCTGCACTACCCGCCGGTGCTCTCCCCTCCGCCGCCCGGAGCGATGCGGCTGCGGCCCACGAGGACATCAACCTGCTGACCGTCCTGCCGGCCGCCGACCGACCCGGCCTGCAGGTCCTCGACCTGTCCGGTGCCTGGCGCGACGTGCCGTGCGACCCCGGGAGCCTGGTGGTGAACAGCGGCGACATGCTCAGCCGGGCGACCGGCGGCTTCTACCCCTCGACCACCCACCGGGTGGTGCTTCCCGAAGGCGCCGAGGCGGCCCGGTCCCGGGTGTCCACCCCTTTGTTCCTCCACGCCGCCGACGACGTGGGCGTCGGCGACACGACCGCCTTCGAGCTGCTGCGCGATCGTCTCCGGGCCATTCGGGGTATCGAGATCGGAGCCGAAGAACGAACCCCCGGTGGACCTCCCCGTCCTACCACCTGAAACCGCCCTCTATACCTAGGAGCCCGAATGCCCTGGAACGCCTCAGGATCCCGTTACGAGTCGATGCCCTACCGGCGCTGCGGCCGCCGCGGCCTCAAGCTGCCGGCCATCTCCCTGGGGCTGTGGCAGAACTTCGGTTGGAGCCGGCCGCTCGACGTGTCGAGAGCCATCCTCTTACGAGCGTTCGATATGGGCATCACCCATTTCGACCTGGCCAATAACTACGGGCCGCCCTACGGGTCGGCCGAGGAGGTCTTCGGCCGGGTGCTGGCCTCCGGCCTGGCCCCCTACCGCGACGAGATGGTCATCTCCACCAAGGCCGGGTACGACATGTGGCCGGGCCCCTACGGCGAGTGGGGATCGCGCAAGTACCTGCTGGCCAGCCTCGACCAGAGCCTGCGGCGGATGGGACTCGACTACGTGGACATCTTCTACTCCCACCGCTTCGACCCCGACACACCGCTGGAGGAGACCATGGGCGCCCTCGACACCGCGGTCCGCCAGGGCAAGGCCCTCTACGCCGGCATCTCGTCGTACTCGGCGGCCCGCACCACCGAGGCGGCCGGACTGCTCTCGGCCATGGGCACCCCGCTCCTGATCCACCAGCCGTCGTACTCGATGCTCAACCGTTGGATCGAACCCGAACTGCTCGACGCCCTCGACGCCGAAGGTGCGGGCTGCATCGTCTTCTCCCCCCTCGCCCAGGGACTGCTCACCGACCGCTACCTCCACGGCGTGCCGGAAGGCTCGCGCGCCAGCCGCAACGGGTCGCTCAAAGAGGACATGCTCTCCGACGACACCCTGGCCAAGGTCCGCGCCCTGGCCGGGATCGCCGAGGCCCGGGGGCAGAAGCTGTCGCAGATGGCCCTGGCCTGGACCCTGCGGGACCCGAGGGTCACCTCCACCTTGATCGGCGCCAGTTCGGTCGAGCAGCTGGAGGAGAACGTGGCCGCTCTCGACCGCCTCGACTTCGACGCCGCCGAGCTGGCCGAGATCGACCGCCACGCCACCGACTCGGGAATCAACTTGTGGAGTAGCTCGAGCAGCAACTGACCGGCTACCGCCGCAAAGGTACTTATGACCCTGCCGGGCGGGCCTTTTCGCGCCGTAGGGTCGGATTGGTAGAGCAGCATCCGCGCATCACGAAGGGGGCCGTCCGATGGTCACGTCGGTACTCGACAGTCCACGGTCGCCGCCACGACCCTCCCGACCGCAGACGATTCCACCGGCCGCCGCCGCCCCAGCGAAAGCCGGGTCCGACCTGGCCCTAACGGGCACGGGCACGGGCACGGGCACGGGCACGGGCACGGGCACGACGGTCTACACCCTGGTGTG
>JAKCDU010000005.1 GCA_021838445.1 Actinomycetes bacterium | reverse complement strand
CTGTTCGGGCCGGTGGCTTCGACTCCGACGGCGTGGCGTGTGCTGGACAGGGTGTCCCCAGCGCATCTGCCCGCTCTGCGGGCGGGGCGGGCCCAGGCGAGGCAGGCGGCGTGGGCGGCGGGAGCCGACCCGGATCTATGGGCTCACCGCAGGTTTGATTGAGCGGTGAGGGTGTAGTTCCAGTCGCCGTGAAAGTCGTGTGGGCGTAGTGGCAGGGCGGCCAGTTCGGCGTCGGTGATCTTGATTCCGGTGGGGTACCACTCGGTGTCCCGGCGGGCGGTGATTTTCAGGCCGGTTTTGGTGGTGGTGGCGCCGATGAGCTCGATGACGGTGCGGTAGGTGGTGAGGGGTCGTCCTCGCCAGTTCATGGTGATGAAGCTGAACATGCGGTGTTCCACTTGTTCCACTTCGAGGTTCCAGGCGGATAGTGGCAGACGGTGATGGCCAGGCCGCACTCGGCGGCCAGCGCCGCCAGTTCTTTCTTCCACAGCCGGTTCCGGTAGCCGTTGGAGCCGCCGGCGTCGGCGGTGATCAACAGCTTGGTCGCCTGAGGGAATCGCAGCCGGCCCATCTCGTACCACCACGAGCGGATCGAGTTGACGGCGAACTCGGCGGTGTCGCCGACGGAGACCCAGCCCTCGTCGTTGGCCACGTCGTAAATGCCATACGGGATGGCCCTACCCTGTTCGGGATCGACGAAGTCGTGCACGTTCACCCGGACCGGCTCGCCCTCGGGCTGCCACTCGACGCCGCCGTTGTCGTATTCGCCGACCATCTCTTTCTTTTTGGTGTCGACGCTGATCACCGGCTCACCCGCGGCCACCATCTGAGCGGCCCGGTCGCTGAGGTAACGGTTCAGGCCAGCGCGACCCCCAGAGTTCTGGCGGAGATGGCCAAGGGCCGGATGCGATCGAAGATCCCCGAACTCCAAGACGCCCTGGCCGGCCGGTTCAACGACCATCACGCCATGCTCTGCGAAGCCATGCTGGCCCGTATCGACCAAGCCGACCGGACCATCAACGCGCTGTCCGAGCGGATCGTCGAGTTGCATCAAAGCCCTGAGGAAGCGGCGGTGTCGCTATTGGTGGAGATCCCCGGCGTCGGCCGCCGTCTGGCCGAGGTGATCATCGCCGAAATCGGCACCGACATGTCCCGCTTCCCCACCGCAGGTCACCTGGCGTCGTGGGCAGGCATGTGCCCAGGCAACAACGAGTCCGCCGGCAAACACCGCTCGGGACGGACCCGTCACGGCTCGAAATGGCTCGGCATCGCCCTGGTCGAGGCCGCTCATGCCGCCGGACGATCGAAAGACACCTACCTGGGCTCCCAATACGCCCGCATCCGGGGCCGTCGCGGTGCCGGCCGGGCGGCGGTCGCGGTCGGACACTCCATCCTGGTCATCGCCTGGCATCTGCTCTCCACCGGCGAAACCTACAACGACCTGGGCGGCGACTACTTCGACAAGCGACGCACCAGCACCGCCCACCAGCGCCGCTTGGTCGCTCAACTCGAAGCCATGGGCCACAAAGTCACCCTCGAACCCGCCGCCTGACCCACGACCACTTCGTGGCTGCGCCCCGAGCGGGGGCTGCCGCCCCCCCCACCCCTGCGCGCCTCACGTCACGCGGCTGCAGGAGATTCACACCTCAGCCGCCCTCCACCGCCAGGCCAGAGCCGGCGTGGAAGACTTGGGGACGGTGCCGCCCCAGACCACCGCCGACCGCTGTCGCCGACGCCCGGCTAGCCGGAAACACGCGTCCGCGGCTCGAGCATTCTGCGCCCGCTCGGAATCAACCTTCCTTCACGCCGTTTCACGCTCACATGCTGGGAGAACATCCGAGCGAAACCGTTGGATGCAGCGGGCGGTCGATGTTCCTCACTCGGGCCATGGCAGTGGGGTCTTCCTGGTCGGGGGTCCATCCCCATTGTGGGGCCATGGCTGCCTCCCCTGTCTGACGTTCGTGCCCTCACTACGGCCCGGATCATGCTTTAGATAGCATGACAACGCTGACCGTTAGGGGTCCTCCAGGCCGAGCGACACGAATATCTCGTGGCGTTGGCTTTCGAAGTCCTCTTCGGTGATTGCGCCGTTCGACCTCAGCTCGTTCAGGTGGTGGAACCGGGACATCATCTTGGCCTGGTCGACCGGAGCGGCTTCCTCCTCCTGGCGGCGCTGCTCACGCCGCTGGGTCTTGGCCGACTTGCGGTCGTTGCGCTGAGCGGTGACGCGCCGTTTCCCGGCGCTCTCGCCCCCCCTACTCATCTCGGCTCCGTGTTCATGCGGTTCTGATCCGTCCGTCTCGCGCTCTGGCCGTGATCCGACTCGCCCGGCGGCGGTTCCGCTCTGCCCGGTCGATGGCCGGCGACGGGGATGCCGGTGGCTGGTCGCCTGCCGGTCCGCCCGACGCGGGGCCGGTGGGGGCCACGAGGATGTGGCGCAGGCTGGCCTGGCCGGGGCGGTGCTGGGTGATGGCGGGGGTCACCCCGGCTCGCCGGCCGAGGGTGGCCACCTCGGCGCGCTGGTCCTCGGTGGCGAGGATGACGACGGTGCCCGACGCTCCGGCCCGTCCGGTGCGCCCGGATCGGTGGAGGTAGGTCTTGTGCTCCACCGGCGGGTCGGCGTGGATCACCAGCTCGACGTCGTCGACGTGCAGGCCGCGCGCCGCGATGTCGGTGGCTACGAGGACGCTCGCCTGGCCGGAGCTGAAGGCGTCGAGATTGCGGATCCGGGCCGATTGGGTGAGGTTGCCGTGCATCTCCACCGCCGGTACGCCGGCCGCCACCAACTGGGCGGTGAGGAGTCGGGCCCGGTGCTTGGTGCGGGTGAAGACGACTTGGCGGCCGGGGGCCGCTGTGAGCTCCACCAGCGCCGAAAGGCGGTTGGCGGTGGCGAGGTGCACCACGTGATGGGCCATCTCGGGGGTCGGGCCGCCCTGGTCGTCGACGTGGTGCACCGCCGGGTTCGACAGGTACCGCCGCACGAGGACGTCGACGGCCCCGTCCAGGGTGGCCGAGAAGAGCAGCCGCTGGCTGTTGGGGGGAGTCTGGTCGAGGATGCGCCGGACGGCGGGGAGGAACCCGAGGTCGGCCATGTGGTCGGCCTCGTCGAGCACGGTGATCTCGACATCCGAGAGGCGGCAGATCCCCGAGCGGAGATGGTCCTCGAGGCGCCCGGGGCAGGCGACGACGATGTCCACGCCGCGGCGCAGGGCGTTCACCTGCGGTCGCAGCGGTACCCCCCCGAACACCGTGGTCGCTTCGAGGCCCACGCTGGCCGCGAGGGGCTGGATCACCTGGTGGATTTGGCGGGCCAGCTCTCGGGTGGGGGCCAGGATCAACGCTCGGGGGCGACCCCCCGCCGCTCGCCGGTGCCGAGCGGCGAGCCGGGCGATGACGGGCAGCACGAAGGCCACCGTCTTTCCCGAACCGGTCCGTCCCCGGCCGAGGATGTCCCGACCGGCCAGGGCGTCTGGGACGGTGGCCGTCTGGATGGGGAACGGCTCGGCGATACCGCCGGCGGCAAGGGCCTCTACGAGCACCTGGGACACGCCGAGGAGGCTGAAGCCCGAAGCCGGGGACGCGCCGGGCTCCGATCCGTCGTGGTTGTACGAAATGGGGCGGTTATCCGCCATGTGGGAAACTCCGAACTGTTCGATCCGCCGTGCCAGCTACCTCGAACCGACGGACTCTTGCGAGGTCCGGGGCCGGGTTGCGCCGGGGGCGGGGGACCGCTCGACATGAGCGGCTCCCAGGGTGAAGCGGGCGGCAGGTTGCGACCTGCCATTCGGGGGAACGCGGGCCGGCGGATCGGACTTACGGCCGATCTCGACGGCGACGAGCAGAGCTGACTTGAACGAGTAGACGATGCCGTGGGCCACCCACGATCCCCTCCTTTCCTGGCCTCGTTCGACTCCGGGGATCACGCGGGTCACGGCCTGGTCCTGAACGGACCGGAGGGAATCTCGTCGAGCTCAGCTACCCTCTTCGGCCACTGTAGCCGACGTGACCTCGGCCGGGGCGCCGCAGGGGCGCGCCGAGTGTCCTCCGGGTCGGCGCGGGTAGCCGCCGGGTGGTCGCCGGGCACACCGGGAAGCCGCCGCTGGCTACCGGGCCGGAACGACGCGGTAATGTGGGAGGGGCGATTGGGGCCCTATAGTCGGCCGTTCCCATTCCGTCAGTGCTGTAACCGTTCTGGTCGACATAAGGAGCCGAATGGCCCGTAATCCGAAGGCGACGAAGAAGACGAGCGACCGCCGGCTCCGTCCGGCGGGCGCGGGTGGGGCCAACCCCCGCCGGGGCCGTCCCAAGTTCTGCCTGTTCTGCCGCGAGCACGCCACATGGGTGGACTACAAGGACGTGGGCCTGCTCAAGCGGTTCGTGAACGACCGGGGCCGGATCAGGGCCCGGGGGGCGACCGGAACCTGTGCCCAGCATCAACGCGACGTGGCCACTGCTATCAAGACGGCCCGGGAACTGGCGCTGCTGCCCTATGTGGTGCGCACCACCGCGACCCAGGCACGCGGTGGCCGGGGCGGGGAGCATCGCGGGAACGCCCAGGCTGCTCCCGGAGCAGGCCCGGCTGCCGACGATTCTGGGTCGGCCGACGCCACCGGTGACTACCAGACCGACGGGCCTGACGTCGAAGAGTCGGAGATCACGCTTCCCGCCCTGACCTAGGGCGGTGTGCGGTCGACCCTGATACCGGCCCGCGGTGAGCGGCCGGTATCAGGCGCCCTGCGTGATCTGGGTCCGCATCCTGTCGATCATCTTCAGCCGGCGGGCGCGATCGGCGTCGCTCTGATCGGCGTCGCCGCGGACCCGGCCGGCCAGGCGTTCCAGGCGCGACAGCTCCTCCGATCGCACCTGCTGCGCGTCAGAGGCCGACAGCCGGCCGAGGGCCTGCACGAAGGCCTTCTGGGCGTCGGCGCCCCGGCTGAACCCCAAGTGGCGGCTGATGCGGGCGTAGGGCTGCCCTTCGCCCCGCAGACGGAGCACCTTCTGGTCCACGGTCTCAGAAGCCGGCGCTGCGTCGGGTAAGTCGGACATGGCGGGTCACCTCCCGAGCCCTGAGGCTCGAACCGCAAACCGGGCTGGGTTCGGTTCCCGACCGGCCGGGTCATCCTATCGCCTCCCGGCGTCGTCGCCGTCGGCGACCTGGGTGGGTTCCCACGGCGGCCGCTTCCGGCCCCGCCCGGGGAGCCGATCAAGTAGCCTGTTGCGGCTGGACACCTGACGCTCTTGTATTCGGGCAGTGTCTCCACCAACAGCAGAGACGAGGACGAGTGCCCAACAAGCGTGCTGTCCAGCCCGAGGAAGACCTGGTTCGGCTCTACCTGAACGACGTCGGGAAATACGCGCTGCTCACCAAGAATGGTGAGATCCAGTTGGCTCAGGCGGTCGAAGCCGGACGACGTGCCCGAGCCGAGCTGTCCGCCGACGAAACGCTGACGCCGTCGCGCCAGCGAGAGCTTCGGCGTCTGGTCCGAGCTGGTGAGGAGGCCACCGAGACCTTCGTCAAAGCCAACCTCCGGCTGGTGGTGTCCATCGCCAAGCGATACCAGGCGGCCGAGCTTCCCCTCCTGGATCTGGTCCAGGAAGGGAACCTCGGCCTGATCCACGCGGTCGAGAAGTTCGACTGGCGCAAGGGCTTCAAATTCTCCACCTACGCCACCTGGTGGATCCGCCAGGCCATCACACGGGGGATCGCCAACACCGGACGGACGGTGCGACTGCCGATTCACGCCGGTGACCTCCTCAACCGGGTGACCAAGGCCCGGGCCCGGCTCGAGGCGACCCTGGGGCGGCGTCCGACCATCATCGAGCTTGCCGAAGACCTCGGCCTCGAGCACTCGAAGGTCGAGGAGATCATCCGCTACGTCGGAGAGCCGATGTCCCTGTCCGAGCCCCTTCGGGCCGACAGCGACGGTGAGCTCGGGGACGTGGTCGAGGACCGCTCCGCCGTGTCGCCTTTCGAAGCGGCGGCGGCCTCGCTCCTGTCAGGGGAGGTGGCAAAGTTGCTGACGGTCCTCGACGAACGGGAACGGGTCGTCCTCCAGCTGCGTTTCGGGCTCGACCACGGCGAGCCCCGCACCCTCGACGAGGTCGGCGTCTACTTCCACCTGACCCGCGAGCGCATCCGCCAGATCGAAGCCCGGGCCATCTCCAAGCTCCGTCAACCCACTCTCGATCTCAACGCCCGCGATCTGCTCACCGGGTAGATCCGGATCCGTCAGCTGATATGTCGGATCGAGCGTCGGCAGACCGTACCGCGGCGACTCAGCGATCGGGCCCCGCATGGGAAGGCTTGCTCCGGTATCGCGGTAGAGTCGAATCGTCGCTCACTTCGATCGGCCAGGCGCCCTTGCCCTCGAGGGTAGATAGGCGGTTTCCGGATGGAAGCCCCACGCACATCAGCAGCCTCGGCTGTGACCCTGATCGCCCCTAAGCGTGCCGTGCTGATCGACGACCCGGGCCAGCCGATCCTCGGCGATCTGCTCGAGCCGTCTGTGGGAACGATGGTCCATCCATCGGAGTCCACCCGCAGCCCGGCGGCAAGGACCCGGACCAGGTCCGGGTCGAGACGTCGGGCCGTCGGTGAATCGGTGGCGATGACCTGCTGCAGTTGTCACATCACCTACCTGCCCACCGCCGCCTCCCCTCCGGCGGTGTTCGCCGAGGAGTGGGTCTGCGACTGGTGCCGGCCGCATCACGAGGTGAACGACCAACCCCTCTGAGGCGTGCTGTCCTGACCAATCGAGATCTCGACGAGTTACCGGCCGAGGGCGGCCCCTCGCCGGTTCGGTTTCGACGGCGGCGAACTGCGGTTGCGGTGCAGCGACCCCGGTGCCACACCCGATATGTCGTGAGAAGAAGGTCCGTGGAGATAGTCGAGATTCCAGCCCATTACCGCCTACTGCGCGAGCAGGTGCGCGAGGCGGGCCTGCTGGACCGGCGGCCGGCCCACTACGCCCTGCGGATGGTCCTCACCGTGTCGGCCTACGCCGGTGGGTGGGTGGCGGTGGCGCTCGTGGGGAACTCGTGGTGGAGTCTCGTCTGCGCCGCCGCCCTGGCTGTGCTGTTCACCCAGGTGGTGTTCATCGGCCACGATGCCGGGCACGGCCAGATCTTCTCGTCGCGCCGACGCAACCGACTGCTCGGGCTGGTGGTCGGCGATCTCCTGTGCGGTGTGAGCTTCGGGTGGTGGGTGCCCAAGCACAACGCCCACCACGCCCGTCCCAACGAGCCCGGCCTCGATCCTGACCTGGGCGGGGGGGTCCTGGCTCTCACCGCGGCGTCGGTGAGCCGACCGACCACGAGCCGCGCCGGGAGGATTCTGGCGGGGTGGCGGGCCTGGCTGTTCGTGCCCCTGCTCATGCTCCAGGGGTTGGGGTTGCACGTCACCAGCGCCGATTGGTTGGCCAGACGGCGGGACCGGCCCGCTGCGGTTGAGATCACCATGCTCGTCGCCCACGTGGCCGCCTACGCCGTAGTGGTGTTCGCGGTCCTCTCGCCGCTGCGGGCGCTGGCTTTCATCGCCGTCCAGCAGGGACTCTTCGGTCTTTACCTCGGTTGCAGCTTCGCGCCCAACCACAAGGGGATGCCGATGCTGCCGGCCGGATCGTCGATGCCTTCAGCAATGCGTCAAGTGATCACGGCGCGCAACGTGAAGAGCGGTCGCGTCGTCGACCTGCTGCTGGGCGGGCTGAACCACCAGATCGAGCACCACCTGTTCCCGACCATGTGCCGGCCCAACCTGGCCCGGGCGGCTCCGCTCGTCCGGGCGTTCTGCGCCGATGCCGGGCTCCACTACTGCGAGACCAGTCTGATGAGCTCCTACCGGGTCACGCTCAGTCGGCTGTACGGCTCCTCGGCGAGAGCGGTCCTCGCCGGTGGTTCGATGTCGTGCGGTTGCCGGGCCCTGACCGACACTGCGGGGAGTAGGGTGGCCTGAAGCGAAAGGGGGCAGACATGGCTGACAAGTCGCCCCGCAAGGCAATGTCCAAGAAGCCGTCGAAGTCGTTGAAGGAGAAGCGGCGGGATAAGAAGGACAAGGAGGACGTTCGCCGGCGGATCGTCTGAGAGGCGGTAGTGACCGACCAGGCCCCGTCGGGCTGCCAGGTGGACGGCTGTGACCGTCGGGCGGCAGCATCGCTCCGAAGAGAGGACCTGCCCGGCCCGGTCCGGCTGTGTTTCACCCATACCGAGGATTTCAGGATGAACGGCTCGGCGTGGACGGTCATCTGGGGATCCCCCGAGCAGGGACCGGTATCGGTCGTGCCCGCCCCCGCTGCCGCCGTGGGACGGGCGCCGGGAGTCGCGGCCGACCGAGCGGCGTCGGAGGCCCCGGCATGGTCGAAGATGCGCAGCAGGCTCACCAGGCGTAGGCCGACGTGACCTCAGAGGGTTTTGCGGGCCCACCAGCATCACTTCCTCCGGGCAGACCGGCTGGGGCGATAATGGGTGTAGCCTGTGATCAGTCCATTCTGGGCTAAGAGCCTCCGCTCCTCGGAGGCAGATCGGGGGTTCCCATGGGAGCTCCAAACACATCCATCGCGACTTCTGGCGTTCACCAGAAGCCTCCGGGCGAGGACCGCCGGACAGCTGCTGGCGCTGACCCCCTGGACGAGATTGGTGGGCTGATGGCCGCTTTGAAGGCCAAGGACGAGCGCTCGGCGGAGAGCGCGGCGCACGTGATCGAGGATCGCGAGTCGTTCATCGACGAGTTCCGCGCCGTGTGCGAGGCCCAGGTCCGTCCGGCCATGCAGGCCGTACTCGACCGGCTGCGGCTCGAAGGCGGCGACGGACTCATCGAGGAGCATCCCGGCGGCGAGCCCCGGGTGGCGACTCCCCGCCTCACCCTCTGGATGTCCTTGCAGGGCCCCATCGATGGCGCGCCCCGCCAGGACCGCAACCCCCACCTCCAACTCGACGCCGATGTCGTCGGCCGGGTGGTGCGCGTGAGCGAGGGTGACAGTTGGCGCAGCGGGGGCGCCGGCCACAGCGGCCCGGCCGGCACATGGAAGCTCCCCGATGTCAACCGGGCCACGGTCGTGTCCGAACTGCTGGAGATCGTGCGCCGCTCGGCGCGCCTGCCTGAAGGGCCGGGCTCCCCCCGCCTGAACGGCAGCGGTAGCGATTCGAACACTGAGGCACGGACCGAGACATGAGCGGCCAACCGGCACCCAGCAGAGTCTCTGTGGCCACCTCCCGGCCCTGTCAGCACGAGCCGGAAACGGGCTACGCCTGGCTGATATTCGACGCCGGCGGCGAGCTCTTCAACTACAAGTGCCACCTGCCGGGCGGCGGTCGTCAGGCCCGTCGGAGGGGGCTCGCGACGCAACGGGGGTGGCGCGCCCGAAGCGGCCCGGACCGCCGCGACGACTCCGTCGGACCGGGCCGGCACCGCCGTGACGGCTAGGGCGACCTCGCCGCGTATGGCCGTAGTTCAGTCCCAGCAGGGACCGGGAGAGTCACCATTCGTATCGTGATGATCGCCCCGCCGTGGGTAGCAGTACCGCCCGCGGCCTACGGAGGCACCGAAACGGTGCTCGACTCACTGTCGCGCGGCCTGCACGCCGCTGGCCACGACCTGATCCTCTACACCACCGGGGACAGCACCTGCCCGGTGCCCAGAGCGTCCGTCCTTCCCGAGGCCATCGGGGTGGGAGTGGGGGGATCGGCGACGGAGATGCGCCACGTCATCCACGGCTACCAGACCGCACTCGATTCCGGCGCCGACATCGTCCACGACCACACCCTCATCGGCCCGGTGTATGCCGAGCGCTTCGCCGGACTGCAGGTCGTGACCACCAACCACGGCCCGTTCCAGAGCGAGCTGGGCGACTACTACCGGGCCATCGCCGGCCGGACCCCGGTGATCGCCATCTCCCACCACCAGGCTTCCACGGCCACGGGCATCCCCGTGGCTGCGGTCATCCACCACGGCGTCGACCTCCGGCACTTCCCGGTCGGCAGGGGCGACGGCGGCTACGCCGTCTTCCTCGGTCGTATGTGCCCGGAGAAGGGCGTCGACACCGCCATCCGGGTGGCCCGGCGGGCTGGGGTACCGCTGCGCATCGCAGCCAAGATGAGCGAACCCGCCGAGCAGCTCTACTTCGATCAGCGGGTGCGACCCCTACTCGGTGGAGACATCGAATATGTCGGTGAGATCGGAGGAGCAGACAAGACCGCGCTCCTCGGCGGCGCGGTGTGCCTGCTCAATCCGATCGCCTGGCCGGAACCGTTCGGGATGGTGATGGTCGAGGCCCTCGCCTGCGCCACACCTGTCGTCGCCACCCCTTTGGGATCGGTGCCCGAGATCGTCGACCACGGCCGGACCGGGTTCGTCTGCTCCGGCGAGGTCGCCCTGGCGGCTGCGGTCCAATCGGTGGCGGCCCTGGACCGGCGCGAGTGTCGGGCCGCGGCGGCCGCCCGGTTCTCGGCCGGGCGCATGGTCCGCCAGCACGTCACTCTCTATGAGACGCTGATCGGCGACCGCGCCCTGCCCAGCGTCGCCTGACGCGCTTCAGCGGCCCCCGACTATCACGGTCGAGACCATGCCGGGGTGGAACAGGCCGTGGCCGACCACGCCCGGGACCGAGTCGAGGTAGGTGGCGAGGGCCGCCGGGTCGTCGAAGGGGTCGGTCCAGTCGGCGATCACCCCTCCGTCGGGGCTCGGCGGCGTGGAGGGACGCACCCGGGCGCAGCCCAACTCGTGAAGGGTGGCGGCCAGCCCGAAGGGCAGCAACTCCAACGGCACGGGGGGGCCGATCCGGGGAACCTCCTTGTCGGAGGACACGATGACCACGAAGCTCTCGGCGGCGGCGGCCACGATCTTCTCCCGGACGTGGGCCCCCCCACCCCCCTTGACGATCCACCCGTCCGGGTCGACCTGGTCGGCTCCGTCGATGGCCACGGCGAGACGGTCGAGCTGCGAGAACGCCTCGACCCGGAGGCCCAGGGCCGTGGCGTCGGTCTCCGTGCGGGGCGAGGTCGCCACGCAGCGGATGTCGAGCCGGCGAGCGGCCAAGGCCGGGAGCAGATAGGCGACCGTCGAACCGGTGCCGAGGCCGACGGTCATTCCGTCGGCCACCAGCTCGGCGGCGGCCACCGCGGCTTGGCGCTTCTCGGTCTCGGTGGGCGAAGGTCCCGGGCGCGGCCCGGCGTCGGTCGGGTCCACGGCGTCAGGACAGCCGGGTCCGCGGCAGCTGGTCGACCCCGCCGTGCTCGTGGATCTCCGCTGCCGCCGGGACGGGATCGGGGTCGGCGAAGAGGCCCCGGTCCTCGAAGTCGGCGTCGCGCCCGGTGGCGTCGGTGACCCACCACGACGCCTCGAGGGCGATCCCGTTGGGGTCGGTGAAGTACACCGATCGTATGAAGCCGTGGTCCACCACCTCGGTCGCCTCGCTGCCGGCGGCGCGCAAGCGGTCCCGCAGCTTCAGCAGCGAATTCTCGTCGGGCAGGTTGAACGAGATGTGGTCGAACTGGATGGCCCGGGGATCGGGAATCCCGGCCGGCTTGGCGAAAGGCTCGAGCTCGACGCCTCGGTACTCGAAGAAGGCGAGGGTGCTCTGGGGGCCGATCTCGAAGAAGTAGTGCCGGAACGCCTCGTTGCCGATGGTGGCCACCAGGCGCGCCCCGAGCACCCCGTGGTAGAAGCGGACGGTCGCGTCCATGTCGGTGGTGACGAGCGCGAGGTGGTTGATCCCGCGCCAGCGCGGCAGCTCTTGGGGCATGCCCCAATCCTAGGTACGGTGTGGCCATGACAATCGCCGTAGGTGACAGGATTCCCGATGTGCAGGTCCAGGTACCGGGGGCCAACGGCCCGGAGGCGGCCAGTACGGCCGAGTTGCTCGGCCACGGCAAGGTCGTGCTGTTCGGCGTGCCGGGGGCGTTCACGCCGACGTGCAGCGACCACCATCTCCCCGGATTCGTGATCCGCAGCGAGGACCTCCAGGAGAAGGGGGTGGACCAGGTGTTCTGCGTGTCGGTGAACGACGCCTTCGTGATGGGGGCGTGGGGCCAGGCCAACGAGGTGGACGGCAAGGTCGGCATGATCGCCGACGGTTCAGCGGTGTTCACCAAAGCGCTGGGCCTCGACATCGACCTGACCGGGGGCGGCCTCGGTGTCAGGTCCAAGCGTTACGCTGCGGTGCTCCAAGACGGCGTGGTCACGCACCTGGCGGTGGAGGACACGCTGGGCCTCGAGGTGAGCTCCGCCCAGGCCGTCCTCGAAGCTCTCTGAGACCGGGGGTGGGGGCCCGAGCCGGGCTCGGGCCCCCACTGGGCCGTCACCGGGTCCCAGGCGGGCCCAGTGGCGGGCGGCGGGCCCAGTGGCGGGCGGCGGCGGCGGGCCCGGTCGCCGGTTCGGTGGGCTCAGTCCCGGGGGGTGAGGATGTAGGTCGAGGAGGCCTTGGCGACCAGCACGCCCGAGTCGTCGGTGATCTCTGCCTCGACGAAGGTCACGCGCTGGCCCCCGCCGATGACCCGGGCCGTACAGGTCAGATGCTGGCCCGGCCGAGCCGGTCTCAGGAAGCTGATCTTGAGCTCGGCGTTGGCCGTGAAGGCCTTGCGCCCCCGGAGATTGGTGACGGTGGCCGAGGCCATGGCGGTGTCGGCGAAGGCGGACAGGAAGCCGCCCTGGATCGAGCCGACCGGGTTGGCGAGCTCCTCGCCGGGGGTCATCACCCAGACGGTGACACCAGGCTCTGACTTGTCGATGCAGCGGATGCCTAGCGTCAGGTCGCAGTTGGGCGGTACCCGGAGGGAGCGGCCGGTCACTGGGCGCCTCTCGGGAGACCCCGCAGACCGGCCCACACCAGGTCGGCCAGTCGGGTTGCCAGCCGGTCGGCTTCGGCCCGGTCGATGACCCGACCGGATTGCGATGACACCCAGCGTCGGGAGGCGACCTCACCCAACCCGACTATGGCGTAGCCGAGGAGCTCGCGGTGATCGGCGTCGATGTCGGCGTCGATGAAGCGGGCGATGACGGCGGCTATGTCCTCCTCGAGCCGGCGGACCGACCCGGTGAACTCGTCGGCCAGCCGGGCGCCACTACCGAAGAGGATCTGAAAGGCGTCGGTGCGGTGGCAGACGAACCCGAAGTAGGCCCGAAAGCCGGCGAGCACCTGCTGGTAGGGGAGCGTCTCGGCCGCCGCTCGCTCTTGTACCCGGCAGAGCAGGTCCCTTCCCTCCTGCTCGAGCAGTTCCAGGAACAGTTCCTGTTTGGACTGGAAATGCTGGTAGAGCACCGGCTTGGTGACACCGGCTGCTTCGGCGATTTCCTCCATCGACGTGTCGTGGTATCCCCCCGCGGCGAAGCATGTCAGGGCCACTTCGAGGAGCTGGTGGCGTCGCTTGGCGGCGGGAAGCCGCTGGCGCATTTCGCCCATTCGCCCTACTGAGGCGCGACCTGCGTCGGACACGGAAGACATCCTGGCAGAAACAGGGGCCGGTGACGTTTGGCTCCGGGGCCGGCGGGTAATCACACGTTCGTACGCAGAATGCGGGATTGCGGTCTTCTTCCAGTCCAAACAAAAAGCAAGCCCCCGCCGAGCACTTACCGAAGACATTCACCGTGAGGCCACCCAACCAGTCACCGGCCAAGGTGACGAGCCGCCCTCCCGAGCCGCTGCGCCCTACTCCGGCGCGCCGCCCCGGGACGAGCCTCCTCGCGGCCCGAGTGCGGCGACGGCGCCACCGCCTGGTGCCACCTGCCGAGAGATGACGGCGCGGGGGGATGACCGGAAGTTTCGCCGACGGCCGGCGCCGACGCGCTCAGCGCGGCAGCGGCCACCCGGCGTCGCTGATGAGCGAGCTGATCCGGTGGGGTAGGGAAGCTATGTGGAGGTGGTCGCGCACCATGGCCCGGTTGTGGTCGATGAGGTCGGCGTCGGGATCGGCCAGCCAGGCCAGCAGATCCGCCGGCCGGGCGACGTCGAACCAGCGGAAGCCGAGCTCTCTCAGCTCATCGGCCACCGGGTAGCGGCCCACCGCCGCGGGACGACCGAATATGGAGGCTTCGACGGGGGGATTGCCGAAACCCTCCCAGTCGGAGGGGAACGACACCACGTCACAGGCGGCGTAGGCATGCTCCACCCCCTGCCATCCGACCATGGGCGCCACCGGTCCTCGGTGCACCCGAACCCGGGCGGCCGACAGCAGCGCGGCCAACTCCGGTGCGAAGCCTTCCTCGGTCGGCCCGAGCAGCCAGTAGTCGGCCTCGAGCTCGGCGGCCAGCGCCAGTCCGAGGTCGGTGCGCTTGCGGGGAATGGCCCGCGTCGGTTGGAGCACCAGCAGCTGGTCGTCGCCGAGGTCGAGCGACCGGCGGGTTCCCTCCCGGTCGCCCGGTGGGGGGTCGGGGTCGAAGCAGTTGCGCAGGACGGTTGCCTCGATGCCCCTGTCGGCGAGCTGCCTCACCGATAGCTCGTTGATGGTCACATGGCGCCACTCGGGATCGTCGGGTGGGGGTGGCTGGCCCCGGAAGCGGTCCCGTTGCCAGGGCAGGTCGTGGTGGCGCATGATGGCCGGCCGGCCGGCCAGCACCTCGGCCACGGCATCCCGGGCGGCGGGATTGAGGGGAAGCGAGCAGAGGTTCTCCACCACCACGATCTGAGCGGGGGCGAGAGCGGCCCGCAGGGCGCCCATGTCCACCGCGCCGGCCTCCTGGCCCGTGAGCCAGGCGCCGGCGTCGAGACCGGGGACGACGACGTCGACGGGGCCGGCCCCGGCCACGGTCGTGACCTGATAGCCGAGCTGGGTCAGCGCCCAGGCCCACTTGGCCGCCTCCACCGACACCCCGTCGGCGCCGCCGAGGCGGAACGACAGCGACACGGCCACCGGTCGCCCGCCCCCTCGGATCCCGGCCACCGCGGCTCAGCCCGCCCCGGGGGTCGCCTGGGCGGCCCCCCGCCGTCCGGCCCGCTCGGCGCGTACGGCCGGCTCGGCCCAGCTGAAGGCCATCACGGCCCCTCCGAGAGCCACGAGCAGGTCCCCGGCCGACACCCGCTCGCCGGTGACGGGCACGACGACGTCGTCGGCGAGGAAAGCCAGGCGGTCACCCGCTCCGAGGCCGTGGTGGTGGGCGCCGGCAGGGACGCCGGCCGCTAAACCGCTCACCGGCATGCCCCCGTTGAGAGCAACCACCAGCAGGTTGGCGATCAGCCCGGCGGAGACCAGGACGGCGCCGGGATGGCGTCGGTTCAAGACGCCGAATCCGGCACCGACTGCGTACCCGGCCGCTTGAAGCGCCGTCCCGACCCCGGCGCGCGGCCAGTGAGCGGAGGCCGCCACCAACGCCAGAGCGAGGGCGGCCAGCCCCGGCCGCCGCCACTGACGGTCCCCGGCGCGAGGCGGCGGGGTGGTCGGGGTGGGGGCCTGCGGGTCGGGCTTCGACCCGGCCTGGGCCACTCCGGCCGCCACCCCGTCCCGGCCCACTCCGGCCGCTGCACCAGATCCGGCCCCGGCCAGCACCGCCGCCAGTAGGAGCCACATGGCTTCGACGGTAGTTGCCTCGGCGGAGGTCCCGGATGGCAATAAGGCGGGCGCCATCGCTACCGTTGAGGCGGTCGTCATGGACCAGGTGATCCGATTCCGTTCCGCAGTGGCACTGGCCGGCCGTTTCCCGGTCCTGGCCGGTGTCGATCTAGACGTGGCCCGAGGTGACGTGATGCTCCTGCGCGGCGCCAACGGGGCCGGCAAGACCAGTCTGCTCAGAGCCTGCGCCGGACTGGTGCGCGTCGTGGCGGGTGAGGCGTCCGTGCTCGGCCACGACCTCATCCAGGACCAGCGGGCGGTCCGCCGTCAGGTCGGGTTGGTCGGCCACCAGACGGGCCTGTACCAGGAGATGTCTCCCCTGGACAATCTTCGCTTCGCCCTGCGCGCCGCCCGACTGGGACCCGACCGAGCCGAGCCGGCCCTTTCCACCCTCGGGATCACCGGGCGTCTCCTCGAAGCCGCCGTCGCCGATCTGTCGGCGGGCCAGCGGCGCCGCGTGGCGCTTTCGGTGCTCGTCGCCCGGGACCCCGAGATATGGCTGCTCGACGAGCCCCACGCCGGCTTGGACGCCGAGCACCGGGACCTGCTCGACGGCCTGGTCTTGGCCGCTGCGGCGCGGGGGCGCACCGTGGTGATGGCCTCTCACGAAGCCGACCGGGCGGCCAGCCTGGCCCGTACCATCGTGACCATCGCCGGCGGTGCGGTCGAGTCGGTGACCGCCCCGGCCCCGCCCCCCGGCGCCGCCGGGGCCGACGACCGGCCGCGGACCGCCGGGGAGGTGGTCCCCGTTGTGGCGTGACGCCCTCCTGGTCGGGGGCAAGGACCTGCGCATCGAGATACGCGGTCGGGTGGCGACCATGCAGGTGGCCCCTTACGCGATGCTGGTACTCCTCCTGTTCGGCTTCGCCTTCGACCAGGACCACAACCTGCTCACCCAGGCGGCGCCGGGCCTGTTCTGGGTGGCGGTACTCCTGTCGTCGCTGCTGGCGGTCCAGCGCAGCTTCGCCATCGAGGCCACCGACGGTACCCGCGACGGGCTACGCCTCTCGGGGCTGGACCCAGCCGGGATATTCCTCGGCAAGGTGGCCGCGGTCGTCATCGAACTGGTGGCCCTGGAGGTCCTGCTCGGGGTCGGGGTAGTCGTCCTGTTCGGGACCCGGCTCCACGATCCGGCCCTCCTCGTGGTGAGCGCCTTGGTCGCCAGCGTCGGCCTGGCGGCCGCCGGGACCGTCTACGGGATGATCGCCTCGGGTGTACGGGGACGGGAGACGCTGCTGCCGCTCCTGGTGCTGCCGGTGGTGGCACCGGTGCTTCTGGCCGCCACCCAGTGCTGGATGGCGGCTCTTGGGTCATCGACCACCGACGGGTGGAGATGGCTCTCCCTGCTCGTCGCTTTCGGGGTGATCTACCTGGCTCTTGGAGTCGTGTCATTCTCGACGCTGGTGGAAGAAACATGACCGTGCACAAAGGGACTGCCAATCAGCTCACCCGGGTCCTCGGCGCCGGGTCGCTCGTCACCGTCGCGTTGACCGCGCTGTTCGGTCTGTGGCTCACGCCGCCCGACGCGGTGCAGGGCCAGCTGGTCCGGCTCATCTACGTCCACCCGGCTGCGGCCACGGCGTGCTACGTCGGCTTCGGGTTGTGCGCCCTGGCCAGCCTGGCCTACCTGTGGCCCCGGACCCGCAGCCGCCGCTGGGACCGCCTCGCCGCGGCGTCGGCCGAGGTCGGCGTGGTGTTCTGCGTCATCACCCTGGCCACGGGGTCGATCTGGGGTCGGGGGTCGTGGGGGGTGTGGTGGACCTGGGACGCCCGCCTGACCCTGACCGCGCTGCTCTGCGCCGTCTTCCTCGGCTACCTGGCCCTGCGCCGGACCGGGGGCAACCCCGAGAGTCGGGCTCTCACGTCGGCCATCGTGGCCGTCGTGTGCGTCGCCCTCGTGCCGATCGACCATTACGCCACTTCGTGGTGGACGACCCTCCACCAGGGGGACACCCTCATGCGGGCCAACCCCCTCATCCACGGGTCGCAGCTCTACACCATGCTCCTCAGTTTCGTGGCGGTGGGCCTGGTGTTCTCCTGGCTGGTCGTCCACCGCTACCGGGTGGAGGTGCTCGAGGACCGCTTCGAGGAGGAGGGTTTCGCGGTGGCCATCGCCGAGCGCCGCGCCGAAGCCAGCGCCGCCGTTCAGGACCGACCGGCCGAGTCGGCGGTCGTGGGCCCCGGCCCGGCCGTGGCCGCCTCGAGTTCGAGCGCCGGTAGTGAGATGGGTCGGGACGGGGAGGTCTC
Organism: Actinomycetes bacterium; assembly: GCA_021838445.1. Classification (GTDB taxonomy): domain Bacteria; phylum Actinomycetota; class Acidimicrobiia; order Acidimicrobiales; family Palsa-688; genus JAKCDU01. Next base: position 97,468 of record JAKCDU010000005.1, on the reverse strand, counting down.
AGAGTGAGCTACGTGGCAGGTGGCTGGGCGGCCGCCGGGGTCCTGGTGGCGGTCTACACCTGGAGGACCTTGCGCCGGGGACGGGTTCTGGTCCGCAGCCTGCCGCCGGGGGAGAAGACATGGCGGTAACCGACTCGGCTGACGCGCCGACCGCCTCCTCGTCTCCCGCGGCGGCGTCTGCGGAGGCGTCCGGCGCCGGCGCGTCGCCCGGGGCCGGTGTGCCCCCCGCCCCCCGCCTGGTCCGCCGTCGGGCCCTGCTCGGCTCGCGCCGCCGCCAGGTGATCGCCGCCGCCGTGGTGGCCGCCGCCATCGCCTTCGTCGTGGTCGAAGGTCTGGGCAACGCCACCGAGTACTACAAGACGGTGCCCCAGGCGGTGGCCGACCGGTCGTCGCTCGGGACCAGGCACTTCCGGATCATGGGCACCGTCGACGACGACGTGCGTCAGGTCGGCAACACCACCACCTTCAGCATCACCTACGAGCGGGTGACGGCTCAGGTGGTCGACACCAAGGAGCCACCGCAGCTGTTCAAACCGGGCGTGCCGGTGGTGCTCGAGGGTAGCTGGGCGGGGAACGTGTTCCAGAGTGACCTGATCATGATCAAGCACACCAGCAACTACACCCCTCCCACCGACCCCTACGCCACCACCCAGACCTCCAAATGAACGCGGCGGCCGGGCTCAGCGCCCTCATCCTGGCCTTCGCGGGGGCCGTGCTCGGCGGGGGGCAGATCGCCGTCGGGCTGCTGCGGGGCCGGCCCAATCTGGTGCGGGCCGGCCGCACCTACGCCTGGGTGATCGTGGCCGGGGCGGTGATCGCCACGGTGGCCATGCAGCACGCCCTCATCACCCATGACTTCCGGCTGCAGTACGTCGCCAACAACGACAGCACCGAGACGCCGCTCGTCTACCGGATCACCGCCATGTGGTCCAACCTGGCCGGCTCGATCCTGTTGTGGGGCCTGGTGCTGTCCGGGTGGATCGCGGCCACCAGCCTGAGGTTCCGCCGGCGGGCCGCGGACCCGCTGGTCGCCTGGGCTACAGCCGTGCAGTTCGCGGTGGCCGCCTTCTTCTTCGGCCTCATGCTCTTCGCCTCCAATCCCTTCACCTTGACCAAGGGCCGCATCCCCCTGGACGGGCCGGGTCCGGACCCGCTCCTGGCCAACCACATCCTGGTGGCCTTCCACCCACCCCTTCTCTACCTCGGCCTGGTCGGCTTCACCGTGCCGTTCTCCTTCGCCATCGCCTCGCTCATCACCGGGCGGGTCGGAGAGGGGTGGCTGGTGGAGACGAGGAGGTGGACCCTCTTCTCGTGGGGGTTCCTCACCATTGGGGTCGTCCTCGGCGCATGGTGGAGCTACGAGGTGCTCGGCTGGGGCGGCTACTGGGCGTGGGACCCGGTCGAGAACGCCGCCTTCCTCCCCTGGATCACCGCCACCGCCTACCTGCACTCGGTCATGGTGCAGGAGCGGCGAGGGATGCTTCGGGTGTGGAACCTGGCTCTGCTCGTCTCCACCTTCAGCCTGACCATCCTGGCCACCTTCCTCACCCGCTCGGGGGTGATCGAGTCGGTCCACTCCTTCAACAACAACGGCATAGGGCCGGCTCTCCTGGCCTTCTTCGCCGTCATCGTGGCGTCGTCGGTGGCCCTCCTGGCGTGGCGTGGCGACCGGTTGCGTTCGCCCGGATCGATCGCCTCCCCGATATCACGGGAGGCCGCCTTCCTCACCAACAACCTGCTCTTCGGCGCCTTCGCCCTCGTCGTGCTGCTCGGAACGGTCTTCCCGCTCATCGCCCAGGCGGTCAACGGCAGCCAGATCACCGTCGGCGCGCCGTACTTCGACCGGATGACCATGCCTCTCGTGGTGTGCATCCTCTTCCTCATGGCGGTGGCGCCGGTCCTGCCGTGGAGGCAGACCACCGCCGGGTTGGTCCGGACCCGTCTGTTCTGGCCGGCGGCGGTGGCCGTGGCCACCCTCGGGGCTTGCGTCATCGGCGGCCTGCGCGGCCTCAACCCGCTGCTCGCCTTCGGCCTCGGCGCCTTCGCCGGCACCTCGGCGCTGCGCCAGCTGTTCATCGAGGTGCGCGGGCGCGGGCTGGCTGGCTTCACCGGGCCTTCGGGGGGAGGGATGGTCGTCCATCTGGGCGTCGTCCTCATCGCCGTCGGCTTCGCCGCCAGCCACTCGTTCTCCCACTCGACGCAGCTCACTCTCAAACAGGGGCAGAGCGCGGCCTTCGACGGGCACACCTTCACCTACGAGGGGATCAACCAGGTCGCCACCCCCACCCACACCGCCGAGGAGGCGGTGGTCGTGGTCGACGGCGGCCAGGCCTACAACCCGGCGGTCAACAACTACCCCTTCGCTCAGGAGGCCATCGGCACCCCCTCGGTCAAGAGCTCGCTCGGCGAGGACATCTACCTGACCTTCCCGTCCACCCCGGCCAAGCCCGGCGACGCCGCCGTCATCGGGGTGATCATCGAGCCTCTCGTGAGCTGGATCTGGATCGGCGGCGGGGTGATACTCGCAGGGACGGCCCTGTCGGCGTGGCCCGGCCGCCGGCGCCGGCGGACGACCCGGCCCGGACCGGAGGCTGAGAGCGAGGTTCCGTCGGAGCGCCCGTCCGGACCGGAGGCCGACGAGGTCGCTGCGGAGGTGGGAAGCCCGACATGACCTTCACCGATGTGGACACCCCCGCCCCCGACGGCCCGCCGGCGTCGCCGCGGCCCCGATCGCGGGTGGTCCTGTACAGCTCCTTGGCCGTCGCTGCGGTACTGGCCGTCCTCATCGCCGTCCTGGCGTCGGCCAAGCCCGCCTCCACGGGCAACTCCGCCAGCCCCCTGCTGGGCCGAGCGGCACCCCCCGTCTCGGGGCCCTCGCTCAACAGCTCCGGCACCGTCACCCTGGCCGCTTTCCGGGGAAAGTGGGTGCTGGTCAACTTCATGGCGAGCTGGTGCGTCCCCTGCCGGCAGGAGGCCCCGCAGCTGCAGGCGTTTGCCGATCAGCACGCCCGTAGTGGCGATGGTGAGGTGCTGACGGTGGCTTTCGACCCGGCGGACGTGAACAGCCTGAGCTCGTATCTGCGCTCGGCCCATCTCACCTGGCCGTCGGTCGACGACACCGCTGCAGAGGTCGCCTACGGCGTCAGCCAGATACCCCAGTCCTATCTGGTGGATCCCTCGGGGACCGTGGTGGCCAAATTCTTCGGGCCCCTGACCGCAGCCCAGGTGGACAAGGTGATCGCCAAGGCCGACGGGGTGTCGTGACCGCCCTGGACGCCGAGCGGTTCGACGGCCGCCGGTCCGGGCGGGGCGGACTACGCAGTTGGGCACCGTGGATGGTGCTGGTGGTAATCGCCGGAGCCACCCTGGCGTTCGGTCTGCACGGCGGCGGCGGTAGGCCGACGCTCGACGCCCAGGTGCAGCACATAGGGAGCCTGGTGCGCTGCCCGGTCTGCAACGGCGAGACGGTGTCACAGTCCGAGGCGGCGCCCTCGGTCGCCATCCGACAGCAGATCCGCTCCGACCTCCAGAAAGGGCAGAGCCAAGGGCAGATCCTCTCGTCGCTGGTCGCCTCTTACGGTCCGGGAATCCTGGAGAAACCACAGGCCCAGGGGATCAGCGTGCTGGTCTGGGTGGTCCCGGTGATAGCTCTACTCGTCGGCGCCGTGGGCGTCGTGGTCGTCGTGCGCCGCTGGCGGTCCGTTACTCCGGTGGCTGTCGCCGGGCCGGCCCCGCCGACCCTCCGCTCCCGGCTCGAGGGCCCCGACGCGGGTGCACCTGAGGCGGGTGCACCTGAGGCGGGTGCCCCTGAGGCGGGTGCCCCTGAATCGGGGGATGCGGCAGGCAAATCCGAGGTGGGGGAGTCGGGGGGCGGCGGCGGGACGGCCGCGCCGCCCACGTCGGGCGGCCCGACCGCGAGGCCGGCGAGATCACGCCGGGCACGCCTGGTCGTGGCCGGGGCCGGCTTGATCCTGGTCGCGGGAGGGGCGTCGTGGGCGGTCGTCGCCTCCTCGGGCACCCGGCTGCCGGGCCAGCCCATAACCGGGCAGTCGCTGACCTCCCAGACCCTCGTCGCCGATATCGTGGCGGCCACAGCCGACGAGGACCGCAACGACCCGGTCGGCGCGCTCAAGCTCTACCAGACGGTGCTGCAGGCTGAGCCCAACCAGGTCGAGGCCCTGGCCGGCGAGGGGTGGCTCCTGGCTCAGACCGGCCAGCCGGCACTCCTGCAGCAGGGTCTCGGGCTGCTGGTCCGGGCCGAGCAGGCCCAGCCGTCCTACGGCCCGGCTCACCTCTACCGGGGCCTGGCCATGCTCGGTGAGGGCGATTACTCGGGGGCCGTGGCGGAGTTCCAGTGGTATCTCGGCCACAATCCCGATCCCAAGCTGGTCTCCTCGGTGAAGGGCGCGCTGGCCCGGGCCCAGCAGAGCGGGTCCGCAGCGACAGCTCCTACGACTCCGACCACGGCGGCGTCGAAAGGTACGGCGGCGGTCGTGCCCACCACCACCCCCTGACAGCCGAGGCGAGGGCGGCCGCCCGGCACCGTCACCGCCCGCCCGACAGGTCACCGAGTCGGCGCAGGTCCTCGACCACCCGGCCGAGCGCCCGGCTCGCCAGGTCCACCTCGTCGTCGGTGTTCGACCAGCCGACCGACAGGCGCAGGCTGTGCTGGGCGTCGACGCCCATGGCGGCGAGAACCGGGGACGGCTCGAGGGTCTCCGATGAGCACGAATTGCCGGAGTGGGCCGCCACTCCAACGCGGTCCAGCCCGACCAGCACCGCTTCGGCCTCAACGCCGTCCACCCCGAAGCACACGATGTGGGGAAGGGCCTGGCGAGGGTCGTCCGGCCCGTACCAGGTGATCCCCGGGACGGCGGCCGAGATGGCGGCCCGCAGGCGGTCCAGGCGGCGCCGGGCCGCGGCGGCTTCGGCGGCCAGCACCGTCGATTCCCCAGTGGGGGAGCTCAGGTGGGCGGCGGTCGCCCCGAAAGCGGCGGCCGCCGCGACGTTCTCCAGGCCGCCCCGGCGGGCGCGCTCCTGGGCGCCCCCCACGATCAGCGGTGCTACCCGGAGACCTCTGCGGACCAGTAGGGCGCCGGCGCCGGCCGGCCCACCCATCTTGTGGGCCGACACCGACATCAGATCCACGCCCGAGGCGTCGAAATCGATGGGGACCCGCCCGGCGGCGGCCGCGGCGTCGACGTGCAGCGCGACGCCGGCCGCCCGGCACAGGGACGCCACCTCATCGATGGGTTGGAGGGTGCCGACCTCGTGGTTGGCGAACTGGCAGTGCACGAGGGCCACGTCAGGTTGGCGGCGCAGCAATCCGTCGATCTCGGCCGGGTCGACGATACCGACGGCATCGACACCGACGGCGTGGCGCGCCGACGCCCACATGGCCGACGCCTCGCGCACCGCGCTGTGCTCCACATCGCTCAGCACCGCCTCCCGCGAACCGGGCGGCCGGCCGGCCAGGGCCCCGTAGGTGGCGGCGTTGATGGACTCGGTGGCCCCCGAGGTGAAGATCACCTGCCGGGGGCGGGTGCCGAACAGGGCGGCCACCTCCTGGCGGGCATCCTCCAGGGCGGCCCGGGCCATGCGCCCTTCGGTGTGCACCCGCCCCGGGTCAGCGGCCCCGAGCCAGCGTTCGAGGGCCTCACGGGCCTCGGGACGCAGAGGCGAGGTGGAAGCGTGGTCGAGGTAGGCGCGCACCGGGCGGCTAGCCGATGCTGACGCTCACGCAGGTGTCGTCGCCGAGAGCCCGCGAGGATTCGGTGGCCACGGTGGCATCCCCGCCGTAGAGGCCCGTCAGCATGCCCCGGACCATGCCCCGGTCCACCGCGCAGATGACCGGATGCTGCCGGGCCGTGTCGAAGAAGGGGCAGGCGTCCTTGATGAGAGCCAGTGAGCCGCCCCGGGCCTCGGCGTGGGCCTCGAAACCGTGGGCGGTGAGGGCGTCGGCGATGGCGTGCAGGGCCACTCGGAAAGAGCGGTGTCCCTCACCGGGGGACATCTGGTCGGCCAAGCGCCGGCCGTATTCCTCCCCGACGCGCTCGGCCATGGCTTCCGCCTGGTCCTGGGGAAGCCGGGACAGGGCCTCCCCGAGGAGCATGATGAGCAGGTCGTCGCCGCGGCGGGGTAGCGGGGGGAACGACAGCCCCGCCTGCTCGGCCGACGAGCGGTAGCGCTTCGACGGCCGTCCCGCACCGCCCCCCTGAGCCCGGGCCACGTGGACTTCGAGGTATCCCCCGGCGGTCAGCTTGTCCAGGTGGTGACGGGCCACGTTGGAGTGCAGCGCGAAACGCTCGGCGACCTCAGCGGCGGTCACCCCCTCCGGGCTCTCCCGCACGAACAGGTAGATCCGCCGGCGGGTGGGGTCGCCGAAAGCGGAGGTGACCGCCGCGACCGCTGCTGAGAACGCGGCATCGTCTGGGCCGGGGCCCGGCGGTGACGCAGCCAGCTGATCCGTATAAGTGGCCACGGGGCTATTCTAACTATGTGCGTAGTGGAAATCTCTCTGAGCCGGTTGCCGGCTGATGGGCCCATCCGACCAGCAGCTGCTCGAGGCTCTGAGACCGGTCACCGACCCGGAACTTCATGTGAGCATCGTCGACTTGGGGATGGTGCGCCAGGTCTCCGCCCGGCGGGGGCGGGTCACCGCCACCATCGCCTTGACGGTGGCCGGCTGCCCCATGCGCGACGAGGTGACCCGGCGGGTGCGCACGGCCCTCCTCGCGGTCAAGGGGGTCAAGGACGTCGCCGTCGACCTAACGGTCATGACCCCCGAGCAGCTGCAGTCGGTGCGGGCCCGGATGGCGGGCCGGACTGCCGACCCCCAGGCCTGGGAGGGATCGCCGGCCGGTGCCGGTCCCACTTCCGATCACGGCCACGGCCACGGCCACAGCCACGGGGCCCGTCCCCTCGGCCACGAGGAGGGCCGGGCCAATCCCTTCGGCCCCCGAAGCCGAACCCGGGTCATAGGGATCAGCTCCGGGAAGGGCGGGGTGGGCAAGTCTTCGGTCACGGTCAACCTGGCGGTCAGCCTGGCCGCTTCGGGCCACGACGTGGGCATCCTCGACGCTGACGTCTATGGCTTCTCGGTGCCCGCCATGCTCGGCGTGCACGAGGACCCGATCGTGCACGACCTGAAGATGCTGCCCCCCAAGGCCCACGGTGTGCGCTGCATCTCCATGGGCTTCTTCCTCGAGGATGCCCAGCCGGTGGTGTGGCGCGGGCCCATGCTGCACAAGGCCCTGGAGCAGTTCCTCGTCGATGTCGACTGGGGCGACCCGGAATTCCTCCTCGTCGACATGCCGCCCGGCACCGGGGACGTGGCCCTGTCCATGGCCCAGTACCTGCCGACCTCGGAGATGTACGTCGTCACCACCCCCCAGCCGGCGGCCCGCAAGGTGGCCCAGCGCAGCGCCTACATGGCCAAGAAGCTCAATCTGCCGATGCGCGGCGTGATCGAGAACATGAGCTGGTGGACCATGCCCGACGGCAGCCGCCAGACTCCTTTCGGTGAGGGCGGCGGCGAGCAGCTCGCCCAGGAGCTCGGGATACCCCTCTTGGCCCGCATCCCGATGGACCCGGCCCTGCGCGAAGGCGGCGATCAAGGACGTCCCATCGTCGTCGACGCCCCGGACTCGGAGGCCGGTCGGGCGTTCGCCGGCTTGGCTGAGGCCATCGTGAAGAAGGGCCCGGCCCGGGTGTTCCGCCCGGAACTGACCCTCAACTGAGCCGCGCCGAATAGCGAGGCTGAGAGGCGCAGAATATGGCCATGCCAGAGACCGAACCGACCCCGGCCGGGGACGACCGCGGTGCTCCGGTGGGCCGCCGGGTGGTCCTCGGCCTGCTCGGTCTGGGAGCCATCGGCGTGGTCACCGGATCGAGCATCCAGGGCGGGCTGGACGCCGTGCTCACCCCGGTGCAGCAGATCGACCCGACGGGACTGACGGGGCTGCTTCCGGGGGCCTATTTCCGTTACTACACGGTCACCGACGGCTACCCGTCGGTGACCGACAGCGCCTACCGGCTGGTGGTGGACGGTCTGGTGGATCGCCGGCTCGACCTGACGCTCGACGATCTGCAGCTGCTCCCGCCGCGGGAGCTGGTCCGGGCCTTCCAGTGCGTCACCGGGTGGCGGGTGCCGGGAGTGCGCTGGAAGGGGGTCCTGCTGTCGAACCTGCTCGACCAGGCCGGGGTCCAGCCGAGGGCCAAGGCGCTGCGCTTCCGGTCCTTCGATGGTGTCTACACCGAGAGCCTCACCCTCGACGAGGCCCGGCGCGACGACGTGATCGTGGCTTACTCGCTCGACGATCGACCTCTGAGCCAGGCCCACGGTGGCCCGGTCCGGCTCTACGTCGCGCCGATGTACGGGTACAAGTCCATCAAATGGCTGTCAGCCATCGATGTGGTCTCTTCTGTGGAGCCCGGTTACTGGGAGACCGTGGGCAACTACGACGTCGAAGCGTGGGTCGGGCGGAGCAACGGTCGCAATGATCCGGCGACCTGACCGCCGGTGACCGCCGACGCGGCCGGGGCCCCCGGCGCCATCGGGACCGCGGCATCGGACCGCGGCGCCGAGCGGGCCGCGGCATCGGACCGCGGCGCCGAGCGGGCCGCGGCATCGGACGGTCGCCTGGCCCGTTTCGACCGGGTGGAGCGGGCCGTGCACTGGGTCAACGCCGTGCTGATCCTGGTCCTGGTGTTCACCGGCGCCGCTCTGTATCTCGAGCCGCTGGGCCAGGCGGTGGGACGTCGGGCGTTGGTGCAGGACGTCCACGTCTACTGCGGGCTGGCCCTGCCGCTGCCGCTGGTCCTGGCTCTGGCCGGACCGTGGGGCCGGGCGCTCAGGGCCGATCTGCGCCGCTTCAACCGCTGGAGCCGGTCCGACCGGCTATGGCTGCGGGCCGTGTTCAGCCAACGGGGTCAGCGTCGGGCCCTCCGCGGTCAACTGGCGACGGGCAAGTTCAACGCAGGTCAGAAGCTCAACGCGGCATGGACCGCGGGGGTGGCGCTGGTCCTGCTGGCCACCGGGATAGTCATGCGCTGGTACCACCCGTGGCCGCTGTCGTGGCGGACCGGTGCCACGTTCGTGCACGACTGGTCGGCTCTGGCCGTCGGTGTCGTCGTGGTGGGCCACGTGTTCATGGCGCTGGCCGATCGGGACGCGCTGGCCTCCATGTTCACCGGTCGGATCAGCAGGGAGTGGGCCGCCCGACACGCCCGGGCCTGGCTGGACGAGAGGGACTGACGCCGGGCCACACCGCCGGTCCCCGGCTTCGCTGCCGGTCGCTGCCGGCGCGGAGGGTCGCCTCCCGATCCTTACGACGCCGCTGGCGCCGCGGGGGTCACCACGTACCGGTGCCGGTGTCCTGACCTCGAGGGAGCCGGTCGGGGTCCCAGCCGAGGAGCCTCACCGCCGCCGTGCACGCGTACCTGTCGGTCATGCCGTCCACGTAGGCGACCGAGGCCATCAGCGGGTCGTCGGCCAACGGCTCGGAGGCCATGGCTTCGGGGTGCTCGCTCAGGTGCTCCACCAGAGCGCGCAGCAGCACCACCACGGTCTGGCCCTGGGCCACCGACTCGGGGCGCAGATAGATGCGCTCGTGGTTGAAGGCTCGCAGCGCGGCGAGCGCCTCGCCCATCGGCTCGGACATGCCGATCAGGCCGGTGGTGGTGACCGTCGCCACGATGTCGGTGATGAAGGCGTGCAGCTGGCTCGAGCGGTCCGACCCGCACAGCTCGACGACTGCGGGGGGAAGCTCGCTGGGTGAGACCAGACCGGTGGCGGCGGCGTCCTCGAGATCGTGGGCGCAGTAGGCCACCCGGTCGGCCAGCCCGACCACCTGGCCCTCGGGTGTCGAAGGCGCCGGCCTCGACCACGAGTGGTTGCGGATCCCGTCGAGGGTCTCTCGGCAGAGGTTGAGCGGAGCGGCGGTGACGTCTGCCCCCCACACGGCATGGTCGAAGCCGGGCACGAACACCGAGAAGGCGTCCTCGGAGGCGTGGCCTCCGGGGCCGTGACCGCAGTCATGGCCGAGGGCGATGGCCTCGGTCAGGGCCACGTTGAGCCGGCACGCCCGGGCGATGGCCACGGCCACCTGGGCCACCTCGAGGGCGTGGGTGAGTCGGGTGCGCTGGTGATCGGCGGGGAAGATGAACACCTGGGTCTTGCCGGCCAGGCGTCGGAACGCCGCCGAGTGGAGGATACGGTCGCGGTCCTGCTCGAAGCAGGTGCGCAGCGCGTCGGGTTCCTCCTCCGCGGCCCGCCGGTCGGGTTGCGGAGCCGAACGGGTCGCCCCCGCGACCAGACACTCGTCCTCCTCGGCCTGGCGGGCCGGGCGGTCGAGCGCGGCGGCGATGCCGACCCGAACCCGGTCGTCGTCGCGATGGGCCTGGCGGACGGCCGACGCCACCCGCCGGTGGCCGGACATGGTGGCCGCCCATCTCTCGGCTCGCTCCACCGACACGCTGCCAAGCTAGCGGGGGGCAGCGACGACGGGCGCCGACGGAGGGGACGGCGAGCCGGTTGGAGGGCAAGGGGCGCCTACGATGGTGCGGTCAGAGACGATGATCGAGGGAGAGTCCACGTGGACGTGCGTATCGGTGTGGTGCAGTCGCCCAAGGAGATAGAGGTCGAGCTGCCCGAGGGTACCGAGGCCGACAGGATCACCGCTCAGGTGGAAGAGGTCCTCGGGTCGGAAACGGCGGTCCTGTGGCTGACCGACCGCAAGGGGCGTCGCATAGGCGTTCCCGCCGCCCGTATCGCCTATATCGAGCTCAACACGGCGAGTGACGAGAGGCGGGTCGGGTTCGGCACCGCGGTGCGTGGCTGACCTTCTGGACCGAAAGCTGGTCTTCGTCACCGGCAAGGGAGGGGTCGGCAAGACGACCATCGCCGCCGCCCTGGCTTGGTTGGCCGCTGAGCGGGGCAAGAAGACCCTGGTGTGCGAGATCGACGCCAAGGGCGATCTCGCCTCGTTCTACGAGACGGGACCGACCCGTTTCCAAGAGCGCGAGGTGGCCCCGCGGCTGTGGGCCATGTCCATGGACACCGAAGCCTCGCTGAAGCAGTACCTGTCGCTGCAGCTCAAGCTTCCCCTGGTCTCGCGGGTGGGGCCGCTGGCCAAGATGTTCGACTTCGTGGCCTCGGCGGCGCCGGGGGTCAAGGAGATCGTCACCGTCGGCAAGCTCTGCTGGGAGGTGCGCGAGCGCCACTACGACCTGATCGTCGCCGACGCCTCGGCGAGCGGGCATGTCGTCAGCCAGCTGGCTGCCCCGCAGGCCATGAACGAGCTGGTCCAGGTCGGCCTGGTCCGCCAGCAGACGGGCTGGATGCTCGACATCCTGGGCGATGCCCGAACCACCGGCGTAGTGGTGGTGGCCACCCCGGCTGAGATGCCGGTGAGCGAGACCCTCGAGCTCACCGACGCGCTGCAGCGGGAGACCAACGTGGACCTGGCCGCGGTGGTGGTCAACAGGGTGCTACCCGAGCTGTTCGGGCGGGGCGAGGAGGAGGTGTTCGAGCGGCTGGCCGCCGACTCGGGGGCACCGGCGCGCCGGGGCGTAGAGGAGCGCCTGGGGGGAACGATCGACCCGCTGCTCGAGGCAGCCCGACTGACGGTGAGCATGCGGCGGTCCCGCACCGAGCACCTGGAACGGTTACGCGGGGCCATCGACCCGGCCATACCCATGCTGTACATGCCCTACCTGTTCTTCCGGGCCCAGGGCCTGCGCGCCACCCATCAGATCGCCGACGCCCTGTCGGCGGAGCTGGGTTACTGAGTGGGAGCCATGACGTTCCTGCCCACGCCCGGCGCCGAGGCCGGGACCTCCGCGGCCCGGTGGGCGCCTGTCGTGCGGCGGCGCTCCGGGAGCGGTGACGGCTGATGGCTGGAACCGGGCTCGAGGAACTGGTGTCGTCCAAGGAGATCGTCATCGCGTGCGGCTCCGGGGGGGTGGGCAAGACGACGACGGCGGCGGCGATCGCGGCGATGTCCGCGGTCCGCCACCGGGGGAAGGTGCTGGTGGTGACCGTCGATCCGGCCCGCCGCCTGGCCGGGGCTCTCGGCCTGCAGGGGTTCGGCAACGACGTCAAGCAGGTGGATGCCGCGGCCTTCGCCGGTACCGGGGTCAAGCCCCGGGGGGAGCTGTGGGCGGCCATGCTCGACACCAAGCAGAGCTGGGACGACCTGGTACGCCGCCACGCCCCCGATCCCGACACCGAGCAGAGGATCCTCTCCAATCCCCTGTACCAGAACATCTCGGGTAAGTTCGTCCAGAGCCACGACTACATCGCCATGGAGAGGCTCTACGAGATCCACTCGAGCGGTGACTTCGACCTGATCGTGGTGGACACCCCACCCACCCGAAACGCCATCGACTTCATCGAGGCACCCCGCCGGATGGCCGAATTCTTCTCGTCCAAGCTGCTCCGGCTGCTGATCGCCCCCTACCGCAGCCGCATGGTCAACCTGGCATCCAAGCCGTTCTACCAGGTCGCCGACCGGGTCCTCGGCTCGCAGTTCCTGGAGGACATCGCGGAGTTCTTCATCCTCTTCCAGACCATGTACGACGGCTTCGTGGAGAGGGCCACGGCGGTGGAGCGTCTCCTCCGGGACCAAAGGACGACGTTCGTGGTGGTGAGCACCCTCGAGGGGGCACCCGTCCGGGAGGCCGAGTTCTTCATCGAGGTTCTCACGACCAAGCGTTTCCACCTGGGGGCCCTGGTGCTCAACAAGGTCCTCCCTGACTACCTTCTCGACGAGGGGGCCGAGGAGCGGGCCGCCCGGCTCTGCGACGAGGCCCCGGCCGTGGCCCGCGCCGGCGATCTGGCCGTCTCCCTGGCCACCGAGGCCGACCAGCTCGAGCGGGTGCTGGCCGAGGTGGCCGCCAACTTCAGGAATTTCGCCAGGGTGGCCCGGCGTGAGGCCGGGTTGAAACGAGACCTGCGCAGCTCGCCCGAGGTGGTGGCGATGGTGCCCGAGTTCGAAGGCGACATCCACGACCTGGCCGGATTGCTGCGCCTCGGCGAGCGGATCTGGGGGCAGTAGTGGCCACCCTGGCGGAGCTCGTGTCCGAGCACACCAACCTGGACGAGATGGTGATCACCCATCTCCAGCGCCTCGTCGCGGGATGGGGGGTGCTATCGGACCTGTGCTTCGCCGACCTGTTGCTGTTCGTGCCCGTCATGGAGTCCAAGGAGTCGTTCGTGGTCGTCGGCCAGGTCCGACCCACCACCTCCCAGACACTGCATCTCGACGACCTCGTCGGTCATGTCGTCGACACCGACGAGCGCCAGATAGTGGCCCGGGCGTGGGCCCTCGGCAGTGTCGTCGAGGACGAGGTCCGCATCGCCAGTCGCAGCGAACAGGCCCGCCTGGTGTGCATCCCGGTCCGCTGGCAAGGGGAGCTGGTCGCCATCATGACCCGCGAGTCGGCGCTGACCGTGGGACGGCGGCCGGGCGTGATGGAGCGGGTCTACGTCGAGGTCTTCGACCGGCTGGCCCGGATGATCTCCCGCGGGGAGTACCCCTTCCCGGTGGACGAGTCCCACGTCACCGAGACCCCGCGCGTCGGTGACGGGGTGCTGGTGCTCGACGCCAGCGCCCGGGTCGACTACGCGTCGCCCAACGCAGTCAACGCGCTGCACCGCCTCGGGCTCTACGCCGGCATCGACGGTTTGCGCCTCGACGAGGCCGGCTTGGAGCAGATGGCGGTGTCGCTCGCCTATCAGACCCATCTGCCGCAGGTGGAGGAGGCGGGGGCGGGGGAGATCTCGGTGATCATCCGCTGCGTGCCCCTGCTCGACCAGGGCGCGGTGACCGGCGCCTTCGTGCTGCTGCGCGACGTCAGCGACCTGCGGCGCCGGGACCGGCTGCTCCTGTCCAAGGACGCCGCCATCCGGGAGGTGCACCACCGGGTGAAGAACAACCTGCAGACCATCTCGTCGCTCCTGCGCATCCAGGCCCGGCGGGTGGCCGCGGGCGAGGCCCGGCACGCCTTGGAGGAGTCCGAGCGGCGGGTGCGGTCCATCGCCTTGGTCCACGAGATCCTGTCGCGCGACACCACCGACGAGGTGGACTTCAACGACATCCTTCCCTCCCTGGTGCGCATGGCCGAGGACATGGGCAGCTCCGAGCGGCCGGTGCGCATCAGCTACCGGGGGGAGGCCGGCCGCCTCCAGGCGTCTGTGGCCACGCCTCTCGCGGTGGTCCTCAACGAGCTGCTCCAAAACGCCGCGGAGCACGCCCGCCCGAGTGGGACCGACGACCCCGGCGGGGGGTCGGGGGAGCCGGTGGTGCTGCACGTCGAGGTGAATCTCCACCGACACGACCTGGAGCTGCGCGTCGTCGTTCGTGACGACGGGGTCGGGTTCCCGCCCGGCTTCGCCATCGCCCAGACCACCACCCTGGGCCTGTCCATCGTGCGGGACCTGGTGGAATCGCAGCTGGGGGGCACCATCGCGGTGCGATCCGACGGCGGCGCGGTGGTGGAGCTGTCCATTCCGGTCGCCCATGTGAGCGACGACCTGGCCCGTCTCTGAGGGCCGGCTGGACGCGACGACGCCCGGCCGGGTGGGCCGGGCGTCGTGTGGTCAGTCACATATGGGTCGGCAGGGCCGAGGCGCTCGGGAGCCGCAAGGGTTAGGCGGTGGTCAGGAAGCGCGACGCTGGGCGGCCAGCCAGGCCTTGCGCAGCTTGCGCCGCTCGTCCTCGGACGTGCCTCCCCAAATCCCCGATTCCTGGTTGGTGGCCAGAGCGAACTCGAGGCAGGAACGCTGCGCCTCGCACTGGAAGCAGACCGACTTGGCCGATTCGATCTGCTCGATGGCCGGTCCCGTACTGCCGATGGGAAAGAACAGGTCGGGGTCGGTGTCGCGACAGGCGGCCTGGTCCCGCCAGTCGCCGACGTCCCACTCGATACTGCGGCTCCAGGTGAGCGCCACTCGCACAGCCTTTCCGGGGGAGATTGTGAAAAGAATCACGTGACCTGTAACGCCGGAACGTGCGTTCAGGTACGCGGGGCTTCAGAGTAAGTCCCACTAGAGGACGAATCAAGGCTTTCGGCCAGCAAAATTTCAACCTCCCGTAACGTGCCCGTCACATTCGCCGGGGTGCGCTCCCTCGGCGACCGGGGTGGTCAACCGGAGGGCGGAGAAGGGGTCCCGGGCCGGACCAGCCGGAGGCTGTCGGGCTCCCAGCTGAAGTGCAGGGTGGAGCTGTCGCCGAGCGGTTCGCCGTCCATCTGGTAGGGCACCTGGTCGCGCGCCGTGACGACGGCGTCGACCACCCCGGGGACCACGAGGCTGCGCCGCCCGTGGGGCGGCCGGCCGTCGGCCGGGGTGCGCAGGGCGGCCGCCCCCATCCCGACGACGGTGAGCGCGCCGATCGAGCGCAGCACCACTGCGGTGAGCGGCGAGTGCAGGTCGGTGCCGGGGGCCAGGTTGAACGGCCGCTCGCCGACGAAGGTGTAGGGATTGCTGTTCATGATGATGGCGAAGTAGCCGTCGTCGACGACCACCTCCTCGCCGTCGACCCGCCTCAGCTTCACCGAGAAGTGGGGATGGTGGCGGTCGTAGCCGAACCCCCAGGTCCGCAGGGCGCAGTAGGCGAAGAAGGCGTGGCCGAGGTAGCGCTTGAGGGCGGCCCGCTTCTCTACCATGGACACCACGGCGGCGTCGAAACCGACGCCGACATGGAACAGGAACCGCCGCCCGTTGGCGTTACCGAGACCCACCCGGTCGATCCCGCCGGGACCGCTGCCGAGGGCCGCGAGCAGCTCCCCGGTCGCCTCGATCGGGTCATTGGTCATGCCTATGGTCCGGGCGAAGACGTTGGTGGAGCCGCCGGGCAGGACCCCCAGCGCGGTCTCGGTGCCGGCCAGCCCGTTGGCCGCCTCGTTGAAGGTGCCGTCCCCACCGAGCACGACGACCGCGTCGGTGCCCTTGGCCGCGGCGCCCTGGGCCAGACGGGTGGCGTGGCCCGGGCGGCTGGTCTCGGCCACCGACACGTCGTGGTCGGCGGCCAGCGACTTCTGGATCACGACCCGGGCCCGGGCGGTCACCGAGGAGGCCGAGGCGTTGACGATCAGCAGCAGCCGCAAGACCGGTCCGTCAACCGTCCTCGGCGGTGGGGTTGGCCACCGCCCGCATCTGGGCCACGCTGCGGGTCAGCAGCCGGGAGACCTGCATCTGAGAAATCCCTAGGCGCCGGGCTATCTCCGACTGGGTCAGGCCCTCGAAGAAGCGCAGGTGGACGATCTGGCGCTGGCGCAGAGGGAGCTGATCGAGCATCGGCGTGAGGATGGCCCGCTGCTCGGCGCGAGCCAGTTCCTCGTCCTCGGCGCCCATGCTCTCTCCGACCGAGTCGCCCTCCCCGTCGCCGCGGGGGGCGTCGAGGGAGGCGAAGCGGTAGGCCTGGCCGGCCTCCAGGGCCTCCAACACGTCCTCCTCCGAAGCTTCTATCTCGGCGGCCAGCTCGGCGATGGTGGGAGAGCGCCCCAGCTCCTGGCCCAGCGCGTCCACCACCCGGCTCAGGCTGAGATACAGCTCCTGCATGCGGCGCGGGGCCCGCACCGCCCAGCCCTTGTCCCGCAGGTAGCGCTTCAGCTCGCCGACGATGGTCGTCGTGGCGTAGGTGGAGAACTCGATGTTCAGCGAGGGGTCGAAACGCTCCACCGCCTTGAGCAGACCGAGAGCCGCCACCTGGGTGAGGTCCTCGAGGGGCTGGCCCCGGTTGGCGAAGCGGCGGGCCAGGTAGGCGGCCAGGCCCATGTGGGCCCCGACCAGCTGGTCACGCAGGGCCACGTCACGGGTCCGGGCGAACTCGACGAAGGTCGCCTTGAGCGACTCCCGGTCAGTCGCCACTGACAGGGGCGTCTGAGTGGCGACGCTTCACCAGTCGAAAGCGGGGACCTTCCGGACCCGAGGTGAGCTGGTGCTCGTCGACCAGCGCGCTGAGTATCACCCTGGACAGGTCGGTGAGGCCGATGGGGATGATGTCCTCCAAGAAGCGGCCTTGACCGGCCACCTCCAGGCTGCTGGCCCCGACGGTGTAGACCAGCTCCACGGTCCCGTGGCGTCCCGTCGGACCGGTGAGGCCGAAGCACAGCTCGTCGATGGCCAGGCGCAGATCCTCGATCTCGTCATAGCTGAAGCCGAGCCGTCCCGCCAGGCCGGCGGCGGTGACCCTCGCCAGCCGCAGGAACTCCGGTCGGGCCGGCACCATTAGGCGGACTTCGTCAGCTTCAGTCACTGTCGAGGGACGGTACCACCCCGTCCCACCCCTCCAGGCACCCCGGGCGGTAGCGCTCAAGTGGCGAATAGGAGCCTGCTTGAAGGAAAATGGATTTCATGAACGTTGTCGTCTGCGTCAAGCAGATCCCCGATGGGGACCAATCGACTTACAAACTGGACCCTACCTCGCACAACCTGGTTCGCGACGGGAAGCTGATCCTCGACGATTCGGATTCCTACGGCGTCGAGATGGGGCTCCAGCTCGCCGAGCAGGCCGGCGGGGGCGAGGTGACCCTGGTTTCCATGGCGCCCAACTCCGAGACCAGCGGGCTGCGCACGGCGCTGGCCATGGGCGCGGCCCGGGCCATCCTGGTCAGCGACGCCGCTCTCGCCGGTAGCGACGCGCTGAGCACGGCCAAGGTCCTCGCCGCGGCCATCAAGCGAGCCGGGCCCGACCTCGTCATCACCGCCACCGAGTCGAGCGACGGCTACACCGGCACCATCCCGGTACAGATCGCCGAGCTCCTCGGGATGCCCTCGGTCACTTTCTCCAAGAAGGTGACCGTCAACGGGGACAAGGTAACCGTGGAGCGCCAGACCGAAGAGGGATACGACGAGGTCGAAGTACCGCTCCCGGCGGTGATCAGCGTCACCGCCGGGGTGGTCGAGCCCCGCTACCCGTCCTTCAAGGGCATCATGGCCGCCAAAGGCAAGCCGGTCGAAGAGCTGAAGGTCGCCGACCTGGGCCTCGACGCCGCCTCGGTGGGCGCCGCCGGCGCCGGCCAGGAGATCACCAGCGTGGTCCCGGCCGAGGCCCGCAAGGCGGGCGAGATCGTCGTCGACGAGGGCGACGCCTACCAGCAGATCATCAACTACCTCGAGCAGCTCAAGGTCATCTGATCCCGCGCCTCACAGAACGGAAGCGAACATAGATATGGCACTCAATTCAGTCTGGGTAGTGGTTGACCGTTCCGGTGACAAGGTGGCTTCGGTCGCCTTCGAGTTGCTCACCAAGGCCCACGAGATCGCCGGTTCGGTGGAGGCGGTCACCTGGGGCGACGCTTCTGGCATCGCCGACCGGGTGGGCGCGCACGGAGCCAGCGCCATCCACACCGTCGGCGACCTCGGTGGCGGCCTGCCGGGCCCGGCGGTGGCCGCGGCCATGGCCGCCCGCATCGCCGCCGGTTCGGCCCCCGACGCCATCTTCCTGGCCCAGAGCTACGACGGCCGTGACATCGCCGGGCGCCTGTCGGCGCGCATCGACCGCCCCGTGCTCACGAACGTCGTCAACCTGAGCGACGACGGGCTGGCCACCGAGCACGCCATCTTCGGCGGTACCGAGATCCTGAACGCCCGATTCACCGGCTCCGGACCCGCGATCTATGTGATCCGGGCCAAGTCCTTCGCCCCGGAAGAGTCGGGCGGCGGAGCAGCCGTCGTCGACACCTGGGAGGTCCCCGATCTCGGAGCGGCGGGCGCCGCCCGTGTCGTGTCCTCCCACGCCGAGGAGACCGAGGGTCCCAAGCTGGACGAGGCGGCCGTGGTCGTCTCCGGCGGCCGGGGCCTCGGCGACGCCGACAGCTACAAGCTGATCGTGGATCTGGCCAAGCTGCTCAAGGGCGCCCCTGGCGCGTCGCGAGCCATCGTCGACGCCGGATGGGTCCCCTACTCCCACCAGGTCGGCCAGACGGGAAAGACGGTCAAGCCCACGGTGTACATCGCCTGTGGGATATCGGGCGCCACGCAGCACATGGTCGGCATGAAGAGCGCCAAGAACATCATCGCCGTCAACAAGGATCAGGAGGCGCCGATCTTCTCGATCTCCGACCTCGGGATCGTCGGTGACGTCAAGAAGGTGTTGCCGCAACTGATCGAGGCCCTGCAGAAGCGGGGCTGACCTCCCGGCCCCTACACGAGGGGCCAGGGGTAGGGATGGTCGGTCCGCGGCTCGGGTAGGCGTGGATCGTCGAGAAGGTGCCGGGCTCTCCTTACGAGGGCCCGGCACTCGTCGTCGTGGAGCAGGCGCTCCAGACTCTGGGGGAGGCCCGCGCCGATCAGGTGGGCCACATCGGCCAGGTCGTCGGCTTCTACGCACTCACCGGCGAAGTCCCATATCACCGTCCGGAGTTTCTCCTGGACGTGGAAGCACAGCCCGTGGTCGATGCCCCATATCTTCCCCGCGGCGTCGATGAGGCAGTGACCGCCCTTGCGGTCGGCGTTGTTGGCCACGGCGTCGAAGGTCGCCATCCGCTTGAGGGCCCGGTGATGGGCCTCCTCCTCGAGGAGGGTGAAGTAGTGCTGCTCGAAGTCGGCCTCCACGAACAGCTGGAGCGATCCGGGGCCGAGCGGACCGTCGGCCAGTTCCACCGTCGGTGGCACGACCGACCAGCCGAGGGCCTCGGACAGCTCGAAGGCGGCGACCTCCCGCCGGTACAGCCCGTCGGGGAAGTCCCAAAGGGGCCGCTCCCCGCGCCCCGGCTTGTAGATGGCCGTCACGGGCTCGGCACCGTCGGCCCTGTCGACGACGGTCACGAGGAAGGTGTTGTTGCTGCTCCACGGCATCCGGCCCTCGATCTCGATGGCGCCGGAGGTCAGCAGCTCGATCAGTTCGGCTTGTGACCGTTGGTTCTCGGGCAAGAGTGGCCTTCTGGGTTCATGGGTCGCCCGCACAGGGGGCAGGTGGGCCGCCCGGCACCCACCAGCTCGGCTCCGACCCTCACGATCTGAGCAGCCGAATCCCTGGTGATCCCGATGCGGGCGGCACCCCGGTCGGGGTCGCCGGGGCCCTCCGAGGCCAGAACCGCGGCCAGATCGTCCTCGTCGGCGTCATCGTCGTCGTCGGCCGAGACCTCCTGGGCCAGGATGACGACGCGGTCCGCGGAGCTGTCATAGGCCAGCTGGATGCTGCCGACGGGCCACTCGGCCAACACCGGCTCGGCCAGCTCGGGGGAAGCCTGGAGCGACGGGTCAGGGGTCGGCAGGTCGGCGAGTATCTCGGCCAGGAACTGGGCGATGGCAGCCACCTGCTGCTTCTCGAGCTTCAAGGTGAGCAGCTGGCTGTCCTGGCGGGCCTGCAGGTAGAACGTCCGCTGCCCCGGCTCGCCGACGGCGCCTACGGTCGCCCATTCGGCTTCGGGGAGGTCGAAGGAGCGACTCATGAGGGCACCAGATCGGTCAGGTCCGAGGTGGAGTTGACGGCAAGGACGGTCGGGCCGACCGAACCGTAGGAGATGGCGGTCACCGAGCAGGGAGAGATGACGATGCGCTGGAACAGGTCGAGGTGTGAACCGAGCGCGTCGGCCACCGCCGCCTTTATGGGATCGGCATGGGACACCGCCACGATGGTCTGACCGACGTGGCCGCGGCACAGCTCGGCGATGGTGTCGACCATCCGGGCCTGCATCGCCGTGAACGACTCTCCGGAGGGGAAGCGGAAACCGCTCGGATAGCGCTGCACCGTCGTCCACTCGGGGCGCTTCATCAGGTCCTTCAGCTCGGCGCCGGTCCACTCACCGAAATCGCACTCGATCAGGCCCTTGTGGGTCCGCACCTTCAGGCCGAGCTCCCGGGCGATGGGAGCCGCCGTCTCGCGGGTCCGCTCCAGCGGCGAGGCGTAGACCGCGGCGATCCCGGCCCGACCGGGGGCGTCGTCGCCGCCACCCGGGTGCCGGGCGGCGCCCCCGGCTACCCGACCGGTCGCGGGCGCTGGGCGCAAGGCCGCAGCCTCGGACCAGCGGAGCAGCCTTCGGGCCACGCTCGAAGCCTGCTCTTGGCCGGTCTCGGCGAGGTGGAGCCCGGGGGCTCGCCCCGGCAGGACCTTGCCGGTGGTCGGGGTGGTTCCGTGGCGGACCAGCAGCACCAGGGTCGGTGGCGGAGCGGCTGGCTTCGGGCGGGCACGGCTGGCAGGGCTCTTGGCGGCGGGCGTCGGTGGCATTGCTGGCGATCAACCTAGTGTCTGCCAGATGCGGTTCGGTTTAGAACCTCGGTCCGGTGAGACGGGCGGCCCCCGACCCGACGCGCCGGGCACCCGCCGGGCGGCTGACTCCCTGGCCGAACTGGGACACCAGATCGAGTCGTGCCGGGCCTGCCCCCGCCTGGTGGCCTGGCGGGAGGAGGTCGCGGCCACCCGGCGGGCGGCCTTCCGCGACGAGGAGTACTGGGGGCGGCCGGTGTCGGGCTTCGGAGATCCGAGAGCCCCCATCGCGGTGGTCGGCCTGGCCCCCGCCGCCCACGGCGCCAACCGCACCGGCCGCATCTTCACCGGGGACCGCTCGGGCGACTGGCTGTTCGGCTCCATGCACCGGATGGGACTGGCCAGCCAGCCGGTGTCGGTTTCGCGCTCCGACGGGCTACGACTGTCGGGGGTGTGGGTGACCGCCGCCGTGCGGTGCGCCCCTCCCGCCAACCGGCCGTCACCCGATGAGCGGGACAGCTGTGTGCCGTTCCTGCGCCGCGAGCTGGAGCTGGTCGGGCCGCTGCGGGTCCTGGTCGTGCTCGGCCAGTTCGCCTGTGACGTCACCTGCCGGATGCTCGGCCTGCGGCCCCGGCCCCGGTTCGGTCACGGGGTGATCGTCGATGGACCCGGAGATTTGTCGATCGTGTGCTCTTACCATCCGAGCCAGCAGAACACCTTCACCGGGAAGCTGACCGAGGCCATGACCGACGCGGTCTTCGGGCAGGCCATGTACCTGGCCGGCCTCGGCCCGGCGGCCGATGCCTGAACTGCCCGAAGTGGAGCGTTACCGCCAACTGGCCGAGAGGGCCGCTCTGGGGCGCCCCATAGCCGGCGTCGAGGCCTCGGACGCGTGGTACCTCAAGCGGGGCCTGACCGCCGAGGAGGTGGTCTCGACCCTGGTCGGGGAGACCTTCGTGGCGGCCCGGCGCCGAGGCAAGCTGATGATCCTGGATCTGGCCGGCGACGGCTCACCGGTCCTCGGCCTGCGCTTCGGTATGAGCGGCCGGTTGGTGGTCGACGGGGCGGTCGGCGTCGACCGACTGCTTCACGGCCGGGCTGCGCCGGAGCATCGCTACGACCGCTTCAGGGTGGATTTCGCCGACGGCGGGAGCCTGTCGATGAGCGACCCGCGTCGCCTCGGCGGGGTGGAGCTCGACCCGGACCTGTCGCGGCTGGGTCCCGACGCGCTAGGTCTGACGGCCGCGCAGCTGCGCCGGGCCCTCGAGGGGGCCCAGGTGGCCCTCAAGGCCCGGCTTCTCGATCAGTCCCGCATCGCCGGCATCGGCAACCTGATAGCCGACGAGGTGCTCTGGCGGGCCGGTCTGTCGCCCTTGCGACCGGCCGGCGGCCTCGGAGCCGCCGCCGTCCGGCGCCTGCACCTCCACCTGACCTCGGGACTGGCCGACCTGGTCGCCCGCGGCGGCTCGCACACCGGCGACCTCATGGTCGAACGCCGGCCGGGGGGTATTTGCCCACGGGACGCGACGCCCCTTCGGCGGGCGACGGTCGGCGGGCGGACCACATGGTGGTGCCCGCGCCACCAGAAGTAGGCGGGCCGGTCAGGAAGCAGGAAGCTGTGGTCGGCCCCTGAGCGCGGGGCTGCGCAGGAGAGCCACGGCGAGCACGGCGGCCGTCGCGGTGCACAGCGCGGCGCCGGCGAAGATGGTGTGCAGCTCGCTCAGGACGGCCCGGGTGCTCGCTGCGTCGTAGGCCGGGCAGGTCTCGGGGTGGGTCGGGCAGAGCGCCAGCGGGGAGCCGATCCGAGCCGACGCCTGGTAGAAGCGGTGCAACCCCACGGCGGTCAGGGCCGACAGTCCGGCCAGCATCCCTATGGTGCGAGCCACGACGGCCAGGGCTCCGGCCAGAGCGTGATGGCGGGCCTCGACCGAGCCGAGTACGGCCACGTTCACCGGAGCGACCACCAGGCCGAAACCCAGCCCGCAGATCACCAGTTCGATGTCGCTGTAGCGGGGCCCGCCGCCCAGTGCCGTCGCCGACCACGAGGTCATGGCGATGAACGCCGCGGTGGCGATGGCCAGGCCGCCGCCGGCCACGTATGCGGCGCGGCTCCGGTCGCGGCAAAGTGCTCCGCCGGCCACCGCCCCCAGCGGAACGGCGACGAGGAAGCGCAGCAGCACCAGTGCGGCGGAGGTCTCCGAGTTGGGATAGACCGTCGAGCGGGCGAAGAGGGGGACGTCGACGAGAGCGGCCATCAGCCCCCCGCCGAGCGCCAGGTTGACGAGGAAGCCACCCCAGGCCGGCCGGCGGGCGAAGGCGGCGGGCTGGATCAGCGGGGCGGCCGCTCGGCGCTGGCGCCACCAGAAAGCCAGAGCGAGCGCCGCCGCCAGGGGCCCCACCAGCGGGGCGCTCGACGCGACGATCTGCCGGCTCGGGTCGGCAGTCGAGAAGATGACCACGATGCAGGCCAGGACCCCGGCCAGCAGGGCGGCTCCGGGAAGATCCGAGCGGGCGAGGAGGGCCGGGGCCCGGCGCAGCGGGACCACCGGGCGGATACCGGCCGGCTCGATGATCTCCCACCCGGCGGCGGCCACCAGGAAAGCGAAGGCGATGAGAACGACGGGTGTCGAGAACGAGGCCCACTGCCCGCCGACCATCGGGTTGTACAGCTGACCCCACGACGCGCTGGTAGCCAAGCTGGCCGGCGCGTCCAGTCCGACCATCAAGATGGCCGCTCCGATGAGGCCGAGGATCGGTCCCACCTGGTCCCGGCGGGGCCGCCCGACGTCGCCCCCACTGCGTTCACCCGGGGCGCCCCGGCCGATGGGGGGCCCGGACCCTCGGGCGTGGGTGTCGTCGGTACGATCCGAGCGGGCGATCCACCAGAGCCCGGCGGCGAGGACCGTGGTGACCGGCACGTTCACCCAGAAGATGGCCCGCCAGGCGGCCACCGCTACCACCCCGGCACCGTAGAGCGGGCCGACGACGCTGCCCAGCTCCTGCAGGCCGCCCACCACCCCGAGGGCGGTGCCCCGCTCGTCGGGCGGCCAGCGGGCCGCGACCATGGCCAGCGTGACCGGGACCAGGCCACCTCCGCCGATGCCCTGCACCGCCCGACCGAGGACCACCACCGGGAGGGAGTGGGCGGTGGCGGTGACCACCGAGCCGGTGGCGAAGGCGCCGAGGCACCACGCCAACGTCGGTGCCGTGCCGGCCAGGTCGGCGATGCGACCGATCAGCGGCAGGACCGCGGTGTACCCGAGCAAGAAGCCGGAGATGATCGGGGTGGCCCGCTGGAGGCGGTCGAGGCCGAGGCCCACCCCGTTCATGATGTTGGGGAGGACGACCACCACCACGTAGGTGTCGGCCGCGGCCAGCAGGACCGCCACGCAGGCCAGGGCCAGACGCCGGCGATCGGCGGCGGTCACCTTAGCCGGGCTGACCACCTGGCCCGATCCCCCAACCGTCGGCGACCTGCGGGTAGGCATGATCTGGTCGGGGAGGATCAGGAGGCGGCCGGAAGCGTGATGCTCACGTGCTCGCCGTAGTTGCTGAGGGTCACCACGTAAGTGCTGTTGGACGTGGCGCTGGTGAAGGGACCTATGAGCGTCACCGTACGCAGCTGGTAGCTCTTGGGGTTGATGGCCACGGTGAGCTGCACCGGCTTGGACGGGTTGATGTCGGGGATCACCGGGACGGCCGAGCCGGGAACCGAGTAGGAGACCGTCTCCAGCAGCTCCCCCGACTGGCGGATGGGCCGCCCCAGGGTCGGGGCCTGAGCGAGGGTGAGCAGGCGGGTCAGACCCTGAGCCGGGTCGAGCAGGACCGCCGGGTTCTCGAGCCCGAAGCTGGCGGGGTCGGTCTTGGCGTAGTGGCCGGTGAAGGGTAGTTCGGCCTCGAACACGTCGCCGACCGACACCACCTTGATGTTGGCCGTGAACCCGCTTATGGCCACGCCGAAGCTGCCCTGCATCGAGGACGGGCGCACCAGGTCACCTTCCCCGTTGACCAGGTCGGTCCCGCTCAGAGACACCCCCGAGGAGGACAGCACGAAATGCACCGCGGACGCCGAGTCGGCGGTGGCCTTGGCGTTCTGGAGCAGGGTGGCGGCGCTGACGGTGGGAGTGGAGGAACTGCAGGCGTTCAGGGCGAGCGCGCCTACTACGACCGCCACGCTGGTCACACCCGCGTGGCGGCCTCTCCGGGAGCTCGACCGTGACGTCAACCGGCTGATGGCACCGAAAATACACCGGCGGGGAGCCCGCCGACGGCCGGCCCGCGATGGTGGGGTCGGAGTCAATCCGGGAAGGTCATCCCGAGCTCGACGGCTTTGGCCGCGGATTCGGCGGGGAAGATGTTCTTGAGCAGGTACGGGTCGGCGCCGAACTGCCAGTCCGGGGCCAGGCCCTTGATGTAGCGCTCCATGTAGAGCATCTGCTTGGAGAACAGGACCATCTCCTTGGGGGCGGTCAACCCGTACTGCTTCATCATCTCGAGCGAGGACATGATGAAATCGCCGAGGCTCATGCTCGACGAGCGGGCCAGCATGGGAGCCACCACCATCTGTATGCGCTGGCCGACCTCCTCGTCGGTGCCCATCTCGTCGGTCATGATGCCGAGGTTCTTGTAGGCCCGGGCGATGCGGGCGAACTTCTGGTCGAAGATGAAGGTGTAGAAGAGGTCCTTGATCAGCGCCTTGTACTCGTGGGGGACCTCACCCATGATCCCGAAGTCGAGGTAGCTAGTCCGGCCGTCCTCGAGCACCCACAGGTTGCCGGCGTGCATGTCGCCGTGGAAAGGCCCGTGCACCATGACCGCCTCGAGCCACGTCTTGGCCCCCCGGCGGACTATCAATTCGCCGTCGAAGCCCAGGTCGCGGATGGCCTCGAACTCGTCCATCGGTATGCCGGTCATGCGCTCCATGCAGATCATGTGGGGTCCGCAGTAGTCCCAGTACACCTCGGGAGCGGTGATCCACTGATTGTCACCGAAAGCCCAGAGCTTCTCGCGGAAATGGTCCTGGCGATAGGCCTCCAGCGCCGGGTTGAGCTCCTGGTGGGTCACCTCGTGGAGGTCCTCGACGAGAGCGACCACGGCGGCGTTGCGGGCGAACCGGAAGTACCTCTCGAGGGTCTTGGCCAGGCGGTGCCCGATGCGCAGGTCGGTGGTCATGCGCCGGCGGATGTTCGGCCGTTGGAGCTTGATGACCGCCTCTCGTCCGTCGGGCAGCACGCAGGCGTGCACCTGCCCGATGGACGCGGCTGAAAGGGGGGCGTCGTCGAAACGCTTGAAGAGGGCGCTCGGGGCGTGCCCGAGGTCCTGGCGGATCATCTCGCGCGCCGTGGCCGAGTCGAAGGGGGGAACCTCGTCGAGGCACCGCTCGGCGGCCCGGGTCAGGGCCTCGGGGAACAGCCCCGGGGACGAGGCGATGATCTGCCCCACCTTCACGTAGGTCGGCCCGAGGCGGACGAAGCCCTCGACGGCGCCCTCGCAGGCGGCGGCGAAGGCGCTTCGCCGCCGGCGCCGGAACACCCAGACGGTGACTGAGCGGGCCACGCTCACGCTCAGGGTCAGGTACACCACGACCATCCGAGCCAGCTCCCGCCACCCGAAGTCTCCTATCGGGGGCACGCGCACCTCCAGGTCAGCCGCCGGGGGCCCTCCTGCGTAAGGCCCCCGGAACCGGCTGAAGGTGGCCGCCCGGCCGAAGTCGCCGCCGCTGCGGCGGGTGGCGGGGTCAGCGGGCGGCGTCATCTGGGCGCCGCCCGGCCCGGGCGGGGGCGGCCGTCTCGGGGATCAGCGCGGTGGGGGTCGACGCGGGCCGCGACGGACTGCCTCAGATAGGCGGCTACGGCGCTGATGTGGGTGGCGGCCGCCGGGCGCCGCGCCACCGGCGCCCGGTCGATGAGGATCGGGGCGAAGTTCACGTACTCGGAAAGTATCTGCTCGGCGACGTGCGGGTCCGCCACCCCGGCGGGTCGGGCCATCCCCGACCGCCGGTCCGGGAACGATCACAATGGTCAGATGATCCACCCGAACGAGGTACTGGGGGAACTCCGTCAGCCGGCGCGCGAGTTGCGCGACCACATACCCGATGTCATCGGCGCCTACGCCGAGATGCAGCGGGCGGCCTTGGCCGACGGTGCCCTGACGGCCAAGGTGAAAGAGCTGATAGCTCTGGCGGTGGCGGTGACGCGCGAATGCGACGGGTGTATATCGGCCCACGCCCGGGGTGCGGCCCGTCAGAACGCCACCGAGGAGGAGGTCGCCGAAGCCATCGGCGTCGCCGTGGTGCTGAACGGGGGACCGGCCACGGTCTGGGGGCCGCGGGCGTTCAGCGCCTTCAAGGAGCTGCTCAACGAAGAGCGCTGACGCCTCCGGCCGGGCCCGGGCGGTCGGCCGCCAGCAGGATGGCGTCGGATAGGGCCGGCCAGGCCTCCACAGCCCACGGCCCGAACGGGCAATCCGACAGGGAGGCGGCGGCCACTCCGGCGACGGGGTCCACCCAGATGAACGAACCCGAGCGTCCGAAGTGCCCGAAGGTGGCGGGGGAGTTCTCCCGCCCGGTCCAGTGGGGTGTCTTGTGGTCGCGGATCTCCACGCCGAGGCCCCACGAGTTCTCCGGGAAGGAACCGAAGCCTGGTAGCACCCCCCGCAGACCGGGGAAGGCGACCGACGTGGCCAGGGCCAGGGTGGACCGATCGACCAGGGTGGGCCGCAGCAGCTCGGCGGCCAGCCGTAGCAGGTCGTGGACGGTACCGGCGGCGCCGTGGGCCGGGTTGCCGAGCGAGGTGGAGGTCATCCCGAGCGGTTGGAGCACGGCCTCGGTGGTGTAGTCCCTGAAGGGCATTCCGGCGGCGCGCCCTACGTGATCGGCGGCGACCTCGATGCCCCGGTTGGAGTAGACGCGCGAACGTCCCGGTGGGGCCAGGACGGTGTCCGAGTCGGGGGCCAGGCCCGAGGCATGGGCTAGTAGGTGGCGCAGGGTGGACCCGGGGGGGCCCGCCGGCTCGTCCCATCCCGTCACTCCCTCCTCCACCGCCACCCAGATGGCCACTGCGGTGACGACTTTGCTGACCGAAGCCCAGGGCATCACCCGGTCGGCCGGACCGGCGGTGCGGGGCGGCCCCGCCGGGGCGCCGGGGGACATCGTCGTGTACCCGGCCGAGGCCCGGCCCCCGCAGCGCTCCAGGGCGGCGAATGGTTGGTCGAAGGTCACTGCTCGTTGTTGTTGCAGCCGAGGGCCCGGCTGAGCACGTTCAAGTCGTTCTCCATCAGTTGGGTGTAGGGATCACCGCTCCCCGTCACGGGCCCGGCAGGTACCCCGGCGAGGGTGTCGAATTCGGTGGGCCGGATACCTGCGGCGGCGCCCACGCGCTCGACGCCGGAGTCATCGACCCACGGTTGGCGGATCAGCGCGGCGGCGTTGGCCGACTCCAGCACCCGTGCTGCGCCCGACACCGACGCCGCGCTGGCCGAGGCCGCGACCACTGTCTCGGTCAGCCCGAGATCCCCGGCCAGGTCGGCCAGTGCCCGGTCGGGGGCGACCACGGCGGTACCCGGGCAGACCGACAGCGTGCTCGAGTAATCGATACGCAGGGATTCGATCTCGGCCCGGAAACCGGCGGCATTGCGCTCGAACAATGGGCCGGCCGGAGGATCGGCGCTGGTCATGGCGTCGGCGATAGCGCTGACCGCTCGTTCCATCATGGTCGGGCTCAACCACACATAGGGGCTGGCGGGCCGCAGCACCTGTTCGAGAGCAAGGGTCCGGGGGGCGTGGCGCGCCGCTTCTTCGAAGGCGGGCTGGAAGCCCCGGCCGATCTCTACGGCGAGACCGGCGGCCTCGACGGTGCGCTGCCGGGCTGGGTCAAGGGGGTAGGTGAACGGGTTGTCGCCGGCCGGTACCACGTCGTCGACGGCCACCTTGTCACCTCCGATGGCTTGGGCCGCCACGGCGAGCGGCCAGAGGCCGGTGACCACCGATTCGACCGGGGCGGCGGCCACCGAGCTCGGCAGCGAGGAGGAGCAGCCGGCGGTGGTGGCGGCCACGGCCAGCGCGGCCAGCGCGGCCACCACCAGGCGGGGATAACGGGCGTTGACGGTGGCCACTTTGGAGGTTCTCACGGCAGCTGCTCAGAAGTGCTCTCGTAGTGGCCCCACGGCCAGGTTGCGGTCGTGCCACTCGCCGGCCAGCAGAGGCAGGGCGTCTATGGCGGCGGTCCAGCTGCGCGGCGCCGAGGTGATGTCGGAATCGTGCAGGAGCACTGTGGCCCCGGGCACGTAGGTTCGGCGCACGTGGCCGACGACCGTGGCGCCGGTGGCATCGGATCGCCAGTCCCGGCCCCAGGTGGTCCAAAGGACCAGGTCCACGTCGACGCGCCGGGCGGCCAGCAGAGTGGCCGCCGACACCGCCCCGTAGGGCGGGCGGAACCAGCGGACCGGGCCGCCGCTCAGGTCCTCCAGAAGGTCCCGTGCCGCCCGCAGATCACTGACCACTCCGGGAGCGGCCCGCCGCAGATGGCTCAGGTGGGTGTCTCCGTGGACGCCTATCTCGTGACCCCGTTGGACCAGTTCGCCGACCAGCCGGGGGTTCCGGCGGGCCTGGGCTCCGAGGCAGAAGAACGTGGCCCGCCAGCCGAGGGCGTCCAGCGTGTCGAGGACCCGCGGCGTGGCCACGGGGTCGGGCCCGTCGTCGAAGGTGAGGGCTACGTGGTCGGGACGGCCGACGCCCGACAGGCGGGGCAGGAGCCGGCAGCGGGCCTGGCGCCAGGCGACCGTGCCCGGCAGGAGGTGGGCCACCGCCCCCGCCGCCAGCAGGGCGGCGGGGCCGATCAGGGCTCGACCCGGCCCCGGTCGCCGACCGTTCGGCCTACCGCCCGGTGCCGCGGTGGCGGGGCTGCGGGGGGTCACGCCAGCGTGGCCAGCGGCTCGGATACGAGCTGGGCGTGCACCAGGCTGGCGTCAACGGCGCCCAGGTAGGCGGTCAGCTGGGACGGGGAGGAACTGGTCGCATCGATCAGGTAGATGTCGCGGGCGGCGAGGTGCAGGGGGAAGGTCAGCGGGCTGACGTGCAGCACGTGATTCGGTACGACCAAAGAGGTGTGGGCATGGCCGCAGTCGACCAGGTCCCACGCCGTCAGCCTCCGCCCCGGCACCGACTGCGTCACCGGCAGGTCGAGCAGCCGGCTGATCCGGCGGCCGGCGTCGACGTTGGCGGCCGCCTGGTTCCATGGCAGGTCGACGTCACCGCCTGCAGCCCCCGGGTTCGGGCCCACCCCGCCGCTGGCCACCGTGAGACCCCGGTCCGCCAGCAGGCGCAGCTGCGGTGCCACCAAACCGGCGGTGGCGGCATCGACCACGGCGGTGACGTTCATCTGGGTGAGGTAGGCGTCGACCTCGGGGTCGGCCACCTGAGACGCGGTCAGGCGCACCCCGATGTAGGCGACCGGCACCGGGTAGTGGGCCGGTCGGGCCACGCCGGCCCCGGCGTAGGCGGCCATGGCCACGCCGGTGGTGAGCCCGGACCAGACCGCGGCCGACGTGATCAGTCCCACCACGGAGGTACGCACGGCCAACCCGGCCCGCCTGCGGGCGACCGACGGGGCGGTGACGGGACGGCGGGCGGCGTCGAGGACAGCCTCGGCCGGCGACGAGCGGAACATGGCCCGGGCCCGCCCGATCTGGTCGTGGCGGGCCGCTCCGGGTGCGCTGACCTCGGCCAGCATCTCCACCAGGGCGGCCTCGTCCCGGGCCAGTCGGGCCACTCCGGACCCGTCCATGGCGGTGGTGTTCTCCACGCCGTGTCCGGCGATGGGCTCGAAACTCACGACCGGCAGACCGACCCGCATGGCCTCCAGGGAGGTGAGGCCCCCGGCGTTCTCGACCAGCGCATCGCAGGCCGCCATCAACGCCGGCATGGCGTCGGTCCAGCCCAGGATCAGCGCCTCCACCGACTCGCCGGCGGCCAACTCCTCGACGTGGCGGCGGAGGCGCTCGTCGCGCCCGCAGACGACCACCGGGAGGAAGCGTCGGTCGCGAGCGACCGCCAGGAAGGTCCCGGCCACGTCGCCCACCCCCCACGAACCGGCGACGATCAGCACCGCTCTCTGATGGGGGGCGATCCCGAAGCCGCGACGGGCTTCGTCCCGCGAGGGAAGGTGGTCGGGGTCGAAGCGGTGCGACACTGCGGGACCCGTCGACAGCGTCGGCCGGCCGGTCCGCCGGGCGGCCGTGGCGGCCGGTACGTCGTGGATGGCCAGGTTGAGATCGACGCCCTTGTGCACCCAGAGGGGATGCACCCCGAAGTCGGTGATGAAGTTGACGGCCGGAACGGTGAGCCGGCCGGTGCGTCGTAGCCGACCGAGGCACAGCGTGGAGAGGGGGTAGGTCGACACCACGACCCAGGGATCGAACGAGTCGACCCACTTGAGCACCCTCCTCCGGGTCAGGCCGGTGACCAGCCAGGCGACCAGCGGGCACAGCCAGGGAACCCGGTACCAGAGGCGGTAGGTGGCGTCGTAGGCGGAGGGGACGTGGCGCAGCTCGAACTCGTAACCCCGGCGGAGAGCCGAGCCGATCCTGAGGGGTCCCGACCGAAGGAAGTCCCGGATCTCGGTGATGTGCCCGGCCGCGACCAACTGTTCGGCCAGTGAACGGGCCGCCCCGTCGTGGCCGGCCCCCATGCTCGCCGAGATGATGAGTACCCGCGCCGGCCCGTCACGGTCAAGGGGCGGCCGCATCCGCCAGCGCCTTCGCACGTCGACAGGCTAGCGGCCGAGCCCGCAAAACCGGTCGTAACGCGGCGTCGGCCCCGCGTCGGCCCGACGTCGGCGCCCCCGCCCGCCGGCGTCAGCCGTCGGCTGTGGGGAGCGACTCGCGCCCGACGCTGCGGGGGTCCTTGTCCTGGCGCAGACCGACGTATGCGGGGTGGCGCAGCCGCCCGTCGCGGGTCCACTCGCTGAACTCGATCTCGGCCACGAGCACGGGCTCCACCCAGTGGGCTCCCTTCACGGCCGGCGCATCCCGGAAAGGTGTCAAGTGGGTGGCACTTCCTGCCAGTCGCCGCTGGAGGTCCTTCAGGGTCGACTCGTCGAAGCCGGTGCCGACCTTGCCGGCGTAGACCAGCTCGTCCCCGCGGTAGTACCCGAGCAGGAGGGCGCCGAAGCCGGTCCGCCCTCCGGCGGGGTCGGTCCACCCGCCGATCACCAGCTCCTGGCGGGCCGTGCACTTGAGCTTGCGCCAATCCGCCGAGCGGCCGCTGCGGTAGGCGCTGCCGGCCTTCTTGGCCACCAACCCTTCCCACTCCTCGGCGCAGGCCCTCGCCATCAGCTCGGCCGGGTCGCCGTTCAGGCGCTCGCAACGCTGCAGGCTCTGTGTGGGGGCTCCCTCCATGAGCCGGTCGAGCAGCCCGGCCCGCTCGGTCAGCGCCAGAGCTCTCAGATCCGAGCCGAGCAGGTGGAGCAGGTCGAAGACCACCAGCACCGGTTCCGCCGACCCCGATTGCAGCAGCTGGAAGCTGGTTCGGTCGCCGTCGAAGGCGACCACCTCGCCGTCCAGGACGAAGCGGTCGACGGGGACCGAGGCGACGGCGTGCACCAGTCCGGGAAAGCGCCGATTGAAGGACAGGTGGTTGCGGGACCACAGATCCACCCGGTCGCCGTCGCGTACGGCCAGGCAGCGCAGCCCGTCCAGCTTGCGTTCGAGCAGCCAGCGGCCGCGCCGGAGCAGGGGGGCGCCAGCCGGGAAATCGAGGCGCTGGGCCAGCATGGGCGGCGACCAGGCCGGACGGGTCACCCCGGGGGGTTCAGCGGCTGGTGAAGATCCGCTGGGAAATCCGCAGTTCGCGGCCCTCGCCCACGAAAGTGTCATGGTACCGCCCGAGCATCCAGATGGACCAGGCTCCGTTCTCCCCCTTGCCCCCCACCAGGCAGTCCGACACCGAGTGGACGGTGTCGTGGGAGCCGTTGCTCACGACCACGTTGGTCACATGGTGGAACATGGGGTCGGGAACGGTGTCGAGCCACTCGCGGATCGCCGGCCGTCCGCGCATGTCCGTGCCGAGAATGCTGAACCGGCCGTCCTCGGTGAAGAGATCCACCAACTGGTCGAAGTCTCGGTCGTCGACGAGCAGGCAGTACCGGGCGAGGAGCCGGCGCACCGCCAGGTCGGTTTCTACGGGTACGTCCTTGTGGGTCGTCATCGGGCCCGACTGTAGGCCCAAAACCGCCCCCGCCGTCGCGTCGGCCCGCAGAGGCGGGAACCGGGCGTCAGTTGCGGCCACCCAGGCGGCGGTCGGCCACGAGGTCGAGCACCAGGCCGGTCCAGCCGGTCTGGTGGGAGGCGCCGAGGCCGGCTCCGGTGTCGCCGTGGAAGTACTCGTGGAACAGAATCTGGTTCCTCCACCTCGGGTCGGTCTGCAGCCGTTCGTAGCCGCCGAAGACGGGGCGGCGCCCGTCAGGGCCGGTCAGGAAGAGTGACACCAGCCGGCGGGCCAGGTCGTCGCCCACAGCCCCGAGGTCCACCTGGCTCCCCGAACCCGACGGGTGCTCCACCTGACAGGAGTCTCCGAAATAGCCGTGGTAGCGGTCCAGGGCCTCGATGAGCAGGTAGTTGAGCGGGAACCACACCGGGCCCCGCCAGTTGGAGTTGCCACCGAAGAGGTAGTTGGTGGACTCGGCCGGCTCGTAGTCGATGGTCGCGTCGAGACCCCCGATCTCCATCGAGAAGGGGTGGTCGCGATAGACCTGCGAGAGAGAACGGATTCCGTGGTCGGACAGCATCTCGGCCGGGTCGAGCACGTAGCGCAGGATGCGGCGGATCTGGGCGGGATCGACTATCGACAGCAGCAGGCGGTCCCCTTTGCCGGGTATCGCGGTGTGGGCGATGTGGCGGGCGTAGGCCGGTTTGTGCTCCACGAACCACTCGAGTCGGCGGGCGAAGGACGGCAGTCGGCTCAAGACGTCGGGTTCCAGCACCGTCACTGCGAACAGCGCCACCACCCCGACCATGGACCGGACCCGTACGGGGGCCGGCGGGGAGCCGTCGGTCTGCATGACGTCGTAGAAGAAGCCGTCTTCCTCATCCCACAGCTCCTGGGTCTCCATGGCGTGGGCGATGTAGGCGAAGTGCTCGAAGAACTTCGTCGCCACGTCCTCGTAGACCGGGTCGTGGGCGGCCAGGCGCAGAGCCATCTCGAGCAGGTTGAGACAGTAGGTGGCCATCCACGCCGTGCCGTCGGACTGCTCCAGCCGTCCCGGCACGGGCAGGGGCTTGGAGCGGTCGAACAGCCCAATGTTGTCCAGTCCGAGGAAACCGCCCTCGAACACGTTGTTACCGGCCTCGTCCTTGCGGTTGACCCACCACGTGAAGTTGAGCAGAAGCTTGTGGAAGACCCTCTCCAAGAACGCGTAGTCGAGCCCCGCAGGCTCGCCGCGCGCGGCGCGCGCCTGGGCGTCGATCTCGCTCACCCGCAGGGCGGCCCAGGCGTGCACCGGGGGGTTCACGTCGCTGAAGTTCCATTCGTAGGCGGGCACCTGCCCGTTCGGGTGCATGTACCACTCCCGGCAGAGGAGGACGAGCTGCCGCTTGGCGAACTCGGGATCGAGATGGGCGAGGGCGACGCAGTGGAAGGCCAGGTCCCACGCCGCGTACCACGGGTACTCCCAGGGGTCGGGCATCGATAGGACGTCGCGGTTGTTGAGGTGAGCCCAGTCGCCGTTGCGGATGGCGCCGCGGCCGGCCGGCGGCGGCGGCTGACCCGGGTCGCCTTGGAGCCAGCGTTCGACATCGAAATGGAAGAACTGCTTCGACCACAGCATTCCGGCCGCCGCCTGGCGCAGCACCGAGGCCTCCTCCGCGGTCGCGTCGACGGGAGTGATGCCGGCATAGAACTCGTCGGCTTCGCCCCGTCGGTCGAGGAGTGTGTGGTCGTACGCCGCGTCCAGGTCCCCTTCGTCGGCGGTGGGCGTGGCCCGGGCCCCCTCGCCCGGCTTCCACAGCCGCAGGCGCATCTCGGCGGTCCGGCCGGGGCCGACCTCGAGGTGGAGGCGGATCGCCGCCTTGGTGCCGGTCTGTGCGGGGTTGACCGTCGGAGAGCCCGAGAGGACGTGGTCGGCTATCCCGTCCTTCGGGTAGGGCGGACCGTCGGTGCCGTAGAGCTTCTCGGTATTCGTCTCGTTGTCACAGAACAGGGCTTGGCCGGGACCGCTCCAGGCCAACTTCCACGAGCCCAGCTCGGCGTGCTCGATGGCCATCGAGGAAGGACCGTCCATCCGCATGGATGGCCGCGGCGTCGAAGGATCCCAGGTCCAGGTGTTGCGGAACCAGACCGTGGGCAGCAGGTCGATCGTGGCCGTCTCGGGGCCGGCGTTGGTCACCTCCAGGTGCCATATCAGGTCCTCGGGGCTCCCCTTGGCCCAGGTGCAGTCGACGACCCAGTAGCGGTCGTCGTCGAAGGCGCCCGTGTCCAGCAGCTCGTACTCCGGGTCGTGGCGGCTCCGGCTCCGGTTGGTCGCGAGCAGATCGTCGTAGGGGAACGGGCCCTGCGGGTAGTGGTAGCGCCATCGCAGCCATGACGAGGTGGGTGTGGCGTCGAGGTACCACCAGTACTCCTTGACGTCCTCGCCGTGGTTGCCCTGGTCGCCCGTCAGCCCGTAGAAGCGCTCCTTCAGAATCGGGTCTCTCCCGTTCCACAGGGCCACGGCCAGGCACATCAGCTGCTGGTCGTCACAGACGCCGGCCAGGCCGTCCTCGTTCCAGCGGAATGTCCGCGACGAAGCGTGCTCGAAGGGGAAGTACGACCAGGCGTCGCCGCTTTGGGAGTAGTCCTCGCGCACCGTTCCCCAGGCCCGCTCCGACAGGTACGGGCCCCATCTCCGCCAGGGCAGATCCCCGCGGTCGGCCTGGGCCAGACGTTCCACTTCGGCATGCATGGGGTCATGCTGACAGACACCGGAATACTTGGACGGCCGTTCCCGTTACCCTGTGGCACAGTTACATGCTTACAGAACGGAGAGCAAGTGTCCCCCCTTGCAACGTCAGCTCTTCCCCTACTCCCGCTGGACGCCGGTGTGGTTCTGCCCGGGATGACCATCACCCTCGCCCTCGAGACGCCCGAAGCGCGCGAGGCGGCCGCCGCCGCCTCGGGTGCGGGTGATCTCCTCGTCCTGGTGCCCCGCAGCGACGCCGCCCGCGGCCCGGCCCGCTTTGCTGCCATCGGCACCCTGGCGAGCGTCGAGCGGCGGGGAGCCCTGCCGGGAGGGACCCAGGCGGTGGTCGTCACCGGTCAGTACCGGGTGACCCTCGGCGCCGCGGTGGCGGCGGCGGGAACGGCCCTGTGGGTGAACGTCGAGCCCGTCGAGGAGGGGCCGCCCAGCGAGGCGGCTCGCGAACAGGCCCGCGAGCTGCGGGCCGTGCTCGAGGCCGTGGCCGAGCACCGCGGTATGGGCCGGCTCTCGGAGTACTTCCGGGCCATCGACGAGCCCGGCCGCCTGGCTGACACCGCCGGCTACTGGCCCGAGCTGTCGGTGGAGCGCAAGGTGGAGATCCTCGAGACCGTCGATGTCGACCGGCGGGTGAAGCTGGTTCTGGGCTGGGCCCGCGAGGCGCTGGCCGAACTCGAGTTGAAGGACCGCATCCGCACCGACGTGGCCGAAGGGATGGAGCGCACCCAGCGGGACTACATCCTCCGCCAGCAGCTGGCGGCCATCCGCCGCGAACTGGGCGAGAGCGACTCGGGGGGCGGCGGGGACGACTATCGCGCCCGCCTGGATGCGCTCGACGCCGCCGAGGAGGTCAGGGCCGCCATCGGTCGCGAGATCGACAAGCTCGAGCGCACGAGCGAACAGAGCCCCGAGCACGGGTGGATCCGGACCTGGCTGGACACGGTCCTCGAACTGCCCTGGGGCCGCCGCTCGCAGGACCCCATGGACCTGGTCGGCGCCCGGTCGGTGCTCGACGCCGATCACTCCGGTCTCGAGGAGGTGAAGGACCGCGTCATCGAACACCTGGCCGTGCGCAAGCTGCGGAGCGAGCGAGCGGCGGGGTCCACGGGGGCCGCCGACCGTGAGAGCGCCGCCGTCCCCCTCCGCCGAGGTGACGGGATGATCCTCGCTCTGGTCGGACCGCCGGGGGTCGGCAAGACCTCTCTCGGGGAGTCCGTGGCCCGGGCCACGGGGCGGCACTTCGTCAGGGTGGCGCTGGGCGGGGTGCGCGACGAGGCGGAGATCAGGGGGCACCGGCGGACCTACGTGGGAGCCATGCCCGGTCGCCTGGCCCGGGCCATCAAAGACGCCGGAACCATGAACCCGGTGGTCCTCCTCGACGAGATCGACAAGCTGGGCGCGGACTGGCGTGGTGACCCGTCCTCGGCCCTGCTCGAGGTCCTCGACCCGGCCCAGAACCACACGTTCCGGGACCACTACCTGGATCTGGACCTGGACCTTTCAGACGTCCTGTTCCTCGCGACTGCGAACTTCGTGGAGCAGATTCCGGTCCCGTTGCTGGATCGTATGGAGGTGGTCCGCCTCGACGGCTACACCGACGGTGAGAAGGTGGCGATAGCCCGCCAGCACCTGCTGGGCCGCCAACTGGCCCTGGCCGGCCTGCTCGAGGGTGAGGTCGAGGTGACCGACGAGGCCCTGCAGGCCATGATCGACGGCTACACGACCGAGGCGGGAGTCAGGTCGCTCGAGCGTCAGTTGGGCCGACTGCTTCGCAAGGCGGCCGCCCGGATCGCCGCCGACGGTACGCCGCAAGGGCCCATCGTGATCGACACGGCCGACGTTCGGGCCTGGCTGGGGCGGCCCCATCCCCGCCGCGATGTGGCGGCGCGCACCGCCGACCCCGGAGTCGCCACCGGGCTGGCGGTCACCGGCGCCGGCGGAGAGATTCTCTTCGTCGAGGCCTCGGCATCCAAGGGCGATCCCGGCCTGACGGTCACCGGCCAGCTCGGCGAGGTCATGCAGGAATCGGCGCAGATCGCCCTGTCCTACGTCAGGGCCCATGCCGAGGACCTAGGTCTGGCCGAGGATGCCCTCGACGCCCGCCGGGTCCACATCCACGTGCCGGCGGGCGCGGTGCCAAAGGATGGCCCATCGGCCGGGGTGACCATGACCACGGCCGTGGTGAGCCTCCTGTCGGGCCGACCGGTGCGCCCCGAGCTCGGAATGACGGGGGAGATCACCCTTCAGGGCCAGGTCCTTCCCATCGGTGGGGTCAAGCAGAAGGTCCTGGCGGCCCACCGGGCCGGCCTGACCGAGGTGATCCTCCCGGCGCGCAACGAACCCGACCTCGAGGACGTTCCAGACGCCGTTCGCGACCAGATCCGGATCCACCTGGCCTCGACTATCGAAGAGGTCCTGGATCTGGCCCTTCAGCGAGAAACCCTTGCGGCATAGAGGATTCTGGTGATTGTGACATCGTGGTGTCATAAGCGGACTGGCTTGGGGGAATGAGAAAGCCCTTGTAGTGCAAGGGAAATGCTTGACCTGGGCTGCAAAAACCTCTTGTATGTCAAGGAACTTCCCCAACCACGCCAGGAGGTGCGGTGAACAGAACAGAGTTGGCCGAGTCGGTCGCTACGAAGACCGGCTTGGACAAGAAGCAGTCGGAAGCAGCGGTCGAGGCCGTCACGGCCGCCATCGTCGCGGAGATCAAGGCCGGTAACCGGGTCTCGATCTTCGGCTTCGGCTCCTTCGAGCCCCGGGCCCGCGCCGCCCGCACGGCTCGAAACCCCCAGACCCAGGCGACGGTGAAGGTGCCCGCCTCCAAGAGCGTGGCTTTCAAGCCCGCTTCGGCGTTCAAAGCCACCCTCAACACCCGCGGCAAGGCGGCGGCCAAGAAGGTGACGGCGACCAAGGCCCCGGCCAAGAAGGCCCCGGCCCCGGCCCCGGCCAAGAAGGCGGCGGCCCCGGCCAAGAAGGCCGCTACCGCTACGGCCACCAAGGCCACCAAGGCCACCAAGGCCACCAAGAAGCGCTGAGGACGGTCGCCACGTGAGTCCCGCCAACAAGGCGGCGGAGGCTACTGGAACACCGGTCAAGGAGACGGTGGCTGCGGCGAAGAAGACCGCAGCCACCACGACCGCAGCTGATGAGGCTGCTTCCCGGGCCGTGCCGCCGACGCGGCGGACCACCGTGGCGAGCAAGCGACCGACCAATCGGGCCGGGGCCGAGCAAGCGACGACCAGGAAGGCGGCCCCGGCCAAGAAGGCCGCTGCGGCCCAGAATTCGGTGACCGGTCGGGGTTGACGCCCCGGCCCGGTCACAGATCGATCAGTAGTTTGAAAGCCTCAGCGGCGGTCAGGCCGAGTGGCGCTCCCGCCGCTGCGTGGCGGCTGCGAAGTCTCTGTTGGAAAGCCTCAGCCGCGTCACCGTCGTCCGAGTCGGATATGCCCATCGTCGAGCGGAGCTGACTGTGGTGGCGCATGAGGGCCCGCAGCTTGGTCTCCTCGAACCCAGTGATGTCCTCGAGGTGGTCCGGCGCATCCGCCTCCCACAAGAGCAGGGCGGATGGTCGGTGAGGAGGGACGTCCTGCTCGGGGAAGAAATGAGGGTCCCTCGCCGCCACGATGGCGTCGGTGGTCAGAAATCCAGCGTGGCGATGGTCGGGGTGCAGGCGGTAGCGCTTCCAGGGATCATGCCCGAGGACCACGGTTGGGCGGACCCGGCGAATCTCGTAGGCCACCAGCCGGCGCATCTCCATCCCTGAATCGAGTTCACCGTCGATCCGCCCGAGGAAGGTGACCCGGCCCTCCCCGCCGAGGGCCCGGGAGGCTCCTCGCTGCTCCTCCTGGCGGGTCCGGATCAACTCCTGTGGGTCCTGGGCGGGGTCCCACGATCCCTTCGAACCGTCGGTGCAGACCAGGTAGTGGACCCGGCATCCGGCCGCCGCCCACTTGGCCAGGGTCCCGCCGCACCCGAAGTCCACGTCATCGGGATGAGCTCCGATAGCCAGAGCCACTTCAGGAATTTCCAGGTTGGATGTGGGATCCGAGGGAAGCGCTCCATGGGCGGTGGGATCGCTCAAGTGCCGGACATCCCTACGAGGTCTTCCGGGAGATCGACATCCCACTCGAGCGGAGGCGAGTGCACGACACGAACCGGCTGGCCGAGCCGGTGCCCTTCGGCGAGGTGCCGGGCGAACGAACCCGGCCCGTAGGCGAATTGGAACGCCAGACGGGCGGGAAGGCCGATGACGTTGGTGCCGTCCCGTCGCCGGTCGGGCACGAGGGTGACGCCGGGGAAGTCGGTCACCCATCTCAGGTCGGTGGCCTGCGGAAGGTCCCCGGCGGCCACGATCACGGAGTGGACACCGAGGCCGCCGAGGTGCGCGAAACCCTCTTGAACGGCGCGGTTGAGGCCCCGGCCCGGCTCCCACACGACCAGGGCACCGCAGGAACGGGCCCAGGTGGCCACTTCGGGGTCGTCGCAGACTACGGCCACGGGCAGCCCGGCGGCCGACTCCACGACCCGAGTCGCCATGGACCGGGCCAGAGCCTGGCGCTGCTCGGGGGAGAGGGCCGGAGCCAGGCGCACCTTGGCCCGGTGAAAGGCCTTGACCGGTACGAGCACCGCCGACCGTCCCTTCCAACGATCCGCCCCGGTGATCACTCCCTCATCCTATGGAGTCGCCGGCGGCCCGGTCACCCCTATCGCCGAAGCGCCGGCCGGCCACCTGGCCGGACCGGTAATGTCGGCCGGTGCGCATCGCTATGGCCAGCGACGAAGCCGCGCCCGTGGTCGAGGTCGCCCTGGCCCATCTCCGCCAGGCCGGCCACCAGGTGGAGGTACTCCTGCTCGCCGGCCCGTGGCCCGCGGTGGGCCGAGCGGTGGGCCGAGCGGTGGCTGAGGGGCGAGCCGATCTGGGGGTGGTGTGGTGCTGGACGGGCACGGGTGTGGCCATCGCCGCCAACAAGGTGACCGGCGTGCGAGCGGCGCTGTGCGCCGACGCCGCCACCGCCGAGGGAGCCCGCCGGTGGAACGACGCCAATGTCGTGGCCTTGAGCATCCGCTCCACGAGTGGGGCGGTGGCGGCCGAGATCCTCGATGCCTTCCTCGCTGGGCACCCCGATCCGGCCGAAGCCGGGCTCATCTCCGGGCTGGAATGATCCGCCGCCTGCTGCCCGGGCCGGGCACCGCCGATGGCGGAGAGGAGTTGGAGGAGGCCTACCACCACCCGGCGCCGCAACACCTGCGCCTCAACTTCGTTGCTTCCCTCGACGGGGCCATCGAGATCGACGGCCGTAGCGGACCGCTCGGCGGCCCAGCCGACAAGCAGGCGTTCAGGGCCATGCGGGCCGTCGCCGACGTCGTTCTGGTGGCGTCTGGGACGGCGGTCCGGGAACGTTACGGGCCCGTGATCCTCGATGACCCGGCCCGGGCTCGTCGCCTGGCCCGCCAGCAGTCGGCGCGGCCCGCTCTGGCGGTGGTCTCCGGCCAGGGGCGGCTCGATCGCGGGGCCAGGATGTTCACCGGACCGGACCGGGTGCTGGTGCTCACCACCTCGCAGGTGGTGAGCACCCGGACCGATCTCGGCGAGGTGGCCGACCTCATCGATTGCGGGGACGGCGAGGTGGACCTGCGGCGAGTCGTCGCCGAACTGCGCGAGCGGGGCCTCGGACGCATCCTCTGCGAGGGCGGACCTTTCCTGGCCCGGGGCCTGATGCGAGCCGGCCTGGTCGACGAGCTGTGCCTCACCGTTTCGCCTCTCGTCGCCGGGGTCGGTCGTCAGACCCTCGCCGAGATATGGGTGGGGCCACCGGTTCCCCTCCGCCTCGAAGCGGTACTGGAGGCCGACGGTATGCTCCTCACCCGGTATGCCACGGAGGAGCGGTGAGGGCCGGCCGTCCCCCCTCCCGGGCGCTCGAGAAGGCCCTGCGGGAACTGGGGCACGAGGTCATCGTGGGTGTGGACGAGGTCGGGCGCGGCGCCTGGGCGGGTCCGCTGATGGTCGGCGCCGCGGTCCTTCCTTTCGATCGCCGGGTCTACGGTGTGCGGGATTCCAAGATGTTGAGCGAGGCCGGGCGCGAGAAGCTGTTCGACCGGGTCGCCGCATGGTGCACGGCGTGGGCCGTCGGCGTGGCCTCCCAGGAGGAATGCGACTCCGTGGGCATGGCCGAGGCCCAGCGCCGGGCGGCACGCCGGGCTGTGGACGGCCTGGGCCTGGTCCCCGATCACGTGCTCATCGACGGCAACTGGGACTTCGTGGGGGTGGCTCCCTCGACGAAGATCATCAAAGGCGACGCCACCTGCCTGTCCATCGCCGCGGCATCGATCCTCGCCAAAGTCACCCGCGACCGCCACATGCGCTCCGAGGCCGGCCACTTTCCGCCCTACGAGTTCGACTCCAACAAGGGATATCCCTGCCCCCGGCACAAGATGGCGCTGCACGCCTACGGCCCGTCGGCCATCCACCGTCGGACGTGGGTCTTCATGGAGGGCCTGGTCTGGGGCACGGCGGGGACGAGGGCCGCCACCCGGCCCTGGCTGGCGTCGGCCGACGAGGCTGCGATGCCCTCCCTTTCTCCGTGAACGGCCGGCCGTTCCGGAGCCCATGTCGGAAACCCCCCGCCGATACTCCCACCGGCTCTTAGCATGGCGTAATGATTCGCCGGGAACCGGGCTGGATACGTCGTCTGATGCCCTGGCTCCGTCCCCACCGACGGAATGTCACGGTGGCTTTCGGCGCGGCGCTGGCCGGGGGTGCCATCTCCGCCGCGGTGCCCGCCGTCGAACGACAGATCATCGACCAGGTCATCGTCGCCCACCGCCAACCTCTCGCCCCGTGGCTGGCGCTGATGGGGGTGCTGGCCGTCGCCACCTTCGGGCTGGCCCACATCCGGCGCTTCGTCGGTGGTCGGGTCAGCCTCGACATCCAATTCGATCTGCGCAACGCCATATTCGATCAGCTGCAGCGGCTGGACTCGGCCCGCCACGACGAAATGCAGACCGGCCAGCTCGTGTCCCGGGCCAACTCCGACGTGGGTCTCCTCCAGGGTCTGCTCGCGTTCCTGCCGATGATGTCGGGCAATCTGCTGCTGCTGCTCTCGTCGCTGGTCATCATGTTCATCTACTCGCCGCTTCTCGCGGTGATATCGCTCGCCATGGTCCCGGCCCTGCTCCTCAGCGCCTACCGGATGCGTCGCCAGACGTTCCCGGCCAACTGGGACGCCCAGCAGAAGGAGGGCGAAGTCGCTGTGGTGGTCGAGGAGGCGGTCACCGGGGTGCGGGTGGTCAAAGGGTTCGGCCAGGAGCAGGGCGAACTGGAACACCTCGTGGACCGGGCCCGGGTGCTCTACGGGGCCCGGATGCGAGCGGTTCGGTTGCAGGCCCGCTACCAGCCGGTGCTGTCCGGGCTCCCCGCTCTGGGCGAGGTCGGGGTGCTGGCTCTCGGCGGCTGGATGGCCCTCCACCACCGGCTGTCGATCGGTACCTTCCTGGCCTTTGCCACATATCTCCTGCAGATGGCCAGCCCGGCCCGGATGCTGGCCGGCGTGCTCATCGTGGGCCAGCAGGCCCGTGCCGGAGCCCAGCGGGTGCTGGATCTGCTGGCCGCCAACCCGGTGGTCACCGAGAAGCCCGACGCGGTCACGCTCCCCTCGGGGCCCGCGGCCATCCGCTTCCGCTCGGTCACCTTCGGCTACACCCGTGACCAGCCGGTGCTCCAAGGCTTCGATCTCGAGGTGGCCCCCGGGGAGACGGTGGCCCTGGTGGGAGCCTCCGGCTCGGGCAAGTCGACGGTTGCGCTGCTCCTGCCTCGGTTCTACGACGTTCACGGGGGGTCGGTCAGCATCGGGGACCACGACGTGCGCGACCTCACCCTCGCCTCCTTGCGAAACCGCATCGGGGCGGTCTTCGAGGAGGCTTTCCTCTTCTCCGACAGCATCCGCAACAACATCGCCTATGCCCGCCCCGAAGCCACCGACGCCGAGGTCGAGTTGGCGGCGCGGGCGGCCGAGGCCCACAGGTTCATCTCGGAGCTCCCCGACGGCTATGACACCGTGGTGGGGGAGCGGGGCCTCACCCTCTCGGGGGGCCAGCGGCAGCGGATCGCTCTGGCCCGCGCCCTCCTGTCGGACCCGGGAATCCTCGTCCTCGACGACGCGACGAGCGCCGTCGACGCCAAGGTCGAGGCCGACATCCAGGAGACGCTGCGGCGGGTGATGGTCGGGCGCACCACTCTTTTGGTGGCCCATCGCCGCTCCACCCTGCGCCTGGCTGACCGCATCGCCGTGGTGGACGCCGGGAGGGTGGTCGACCACGGAACCCACGAGGAGCTCACGGGGCGCTGCGCCCTCTACCGGCACCTGCTCGGAGGGTCCTCGGACGACATCGAGG
Organism: Actinomycetes bacterium; assembly: GCA_021838445.1. GTDB lineage: Bacteria > Actinomycetota > Acidimicrobiia > Acidimicrobiales > Palsa-688 > JAKCDU01. The sequence goes on along the minus strand of JAKCDU010000005.1, from coordinate 52,974 downwards.
GAACCGACGGGCTGCTGATCGAGGAAGATCCGTCCGCATCGTCGTGGTGGTCCCCGACCGAGCCCGAACCGGCCGGTCAGGGCGGGTCGGAAACGGCCGAGCCGGCCGACGGGATGGCCGTCAGCGCCGACCTGTGGCCCTACGACCGTCTCGGGGGGGACATGGATTCGGTCGTCGGGGGCGAGTCGGCCACGGCTCGAAGCTCCCTTGGCGCCGGCCTCGGTGGGTCGGCTCGGGGGGGTGGGGGAGGATGGGCGGGGGCCATGGCGGCCAGCCCTGAGCTGCTCGCTCGAGTCGCCGCCCTGCGCCCCGCCGACGAGCGACCGGACGTGGACGTGGAGTCGGAGTCGGCGGAGAGCGAGTCGTTCTCCCTCCGCCGCTTCGTCCACCCCTACCGGGGGGCCTTGGCGACCGGGCTGGCACTGGTGATCGCCGATGCTCTGGCCAACCTGGCCGGTCCCCTTCTCATCCGCGACGGGCTCGATCGCGGTGTGGCGGCCGGATCGTCCCGGGTGCTGTGGATCGTCGCCATGGCCTTCCTGGCGGTGGTTCTCGCCGACTGGGTGGACACGACGTTCCAGGTGTTGGTCACGGGCCGCACCGCCGAGCGCATGCTCTTCGCCCTCCGGGTGCGCATCTGGTCCCATCTGCAGCGCCTGTCGATCGACTTCTACGAGCGGGAGATGGCCGGGCGGATCATGACCCGTATGACCACCGACGTTGATGCTCTGGCCAACCTGCTCAACAGCGGGCTGATCAACGCCGTGGTCTCGCTCTTCACCATCATCGGGGTGGGCGTCGCCATGCTGGTCTGGAACGTCGAGCTGGCTCTGGTGGCGCTGTCGGTCACGGTACCTCTGGCTGCGGCCACCGTCGCTTACCGTCGCTTGTCCGGGCGGGCCTACGAGCGGGCTCGGGAGCGGATCGCGGCGGTGAATTCCAACATGCAGGAGAGCCTGTCGGGGGTCAGGGAGTCGCAGGCGTTCCGGCGGGAGGACCGCCATCGGGCGGAATTCCGTCAGCTCGCCGGCGGCTACCTGAAAGCCCGGCTGGCGGCCCAGCGGTTGGTGGCCATCTACTTCCCCTTCGTCGAGTTCCTGGCCGACATGGCCGCGGTGATGGTGCTGGGCGTGGCGTCGGTTCTCGTCTCGGGCCACACCTTGACCGCCGGAGAGGTCGTCGGCTTCCTGCTCTACCTGGACCTGTTCTTCAGTCCCATCCAACAGCTCTCCCAGACCTTCGACGCCTACCAGCAGGCGGGGGCGTCCATGCGCCAGATCAACTCCTTGATGGCGGTCCGTCCGCTGGTCGCGCCTGCCCCCGACCCGCCGCCGATAGGACGGCTGACCGGACGGGTGGACCTGCGTGGGGTCTCGTTCGCTTACCCGGGCGTGGACCGCCCGGCCCTGCGCGACGTGAATCTGGAGATACCTGCCGGTCAGTCGGTCGCCCTCGTCGGCGAGACGGGTGCCGGCAAGTCCACGATCGTCAAGCTGCTGACCCGCTTCTACGACCCGACCGCGGGAGCGGTGTCCATTGACGGGATGGACCTGCGGAGCATCGATCTGTCCGCTTACCGGCACCAGATCGGGTACGTCCCCCAGGAGGCCCACCTCTTCTCCGGGACCATAAGGGACAACATCGCCTACGGCCGACCGCAGGCCACCGACGCCGAGGTGGAAGCGGCGGCGCGGGCGGTCGGCGCCCACGACGTGGTGGCGGGGTTGGCCGACGGCTATCTGCACCGGGTGACCGAACGGGGCAGGTCCCTGTCGGTGGGCCAGCGGCAGCTGATCGCCCTGGCCCGGGCCCAGCTGGTCGACCCGGTCCTGCTGCTCCTCGATGAAGCGACCTCCAACCTCGATCTGGCCACGGAGGCTCGGGTCTCCCGGGCCATGGGGTTGTTGGCCGCCGGACGGACCACGATCCTGATCGCCCATCGCCTCCAGACGGCTCGCCTCGCCGATCGCATCGTCGTCATGGACGGCGGCCGGGTGGTCGAGGACGGGACCCACGACGAGCTGGTGGCCCTTGACGGTCGCTACGGCGAGATGTGGAATGCGTTCGCCGAGTCCGTTTCGCCCGATCCCGTGACCGGGGCGGTCCAACTCTGAAGCGCTAGAGGCGGGCTCAGGTCCGGGGACGTCGGGCGGTGGTCAGCTGCTGCTGGTGCCGGCCCACACGGCGAGCCGGCCATCGACCACCCCGACCACGAGGGGTAGGACGTTGGTGTCGGCCGCCGCGACGGAACGGCTACCCGAAGTCGAAGTCGAAGTCGAAGTCGAGGCCGGGGTGGCGGTCGAAGCGGTCGTGGTGACCGACGTCGTCGTCCCGTGGCCGGCCGAACCGGCCGGGGCGAAACCGGCCAGGTCGAGTTGTGAGTCCTCGACCCCCAGCCACGGTGCTGTGGCGGTGTCGACCAGCTGCCAGGTCGACGGGTCGCCGAGCGACAGCCACAGCGCGTCGCGTACGCCTTCGACAGACGTCGCAGGACCTACTGCGGAGTCGGTGGCTCCGCTCGCCGCGGGTCCTCGGGCACCGAGCGAACCACCGGTGAACGGATCAGCGGTCGGGTCGGGATTGGCGACCGCCAGAGCCGCCCCGCTGCTGGCGGCCACCGATATGACCGGTGCGGGGGCGCCGGAGGCGAAGCCGTTGATGCTCAGCCGGCTCCAGGCTGCGCCATCCGTGCTGCGCCACAGCGCCGGCTGCGATCCCCCGCCCGGCGTGGACACCGACCCGAAGGCCAGGAGGGCGGAGCCGGCGGCGAGGCAGCCGGACATGGTCTGGCTCCCGCCGAGGGCCGGGGCCGGCGTAACAGTGGCGGCGGTCCAGGTGGCTCCGGTGGTGGAGTACCACGCCGTGGCCCAACCGGTGGTGACCGCTGTCGCCGGCGTGCCGGGTGAGGGTGCAACCGTGGTGACGACGGTGCCCGAGCCGACGGCTGCGACGATGGCACGGGCCGGCGAAGTGGGGGTGGCGGGGAGGTTGGCGGAGCACAGTCCGTTGACGAAGCTCGGCCCGCCGGGCGCCGCCGAGGGGGTCGTCCGGGTCGAGCCCGAGGTGGACGAGCCTGACTCCGCAGGCACGGACGGGCTGGCGCTCAGGTGGACGGGGTTACCCCATGTGACGCCGTTGGGGCTGGTCCACGCCTCGGGGGTGGGGCCGCCCGGAGATGCCACCGCCACCCAGCCAGTCTGGACGTGGGCCGTGAGCGCGCCCGGGACGGGCCGGGTCGCCGGTCCGAAGTCCGTGCTCACCGGGGTGGTTGGGGTGGCCGGGGCGGCCGACCAGGTCGAGCCGTCGGGCGAGGTGAAGGTCAGCACTGAGGTCGAGGCCGGTCCGATGGTCTGCGGCCGGTGGATCAGTTCGACCTCGAGGCGAACGCCGGTCGTGCTCGACTGCAGGGAGATCGGTACGGCATCGGGCCTGACCGGGCCGAACACCGCCGGATTGGATGAAGGCTCGATCCAGGTTCCGGCGGCTCCCGTTGATCCGGCCGGTGCCGGGCGGTGGAACAGCAGGTAGGGCTGGCCCGGGATGGAGTCGGTGACGAGGGTGCCGGCGGCGGAAGTGGCGGCCACGTCGGCCCTCCAGGAACCGGCGCCGGCGGCGCCGGCGGGCATGGCTAGCGAGGACCAGTGCAGACCGTCGGTGGATCTCCAAGCCTGCTGGCCGTAAGGGCCGCCGCCGGTGGCCACCACCTCGGTGATCCCCACGAGCGTCGCCACGGGGGCCACCGACAAGGCGGCGGTACCGCCGCTCGGGCCCAGGGGGACCCCGGCCGCGTTGGGATCGGGCGTCCCCGGGAAATCCACCGAGGGAAGGCTCCAGCTCTGCCCGTCGGGGGAGATCCACGAGGCGGGCACCCAGCCGGCCCCGTTATTGACCGCTCCTACGGCGACCAGGCCGGTCTGCAACGGGGACAGCGAGTAGATCACCCGGCTTCCGTAGCCGCCGAACGCCGTCTGGGTGGACCCTACGAGGTACCACTCCAAACCGTTGCCGCTGGTCCACACCGCGGCATCGGTCGAAGGTCCCGATCCGATGGAGCCGGCCGCGTAGATGGCACTCCCGTCGGCCAGCAAGGCGTTGATCCGGGCACCCGGCGAGGACGAGATCACCCGCTCGGCGGCCGGTAGCTCCGACCAGGTCCGGCCGTTGGGGGAGGACCACAGGGCGAAGCGGCCGTCGACGGTGCCGGTGGCGAACATCCCGAGAGGGCCGGCCGCGACCCGGGCCATTACCGATGGCCCGTCGCTACCTGGGACGATCTCGGTGGAGAACGGCCCCCCCGACTTATCCGACAGCCATACCGCAGCCTGCTGAGCCGCGCCGGAACCGGTGGAGCCGACGACGACCGTGGACGCCCGGTACTGCGCCGCGGCGAGAGCCCGGCCGGGCGAGTGGCCGGGGTCGAGAGGGGCCGCAGTCCACGAAGCGCCGTCCGGCGATGACCACACCGTCGGGGTGGGCGTCCCGGCGGTATCGGTGGTGGTGCCGAAGACCCGCCACTGATCGGACGCCTGAGGGGCCAGGGCAGCCGACAACGTGGCCGACGGCCCTCCCCCCACGGCCAGGACGGGGGCCGTTGATCGGTCCCATGCGTAGGGGGACGGAGCGTACTGGGGGGGCGCCTGGGTGGTGGTCGTAGCTGCCGCTGCGGTCGTGGAGGAACTGGAAGGTCGGGCTGCGGGGTGGGCCGAGGAGCAGCCCCCGGCCAGGGCCACGAAGGTGAGCAGCATTGCCGCGGTCGGTCCCCTGAGACGGGCGCGGACCGCGGCTGGTGGGCTCGGGCGCAATGGTGGCGGTTGGCTAGCGGCTGCTCAGACGGAACCCGTCACCGTCCCCGCCGCGCTTCCATACCTGCCACCATTTGCGCTCCGCTCGTTGCGCTTCCACCTCGTGGATGATCTCGGGTCCCGCGGCGGTGACTATGGAGTTCGCTTCGGCGAGGATGTCGGCCACGTCCTCGGCCGGCTCCTCGGGCTCGGCTTCGACCTGTGGTCGCCTCAAGGAGCCGACCACGAAGGTGCCGTCGATGATGTCGGGTTGGTAGCGATCGCAGCCTTCGGGGCAGCGCCACGGCGCCTCGGGGGCCAGGTTGAGGACGCAGAACCGGGCGACTTCGCCGGTGTCATATGTACGGCTCTGAAAATGGCGACAGTCCTCACGCATCGTCACGGCCAATATCGTGGCACCTCGCCGGTTGCTGCGCACTCCACCTCGGCGGCCGGGGGCCAGTCAGCCATCCCGCTCGGGGGTGAGGGTGGCTAGTTACACTCTCGGCTCATGACCGCCGGCCCGGGGACCGAGATGGCCAGGGCGCTCCGGCTGTCAGTGTTGCGCCTCTCCCGCCGTCTCCGCCAGGAATCCATCGGGCTGGGCGAAATCACCCCCTCTCAGATGTCGGCCCTAACGGTGCTGTCCCAGCACGGGGAGCTCACCCTCGGCGAGCTGGCGGCCATCGAGCGTGTCGCGCCCCCTTCCATGACCCGCATCGCCGCCCGGCTCGAGGCCAACGGGTACCTCGAGCGGCGGCCGGACTCGGCTGACCGGCGGGTCGCCCGGGTGGCTATCAGCGCGGCCGGGGCTGACCTGCTCGGTCAGAGCCGGGCTCGGGGGGATGCCTTCGTGGCCGCCGGGCTGGAGCGCCTGACCGACGAGGAGCGGGAGGTATTGGCCCGGGCCGTCCCGTTGCTCCAGCGTCTGGCCTCGGATCAGAGCGACCCGGACGGCCCCGCGAGCTGAGTGTCGGTGGCTCGCGGCCGGGCATCTATGGGAGTGATGGCCAATGTGACCAAAGTCGCTTGCGGCGATAGCGAGTCGTGGTCCATACTTAACTTGTTGCTCGGGGCGAATCCCCCCCTCGCCCCTCGAGCTTGCGAAGGACCGGCACCCCCCCGCCGGTCCTTCGTCGCGTCCGGGGTCGGGTTGAGGGACGGCGGCGTACGGCGGCGTACGGCGGTTGGCGGGCCGAGGTGAACGCGCCAGCCGGATGACTCTGTGGACCTGCACAGGCTTCGTGGACCTTCCAAGCGGCGGTCCGTAACGTCCGGGATTGGAGATTGTACGAATGCAGCCTGGCGGTCCGTTATGTCCGGTTGGACTACGTTCGGGTCGAGGCCGGTCCGGCCCTCCCCCCGGGGACCCGAGGCCAGGCCTCGCCCGAACGCCCCCTCTTGTCGGGAAATCCTATGTGCCGCCGGACACACCTGGCAAGGGCTTCGTCAATTAAACGTAAACCTGGGTCGCTCCAGACCGTAGAGTTTCGCTCCGTGTCCGGGACGAGATCCGCGCCCTCGATCCCTCGGCTACCGGCTCCGCCGGTGCCTGTCATGATCTTCCGGTGGGCGCGGGCTGAATCGAGGAGAACTCATGGGTACGCCCCTCGCCGCCTACTCGGTCCGCATCAGGGCCCGCATCCCCAACCGGCCGGGTGAGTTCGCCACGCTGGCGACCGCCATCGGGGCGGTCGGGGGCAGCCTGGTGGGAATCGACATCGTCGAGACGACCGGTCCGATCCTGACCCGTGACCTGGTCGTGTTCTGCGAGTCCGATGAGCACGCGGCTCGGGTCGTGGCCGCCACCCGGGCGATGGTCGGAATCGACGTGACCGAGGTCGAGGACCGGACCTTCGGCTTGCACGAGGGCGGGAAGCTGTCGGTGGATGCCAAGGTGCCGCCCCTCGACCGCGACGGTTTGGCCATGGCCTACACGCCGGGCGTGGCCCGGGTCTGCAGCGCCATAGCCGAGGACGTCTCACTCGCCCACCGGTACACCATGAAGTCGAACACCGTGGCCGTCGTGACCGACGGGACGGCCGTGCTGGGCTTGGGGAACATCGGACCCGAGGCGGCCCTGCCGGTCATGGAGGGCAAGGCGGTGCTGTTCAAGACGTTTGCCGGGGTGGACGCCGTGCCGGTGTGCCTGCGGGTCTCCTCGCCTGACGAGCTGATCGAGACGGTTCAGCGCATGGAGCCCATGTTCGGCGGTATCAACCTCGAGGACATAGCCGCACCCCACTGTTTCGACATCGAACAGCGACTCAGCGAATCGCTGTCCATACCGGTGTTCCATGACGATCAGCACGGCACCGCCGTGGTGGTGCTGGCGGCTCTGCGCAACGCCTGCCGGGTCACCGGACGGTCCCTGGAGGAATTGCGGATCGTCCTCTCAGGGGCCGGCGCGGCAGGGGTGGCCATATCGAAGATCCTGTCGACGGCCGGAGTGTCGGACATCGTTGCGGTCGACCGCAAGGGCGCCATACACAAGGGGCGGGAGGGCCTGGACCGGTCGAAGCAGTGGCTGGCCGACCATGCCAACCCTGAGGGGCGGTCCGGCACGTTGCGCGAGGTGCTCGCCGGGTCCGACGTCTTCATCGGTGTCAGCGCCCCGGACCTGCTCAGCCGCTCGGATCTGGAGACCATGGCCGACGGCCCGATCGTCTTCGCGTTGGCCAACCCTGTGCCCGAGATCCTTCCCGAAGAGGCGGAGGGGATCGTCTCGGTGATGGCCACCGGCCGCAGCGACTATCCCAATCAGATCAACAATGTGCTCTGCTTCCCGGGGATCTTCCGGGGCGCGCTCGATGCCGGCGCGACGACCATCACCGAAGGGATGAAGTTGGCCGCCGCCGAAGCCATCGCCGCGGCGGTGCCCTCGGACGAACTCCGGCCCGATGAGATCGTTCCCAGTGTCTTCACGCCAGGCGTGGGCTCCTCGGTGGCCGCCGCGGTCGCGGCCGCCGCAGTAGCCGACGGGGTGGTGCGACGGACCTGATGGTCATATGGCCGCAGGTAGCCATTTGACGAGATCGAGGACGCTCACCGCTCTCATCTGCCGGCCACGGGCCAATCATCGCGCCGTCTCGTTCGAACATACGTTCGTCTATCCTCGGGGGAGTGGATAGGTCACAGCCGGACGCTGCAGTCGGATCCGGCACCGGTGCAGTAGGACGGGCCCAGATGCCAGCGACTCTGGCCCGGGCTGCGGAGCGGTCGCGGCCGGTGTCGATGGCCGAGACGCGGATGTTGGAGGTGCCGGCCCCGCTGGCCCCGCTCCTGCCCGGCGGGGGGATACGCAAGGGGGCCACGGTGGCGGTGGAGCCGGGTTTGGGAGGGGTTTCCCTGGCCTTGGCCCTGGCTGCTCCGGTCACCACCGGCGGCGGATGGGCGGCGGTGGTCGGGCTGTCTTCGTTGGGCTTGCTGGCTGCCGCCGAATTGGGTGTCGATCTGCGCCGTTTGGCCCTGGTGCCGGGGCCCGGGCGGCAATGGCCTGCAGTGGTGGCGGCTCTGGTGGACGGTTTCGATCTGCTCGTCCTGCGGCCACCCGTCACGGTCCGACCGGCCGAGGGTCGCCGCCTGGCGGCGCGGGTGCGGGAACGGGGTGCGGTGCTCCTGGTCGTGGATGCGCCAGGATGGCCCGAGCCGGACCTGCGGATGTCGGTAGAGGCCGCCGAGTGGGAGGGCTTGGGTGCCGGTCACGGGTTTCTCATGGGCCGGCGGGTCGATGTGGTGGCCTCGGGTCGACGTGTAGGAGGCCGGGACCGACGTCTTTCGGTGTGGTTGCCGGCCCCCGGGTCGGGGCGGATGGAGGAGGTGGCGGCGGAAACCCCGGCCACTACGGTGCCGTTCCTGGAGAGAGTGTCGGGATGACCGGTGGGACCCGGATGCTGGTGGCGATGTGGCCGGATTGGCCGGTTGCGGCAGCCGGCGTCGCGTCCGATGTCCCGGCGGTGGTGGTGGCATCCAACCGGGTGGTGGCGGTCACCGCCGCAGCCCGGGCCGAGGGAGTGGTGACGGGCATCCGGCGTCGCGAGGCTCAGGGTCGCTGCCCGCGGTTGGAGGTGGTGGCCGCCGACCCGGGCCGCGATGCACGGGAGTGGGAGCCGGTGGTGGCCGAGGTGGAGCGGCTGACCACCTCGGTGGAGGTTCTGGGACCGGGTTCCCTCGCCTTGGTCACCCGTGGACCATCCCGCTATTTCGGGGGGGACGTGGCCCTGGCCCGGAAGGTCGGGGAGGTGGTGGAGGGGGCGGTCGGTGGTGGTCGGGCCTCGGGGGTGGGGGAGGGGTGTCGGGTCGGAGTCGCCGACGGCCGGTTCGCGGCCCGTCTGGCGGCCCGTCTGGCGGCTCCGGGGGGTTTGGTCATCCTTCCCGGTGAGAGCGCCAACTGGTTGGCTCCCCACCCGATCCGATCCCTGGGAGCGGATTTCGCCGATCTGACCGACCTGCTGGTGCGGCTGGGGCTCACCACTTTGGGGGACCTGGCGGCGCTACCAGCCCCGTCGGTCCTGGAGCGCTTCGGCGTCGAGGGGGTCCGGGCGCAGCACCTGGCCCTCGGTCTCGAAGAACAGGGGTTGGAGGGCCGGGACCCCCCGCCGGAGCTGACCTGTACGGCGATCATGGACCCCCCCGAGACGCGACTGGAAGCGGCCGCTTTCGTGGCCAAATCCCTGGCTGACGACATGCACGCCCGGTTGGCGGCGGCCGGCCTGGCCACCACGACAGTGGCCATAGAGGTGGAAACCGAGCACGGTGAGAGCCTGATCCGTCACTGGCGCCACGATGGAGATCTCAACGCCGTGGCGCTGGCCGAGCGGGCCCGTTGGCAGTTGGACGGTTGGTTGGCTGGATCAGGGTCGGGGCAGGGAGGTCCGACCGGGGGCATGACCCTGTTGCGCCTGACACCTCTGGAGGTCCGTCCCGACGCCGGCCGCCAACTCGGTTTCTGGGGGGGTACGGCCGACTCCGATGTCCGGGCGGCCCGGGCCATGGCTCGGGTGCAGGGCCTGCTCGGCCCGGAGGCGGTGACCACTGCGGTGTTGCAGGGAGGAAGGGGATGGGCCGAACAGGTACGGCTGATCCCCTGGGGGGACTCCAGACAGGAGCCGGACGGTCGGCCGGCGGGGGCACGTGAAGTGCCGGGGCGGGGGGCGCCCTGGCCCGGTCGCTGGCCGGGACCGGCTCCGTTCGTGGTGTACCAGCCATCCCGGCCGGCCGATCTGTGCGGCTCGGGAGGGGTGCCGGTGGAAGTGAGCGGTCGGGGGCTGCTGAGCGCCGCGCCCGTGGCCCTGGCCGTCGACGGAGGCCATTCTCAGGACATCGTCAGCTGGGCCGGCCCGTGGCCTCTGGAGGAACGGTGGTGGGAAGCCGGGGGTAGGCGACGAGCCCGCCTGCAGGTGGTGGTGAGCGGTGGAGCCGCCCACGTGGTGTGCCGGGAGAGAGGAGGCTGGTGGCTCGAGGCCTCCTACGAGTGATCCCCTCCAGCTGCGAGGTTGGCGCGGGTCAGAGCTCGATGGGCCTCCCGGGCGGCCCACCACCCGCTCCAGCGCTCGGCGACCATCTGCGACAGCGCGAATACCACCACCCCACCCACGACATCGAGGACATAGTGGTTGCCGGTGGCCAGAACGGTGGCGGCGGTGAGGGCCGGGTAGAGCCATACCAGCCATCGGGCCCGCCCTCGAGGCAGCACGCACCAGGCCGCATAAGCCGACCATGCCGCCCAACCGAGATGCATCGACGGCATGGCCGCCAGCTGGTCGGCCGCGGTGGCCAGCGCCCCGGTGTGCCAGGAGCCGAACGAATGGCTCTGACCTACGATGTCGATGAAGCGACTCGGGTCAATGAGCCGGGGAGGGGCGGTCGGCTCGGTCCAGAAGACCAGCATGGCGGCCAGGTTGGTCAGGACCAATCCGTTCCGGAGCGGTCGGTACCTGGAGGGGAACTTCCACCACAGGAGGATCAGCATCCCGAAGGTGGTCACGAAGTGGGCGTTGTCGTAGTAGGTGCCGGCGATCCAGCCCAGAGTCCTGTGGCCCGCCAGCCAATGATCCAGGAAGGCTTCGGGGTCCAGGTGCAGGGTCGTCTCCACGTGCAACAGGAAACGACCGTTGGCCAGGGCCTGCCCCACGCGCAGAGGTGACAGATTGTTGATGTCGTCGTAGATCCACGACAGCCAGACGATGACCGCCAGTTCCATCCACACCGGGGGCCGCGGCCCGGTCACCCGGCGCCGAAGGGCGGCCAACAGCGCCGCCGGACGACCGGCCGGAGGAGGGGAGTCGGGCCCGGGTGGAGGGGCTGCGGTTCGGGCCGGTGACGAATGCCCGACCGTCGTCTCCTCCTCCAGCGCCATGTTCCCGTCGAGTCTAAAGCGACACCACGGGGGGAGGGGGGCGCCCCGCAGCCGGCCTATCCGAGCTCTGCTCCGTCTAGTCGAAAGAGGCGCCCGGTACCTCGAAGGGGCGACCGTTGGCCTCGAGCACGAAGCGGTGGTGTCCGGGCCGACCCAGTGGAGGCTGATACCAGCGGGCGGCGTAGCGGTGGAGCCCGGATAGGTCGCGGTCCTCTCCGAGATGGAACACCCCAAGGTGCCAGCCCGAGTCGGTGACCGCCCCGGTGGGGTCGTGGGCTGTCGACCAGCCCCCGTCACCACCCTCTCGCTCCACTCGGACGAGAGGGTGGTCCCACGCCAGGGCGCCAGGCGCAGGTCCGCTCCAGGTCGTCTCCCAGTAGCCGTCCTCCTCCCGGTCGGCCTCGACGAAAGTGGCGGGGGAGAGGACCGGCCCCGGCGCCGGCGCCGGGCTCAACCGGTCGGGAAGATAGCGCCGGACCAGGCCACGGAACTCCCGGGGTCCGTCGGGCAGGTCCACCACTTCGGCGCGCTGGACCCGGGTGGCGAGGTCCACCGAGACGGCGGATACGAAGTCGAGGGTCTGCGGGCCGAAGAGGTTGCTGGCCCCCTCGTAGCACTGCACCGCGTACTCCTCGGCCGTGGTGAGGTAGTCCCAGTAGTCGTTGGCCACCGAGGAGATCACCGTCCGGCCACCCGGGGGGCGGCTCGCCGCCAGGTCGGCCTCGAGTCGCTGCCCGGCGCCTACGGTCACTTCGAAGGGGAGGGCGAGCAGGGTCATCGCCCCGACCACCACCACCTGCACGGGGAGCACCCGGGGGAACGCCCGCAGGGGGGCCAGCCTCTCCTGGAGGCGCCGGCCGCCCAGTATCCACTTGGCTCCCTGAGATGAGTGGGACCACGTCGCCGGCTTGGGGTTACCGGGACGGAAGAGGGGGAGGCGGTCGACGACGGGGGTGGAGTTCTCCACCGCCCCGGCGATCTTGGCCGCGCCCACCGCCGGGTTGGGCAGGCGCACCCCTGCGAACACGGGCCCGGTCGCCAGGTCGACCTCCCGGTAGCCGGTGGCCAGTCGGACCCGATCGGACAGGCCGCCTTCGAGCCGGTCGTGAAGCTCGGACGCGGCTTCACCGATACCGGACCCGACCCTTTCGGCCTCGTGGTAGACGAGTAGGCCGGGCCGAACCGCGGGGGTCATGTCACCGTGGGTGCCCTCCACCGCGGCGCAGACCGGCCGGGTCCCGGTTCTAGCCTCGATCTGCTGCGCCATCCGACCGGTGAGGTACGCCCACACGTCGGCGTTGTAGGCCGGGTCGCGCCGGGAGATCCCGGTTCCGTGAATGGAGAAGAAGGCCAGCGCCGCCAGGGGTGACCCCCGCCCGCCCCAGGCGCCGGCGGAGGTGTCGACGCGCAGCAGGTGCAGCCAGGGGTTCACGGCGGCGTAGCGGCGGTAGGCACCGGTGCGTTTGTCGGACACGGTCCCGTTGCGCACGTGCGCGGCCAGGGACCGGTTCCGGGTGAAGCCCCATACTTCGGCCGAGCCGAACGCGACTCTCGCCGGTTCCCGTCGCGCGCAGGCCTCGGCGATGGCATCGCTTATGCGCGTCGCCAGGTAGGCGGTGAAGGCGGGGTCCATTCCCGGTCGGTTGGAAGCCCACCGGTTGTAGAAATCCGATCCATGGAACTGCCCCGGCCCGGCATGGGTGTGGGTGGCTCCGAGGAACAGTCCGGCTCTTGGAACGTCGGTGGTGTGGCGGATGGTATCGGCCACCAGCGAGTGCACCAGAGCCGAACCGGCGTGCAGGTCGGTGGCGACCAGAGCCACGGAGGTCCTCCCCGCTCTCAGGTGGATGACCCGGGCCCGCAGTCGGGTCCGGACCCCGGTCCCGTCCTGGGCGTTGCGCGAGTGGCCCGACTTGGGCATCCCCGGCGGAGGTGTGATGTCCACCTCGGCGGCGCCCGCCAGGAGGAGGGGGAGGTCGGGGAGCGAGGCCGGCGGCACTGGGACCGGGAGCGGGACCCGGCGGGGCCGCCGCCCGGGCTCGGGGTCGGCCCCGGCCGCCTCCAGGAAGCGACCGATGGCTCGAGGAGCCGCCTCCCCCCGGTTCACGGCTCCCGGCCCGAAGGACGAACCGGGCTCGGCGGGGTGACCTCTTCGAGCGTCCGGGCAGTGGACAGGAGCATGGCCTCAGAGTCGTGGCCGCCGACCAGCTGCAAGCTGGCCGGGAAGCGGTCCTCGGGGCGACTCACGGGGAGAGCCAGGGCCGGCCCGCCGGAGAGATTGAACGGACCGGTGTAGCGGATGGAGGTCACCCGGCCGGCGTCCTCCAAGCGGGGCGGCTCCGACGCCAGGACGGGCAGGGCGACCACGTCGAAGGAACGAAGGACCTCTGACAGTTCGTCGGCCCAGTGGTGGCCTACGGTTCGGGCTCGGGCGTGGGCCTCGCTGCTCACCTGCGCCCCGGACTGGAGGCGGGAGGCCACGTCGGGGGTCAGTTCGCCGGCGTGGGCCGACCACAGCTCCGCCCGCACCAGCCACGCTTCGCGGGCCAGGATGACCGCGAGCGCTTCGGTGGCCGTGTCGAAGCCGCTGAGGGTCACGTCGGTCACCTGCCGCCCGGGTGCGGCCGCCGCCCATGCCGCCAGCCGCTCGTCGATGGCCTGATCTATCCAGCGGTCGGCGGGTGGCCGGAAGCGGGCGACGCGCCGGGCCGGTGGGTGGTCGCGCCAGGTGAAGGTCGGTTCGAGCAGGCACATGCCGCGGGCGGTGGCCTCGACCGTGGCGGCCATGGGTCCCACGGTGTCCAGCGACGGACCGAGGGGGTCCACGCCGCTCAGGCTGATCCTCCCTCTGGTCGTCTTCAACCCCACGACCCCGCAGCACGCCGCCGGGATGCGGATGGAGCCACCGGTGTCGGTCCCGAGGGCGACATCGGCATCGCCCGCGGCGACGGCCACGGCTGAGCCGCTCGAGGAGCCGCCGGGCACCCGCCCCGGATCGATAGGGTTGGTCGGCGTGCCGAACCACGGGTTCACGCCAGACACTCCGAAAGCCAGTTCGTGCAGGTTGGTCCGGCCGACGATCACCAGCCGACCGGCCTTCTCCTCGGCCCGGATGGCAGCCAGGCACGCCGCGTCGGCGGTGGCGACCGGACGGGTCTCGGCCAGGACCCTCGAACCGCAGGTCGTCTGGACGCCGACCATGTCGATGATGTCCTTGACGGCCAACCTCAGCGTTCCCGGCTGCGGTGATCCCACGTCGAACCGTCGGATGAATGTGGCCACCAGGGCAGCTTCGCGCAGGTCGGCGGCGCTTCTCAGCCGGTCGGGGCCAGAGCGTCTAGGAAGCGGGCCACCACCGGGCCGTCCACCGGCCCGCCGTCCCCGTGGCTGTCCTCCTCCACCATGGCGAAGGCCACGTCACCGTGCCAGCCCATGAGCCAGGCGTCCGTGGGTAGTGGGTTGCCGCTGCCGTACTCGGCAGTGCCGGTCTTGGCGTAGGTGCCCGACGGGAGGCCGGTGCCGGCGGCCGTGCCGGAGGTGACGACTGCGGCCATCATGGTCTGAAGACCCGAGACGGTCGGCGCGGGGAGGGGCGCGGGAGCGGTGCGGTCGTCGGGGGCGCCGCTGACCAGCCGGGCGGGTAGCACGGCCCCGCGGGCCACGTCGGCGGCCACCGTGGCCATGTTGAGAGGGGAGAGGAGCACCCCGCCCTGGCCGATGGCGGTGGCCGCGAGGTCGGCCCCGTCGGTCGGGGCGGGTACCTGGCCGGCGAACGCCGGGTAGCCCATCTGCACGGTCTGGCCGAGCCCGTACAGCGAGGCCACGGCGGTGAACGACGAGGCGTTCAGTCGGGCTTCGGCGAGTTGGATGAACGCCGTGTTGCACGACTCGGCGAAGGCGCCCAGGATGTCGCTGACCGGATGCTCTCCCCCGGCGTTGTGGAACGGGCGGCCGCCGGCGACGATCTGATCGGGGCAGCTGGCCGGCGACCCCGGTGACAGCCCGGCGCCGAACAGGGCGGTCGAGGTGAGGACCTTGAATGTGGAGCCCGGAGGGAAGGTCCCGCTCAGGGCGGCGTCGAAGGGCGCGGTCTCGGGGTTGCTGACCGAAGCCAGCACCTGACCGGTGCTGACGCTCACGGCCACCAGTGCGGCAGTACCCGGCACCGCAGCCATGGCCGCCTCGGCGGCCTGCTGCACGGCGGGGTCGATGCTGGTGAGCACGGGCCGTCCGGCGACGGGGGCGATGGCGGCCACGGTCGAGGAGGTCCGGCCGGACGGGTCCACGACCAGGATGCGACCCCCGGGTCGACCGGCGAGCTGCTTCTCGTAGACCGCTTCCAGGCCCGACTGGCCCACCGTGTCCGACGCGTCGTAGGGCGGCCCGAGTTGGGCCAGCTCGGCCGCGGTGATGGGCCCGGTGGCGCCGACCAGATGGGCGGCCAGGCCGGGGGTCAGCGCAGCTCGGGCGGAGGTGGGGCGGAACAGGGTTCCCGGTGTCCGGTAGAGGGCGCTCTGGTCGCCGCCGAGCGCGTTGTAGGCGGCTTCGCTCAGGACCAACACCGGCTCGAAGAAGCTCGGGTGGGCGGTCGCCGCGCTGAGAGCGGTGTCCACCTCGGCCGGGCTGGCGCCGGCCGAGGTCAGCACGGCGCGCAGGGCCGCCGGGTCGCTGATGCGGAGGCCCTCGACACCTACGACCACCTGGGGCTGGGCCACGGTGAGCGGGGCGCCGCCGGCGCCGAGGATGTCGGCGCGCGCCGGCCAGTCGTAGACGAGCTTCAGCTTCTGCCCCGCTCCCAGCTGAGGGGCCACCGCGGTCGGGGACCAGGCCACCTCCCAGTTGCCCGAGTGCTCCACCAGGCCGAGGGTCGAGCTGATCCGCCAGGGACCGAGACCGGGCAGGTCGTAGGAGGAAACGACGGTGGTCTGGCCGGTGGAGCCGTGGAGGGTGACCGGCCCCGAGCTTCGCGACACCGATGAGGCGTGCAGCCCGGCGGTGATGCCGGCGAGGGTGGCCGCCAGGTCGGGAGGTGGGTGGTCCACCAAGGAGGAGAGCGCGGCGGCGTCGTTGCCCTGCCACGCGGTCAGGAAGGCTGCCACCGTGGTCGCGGCGTCGCGGCCGTGACCCGTGCAGGATGCGAGCAGGGAGGTCGACAGGGTCGTCATCAGGAGAAGCGAACCCGCCCTACGGCGCCGCCGACCGCGCACGCCGGTAGAAGGTAGCGGCCGGGACGGGGGAGACGGAATCCAGTGGGTATATCGAACATATGTTCGATATATTGGCGGGGTGGGCTACGAGAACCCGCCCGTTCCATGGAAGCACCTCGAGGCGGTCATCTCGGGGCGGGCTCGGCCGTTCCCATCTCAGGGTGACGGCGGGGACTCCCCGGCCTGGTCCTGCAAGAGACCTGCTTATCAGCCGCCCTCCGGTCTCGGACGCCCAGGCCGGAGTGAGTCCGTTGCCTACGCCGAGCTTCACTGCCATTCCAACTTCTCCTTTCTCGACGGGGCGTCACACCCCGAGGAGCTGGTGGAAGAAGCCACCCGGTTGGGGCTCGAGGGGTTGGCGTTGACCGACCACGACGGTATGTACGGGGTGGTCCGATTCGCCGAGGCGGCCCGTGCCGTGGGCCTGCCGACGGTGTTCGGAGCGGAGCTGTCGGTCGGCCTGAGCCGCCCGCAGCACGGGGTGGCCGATCCCGAGGGCACCCACCTGCTGATCCTGGCCCGGGACCCCGAGGGCTACACCAGGCTGTGCCGGGCCATCTCGGTGGCCCATCTGCAGGGCGGGGGCAAGGGGCGGCCCCTGGTGGACCTCGAGCTCCTCTCGGCCATAGGGTCGGGTGGTCAACCCGACTTCGGGGCCTCTCCCATCCGGGTCGCTCAGACCACCGGGGGGACATGTGACCATTGGATGGTCCTCACCGGTTGCCGCAAGGGCATCGTGCCTTCCACCCTGATGGAGCACGGGCCCAACCGGGCGGCCGCGGAGCTCCGTCGCCTCCAGAGCCTGTTCGGTACCGATCAGGTGGTGGTGGAGCTGTGGGATCACGGTGATCCTCTCGATTCCACCCGTAACGACGTGCTGGTGAGGATGGCGGCCCGGGCCGGGGCGCCCATCGTGGCTACCAACAATGTCCACTACCACCATCCGTCACGTCGCCCTCTGGCCACTGCGCTGGCCGCCGTACGGGCCCGTCGCAGCCTGGACGAGATGGACGGCTGGTTGCCGGCTGCGGCGGCGGCCCACCTGCGCAGTGGGGGAGAGCAGCTTCGCCGTTTCGCCCGCTACCCCGGAGTGGTCGAGAGGTCGGTCGAGGTGGCCCGGGACTGTGCTTTCGACCTGGCCCTGGTCGCTCCCAAGCTGCCCCCCTGGCCGGTGCCCGACGGACACAGCGAGATGACCTGGCTGCGCCATCTCACCGAGCAAGGAGCGACCCGCCGGTACGGACCCCGGGCGGCACCGCGTCATCCGAGGGCTTGGCCGCAGATCGACTACGAGCTCGACATGATCGAGCAACTGGGGTTCGCCGGCTACTTCCTCATCGTGTGGGACATCGTCGAGTTCTGCAGGACCCATGACATCTTCTGCCAGGGGCGGGGTTCGGCAGCCAACTCTGCGGTGTGTTACGCCCTCGGCATCACCAAGGCCGACGCGGTGGCTCTGGGTCTGCTGTTCGAGCGGTTCCTGTCGCCCGAGCGCGACGGTCCGCCTGACATCGACGTTGACATAGAGAGCGGCCGGAGAGAGGAGGCCATCCAGTACGTCTACCGGCGCTACGGGCGGGGAGCGGCGGCTCAGGTGGCCAACGTCATCACCTACCGGCCGAAATCGGCCGTTCGGGACATGGGCAGAGCTCTCGGCGCCGCGGCCGGTCAGCTCGACGCCTGGTCGAAGCAGGTGGACGCATGGGGCCCTTTGTCGGCCACGGCCGCCCAGCCCGACCATGGGATCCCCCCGCCGGTCATGGCCCTGGCCGGGCAGGTCCAGCACTTCCCCCGCCACCTGGGCATCCATTCCGGGGGCATGGTCATCTGCGACCGCCCGGTGGCCGAGGTGTGCCCGGTGGAGTGGGCCCGCATGGCCGACCGCAGCGTCCTGCAGTGGGATAAGGACGACTGCGCCGCCGCCGGCCTGGTCAAATTCGACCTCCTGGGGTTGGGCATGCTCACCGTCCTGCACGCCGCCGTGGACCACGTGAAGTCCTTCCACGGGGTGGAGGTGGACCTGGCCGACCTCCCCCAGGAGGAGGCGGTCTACGACATGCTCTGCCGGGCTGACTCGGTGGGCGTGTTCCAGGTGGAGAGCCGGGCCCAGATGGCCACCCTGCCGCGCCTCGAGCCCCGGACCTTCTACGACCTGGTGGTGGAAGTGGCCCTGATCCGGCCGGGGCCCATCCAGGGCGGTTCGGTGCATCCCTACATCCGCCGGCGCAACGGCCGCGAGGAGGTCACCTACCTGCACCCCCTGCTGGAGAAGAGCCTGGCCAAGACCCTCGGTGTACCCCTCTTCCAGGAACAGCTCATGCAGATGGCCATAGACGTGGCCGGCTTCACCCCAGCCGAATCCGACCGGCTGCGTCAGGCCATGGGCTCCAAGCGCAGCGTGGAGAAGATGACCGCTCTGCGCCAAAGGCTCTACCTCGGGATGGCCGAGCGGGGCATCACCGGCGCGGTGGCCGACGCCATCTGGGACAAGCTGGTGGCCTTCGCCAACTTCGGTTTCCCCGAGAGCCATTCGGTCAGCTTCGCCTACCTCGTGTACTCCTCGGCGTGGCTCAAGCACCATTACCCCTCGGCCTTCTGCGCCGGCCTGCTCGACGGCCAACCGATGGGCTTCTGGTCGCCTCAGACCATCGTCTCCGACTCGCGCCGCCACGGTGTCGAAGTGCGTCGTCCCGATGTCAACGCCAGCGCCGCCAAGTCCGTGCTGGAGAGGTCCCCGTCGAGCGCGGGAGGGGCGGCGGTGCGCCTCGGCCTGTCGTATGTGAGGACCATCGGTGACGGGGTGGCTGAGCGCATCGCCGCCGGTCGCCCCTACCGTGACATGACCGACGTGGTGGAGCGGGCCGGTCTCAGCCGGGCTCAGGCCGAGGCGTTGGCCACGGCCGGTGCTTTCGAGTGTTTCGGCCTGTCCCGCCGGGCCGCTCTCTGGAGCGCCGGGGCACTGGCTGGCGCGGCCGGACCGAGCGGCTCGGGCCGGGACCGCCCGGGCCGCTCCCGACAGGCTCGCCTGGGAGGTCTGGCCACCGGCGGGCAGGCCCCCTCCCTCCCGTCGATGACCCCGGTGGACGGCCTGCAGGCCGATCTGTGGGCCACCGGCCTCTCCCCGGACCGCTACCCGACGGAGTTCGTGAGGTCGGACCTGGCCGCCGCGGGGGTGGTCACCGCCGCCGGCCTGGCCGAGGTGGCCGCCGGAGCGCGGGTGAGGGTGGCAGGAGTGGTGACCCATCGCCAGCGTCCGGCCACCGCCCAAGGTGTGACTTTCATGAACCTGGAGGATGAAACCGGACTGATCAACGTGGTCTGCTCCGCCGGAGCCTGGGTCCGGTACCGCAAGGTCGCCCGATCCAGCCCCGCTCTGGTGGTGGACGGCCGGCTGGAGCGGGTGGAGACGGTGATCAACGTGGTGGCCGAACGTATCCGCCCCCTGGAGCTGGGTCAGAACGGCCTTCTGCGGTCCCGGGACTTCCGCTGATTCCGCTTCACAGGAACTTCCCAGAGATTTTCGCGCTCGACCCCAGGAAATGAACCGACACTCATGGACATGCAGACCACCGAGCCGATCCGAATCACCCGGGCCGGGTCTTTGGGCCGGGCCGCCTTCACCGTCGGCGGCTGCCAGGTCACCGTCGTGTCCACCCAACCGGGGACGATAGGCCGCGCCGCGTTGCTGGTGCGCCGCGACCTGACGCCGATGGACCTGGCCGGCGGCCCCCATCTGGCTCGAGGGGCCGACCGCCTGGCCCTGCGGGCGGCGCGCGCCGCACGCGCCGGGGTGCTGGTCAGTCTGGGCGGTGACCTGGCCACCGCCGGGTCGGCCCCGGCCGGTGGCTGGCCCGTCCGGATCACCGACGGCTCGGTGCCGGAGCCGTTGTCGGTACGCCTCGACGCCGGGGGCCTCGCGACCGTCCGTGCCGCCGAGCCGACCAACCCGTGGAGGATCGTGACGGTGGCGGCCAGGTCCTGCCGGCTGGCCCGGGCCACGGCGCTGGCGGCTCTGTCGCGAGGTGAGGACGCGGTGGACTGGGTTTCCTCCCTGGGCCTGTCCGCCCGGATGGTCGACGCCCGAGGGGCCGTCCAGATCGCCGGTTGGAGGCGTTTCCCGCAGGTGGCGGCCTGAAGCCCGGGCCGGCCCCGGCCGCGGTCGCTCGGGTGACAGTTCCGGGCCGGCCCTCTGAGGGAGGTCGGGAGCCGCTGGCCACCCGGCGCCTGAACCCCCGCCGGGGATGGCAGGCTGAGGGGATGCCCGAGGAGCCGACCCGGCCCAAGGGGCCGCTCCGGCCGCTCGAGTTGGCCACCGCCGCGGTCCTCGCCACCCTCGCCGTGGTCCTCACCGTGGCCGGCTGGTTCCTTCCTCATCTGAGCGTCATCGCCGCCTTCGCCGTCGTGCCACTCGGTGTCGTGGCCCACCGCCACCGCTTCCGGGCCCTGATGGCCGCCGCGTTCGCCGCCGCGGTGCTGTGCTTCCTCGTGGCCGGCACGGGATCGGTCACCAACATCGTGGAGTGCGCCGCGGTAGGAGGTCTGGTGGGCACGGCCAAGCGGCGCGACTGGGGACCGGCCGTGGTCGCCGCCGGGGTGGCGGTCATCGGACCGGTGCTGGCCGCCGCCAGCGTCGGTCTGCTGGCGGTGTTCGGATCGCTGCGCAAGCTCACCCTGCTGCAGGTGACCAACACCTGGAAAGGGGTTCGTCACATCCTCGTCGCGCTGCGGGTCCCCAAGGGCGCTCTCGACACCCTGGACACCTTCATCCACGACAGCATCCGGTACTGGTGGGTCACCATCGCAGTGATCGTGGTGGTGGCGACGGTGTGGTTCGCCCTGCTCGGTTGGGTCTTCCTCGGCGCCGTCCTGGAGAGGCTGCAGTGGATCCGGGCTCAGGACCGCTTCGACGCCACCCCGGCCGACCCGGCCTCGGTACCCGAGCCGGTACCGGTTCGAGTCGATGCGGTGACCTACCGTTACCCGGGCACCGACACCGACGCCCTGCAGGGAGTGGACCTCACGGTGGCGCCCGCCGAGATGGTGGCCCTGGTCGGGGACAATGGGTCGGGCAAGTCGACACTTACGCGCATCCTCGCCGGCAAAGCCCCCACCACCGGGGTGGTGACCCGTCCGGGCAGCCCCGGGTTGGGCCGGCCCGGCGGTACGGCGCTGATCATGCAGCATCCCGAGACCCAGGTGCTGGGGGTGAGGGTCGCCGATGACGTGGTGTGGGGGCTCGCCGACCACGAACAGGTGGACATCGAAGGTCTGCTGCGATCCGTGGGCCTCGATGGACTCGGCGACAGGGAGACATCGGCCCTGTCGGGCGGCCAGCTGCAGCGTCTGGCCGTGGCCGCCGCCCTCGCCCGCCGACCCCGGCTGCTGCTCTCCGACGAGTCGACGGCGATGATCGACGAGGAGGGCCGCCGCGACCTGACCGCCCTGCTGCGCCGCCTCCCCGCCGCTTACGCCACGGCGGTCGTCCACGTGACCCACCGCGACGAGGAGGCGGCCGTGGCCGATCGCCGGCTGCGGATGGACCACGGACGCATGGTCGCCGACCACCCGGTCCCCGGCCGAGCCGCAGCCCCGCCGCCGCCACCACTGCTCGGCTCGTCGAGCGGGGCGCCGCGCCGTCCGCTCCGCCTCGAGGTCAGCTCCGTGACCCACGTCTACGGGGTCGGCACTCCCTGGTCCGGCACCGCCCTGCAGTCGGTGGACCTGGCGTTCGACCCGGGCGAGGGGGCCCTGATCGTGGGGGGTAATGGATCGGGCAAATCGACCTTGGCGTGGATCATGGCCGGTCTGCTGCGACCGACCTACGGTGAGTGCCGGCTCGGTGACACCCCGGTGCGGACCAACGTCGGGAGCGTAGGGCTGGCCTTCCAGCACGCCCGGTTGCAGCTGCAGCGGGCCGAGGTCGGAGACGACGTGCGGGCGGCCGGGGCGGCCAGCGACGCGGAGGTGGCCGCCGCTCTGCGCTCGGTGGGATTGGACCCGAACCGCTTTGTCGACCGGCGGGTGGACTCGCTCAGCGGTGGGGAGCAGCGGCGGGTGGCGCTGGCTGGCATCCTGGCCCGGCACCCGTCGGTGCTGGTGCTGGACGAGCCCATGGCCGGCCTCGACCGGCCCAGCCGGGAGAGCCTCATCGACCTTCTCGCGGGGCTGCGCAGCGGCGGCGGATTGACCGTCGTGGTCATCTCCCACGACCTCCACGGCATGGAGCGGCTCTGCGACCGGGTGATCCGCCTGGACTCGGGCCGGGTCGTGGCCGACTCGACGACCGAAGCGGCCGGCCTGTGACGAGGAGAGCCGCCGGGGCCACCGGCGACAGGGAGCCGTACCGGCCGCCGCAGCTGAACCTCCTGAGGGAGGTGAAGGTGGACTCCCCGGTCCACCGGCTGTGGGCGGGCACCAAGATCCTGGCGGTGGCCGGGCTCAGCATCACGCTGTCGTACTTCCCGAACTGGACGACCATCGGCCTGGTCAGCGCGCTGGTTCTGGCCACCGTCCTCATGGCCCGCATCCCGGCCGGGGCATGGCCGCGGCCCCCCAGGCTGTTCTGGATGGTGATCCTCGTCACCGGGGGCCTGGCGTCGGTGGCCGGGGGCTCCCCCCACCTGTCGGTGGGGCCGGTCCATCTGGGCTTCGGCGGCATCGACGCCTACACCCGGTTCGTGATGGTCGGAGCGGTGCTGCTGATCGCCGCCGCCCTGCTCGGCTGGACCACCCCGCTGGGCGAGATCGCCCCGGCCATGAGCCGCCTGCTGTCACCCCTCGCGCTGATCCGGGTACCCGTGGACGAGCTGGCGGTGGCCGTGGCGCTGTGCGTGCGCAGCCTCCCGCTCCTAGTGGGCGAGATGCGGACCTTGCTGGCGGCACGGCGCCTGCGACCCGCCCCCGAGCGGCCCGGGCGGGGCGACGTCGAGCGGTGGCTGGACGAGATCGTCGATCTGATGGTCGCGGCTATTGCCGTCTCGGTGCGCCGGGCCGGCGAGCTGGCCGAAGCCATAACGGCGCGCGGGGGGACCGGCCGTATCGCCGCCCGGGTGGCCCGGCCCGGTCCGGCCGACGCCATCGCTTTGGTCATCACCGCTGGGGTGTGCCTGGCCGCCACGAGCCTTCCCGGCTGAGTGGCAGTTGCGCTCAGGGCCGGGAGGGGCTGGGGATCGTTCAAGAGCGGGGTCGACGACTGGAGGCACGCGCCGGGATCCGGCCACGGTATTTCCCAGGTTGGCACCCATGACCAGACCCAGCGCCAGCCATTCCCGGCCGTCGAGGTGCTGGCCGAGGACGGCGAAGCCGGCGGCGGCGGCGAGGGCCGGCTCCAGGCTGAGCATCACCCCGAACGCCCGGGGGGTGACCTTGCGCAGGGCCAGCAGCTCCAGGCTGTAGGGCACCACCGAGGACATCACCCCCACCGCCAGACCTAGAGCGAGCACCCCCGGCCGCAGGAGGCGGTCGCCGCCCGCAACGAGCCCGGACGGCACGGTGACGGCGGCGGCTAGGGCCATGGCCCACGTCAGGCCGTCGAGCGACTCGAAGCGGGACCCGGTCTGCTTGCTCAGGAGGATGTAGGCCACCCACAACACCCCGGCCAGGAGGGCGAAGAGCAACCCGGTGAGGTTCAACCCTCCTCCGGTGCGCGCCGCCAGCAGGGCCACTCCGGCTCCGGCGCCGAGCGCCCACAGGCCGTCGGTGAATTGCCGCGACGACACGAGGGCCAGAACCAGGGGACCGGAGAACTCCACCGTCACCGCCACTCCCAGAGGGATGCGGGCGATGGCTTCGTAGAAGCTCAGGTTCATGGCGGCCAGGGCCAGACCGAACGACACCACCACCAGCCGGTCCGAGCGGGACCGACTCCGGGCCACCGACCGGGCCACCGACCGGGCCCGTGGCCGGGCCCGTGGCCGGGCGACGAGCAGCACGGCGGCGGCGGCCACCAGGCGGAGCATCACCGCGCCCTGGGGGCCGACCCGACCGAAGAGGTGGGTGGCGAAGGCCGCCCCGAACTGCACCGAAACCGCCCCCGTCCCCACCAGGGCGATGGCCGGGGTCCGCTCCAGGCCCGGTCGGGTGCTCACCGCTCGATGCTACGGTCGGGTGAGGGGGTGTGTCCCCCCGAGCGCAGGATTTCCAGGGTCCACCAGGGTGGGAGCCGAACCTGCTCGGGGTGGTCCGAGCCCGACAGGATCACTGCGCTGCCTCGAGGCTGGTGGCGAACCAGGTCCACGGGTAGGCGGCGCTGGCGGTGGCCGCTCCACGAGACCGTGGCGCCACCCCGGCCGGCCGCCCACCACGGCCCCCGGCTGATGCTGCGGGCCGGTACGTCGACCTCGCCACCGAGCTGGGAGACCAGCTCGAGGGTTCGCAGGTCGGCGATGCCGGGCAGCACCAGTTTGGCTCCGAACAGCGAGAGGAAACCCTCGGCCGCCACCCCCCACCGGCTCCGAGCCTGGGACAGGTCCTGGAGGACGCCGACGGTGAGCACCCCCTGGCCGCCGCCCTCGCTCACCAAGGAGGCGAGGTCGGGAATGGGGGCGATGTTGGCCAACTCGTCGAGGACCAGGGTCAGGTGGGGTCGACCCGACGTGGTGCTGGCCAACGCGCCGGCCCGGACCTGGTCGAGGAAGGCTACGACCACGGGGGCGACCAGGTCCTGGTGGCGGGCCGGCGCGCACACGTACACGGTGTCGGTCGTGGCGGCCAGGGACGCCGGGTCGAAGTTGGCGGGATCCGACCGGTCGAGCACCCGCTCGGAACGGTAGGCGGCCAGGAGCCCGGCCGCCGATGACCAGATGCCCGACTGCTCGCGCGAGTCGGTGGAGTCGATGCCGCGCAGGACGTCGCCGGCCAGCCGTAGGCCCTCGCCGGCCAGGACGGCCATGGCCGGTCCGAGCTCCTGGCGCAGGATCCAACCGACGACCACATCCATCCCCGATCCCTGCAGGTGGGCGGCGTGCAGGAGCGGGGCTAGGAGCGCTTCGGCCCGCTCGGTCCAATGGGCCGATTCGCCCGAGCGGCCCGACGGGCGGGCCGCGCCGGCCAGCGAGCGGGCCAGTACCAGCGACTCCTCCCAGGTGCGGGCCGAGGCCACCGGCGACCAGCGGATCGGCTCGACGCCGTCGGGGGGGTCGATGGTGCCGGTCGGGTCGAGCAGCCAGCATCGGCCCCGCCCGAGGCGTCGGGCGACGGTGGCGGCCAGGACGTCGGTCTTGGTGGAGGTGCTCACCACCGCGCCCGGGGCCAGCAACGTATTGGGGACCACGAGGGAGGTGGTCTTGCCCGAGCGGGGAGGCCCGAGGACCAAGAGGGCCTGCTCGGGGTCGGTCAGGGCCAGGCCGCCGGGTGACGTGCCCGAATAGAGGCGGCCACCGCCCCGGCTCATCGCCGTCTGCACCTCTTCGAGAATCCCGGCCACGCTCAACCCTTTCGCACGGAGGGCGCATCGCCGAGAGGCACTGATGATACCTGGTGTAGAAAAGGGTGTGCCCCGTACCCGCCTCAGCGAGCAGGAGATCGACCAGGCCATAGCCGAAGTGGCCTGGAGCCGGCGCGGCGACCACATCGAGCGGACCGTGGTACGCCCCGACTTCCGGGCCGCGGTGGCCTTGGTCAACCAGATCGCCGACCTGGCCGAGGAGCTCGACCACCATCCCGACATGACCATCTCGTGGAACCGGGTGGCGCTGTCGGTGACCACCCACGACGCGGGCGGTCTGACCGCCCTCGACTTCGACCTGGCCCGGCGTGTCGACGCTCTGGTGGAGGCGGTCGGCTGATCGGTCGGCGCCGACCAGCTAACGCACTTTTCCCCGTATTCTTTGAGAATGTCCCAACCAGGGCTCTGTCTCATGCAGGTTCACGCCCATCCCGACGACGAAGCATCGAAGGGGGCGGCCACGGTGGCGCGCTATCACGCGGCCGGGGTGCGGACCGTCCTTGTCACCTGCACCGGCGGGGAGGAGGGCGACATCCTCAACCCGGCCATGGACTCCCCCGACGTCCGTCAGAACCTCTACGAGGTGCGCATGGGCGAGCTCGAGCGTTCGGCCGCCATCATCGGCTACGACGAGGTCATCCTGCTCGGCTACCGCGATTCGGGCATGCCCGAATCGCCGGCCAACTCCGATCCCCGGAGTTTCGCTCAGGCCCCCCTCGACGAAGCGGTGGGCCGCCTCGTCGCCGCCATCCGGGCCACCCGTCCAAATGTGGTGGTCACCTATCCCCAGGACCAGAGCGGCTACCCCCATCCCGATCACCTCCGGGTCAACGAGATCAGCGAGGTGGCTTTCGACGCGGCCGGCGACCCCGATCGCTTCCCCGACGCCGGACCGGCCTGGCAGCCGCAGCGGCTCTGTTACGTGCGCTGGTCGACCAAGCGCATGCGGGCCATGCACGACAAGTTCCTCGAGCTCGGTATGGAATCGCCTTTCACCGACGAGCGGCTCGGCCGGCTCCTGCGCGCCGAGGAAGCCGAGCGCGATGGCGTGGCCCCGTCGACCCCCCAGGTGGTCGTGGACGTGACCGGCTTCACCGCGGTCACCAGGGAGGCCCTCCTGGCCCACGCCACCCAGGTCGATCCCACCTCCCGGCACTGGTTCGGCCTACCCCCCGGGGTGGCCGACACCGTCTACCCCTACGAGGAGTTCGAGGTGGCCCGTGACCTGACCGAGTCGGGACCCTCGGTAGACGAGCTGTTCCACGGCATCGAGCCGGCCGACGCCGAGGTGGGGTCGGGTCGTGGCTGAGCTGGCGTCGGCCGAGTGGGCCGCCGAGGTCGCCGCCCTGTGGGCCGATCTGCCCGACGCCCCGGGAGCCGAGGGGACCGTGTCCTGGGCGGTGGCGACGGCCCCCCGCCGGGAGGTCGCCTTCCACTGGACCTACCGCGACGGGCGGGTGGTGGCGGGCGGCCCCGGTAGCGGGGACTCGCCGTGCCTGGCGCTGAGCGTGGCCGCCTCTGACGCCCCGGAACTGCTCTCGGGCCGGATCGAGCCCAGCGTGGCGTTCATGCGGGGCCGGCTGAAGGCGTCGGGTGAGGGATCGGTGCTGCTGGCCTTCCTCGCCTCCACCGTCGGTGAGGGCTTCGAGCGGTGGCGGTCCCAGGCGTCGGCCGCGGCATCGTCGGTCTGAGCAGCCGCCCCCGCCGCCGGCCTCAGCGCGGTCATCCGGAATCCCGAGCGGGTACGAACAGATGCCAGTGATCCGATCTCTTTCCGAGTCGAGCGACGCGTCGCTCGTGGTGGCCATCGGGCGTTGGCACGAGGACGCGCTCGCCGAGGTGTTCCGTCGTCACGGCGGGGCGGTGTTCGCGCTGGCCAAGCGGGTGCTCGGTGACCCCGGACGGGCCGAGGAGATCGTTCAGGAGGTGTTCGTACGCCTGTGGAACGACCCGGAGCGTTTCGATCCCGAGAGGGGGTCGCTCCGGTCCTTCCTCCTCGCCCAGACCCACGGGCGGTCCGTGGACCTCCTGCGCTCGGACACGGCCCGCCGTGAGCGCGAGGTACGCGACCACCGGGCCACCGCCGAGTCGGGGTACGACCTCGAGCACGAGGTTTGGGACCTGGCGGTGGCCGAGAGGGTGCGGGGCGCGGTCCAGGAACTGCCGGTCGAGGAGCGGCGGGCCATCGAGCTGGCCTACTTCGGGGGCCGGACCTACCGGGAGGCGGCCCTGGAGCTGGGCGCCCCCGAGGGGACGGTCAAAAGCCGCATCCGCAGCGGGCTCAAGCGTATGCGGTCCCTCCTGGCCGACACCGGCGGGGTGGCCTCGGCCGCGGGCGACCTACCGGAGAGGACATGGGCCGAATGATCACCCACGCCGAGGCCTCCGACCTGCTCGGCGCCTACGCCCTCGACGCCGTCGATGCCGACGAGGTGGCGGCGTTGGAAGAGCATCTGAGGAGCTGCCCCCGCTGTCGGGACGAGCTGCGCGGCCACCGGGAGGTCGTCGGTCTCCTCGCCTACTCCGGCCAGGACGCCCCGTCGGGCCTGTGGGACCGGGTGGCGGCCCGGCTCAACGCCGATCCCGACGAACTGACCGGCTCCCCCGGCCCGACCGGGCCGGGGGCCACACCCATGCCGTCGCTCGCCCCGCCCGGCAGCAGCCGGCCGAGCCTCGGGGAAGGAGCCCGGGCCTCCCGCCCGCGTCGCCCGGCCTGGGGTGGCTCCGCCGACGATGTCGACGGCTACCGGGGCTACCGCGGTCGTCCCCGATGGGTCCGCGGGCGGGTGCTGCCGGTCCTGGCCGCTGCGGCAGTGATCATCGTCGCCGTCCTCGGGGTGGAAGTCGCCCGCCTCGAGGGTCGGACCAACCAGCTCAGCGGCCAGGTCGCCTCCATGTCGGGTGTGCCCTCGGCGGCGACCGTGAAGCAGGCGCTCGCCGCCACAGGGGAGCGCACGGTGCTGCTCCAGCCGGAGCATCCCGGCGGCCCCGTGCTCGAAGCGGTCATCCTGCCCGGCGGGCAGGGTTATCTGTTCCACTCCACGCTGGCCCCCCTCCCGGCCTCGCAGACCTACCAGCTGTGGGGCGTGGTCGGGGCCCAGCGGGTCTCCTACGGGGTGCTCGGCTCGCAGCTGCCCGCCTTCATGGCCTTCCGGGCCAGCAGCGGAGTGCAGTACCTGGCCGTCACCACCGAGCCGGCCGGAGGGGTGGTGGTCTCCAGGGAGGCGCCGGTGGTCGTAGGTGCGGTGCGCTGAACTGAACTGAACTGGGCGTGGGGCGTGGGAGCGCCGGTCCGGGTGGGCGCCACGTACGGGCGGCGCAGCCGGGATGAACCTCTCAGCGGCCGGTCTCGAAGCGCTGCCGCCGGGCCCAGCGGGCCCCGGCCTGGGCCACCAGGGTGTCGATCAGCTCCGTATAGGGCAGGCCGCTCGCCGCCCACATCCGCGGGTACATGGATATGGGGGTGAACCCGGGGATGGTGTTGATCTCGTTGATCAGCAGGCCCCGCCCCGGGGCGTAGAAGAAATCCACCCGGGCCATGGAGTCGACCCGCGTCGCCCGGCACGCGGCCACCGCCAGGCGGCTCATCTCGGCTGCGACATCGTCGGGCACCCGGGCCGGGATCTCCAGCTCGGCGCGGCCCTCGAGGTACTTGTCGGCGAAGTCGTAGAAGTCCCGGCTCGGCCTGATCTCCCCGGGCACCGAGGTGCGCAGGTCCGGCCAGCCGAGCACCCCCATCTCCAACTCGCGGGCGCCTTCGACGGCTTCTTCGACCACGAGCGAGCTGTCGTAGCGGGCGGCCGTCCGCAGGGCCTCGTCGAGGCCGTCACGACCTCCCACCCGCGTTATCCCGATCGACGAACCCATGTTGGCCGGCTTGACGAAGACCGGCCACCCGAGCTCGCGCTCCACGGTCTGGGCGAAGTCCTCGTCGATGTCGCTCTCGTGCCGGTACAGGTAGCGGGCTTGGGGCAAGCCGGCCGAGCTGAGCAACGCCTTGGTCAGCCCCTTATCCATGGCCGCGGCCGAGCCGGCCACGCCGGCGCCGCAGTAGGGGATACCGGCCAGCTCCAACAGGCCCTGGATGGTGCCGTCCTCACCCATCGGTCCGTGGACCAGGGGTAGGACCACCAGAGGGGGTCGGTCGGCGGGGGAGGAGGGATCCGCCGAGGAGGGTGGTCCCGACAAGGTGGCCAGGGCGTCGGCGAGGGCCTCGGGGTGCTCGGCGAGGACCCGGTCGGGGGAGGGGAGGGCCTGGAGGTCGGCGCGGGCCAGCCGCGTCGCCGCCGTGGTGTCCACCCATCGCCCGTCGGTGGTGATCCCCACCAGCTCGAGGTCGTAGCGGCGGCGGTCCACGGCGGAGGTCACGTGCAGGGCCGATACGCACGAGACCTCGTGCTCGGCCGACCGGCCCCCGTAGAGGACCACCAGTCGGGGGCGTGAGCTCTCCACCATGGCGGTCACGGTAGTGGTCCGCTTCCGGCCGGGCCGGGATGGCGCACCACCGGCACCGGCTCATGCGATGATCGACGCCGATGGACTGGACGATCGACCAGGTTGTAGCTGCCACCGGTGCGACGGTCGTCGCACCCCCCGAGCCGGGCAGGGCGCCCGGGCCGGCGGCACCGGCGGCACCGGCGGCACCGGCGGGCCCGGTCTCGGCGGGGGTCTCCATCGACAGCCGGACCCTGGCGCCGGGCGACCTCTTCGTGGCCGTCCGGGCCGGCCGCGACGGCCACGACTTCGCGACGGCCGCGGTCGACGCCGGTGCGCGCGCCGTGCTCGTCGAGCGGGTCACCGGCGTGGCTGCCACGGAGTTGGTGGTCCCCGACACCGCCGCCGCCCTGCTCGACCTGGGCCGGGCGGCGCGGGGCCGCCTCACCGTTCCGGTGACCGGCATCACCGGCTCGGTCGGCAAGACCTCCACCAAGGACCTGGCCGCGGCGGCGGCGGCGTCGAGGCGGGTCGTTTCGAGTCCCCGGTCGTTCAACAACGAGCTGGGCCTGCCCCTCACCCTGGCCAACGCCCCCGAGGACGCCGAGATGGTGGTGCTGGAGATGGGGGCGCGCGGCCCGGGTCACATCGCCATGCTCTGCCAGGTGGCGGAACCGACCATCGGGGTGGTCACCGCCGTGGCGGCCGCCCACATCGAGATGTTCGGGGACCTCGACGGAGTGGCCAAGGCCAAAGGAGAGCTGGTCGAGGCCCTCCCCGCCAGCGGCTTCGCGGTGCTCAACGGCGACGACCCCCGGACCCGGGCCATGGCCAGCCGAACATCGGCTTCGACGCTCCTCTACGCGGTGGAGGAGGCCGCCCCGGGCCGGTCCCGCCTCAGAGCGGGGTCGGTCAGCGCCGACGTGGTGGCCGAGGAGGTCACCCTCGACGACGAGCTCCGCCCCCGGTTCCGCCTGGGGTCACCCTGGGGTCGCGCCGAGGTGCGCCTCGAGGCCCGCGGCGCCCACCAGGTGGGCAACTCCCTGGCCGCTCTCGCCGTGGCGGTGCTGTCGGGCGTCCCGCTCGACATCGCCGTCGCCGGGCTCGCCGCCGGGTCCGTCTCGCCTCTGAGGATGGAGGTGCTGCGCACCCCGGCCGGGGCCAGGGTGATCAACGACTCCTACAACGCCAACCCGGCGTCGGTCGCCGCCGCCCTGCGGGCTCTCGTGGCCTTGCCGGGGGATCGCCGGGTGGCGGTGCTCGGCCAGATGGCCGAGCTCGGCGCCACCGGCCCCGCCGAGCACCGCTCGATCGCCGCTCTCGCGGCCCGACTAGGAGTCGAGCTGATCGCCGTGTCCACCCCCGACTACGGGGTGGAGCCGGTCGCCCCCGAGGAGGTGGCCACCCGCCTGGGCGAGGTCGGTCCCGGGACGGCGATCCTGGTCAAGGGCAGCCGGGTCGCCGCCCTCGAGTGGGTCGCCGAGCGCCTGACCCGGCCGAACTAACCCCGCTGAAGCTCCCGCAGTTCCCGGTATCGGATCAGATGCACCTGGGGCCGAGCCGAAAGCACCTGAAGGGAATCCGACGTCATGGCCTGGTCGTGATCAGCCACGCGGGCCGCCCAGTCGGGCACCACCGAGCGCAGCTCGGCGCTGTCGACGGCGGGGCGCAGGACGATCTCGGTCACTCCCGGCTGCAGGCTGGAGAGGAGCTGGTCGAGGGCGGAGGCGGTGCTGCGGGTGCCTTGCACCCGGATCAGGTGGTCGGGGGACACGACCCCCTCCTCGGCCGCCAGCTTGCGGAACGGGAACCCCAGACGGGCCTCGTCCGAGACCTCCGGCAGGCGTAGCGGCAGACCGAAATCGACGGCCATCTCGAGCGCCACGTCGAAGAACTCGGGGCGCGACTCGAGGGCCCCCAGGTGACTGCTCAGGTGGGTGACATCGAAGCCCCAGTAGATGGCCCGCTCGATCTGGGCGCGGCACTCCCGCCGGACCTCCTCGGTGTCGGCGTGATCCCAGAGGTCCTCGACCGTGCGGGGGAACCCCCCGTCCCCGTCGAGCAGCGAGGGGCAGTAGGTGATGGGGCCCCACCGCAGCAGGTCGAGCTCGGCGTTGAGGGTGAGATGGACCCCGACGTCCTCGCCGCGGTAGCGGGCCGCGGCCTCGCGCGCCCACGGCCCGGGCACGACCAGTCCCCCCACCCGGCCCATGCCTTCCCTCAGCGCCCGGTAGACCCCGGCGTTGGTGGCGTGGCAGACGCCCAGGCCGTCGCAGGTGACGATCAGCAGGCAGCTGTCGGGCGGATAGCCGAGAGCTTCGGCGAGTGACGTCAATCAGCGCTCGATCAGCGTGCCGGTACCGAGACCGCCGCCGCAGCACATGCTCACCAGGGCCCGTCGGCCGCCGGTGCGCTCGAGCTCGTGCAGGGCCTTGGTGACCAGGATGACTCCGGTGCCGCCGAGGGGGTGACCGAGCGCGATGGCCCCACCGTTGGGGTTGACGGCGGTCGGATCGGGGTGCACTTCCTTCTCCCAGGCCAGGACGACCGAGGCGAAAGCCTCGTTGATCTCGAACACGTCGATGTCCCCGATGGCCAGCTTGGCCCGCTGGAGCAGGAGGTGGGTGGCGTCGATGGGGCCGGTCAACATGAGTACCGGGTCGACGCCCACCAGGCACGACTGGACGATCCGCGCCTTGGGGGTGAGGCCCAGCGCCGCCGCTCTCTCCTCGGACATGAGGAGCAGGGCGCCGGCCCCGTCGGATATCTGAGACGAGGACCCGGCCGTGTGCACCCCGTTCTCCCGGGCCACGGGCTTCAGGGCGGCCAGGGCTTCGAGGTTGGTGTCACGCAGGCCCTCGTCGCGGGTGACATCGATGACCTCCCCTGTCGGCTTGCCCTCCTCGTCGAGCACCGGCGCCGCCACCGGGGTGATCTGGGTGTCGAAGCGGCCCTCGCGCCATGCCGTGGCCGCCTTCTGCTGAGAGGCCAGCCCGAACGAGTCGGCGTCGGCGCGGCTGATCCCCCAGCGCTCGGCGATGCGCTCGGCCCCCTCGAACTGGGAGGTGAACTCGTGCTGCTGGAAGTACGTCTTGGGGATGGGGACCCCGAACCCGAGCTTCTTGGACGAGTTGGAGCCGATGGGTATCCGGGTCATCGACTCGACACCGCACGCCACGGCCACGTCCACGGTGCCCGACTGGACCAGGCTGGCCGCCAGGTTGACCGCCTGCTGGCTGGACCCGCACTGCGTGTCCACGGTGGTGGCGGCGGTGGAGATGGGCAGGCCGGCGGCCAGCCACGCCGTGCGGGCGATATTGAAAGACTGCTCACCGACCTGCGACACGCATCCGGCGACGACCTGACCGATCTCGGCCGGGTCCATGTCGGTACGAGCCAGCAGCGCCTGGAGGGCGGTCCCCAGAAGTTGGGCTGGGTGAACCGTGGAGAGGCCGCCGTTGCGCCGGCCCACGGG
Source organism: Actinomycetes bacterium (assembly GCA_021838445.1). Taxonomy (GTDB): domain Bacteria; phylum Actinomycetota; class Acidimicrobiia; order Acidimicrobiales; family Palsa-688; genus JAKCDU01. The sequence goes on along the minus strand of JAKCDU010000005.1, from coordinate 19,274 downwards.
AGTCCGGACGGCGTCGATGATGACTACACCTGGCATGACCCGATGCTACCCGGAGCCGGCGCCTCGAACCTTTGTGACCGGCGACCCTGCTTGATTGTCACACCCCTGCGGAACAATGACTACATGGCCGAACAGCTTGCGCTTCTCGATCGAGACGACTCGGACTTCCACCTCGACGCCCACACCCGGGAGATCGGCAAGCGGGGCGTGGCCGAAGCGCGCCGGGTGCTCGCCGAGATAGTGCGCAGCGCCGCGGAGCGCACCGAGAAGCACGCCGCCTGAGGCGCCCGCCCGTTACGATCCGGCGATGGGCTACGGAATCACCATCCCCTTCGACGGGGTACCCCTCGCGGATCATCGTCCTTGGATCGAGGAGGTCGCCGAACTCGGTTACAGCGACGTGTGGACGGCCGAGGCGGACGGTACCGACGGGTTCACCCCCCTGGCCATGAGCGCGACCTGGGCTCCCGGTCTCCGGCTGGGCACGGCCATCATTCCCACCTTCACCCGAGGCCCGGCGCTGCTCGCCCAGAGCGCCGCCGCCCTCGCCGAAGCGGCGCCGGGCCGGTTCGTGCTCGGCGTCGGCACCTCGTCCGATGTCATCGTCGAACGGTGGAACGGGCTCTCGTTCGACCAGCCCTACCGCCGCACCCGGGACATGGTGCGTTTCTTGCGGTCGGCCCTGGCCGGCGAGAAGGTCAGCGCGGCGTACGACACCTTCGAGGTCCGGGGGTTCCGCCTGGCGCGCCCCCCGCAGGTCGTGCCCCCCATACTCGTGGCCGGGCTCAGGCCGGGCATGCTGCGCCTGGCCGGCCGCGAAGGCGACGGCGCGGTCATCAACTGGCTGGGGGCCGCGGACGTGGCCCGGGTGGTGGCCGAGGTCGGGCCGGGCAAGGAGATCGTGGCCCGCCTGTTCGTGCTCCCGAGCGAGGACCGCCAAGCCGTCCTGGCCGTCGGGCGGCGGATGGTGGCCGCCTACCTGAACGTCCCGGTCTACGCCGCGTTCCACGAGTGGCTGGGCCGGGGTCCGAGCTTGCAGGGGATGTGGGACGCGTGGCGGGCCGGGGACCGCACAGCGGCGCTGGAGGCCATACCCGAGGCCGTGGTGGACGACCTCATCCTGAGCGGTTCCCCGACCCAGATCCGGGCCAAGGTCCAGGCCTACCTCGACGCCGGTGTGACGACCGTGACCCTGCTCGTGGTGGCCGCCGGGGCCGACCTGCGCCAAGCCGTCCGCGACCTGGCGCCCCGACCGTAGGCCCCGCCGGGCGAGCGGGCCGAGGGAGCGCCCCGGGCCCGGCCCGGCCGGCCCCCGGGCTGCGTCGGTGCCGGGGGCGCCTGGGTCAGAGGAGGCGTAGCTGCTCGGTGCGCGATGCCCGTTGGCTCAGTGGCTCCCAGCCGCTTCCGCCCCGGGGCCCGGCGCAGCGGACCTCGAGCCGGTCGACGGGCAGGCTGCGTTGCGACCCCCGGGCGTCGGTGACGCCGACGCTGCCATCACGCTCGCGGCGGGTGACCCGCCCGTTGTGCCAGCGCGATCCGCCGGTCGCCCGCCAGCGCACCGCCTCGCCCACCGAAAGACCGAGGAGGGCCAAGCCCTGATCGAGGTCAGCGGTCAGGATGCCGCCACCCCGGACGCCGTCGTGAGCACGGCACCGGCGGAGGAGAGGACGGCCATCCGCTGACGGCCACGGCGCCGGCTAGTCGTGTGCGGCTGGCCTCGGAGTGGCCGTTCCCCGCTCGGCAGTGCGTGCATGACCGCTTCTCAGTTGGACAGGGAGGTGTGCTTGAACTCGTTCAGTTCGGGCCACCCGGTGATCTGGTCGTAGATGCGCTCAACGGCCGCCACCGAACGGGAGGGGTCGCCATCGGGTCCCTTCATCAGCCTCACGAACACCGCGCTCTCACCCACGATGAAGGTGGGCACCCCCCACACCTGCCAGCGCTCGACCGCTTCGGTGTGCTCCCGCTCGAGGGTCTCGAGGGGTCGACCCGAATCGACCTCGGCCAGGACGGCGCCAGCGTCGAGACCGGCCCCGTTGAGCACCTCGGCGACGATGCTGCGGTCACGCAGGTCGAGGGACTCGGCGTGGCGGGCGTGGAAGAGGGCCCCGTGGGCGGCGGTGAACTGATCGGGCCAGCAGTCGCGGACGGCGACTCCGGCCAGGTTGGCGATTAGGCCGGGGTGGCGGTCGGGTTCGTCGAAGACCGACGTCCCGCCTTCGGAAACGTGGGCCTGGTCCAAGGAGAAAGGTGCGAACCGAACGTCCCAGTCGGCTCCCGCGGCCAGCCCCGCCAGTATGTGCTCGTGACCGATACGGGCGAACGGGCAGCGGTAATCCCACGTGACAGAGAAGCTTCGGGTCATACCCTTGCCAACCCGACGACGGGATCGGTCATTCCGTCCCCGATGCTCCTGGGTGGCCGCTCCCCGGCGGCGTCTCCGCCCTGCCCGCGGTCGTCGGCTCGGGCGGGACCGGCCCCGAGGGGGGCGCAACAGGGAGTAGGCGGCGGGTGAGCTCGCCGAGGGCGATTCCGGTGATGACCCCTCCGATGACGTCGGAGGCGTGGTGAATGCGAACGTGCACCCGGCTGGTGGCGACGATGACCGCCAGCGCGTAGTAGACGGGCCACAAGGGGTCGTCGTCGCGAAGCAGGGCGGCACCGAAGAAGGCGGCGGTGGCGTGCCCGCTCGGGAAGCTGCTGGTCCTCGGCTGGCGCAGGTGCAGTGGTCGGGGCCCCTCGTGGAGCGGCCGGGTTCGGCGGAACAGGAACTTCACCGGGCCGTTGACCACCACTGACTCGACGCCCAGCCCGATGGCCGTGCGCAGGAAGGGCCGGGCCCAGGTCTCGCCCCGCTGGTGGCGTCGCAGGGCCTGTATGCCGGCCAGGCCCAACCACACCACGCCGTGGTCGCCGACCGCGCTGGCCCCGTACATGACCACATCGACGCTGCGTCGGTGACGCAGGTGCGACTCGAACCACCGGTCCACCGCCGCATCGAGGGGGTCGAAGGCGGCCGGGATCGGCACCGTCGGGAACTTGGGGCGGCGGCTCATTGGTGGAGTGTCCGGTTCAGAATCGGGGGGAAGGGGGCTGAGGTGCCGACCTCATGAGGCCACCGGCACGGCCACGACGGCGGGGCCGGCCCGGTAGCCGACGCGGCTCAGGTCGCCGCCGACGGCCGGGCAAAGGTCGTGGTAGGCACAGTAATCGCAGAGGCGTCCCGGCTTGGGTCGGAAGTCCTCGCGGTCGCAGGCCTGCTCTACGGCGGCCCAGATGGCCGTGGTCTGTAGCCGCATGCCCCGGATCGACTGGTCCGAGGGCACCGTCGAGATGGCCAGAGGCTCACGCAGGTGCAGCAACTGGACCCTGACCGGCCGCCGGCCGAGGACCTGCTCGCACAGGAAGGCGTAGAAGTGGACGCCGCCGAGGCGGGACTGCTCGAAGTTGGCGCTCGGGGCCCGGCCCGTCTTGTAGTCGGTGACGACCAGGCCGCCGTCGGCGTCGAGATCGAGGCGGTCGATGATGCCCGACAGGCGCAGCGATCCGAGGTCCACCGACATCCGTAGCTCGGTGCCGATGACCCGGACCGCGGTTGGGTCCTCCAGGCGGAAATAGTTCTCGATGAGCACCGCTGCGTCGGCCACGAAGTCGTCCTTCTGGCCGGGCTCCCACGGCAGGGCCCGGTACTCCTCCCCGTCGAGTATCTCGGGCACGGCCCGCTCCAGCTTGGCCCGCGCCGCGTCGACCGTGCGGTCGGCGGGCTCCTCCTCCCACATGAGCAGCTGGAGGGCCCGGTGCACCAACGTGCCCTTGGCGGCGTGCGGAGAGGGGGGCTCGGGCAGCCGATCGATGACCGAGAGGCGGAAAGCCAGAGCGCAATCCTTGAACGAGGACACCTTCGAAGGCGACAGCGAGGTCGGAAGCGGCAGGGCCATCGTCGATCAGGCTACTTAGGGGATGTGACGGCGATGGTGGACCGCCCGCGGGGGTCCCCGCCGGCCAGCGCGGCGGCCATCACCTCCCCGATCAGGTGGGGCCGGGTCATGGGCCCGAAGTGGTCGAGCCCCTCCAGGGCCCGGTAGCCGCCTCTCGGTAGCCGGCGGGCGATGAGCGGGGCGAAGCGGGCGACCGGGTCGCTCATGTCGGTGCCGGATATGACCGCCACCGGGGCCCGCACCGCGGGCAGCTCGTCCCAGGTGGGGCTGTGCGGGGCGCCCTCGAAGACCGCCGCTTCGTCCTCTCGTGCGCAGGCCAGGCCGACGCTGCCGTCGGGCAGGTCCACCAGACCGTCCTCCACGTAGCAGCGGAGGGCTTCGGGATCGAAAGCCGAGAACGGGGGCTTCGACCGGTAGTTGGCCTCGGCGGCACGGCGCGACGCGAAGGTCGGGCGCCGCTTTCGGGCCAGCTGGGCCAGCGGGCTGGGGCCCCGCCCCGTCGGATCGGACCCGACCAGCTCGGGCGGGGGCATGACGACCGGCTCGTAGCAGCAGATCGCCGTGAAGGTGCCGGGCCGGCGGGCCTCGGCGAGCAGGCTGACGCCTCCCCCCAGGGAGTGACCACCGGCCCGCCAGCCGGGACCGCCGACGGCGTCGACCGCGGCGAGGAGGTCGTCGGCGAAGCGGCCCCAGTCGTCGTAGCGGCCGTCGGGCGACCTCCCCGACCGGCCGTGACCCCGCTGGTCGATGGCCCAGACGGTGTACGAGCGGGACAGGATCGAGGCCACCGGTACCCAGCAGCGGCCGTGGAAGCCGGTGGCGTGGGCCAGCATGACCGGGGGGCCTTCTCCTCCGAGATGGTGGACCACGAGGTCGACACCGTCGGCTCCGGTCACTCTCATCTCGCCAGACTCCATCCGGCGACGCTAGATCAACTGCAACGGAGATAGGTTCGCGTGGTGGACGACGAACAGGCGGTGCTGGCCGTCAACCGCAGCTACTACGACGCTTTCGAGACCCGTGACCTCGACGCCATGTCGGACTTGTGGGAGCGGTCCGAGCGGGTGACCTGCACCCACCCGGGATGGGCCACCCTGGAGGGCTGGGGTGCGGTGGCCTCGTCTTTCTTCGCGCTGTTCCAGAACGGAGCCCAGCTGCAGTTCGTGGTGACCCGGGAGAAGCCCACGGTGGTCGGAGACGCCGCTTGGGTGTCGCTCGACGAGAACCTGCTCGGCGACCAAGGCGGCGTCACCGTGGCCGCCCTCAACCTGTTCGTCCGCCACCAGGGTCGGTGGCGGATGGTCGGCCACCACGGTTCAGTGGTCCAGGTCGGACGCGACTAACCGGGCCAACTCCAAAGCATTGTCCACCGCGTCGGAACCCCAACAGTTATCCATGAGGACATGAACCTCCTGCGACGACGAGGCCAGCTGGCGTATTCGGCCCACCCAGGTCCCGAGCTCGGACCGGCTGTAGCGGTAGGGGGCCGTCCACGGCTCGTCGTCGACCTGCCGTCGCCCGATGAAGCGGACGACCGCCACGTCCGAAGTGGCGGCCACCATGCCGCACCCGGCCCGGGGGCCGGCGTCGGGGCCGTCCACGCATACGTAGGCCAGACCGTGGTCCTCGAGCCATTCCATCTGCGATTCGTGGGCTCCGTCGGCGTCGCCGGCCAGCCACTTCGGGCTGCGGAGCTCGACCGCCACGCGGTAGCCGGCGAGGCGTCGACTGACCAGGGCCAGTTCGGCCCACGACTCCGGCCGGGGGGAGAACCACCCCGGATACTGCAGGATCAGCATGCCGAGCCGGCCGCTGCTGCGCAGCGGCTCGATGCCGTGAAGGAAGCGATCCCAGCACTCGTCCACCACCGCGTCGGGGAGGTGGCCGGCGTAGAGCCGGCGGGCGTCGCGATGGCGGACGGCGACAGCTGGCTGGAGGTCGGGCCAGAGGGAATCGGGAAGGGTGGGTGCCCCGCTGAGCAGCGACCACACCCGGACGTCGAAGACGAAGCCGGCGGGGGAGCGGTCCACCCACTGGGCGGCGAGCTGCGGGGTGGGAGGGAAGCGGTAGGTGGTGGAGATCTCGCTGAGCGGGAAGCGCGAGGCGTAATAGGCCAGGCGGTCCCGGGCGTTCATGGTCTTGCGGGGGTAGAAAGTGCCCGCTTGCACCAGAGTCCTGTCCGCCCACGAGGTGGTCCCGAACATAACCCTGCAGTCACCGACGCTGAGGGCCGCGTCGTCGTGGCGGACGTGGAGCACGAGCCCCAGGCTAGGGCTGCGCTGTGACCGCCGACGTTCGACCCGAGACCTGGGGGGTGGCCCTCGGTTACCACGACTACGCCGGCGACTGGCGCGCCGCGCCGCCCGAGACGGTGGACGCCATCCTGGCCGGAATGGGTGCCGGGCCCGGTGATCCGCCTCCTCCGCAGGCGGTGACCGTCCGGCTCGACCACCCGCTTCCCGACCTAGGTTCGGGGCGCGTGGTCACCGAGGACGGTGCCGAGGTGGCCGTCGCTGGTCCCCTTCCCGCCGACCTGCCCCCCGGCTACCACAGGTTCGAACCCCGGGACCGGCCGCCCCACCCGCTCGTGGTGAGCCCCGGCCGGGCGGCGCCTCCGGCGACCCGGCGGTGGGGTTTCTCCTCGCAGGTGTACGCCACCCGGTCGCGCCGCAGTTGGGGCATGGGCGACCTGGCCGACCTCCGCCGGCTCAACGAGTGGGCCCGGAGCAGCGGGGCGGGATTCACCCTCATCAACCCGTTGCACGCTGCCACCCCCGGCCGGCCCCGCCAGCCCAGCCCGTACTACCCCGGCAGCCGGTGCTTCCTCGACCCCATCTACATCGCCGTCGACGAGGTACCCGGCGCCGGGCAGTTGAGCGGTCTCGAGGCCCTCGGCGCCGCCGGCCGGGCCCTCAACGATCAACGGGTCATCGACCGGGACCGCGTCTGGGACCTGAAGTCCGAGGCGCTCGAGCGGCTCTTCGCCCTGACCCGGAGGGACCAACGGTTGGCCACCTTCCGGTCGGCTCGGGGGGACGCCCTGGACCGCTTCTCGACCTACTGCGCCCTGGCCGAGCGCTACGGTGCCGACCGGACGAGATGGCCGGCCGACGCCGCCTGCGACCCGGAACGCCGGGACTTCCACTCCTGGCTGCAGTGGGTTACCGACGAGCAGGTCCGCGCCGCCGACCAGACTCTCGGCCTGGTCGTGGACCTGGCGGTCGGGGTGGACCCGAGCGGGCCCGACACGTGGATCTGGCCCGAGGCCTTCGCCCGGGGGATGCGCGTCGGTGCCCCTCCCGACGAGTTCAACACGAGGGGCCAGGACTGGGGCCTGCCCCCCTTCGACCCGTGGAGGCTGCGGGGCGGTGGCTACGCGCCGTGGATCGAGGCTCTGCGTGCCGCGCTGACCCACGGGTCGGGGGTGCGGGTGGACCACGTCATGGGGCTGTTCCGGCTGTTCTGGATCCCGCCCGGCGCCCACCCCCGGGAGGGGACCTATGTCGCCTACCCCCACCACGACATGCTCAACATTTTGACCCTCGAAGCGCACCGGGCCGGGGCCTACGTGATCGGCGAGGACCTGGGCACCGTCCAGGACGAGGTCCGCCGCGACCTGGCCGAGCGTCAGATCCTGTCCTACCGGGTGTGGTGGTTCGAGGACGCGCCCACCGAGCAGTGGCCCGGGGCGGCCATGGGCGCGGTGACGACCCACGATCTGCCGACCGTGGCCGGGGTCCTGAGCGGTTCCGACCTGCAGGCCCAGCGCGACCTCGGTACCGACCCCAACGAGGAGTCGTCGGCCCGCTTGCTGGACCACCTCCGCGAGCGGGCCCCCGGCAGCGATCCGGCCGAGGTCATCGTCGAGGTCCACCGCGACCTGGCCCGGGCGCCCTGCAGCCTCCTCGTCGCCACCCTCGACGACGCGCTGGCCGTCGAGGAGCGACCGAACATGCCCGGCACCACCGACAGCTGGCCCAACTGGTCCCTGGCCCTACCCGTGCCGCTCGAGGACCTGGAGCGATCCGAGCTCGCCCGGAGGGTCGCCGAGGTTCTCGGGAGGCCGGCCGGCAGCTAGGTTTCCCACGATGGACCTTCCCGTTGGCCCACCGGTGGCGCCGATGCTGGCCAAGCCGGCCAAGGCGCTTCCCGTCGGCGACTACCTGTACGAGCCGAAATGGGATGGGTTCCGGTGTGTGGTGTTCCGGGACGGCGACGAGGTGGAGCTCGGCAGCCGCAACGGCAAGCCTCTGACCCGGTACTTCCCCGACATCGTGGAGGCCGTGCGTAGGGAGTTCCCGTCTCGCTGTGTGGTCGACGGGGAGGTGGTGCTGGCCGGACCGGACGGCCTGGACTTCGACCTGCTGTCACAGCGCATCCACCCGGCGGCGTCGCGGGTGGCCACGCTCGCACGCGACACACCCGCCAGCTTCGTGGCCTTCGACCTGCTCGCCGTAGAAGGCGAAGACCTGCGCGAATCGCCTTTCGCAGCCCGCCGGGAGCGCCTGGAGGCGGTTCTGGGCGGCGCCCGGCCCCCGGTGCACCTCACCCCGATCACCGCCGAGCTGGACACCGCCCGGGCCTGGTTCGACCGCTTCGAAGGGGCCGGTTTGGACGGGGTGGTGGCCAAGGGCCGGGAGCTTCGCTACCTCCCCGACCAGAGGGCCATGATCAAGGTGAAGCACGAACGGACCGGCGATTTCGTGGTCGGCGGGTTCCGCTGGTACAGCGCCGACCGGTCGGTCGTCGGTTCGCTGATGCTCGGACTCTACGAGGAGGGTCGACTCCAGCATGTGGGAGTGATCGGTTCGTTCCCGACCGAGCGGCGTCGCCAGCTCGTCGAGGAGCTCGCTCCCTACCGGGACCCGGTGGACCACCCGTGGGCCGAGTGGGCCGGTTTCATGGTCGCCGACGGTGGGAAGGCGCCGGGGGTCGGCAGCCGCTGGAATGCCGGCAAGGACCTGAGCTTCGAGTTGCTGGACCCCCGTCTGGTGGTCGAGGCGGCCTTCGAGCACCTGCAGGGGCGCCGGCTCCGCCACACCGCCCGGTTCCGGCGGTGGCGGCCCGACCGGGACTCGGCGAGCTGTACCTACGATCAGCTCGAAGTGGCCGTCCCGGCGCTTCTCTCCGACGTCTTCGACGCCTAGGGTATCCCTCTCTATGACCGGCCCCGGGACCAGCAGCGGCCGCCGCCAGAGCGCCGTGCTGATCCCGGTCCCCAAGGCCGATTCGGTGGTCGGCCGCTGGCGGCTGGAGCACGATCCCGTCGCCATGGCCGGAGTGCCCGCCCATGTGACACTCGTGGTGCCGTGGTTGCCACCCGGCGAGATCGGGCCGGACGACCTGGCCGAGCTGGACAAGGAGCTCGCCGAGGTGCCCGCCTTCGACTTCGTGCTCGACCGGGTGGGATGGTTCGGGCGCCGGGTCCTGTGGCTGGCGCCCGAACCATCCGGACTGTTCACCTCGCTGATCCACCGGCTGGCCGACCGCTTCGGGACCCCTCCCTGGGAGGACGAGTTCGACGAGGTGATCCCCCACATGACGGTGGCCCACGCCAGTGACGGGGTCGAGCTCGTGCCGATAGCCGCCGACGTGGCGGTGAAACTCCCGCTGCGCTGCCGGGCCGAGGAGGTTTGGGTGATGGTCGGTGGGGGAGGTCGCTGGGACCTCCTCCACCGGGTCCGGCTGAGCTAGCACGCCTGGCTGAGCACGCTGGGTTCAGCCACCTGGGCTCGGTCCGCTGGGTTCAGTCCGCCTGGCCGGACTGCTCCTTGAGGAAGGAGAAGAGGAAGGCGTTCTCCTCGTTGGCGCTGGTGGGGACCAGGTAGCCCTGTTCGTCGCGGATCTGATCGAGGTGGTCGCGCACGTCCTCGACGGTCAGTTGGGGGTTGAAGTAGCCCTTGGTCATCCCGACGAAGAACCGGGCGACGCGCCCGGCGGCCACGGTGAAGACCTCACCGGTCACCGAGCAGTCCTCCGATGCCAACCAGGCCACGACCGGCGACACCAGTTCCGGGTCGAGCGAGTCGGCCAAGGCCCCCATGATGTCCTCGGTCATCCGGGTGCGGGCGATAGGGGCGATGGCATTGACCTTGATGTTGTACTTGGCCCCCTCCAGGGCGAGGACCCGGGTCAAGCCGACCAGGCCCATCTTGGCCGCCCCGTAGTTGCTCTGCCCGAAGTTGCCGAGCACGCCCGACTGCGACGCGGTGTTGATCACCCGACCGTAGCCCTGCTCGCGCATCTTCACCCAGGCCGGTTGGGTCACGTGGAACGCACCCTTCAGGTGGACGTCGAGCACCGGGTTGAGCAGCTCAGGGGTGAGGTTGTGGAAAGTCTTGTCCCGGAGAATCCCGGCGTTGTTGACCACGATGTCGATCTGGCCGAAGTGGTCGATGGCGGTCTGGACGATGGCCTGACCGCCCTCGGGGGTGGCCACGCTGTTGCCATCCGAAACCGCCTCGCCGCCGGCCGCCCGGATCTCCTCGACCACCTTGTCGGCCGGGCCCAGATCGGCTCCTTCCCCGCTGACCGAGCCGCCCAGGTCGTTGACCACGACACGCGCCCCGCGGGACGCGAGGAGCAGGGCATGCTGACGGCCCAGGCCGCCGCCGGCTCCCGTGACGATCGCTACCTTGCCGTCGTATCCGATATCGCTCATGGGCTGACGGTAGTTGCGCGCGAGGAGTAGGAGCCAGCCGGACACCACCCCCCGCGGGGCGGGTGACTGGTCCCGTTCGGGGGGTGCTCCGCCTCCCTGTCGCCTCTTCCGGGGGTCGGGCGGCGCTCAGCCGGGATCGTCGGATGTTGGCGCGGGGCGGCCCGAGAGGGGCCAGGCGGCAGCCAGAGCGGCGTAAGCCCCGGGTCGGGAGAACATGCGGCGTTGCCACCGGTGGGGCGTGACGAGGACCGCTCTCGGGTAGTCCTCGAACATCCACCGGGCGAAGTTGCGCCTCCGCCAGTCGCTCCTGTCCACCAGCGCCAGAGCCCGACCAGAACCGCCCGGCCGGGCCAGTACCGCTGACAGCTTCTTGGACAGGCGGTCATCGAGAGCCAGGCCCCAACGCACCACCCGGGTGTAGCGGTGGGCTGCGCCGGAGGGATCGCCGGGCCCGTGGCGGGCGATGGCGCGCGCCGCTGCTTCCCCGGTCTCGAGAGCCTGAGCTATGCCCTCGCCGGTCATGGAATCGCTCGCCCCGGCGGCGTCGCCCACGAACAGGACCCGTCCCCCCAGCCCCGCCAGGGGTGCTTCGCCGACACGGGTCGGGATGGGCCACGCCCGCCAGGGTCCATCCGCTGCGGCCGTCGGCCCGAGGACCGAGGCGACGGCCCGCCGCTGCGACCAGTCGATGCTCTGGCCCCTGAGGGACGGATGGGAGTCCCGCAGCACCCCGTAGCCGACGTTCACGACGTCACCGGCCAAGGGGAACGACCAGGCGTACCCGGGGATCATGTCGGGTTCGAACCAGACCCACAGCCGGCGCGACTGCGGGCCGGCGCCGGTCAGGTACTGCCGGCCGGCCTGCCACTCCCCGAGGTACCCCGGAGTGCTCAGGCCGAGGTGGCGTCGTACCGGTGACCACATTCCGTCGGCGGCGATCACGAAGGGCGCCTCCAGCCGGGTCCCGTCCTCCAGGCCCACCGAAACCGCCCCGCCCGCAACCCCGACCTCGGTCACGGCACGACCTTCCAGCACCCTCACGCCACTCTGCCGGGCCCGCTCGACGAGGGCGGCGTCGAGGTCGAAACGGCGGGCCGCCGCCGCGAACCAACCGCCGCCGGGCGAACTGAGGGGAAGGTCGACCTGCTGACCCGACGCGGCCACCACCGTCACCCGCTCGACCGGCTGCCAGGACGCCACCCGCCGCGGGTCGAGGCCCAGGTGCTCGAGGCGGCGCAGAGCGGCCGCGGTGAGGCCGTCACCGCAGGTCTTGTCCCTCGGGAAGACGGCCCGGTCGACGATGGTGACCTGCCGTCCCGACCGGGCGAGAGTGACGGCCGCCGAGACCCCGGCCGGTCCGCCGCCCACCACTATGACGTCGCTGACCGGGGACGCTTCCACCGGACCATGCTGGCATCGCCGGCGGAGTTGCGACCACCCGGCCCTATTGTCGGTCGGCAAGTGACGCGAGGAGGATCATGACCGGGGGACTCAGCCCACTTCAGCGCTACCGGTTCGACGTGGATGGGTACCTGCTGCTTGACCGGGCCATCGACGAGGCCGCCGTCCAGCGCCTTCGATCGGCGGTCTCGCGTCAGCGGCTGGCCCGGCCGGACGGGACCATCGAGCGGCAGCGCTTCGGCCAGGGCGGCGCCATGTTCGGTTGGGATCCGGCGTTCGGGGAACTGGTGGACCACCCGTGGGTGGTGGCGGTCCTGGGCGATCTGATCGGAGCTCACGTGCGCCTCGACCACGCCTACGGGATCGTCATGGCCCCGGGCACCTCCGGTCTCGGGCTGCACGGGCCGGCCGAGCCCTACGACCCGGCCCAGTACTGGGTGAGCCGGCTCGGATCTCTGCGCAGCGGGCTACTCGCCTTCTCCTGGTCGCTGGTCGACGGCAGGCCCGGCGGGGGCGGATTCGGTTGCATCCCGGGTAGCCACAAGGCCTGCGAGCCGCTTCCCGAGGGTGCCGAGTCGCTGGTGGTGGAGGTGGCCCAACCGGCCGGCTCGCTGCTCGTGTTCACCGAGGCGCTCGTGCACTGCACGATTCCGTGGCACGGCGACGAGGACCGCCTGGTGGTCATGCTCAAGTACTCGCCGGGTAACTCGGCGTGGGAGGTGGCTCCGGCGGCGCCGCCCGACGTGGTCGCCGCCATGCCCGAAAGGCGGCGCCTGTTCTTCCAGCCGCCTTCGGTCGGCGCCCACCGCCCGGTCATCTGAGCCGGGTCCGCCCGCCGCCGTATCCCCGGACGGTGGGACCACGGCTCAGGCCCGGGCCAGGACCTCCACGTTGACGACCACGAAGATGGCGTCGGGGTGGGCCCCCCACTCCCGCCAACCGGCGCTGAGCTCCTGGAGCTCGCTCCGAGTGGCGAGACCGTACTCCACCGCCTGCTCGGCGAAGCCCGAGCCGGTGCTGCGTTCGGCCCAGACATCGGCCCACCACCGCACCGAGGACGGGTCGGCGTAGGTCCAGTTGGAGCTCGACACCTCGATGTCGTCGAAACCGGCGGCCGCTACCCACGAGGGGAGGCGCCGGCCGGCGTCGGCGTCGGCGCCGTTGCGTTGGCAAACGGCGTGGTAGAGCTCCAGCCACCTGGTGAGCATCTCGTGGTCGGGATACCAGACGAACGAGCGGTAGACGGCGTCGCGCACCGCCAACCATCCGCCGGGACTCAGAACCCGGTGCATCTCACGCAGCGCCCGTTCGGGGTCGGTCAGATGCTGCAGGACCTGGTGGGCGTGGACCACGTCGAACGAGGCGGGGGGAAACTCCAGCTCGTAGACATCCCCGGTGGAGAACACCGCCCCGTGGCGGGCCCCGGCGGCCGCCTCTGCGATCACCGCCGGTGACCGGTCGACACCGATGGTCCGGCCCGGTGCGACGAGCCCAGCCAGGTCGTTGGTGATCGACCCCGGGCCGCAGCCCACGTCGAGCAGATCCTGGCCCGGATGGAGCCGGGGGAGCAGGTAGGCGGCCGAATCGGCCGCGGCGCGCGACCGGTGGCTGCGCAGCACCGGCTCGGAATGGCCGTGGGTATAGATGTCTTGCATATGCGACCCAGGGTGTCGGCTGGCGGGCGTCGGCGCCACTCCATCGGGCGGCGGCGGGTCTCTATGGTTGGCGCATGCGAACCGCCGTATGTGACCTGCTCGGAATCGAGTTCCCCATCCTCGCGTTCAGCCACTGTCGCGACGTCGTGGCGGCGGTCACCCGCGCCGGTGGACTCGGGGTGCTCGGTGCGGTGGCCTACAGCCCCGAGCAGCTCGAGGTGGCTCTCGACTGGCTCGACCAGGAGGTGGGTGAGCGCGGCTACGGGGTGGACGTCATCATTCCGGCCCGGTACGTCGGCGACGAATCCGGGGGCTTGAGCGCCGCCCAGGCGGAGTCGCTCCTGCCCGCTGAGCACCGGGCATTCGTCGACGACATCCTCGAGCGCTACGGGGTGGGCCCCCTGCCGGAGGAGCCTCACCGCTCCCGAGGCGAGCGCCCCGTACCGTTCTCCAACCGCAGCGCCCAGGACCTCCTCGAGGTGGTCTGGCGACACCCGAAGGTGAAGCTCATCGCCAACGCCCTGGGCCCGGCGCCCGATCACCTGGTCGGGGAGGCCCACAGCCGAGGGCTGGTCGTAGCCGGGTTGGTGGGCAAACCCGAACACGCCCGGCGTCAGCGTGACGCCGGCGTCGACCTGATCATCGCCCAGGGATCTGAGGCGGGCGGCCACACCGGGGAGATCGGAACCATGGTTCTCGTGCCCCAGGTGGTGGACGCGGTGACGCCCTTGCCGGTTCTGGCCGCGGGCGGTATCGCCGACGGCCGCCAGGTGGCGGCCGCCTTGGCCCTCGGGGCCGCCGGCGTGTGGTGTGGTTCGGTGTGGCTGACCACCGAAGAGGCCGAGACCCACCCGGTCGTCAAGGAGAAGTTCCTGGCGGCCACCTCGGCCGACACCGTGCGGTCCCGCTCCAAGACCGGTAAGCCGGCCCGCCAGCTGCGCTCGGCGTGGACCGACGAGTGGGACCGGACCGATACCCCGGATCCGCTCGGGATGCCGCTGCAGTCGCTGCTCGTCGCCGAGGCGGAGGCCCGTATCGCCCGCAGCGCCGCGTCGGCTCCGGGCGCCCGGCAGCTCATCAACTACTTCGTGGGCCAGGCGGTAGGCCAGATGAACACCTCCCGCCCGGCCGGCCAGGTGGTGATGGATCTCGTCGAGGGTTACATCGAGGCGGCCTCGCGGCTCGCCGAAGGTCTCTCGGCCGAGGCGGACAAGGGGTAGTTTCGGGGGATGGCACTGGCCGATCAGCAGCCCCTACTCGACGGCCGGGCCGTCCCGGCCACCGCCGGATGGGACCGCTACGTCCGCCGGGTCGAGGTCCTCAAGGAGCAGTACCGGGCCATTCCCCCGGGGCGACCGGTGCGGCTGGCCAAGAAGACCTCCAACCTGTTCCGGAGCCGGAACCCTGCGGGGCCGGCCGGGGCCGGCCTCGATGTCGGCGCTTTCGACGGGGTTCTCGACGTGAACGTCGAGAACCGTTGGGCCGACGTGGGCGGCATGACCACCTACGAGCACCTGGTGGACGCGCTGCTCCCGTTCGGCCTCGTGCCCCTCGTGGTCCCCGAACTGAAGACCATAACCTTGGGTGGGGCGGTGACCGGATTGGGCATCGAGAGCTCGTCGTTTCGCAACGGGATGCCCCATGAGTCGGTCATCGAGATGGACATTCTCACCGGTTCGGGGGAGGTGTTGACCGCCAGCCGGGAAGGCCCTCACCGGGACCTGTTCTTCGGCTTCCCCAACTCGTACGGCTCGCTCGGCTACGCCCTGCGGCTCCGCATCGAGCTCGAGGAGGTGCACCCCTACGTACACCTGCGCCACCTGCGCTTCACCCGCACCTCCGACCTGCTCGCCACGATGGCCGAAGTGTGCGAGTCGCGCCGTCACGAGGGCGAGCGGGTCGACTTCGTCGACGGAACCGTCTTCTCCTGCGAGGAGTGCTACCTGACGCTCGGCGGGTGGAGCGACTCGGCCCCGAGGACCAGCGACTACACCCATCAGGACATCTACTACCGCTCCATCCAGAGCCGCCGTGAGGACTGGCTCACGGTGCGCGACTACCTGTGGAGGTGGGACACCGACTGGTTCTGGTGCTCCAGGGCGTTCTACGCCCAGAATCAGCTGGTTCGCCGGCTGGCCGGGCCGCGCTTTTTGCGAAGCGACACGTACTGGAAGATCATGGCCTTCGAGGAGCGCCACCGTTGGAAGGCCCGGATCGACGCCCGCCGGGGCCTGCCCCCACGCGAGAACGTCATACAAGACGTCGAGCTGCCCTTGGCGCGCGTGGAGGAGTTCCTCGACTCGTTCCAGCGTGAGGTGCCCATCTCGCCGTTCTGGCTGTGCCCCCTACGCCAGAGGAGCCCGGAAGAGACCTGGGAGCTGTACCGCCTGGACCCCGAGCAGCTGTACGTGAACGTCGGGTTCTGGGCCAGCGTGCCCCTCGAGGCGGGGATGGACCCGGCTCATCACAACCGCTGGGTGGAGCAGGAGGTCGACCGCCTGGGCGGCCGCAAATCCCTCTACTCCACCGTGTTCTACGACCGTGACCGGTTCTGGGAGCTCTACAACGGTCCGTTCTACCGCAGCCTCAAGAGCCGTTACGATCCCGCCGGTCGGCTCCACGACCTTTACGCAAAGTGCGTCGGCGCCCGTTGAGAGGAGTCTTGCAGCGTATGTCCCGTCCCAAGATCGCATCCGTACTATCCGACGTCGTGGCACAAGGGCTGCCACTGGCCTTCGTCGCTTTCGACGGGAGCCGGGCCGGCCCCTCGGACGCCATGTGCACCATCCGTGTCAACGATGCGAGGGCCCTGAACTACGTAGCCACTGCGCCGAGTGACCTGGGCATGGCCCGGGCCTACGTCGCGGGGTATCTCGACGTCGAGGGTGACATGTTCACGGTGCTCATGATGCTGGCCGGCGAGCACATCGGGTCGCTGACGTGGTCCGACCGGTTGCGGGTCCTGCAGGGCCTGGGGCCGGGGATCCTGAAGCCCATTCCACCGCCCCCCCAGGAGACCCGCCCGGGCCTGTGGTGGGGCCTGAGGCACTCGCTGCAACGGGACTCGAAGGCCATAAGCCACCACTACGACGTGTCCAACCGCTTCTACGAGTGGCTACTGGGCCCGTCCATGGCCTACACCTGCGCGGTCTATCCCGATGAGGGGTCGACCCTCGAGGAGGCCCAGGAGGAGAAGGTCGATCTCGTCTGCCGCAAGCTCGGCCTCCAGCCCGGCCAGCGCCTACTCGACGTGGGCTGCGGGTGGGGAACCATGGTCGTCCACGCCGCCGCCAACTACGGGGTGGAGGTGCTGGGGGTGACACTCTCCCGCCAACAGGCCGAGTGGGGTCAGAAGCGCATCGCCCAGCTCGGGCTGTCCGACCGGGCCGAGATCCGCCACGACGACTATCGCAACGTCTCCGAGTCCGGCTTCGACGCAGTCAGCAGCATCGGCCTCACCGAGCACATCGGGGCCCGCAACCTGAACTCGTATGTCACCTTCCTGGCTTCCAAGGTTCGTCCCCAGGGATTGTTCCTCAATCACTGCATCACCCGCCCGGTGAGTTCCGCTCCGGCCCGGACCGGCGGCTTCATCAACCGCTACGTGTTCCCCGACGGGGAGCTGGAAGCGGTAGGTACCATCGTTTCGGCCATCCAGGACCATGGCTTCGAGGTTCGCCACGAGGAGAATTTCAGGGAGCACTACGCCCGAACGTGTGCCGCGTGGGGAGCCAACCTCGACGCTCACTGGGACGAGGCCGTCGCCGAGGTCGGCGAGGCCACCGCCCGGGTGTGGCGCCTCTACCTGGCCGGTAGCCGCCTCGGGTTCACCCAGCGGCGCATCGAGTTGCACCAGGTTCTCGCCGTGCGCACCGACGAGCACGGCGGCTCGGGCTTGCCTCTGGCCCGCCTGGAGTGGCCGCGCCGCCGGGAGGCAAACGCGACGAGCTAGCCCCTCCTGGGTCGGATGCGACCTCGACCCAGCAGCCGGTCGGCCCGGGCCCGCGCCCCAGCTGTCGCCCGGCGCGGGCCGCAGCTGTCGGAGCTCAGCCGGCGGCGGTGTCGGAGCTCAGCCGGCGGCGGGCGACGGCCGCCTGATCGGGCCAGCGGACGTCTTCGATCCAGCGGAGCTTCTCCATGGCCTTGATGAGCATGGCGCTGGTGTCGATCTCGAAGGGCCGGACGCCGTGACGGGCCGAGGTCGGCTCGGCGTGGTGGAAGTTGTGCCACGATTCGCCGAAGGAGAGCAGGGCCAGCCACCAGACGTTCTGACTGCGGTCACGGGTGCGGAATGGCCGCCTACCGGTGATGTGGCACACCGAGTTGATGGCGAAGGTCACATGATGGAGCAGGCATATGCGGACCAGGCTCCCCCAGAAGAACGCCGTGACGGCCCCTTGCCAGGACCAGGACCACAGGCCGCCGACCAGGGGCGGGAGCAGCAGGGAGAGAGCCACCCACCAGGCGAAGCGGCGGGACACGAAGTTGACGTCGGCGTCGGCCACCAGCTCGGGGGCGTACTTCATCTCGTCGGTCCTATCCCAGTCGTAGAGCCAACCCACGTGGGAGTAGACGAAGCCCTTGGTCAGGGCCTTGAATCCCTCACCGTAACGCCACGGAGAGTGCGGATCGCCCTCCTTGTCGGAGAACCGATGGTGGCGGCGGTGATCGGCTACCCACTGGATCGGCGACGCCTGCAGGGCCATGCTGCCGGCGACGCTCAGAACGATCCGTAGCGCCCGACCAGCGGTGAAGCTGCGGTGGGTCAGATACCGGTGGAAGCCGACGGTGATGCCCAGTCCGGTGAACACGTACATCACCAGCGCAATGGTGATGTCCCGGACCGACAGACCCCAGCCCCATGCCACCGGCACGGCGGCCACCATCGCGGCGAAGGGGACGGCCAGGAAGACCGTCAAAAGCACCTGCTGGGTCCACGTCTTGCGCTCGACCAGCGGGCTGGCCTCCTCCTCCGGTTGGGAGTGGTCCAAAACGGGCTCAACTGTGGTCATTACCCTCGGCTCTCGGCGAAAAGTGCGGCGCTTCGGCGGGGGCCTCGGCACGCGTAGTTGGTTGATTCTGACAGGTTTGACCTCGCCGGAGGCCGCAAGGTAACGCGACCTGGTCGGCCGGCGTGGCGCGGCCATCGGGGAGGGGCGGTAGTTTCCCCGGTGGTGGGGACCCGTGCCCGTATTCTGATGGTTTGGTGCGTTGTGCTCCTGCTGGCCGGCGTGGTCGGAGCGGGGGTGGATTCCTCCGGCGGGGGTGCCCGGTCCGCCGGCCCCCTCTCCGAGCCTTCGGCTCAGCCCCTGGTCATGGAAGTAGTCGCCTCCTACCCCTCCCCGGCGGCCGGTGCGGTTGGCGCCGTTCCGGGGCCGGTGGGCGGCCCGGCTCCTGTTCGGGGCCCATAGGGTAGTTCCGCCATGAGCAGACGAGTCTCCCATGCCGCCGCCGCGTCGCTATTGGCCGAGCGGGATCCGGTGATGGCCCTCCTGGTGGGCGAGGCCGGTCCCATGAAGCTGAGCCGTCCGGTCGACACCCACTTCGCCGCCCTGGTCCGCTCCATCGTCTACCAGCAGTTGGCCGGCCGCGCCGCAGCCGCCATTCACGGCCGTCTGG
>JAKCDU010000029.1:5801-40696 GCA_021838445.1 Actinomycetes bacterium | reverse complement strand
TCTCGGTCCCCTACGGGGCGGGCAAGGCGGCCATCGACAAGATCACCGCCGACACCGCCCTCGAACTGCGCGGCCACGGCGTGGCCGTCGTGTCGCTGTGGCCCGGCCTGGTGCTCACCGAGGGGCTCATGGCTCTGGCCTCCCCAGGGCCCGACGGCCGACCCCAGTTGAGCGGCCTGGACATATCCTTCGGCGAGACCCCCGGGTTCACCGGCAAGGCCTGCATCGCCCTGGCCACCGACCCCGATGTCCTGGCCCGCTCGGGGAAGGCGTTCAAGACCACCCAACTGGCCCGCGAGTACGGCTTCGCCGAGGACGACGGGTCGATGCCCGCCGAGTTCCTCAGCCTGCGCGACTACCTCGGCGAGGACCGGGTCCCCGACTACTGGAAGTTGGTGGAGCGGTTCGCTTTCGCCCCGACGGGGGCCGATGGGGGGCCGGCCCGATGAGCGACGACGCCGTCCTCATCGTCTCGGCCGACTGCCATGCCGGACCGCCGGTCGACCGCTACCGGGAATGGGTGGACCCGGCGTGGCGCGACGAGTACGACCGGTTCGTGGTGGCCCACCGGGAGTGGCGGACCACCCAGAACCGCTCCATGGGCCTGCCCGACGACGGCGAGCTGATCGACTCCCTCTTCGGCGAGGACATGATCGAGTTCTTCAAGGGCAACGAGGCCCTCGGCCTGGAGGGCTCGACCGGGGTGTGGGACTCCGACCGGCGCACCGCCGACCTCGAGGCCGAGGGGATCGCCGCCGAGGTCATCTTCCCCGACTTCCAGAACGGCAACGAACCGCCGTGGGGGGCCGCCTTCCCCTTCCCTGACACCGACGCCCGACGACGGCGCGAGGGGGCCCGGGCCTACAACCGCTGGCTGGCCGACTTCTGCGACCTGCTGCCCGGCCGGCGGGCCGGTCTGGCCATCGTTCAGCCCCACGACGTGCAGGCTGCCGTGGCCGACGTGGCGTGGGCCGCCGGCCGGGGCCTGGCCGGGGTCATGCTGCCCACCGGCGACACCACCCTGGCGTCCTACCACGACAGCCGCTACGACCCTCTGTGGGCGGCCTGCGTCGACGCCGGCCTGGCGGTGACGTTCCATTCGGGGGGCACCCCGTGGGAGGGCTACGGGTGGCACGCCATGTGGTCGACCAAGCTGGAGTTCCTGTGGTGGTCCCACCGGCCGCTCTGGCAGTGCATCTTCGGCGGGGTCTTCGAGCGGTTCCCGGCGCTCGAGATGGTCTTCACCGAGCAGGGCGCCGACTGGATCCCCGACACCCTGGGCCGCCTCGACGAGCAGTACTTCTCGCCCTTCGAGCGGGCCGTCGGCCAGCACCTCTCCAAGTCCCCCACGGAGTACTGGCACTCCAACTGCTACGTCGGGGCGTCGTTCATGAGCCGAGGTGAGGCCGAGATACGCGAGCAGCTGGGGGTCTCGCGCATCATGTGGGGCGCCGACTACCCCCACATCGAGGGCACCTGGCCGCGATCGGGCGACGCCCTGCGCGACACCATGAACGGCTGCAGTGAGGATGAGCTGCGCCAGCTGGTGGGTCTCACCGCGGCCCGGGTGTACGGCTTCGACGTGGGGGCCCTGCGGGCGGTGGCCGACCGGATCGGCCCCCACCCCGCCGATCTGCTGAGCGAGCCCGCTCCTCCGCCGGTGCGCTACGACCCGGTGGACTACGCCACCGGGCGGGTCAGCACCAAGGAATCGGCTCGTCGCATCACCGGCCTCATGGCCGGCCCGACCCGCGGCCCGGTGATGTCGTGACCGGCCGTGTCGTGCCCGGCCGCCGCCGCCGTCTCCGAAGGTGGTCCACCGTCGCCGTGGTCGGCCTGTTCGCCGCCGGCTGCTCGAGCTCGGCCCACTCCTCGGCGACACCCACCACGGCGGCCGGCGCCACCACCACGGTCCCCGGTGACACCACCGGGATCACCGCAACGAGCATCACCATCGGACAGGTCGACACCAACAGCGGGCCCTTCCCCGGAGGCGCCCAGAAGTCCTTCGACGCGTTGAAGGCCTTCGTCGCCTACGTCGACTCCCGCGGCGGAGTTCACGGGCGCCAACTGAAGCTGGTGCAGGAGGACGACGGCTTCAACTGCAACACCTACACCAACGACATGCGGGGCCTCGACGGCTCGGCCTTCGCCAGCGTGGGCAACTTCGCCCTGCTCGACGCCTGCGGCCTGACCGTGCTCAAGGCCGACCCGACCTTCCCCGACATCCAGGGCTACGTCCTCGACGGGGCCCTGCTCGGCCTGCCCAATGTGACCGCCCCCTCCCCGGCGCCCTACGGCTACCCCACGACGGGCGCGGTGTGGATCAAGAACAAGTTCCCGGAGGACATCACCCACACCGCCTCGCTCTACGTGGCCGCCGAAGTGGCCAGCGCCAACGGCATCGCCTCGGCCTACCAGGCCGAGGGCTTCGTCTACGTCTACAAGCGGGGCATCGCCATCACCGAGACCAACTTCACCGCCGACGTGCTGCGCATGAAAGCCGACGGGGTCAAGGTCGTGGACCTCGGGGCCATGAGCGCCGGGCAGGTGGCCGACTTCATCCAGGAAGCCGACCAGCAGAACTTCCGTCCCGACGCCATCGTCTCGGCCGTGGCCTACGACCCCTCGCTGTTCAAGCTGATCGGCGCGGCCAACGCCGACGACGTGTACATGCCGCTCGGCTTCCCGCTCTTCCTCGGCCAGGATCTCCCGACCAATCCGGAGCTGACGACCATGACCACCTGGATGGACAAGGCCCAGCCAGGTGAGGTGCCCGACCTCTACGCCGTCACGGCGTGGGCCGCCGGGGACCTGTTCGTGCAGGCCCTCGATGCCGCCGGGCCGAACCCGACCCGGTCCTCGTTCCTGGCCGCGCTGCACGGCATCACCCACTTCGACGCCAACGGCTTGCTGCCCCCGAGCAACCCCGGACAGAAGCAGGGGGCCACCTGTATGGTCATCGTCGGTGTCAGCGGGAGTCAGTTCATCAGGTTGGACCCGGCCACCAAGGGCTTCGAGTGCGACGGCACCTACAACCACATCACCGCCGCCCAGGCCACCGGGTGACCTCCGCCGCTACCTTTCGGGGGGATCAGCGCGCCGCCGCCACGGCACCGGCGGGCGGGACTCGTGCAGGATCCGCAGCTCCTCGATCGACAGGGCGGCCCGGCCGGTGGGGGTGGGACCGGTCCGGGCGGCCAGCAGGCCGTCGACCATGATGGCCATGTAGCGCTTCCACACCCGGTCGCCAACCGACTCGGTAGCCCGACCGAGAGCCACCAGCATCTGCTGCATGAAAGCCAGGTCGCTCAGCGCGAAGTCGGGCCGCAGCCGACCGGTGGCCTTGGCCCGCTCGACGAGTGCATCGACGAGCGGGGTGACCCTTTCCTGGACCTGGGTAACCGCCGCCTCGCCCAGGTTGTACTCGAGCAGTTCGTTGAGGGCCCGGTTCTCTATCTGGTGGGTGGTGGCCGCTTCGAGGAACCACAGCAGGCCGGCCCATCCGTCCTCGGCGGCCAGGGCCTCCTCGAGCGCCTCCACATAGACAGCCAGATGATCGGCGAAGACCGCGTCGACCAGATCGGCCCGGGTGGGGAAGCGCCGGTAGAGGGTGCCGATCCCGACCCCCGCTTCGGCGGCGATGTCCTCGAGGGGCGCCGACAGGCCCCGCTCGGCCATGAGCCGGCCGGCGGCCCGCAGAATCTGGCGGCGGTTGGCCTCGGCGTCGCGGCGGAGGCGGCGCTCGTCGGGCGGGACCTGGGCTTCGGGGGGGCTGGTGGTGGCCACCGTCACATCACAGCAGACCGGCGACGTCACCGATGGGCCGGTCCGAGGGGTGGGGTCGGGGGCGGAACATGACCGCGGCGAGCAGAGAACCCACGGCGAACACCGCAGCGGCGACCCAGAAGGCGGTGTCGTCGCCTCGCACCGCCGCCGCGGCCATGACCGAAGGGCCCGGCCGGTGGCCGTGGACGTAGCTGAGGGCGGCCGAGGTGGCCAGCGTGTTCAGCAGAGCGGTGCCCACGGCCCCACCGACCTGCTGGCCGATGTTGGGTAGCGCCGAGGCCACCCCCGAGTCGTGCTCGCCCGCCCCTGCGGTGGCAACGTTCATGACCGAACCAAAGACCAGCCCGAGGCCGAAGCCGGCGACGATCAGCCCGGGTACCACCCCGCCGGCGTAGCTCGACCCGACCCCGAGTTGGGCGAGGATGACCAGGCCCCCGGCGGCGGCGGCCATGCCTGTGGCGACCAGCCAGCGGGGGCCGAAGCGGGGCAGCATCCGGGCCGTGGCCAGCGCCGAGGTCAGCATGAGGGCGCCGATCATGGGCAGGAAGGCCACGCCCGCCATGACCGGGGTGAAATGGAGTATCTGCTGGATGTAGTAGGCGAGGAAGAGGAAGACCGCGAACATCCCGATGCCCGAGATCAGCATCATCAAGTTGGCCGTGGCCCGGGCCCGGTCGGCCAGTATGCGCAGCGGCAGCAGCGGCGCCGGGGCCCGGGTCTCGACCCACACGAAGCCGGCCAGGAGGACGGCCCCGGCGATCAGCAGACCGAAGGTGACGGGGTCCGACCATCCCAGGGTGTTGGCCTCGGAGAATCCGTAGACGACGGCTACCAAGCCGCTGACCACGGTGACCACCCCCGGCCAGTCGATCTGGGCCGGCCGGCGCTCCGAAGGAGGCAGGTGGCGGATGGCACCGATGAGGGCGAAGACGGCCAAGGCTACGTTGACATACAGGCACCATCGCCAGTCGAGGTACTGGGTGAGCGCACCGCCGAGGATCAGCCCGACGGCGCCACCGGCGCCAGCCACCGCGCCGAAGATCCCGAAGGCCCGGCCCCGATCGGCGGGATCATCGAAGGTGGTGGTGAGCTGGGACAGCACGGCCGGGGCGAGAAGCGCGCCGAAGGCGCCCTGCACAGCCCGGGCCACGACCAGCATGAGGAAGCCGGTGGCCGCCCCGCCGACGGCCGACGCGGCGGCGAAGCCGGTCATGCCGATGATCAGCACCCGGCGCCTCCCGACCAGGTCGGACAGCCGACCGCCGAGGAGCAGAAGGCTGCCGAAGGCCAGCGCGTAGGCCGAGACGATCCACTGCCGGTCCCCGTTGCTGAACCCGAGGGCCTTCTGGGCCGACGGCAGGGCGATGTTGACCACGGTGGCGTCGAGGACGACCATCAGCTGGGCCAGGACCAAGGCGGCGAGGATCCACCACCGCGAACTGGATGACGCACTGGTGGTCCCCGGGCGGGTGGCGGCGGCCGGGCCAGCCGCGGGGGCGGTGTCGACGGAGCTCATGGGGTTCTCCAGGGGGCGGACAGTCAAGCGGAGGTCATTCCTCCACATCTCGGAACAATCCAACCACGAAATGGAGGCAATGCTTCCACTTTCTTTGGTGAACTTGGTCACGAATCCAGTAATGCGTTCGCGCTGATATCTCGGAAAAGGGCCTTCGCCCCATCCGGTACGGGTCTTTCCCCACCGATCCTGTACGAGTGGCGCCCCGCCCCCCCATCCCCGACCCTCCCGCCGCGGCCCGCTCGACCATCGCGCCCGGCCCCCACGAGGTGCCGGGGACGGCCCGCACCCGGCGGTGCTGGTCGCGGCTGATCACCTCGGTGGCGCTGCTGACCGGTGTGGCCGCCTCGGCGCTCGCCGGCTGGTCCTGGGCGGGATACCAGCAGGGCGTGGACCGCCAGCAGTTCGCCGATCAGGCCCGCAGCGTGGCTGCGGCCGTCGACTTCGGGATGGCGCGCGACATCACCTTCGAAGCTTCTGTAGGTGCAGCCGTCGCCACCCACACTCCGATGACCAACCGGGAGCTCATTCCCTGGCTGCAGTCGATGCACCTGACCAGCGTCTACCCGGGGGCCCTGGGCTACACGTTCTACGCCCGGGTCCCGACCTCCCAGCTCGGGTCCTACCGGGCGGCCATGGCCTCCGATCCCGAGCCCGGCCTGGGCCCCGTCCCGGCCCGGATCGTCTCGGCGACCGACCACCCCTACTACTGCCTGCCCCGGCTCGGCATCATTCTCGGGTCCATCGGGACAGGCGCCGGGCTGGACCTGTGCTCGCCGACCCTACCCGGCATCGGACCGAACGGGGTGGCCGCCCTGCTCCAGGCGTCCATGGACGGCGACATCGTGCAGTTCATGAACCTGGGCGCGGTGCTGGCCCCCGTGGCCGCCGAGCTCCATCTCTCGGCCGCCATCCTGGCCCAGTACGAGGGGCTGTTCGCGCTGTACGTGCCGGTGTACGCCGGGGGGACGGCTCCCACCACCGTAGCCGGCCGGGAAGCGGCCCTGATCGGTTGGATGCTGGGGACGTTCAACGGCCCGACCATGCTGCACGCCGCCGGGCTCTCCACCGGGGGCCGGAGCCTCACCGTGTCCGCCGGAGGGTCGGTGCTCACCACCACCGGCGGCCCGACCCGGGGGATGCACCTGACGGTACCGCTGACGATTCCCACCCTGAGCGCCACGGTCAGCGCCCCTGCCTCCTCGGCGTCGGTATGGGAGGGCGTCATCCTCGGCCTGATCGTCCTGGCCCTGACCGGAGCGGTCAGCGGCTTCCTGCTCCATCTGAGCCGGACCCGCGACCGGGCCCTGCTGCTCGTCGACGAGCGCACCGCCGAACTGCGCCACCAGGCCCTCCACGACGTACTCACCGGCCTGCCCAACCGGGCCCTGCTGTTCGACCGGGCCGATCAGATGCTGGCCCGGGCCCGTCGCCAGCCGATGGCCGTGGGGGCGCTCTACGTGGACCTGGACAACTTCAAGGACATCAACGACACCTTCGGCCACGACGTAGGGGACCAACTGCTCGTCGCCGTGGCCGAGCGGCTCGCCGGCGCGGTCCGCCACGGGGATACCGTCGGGCGTCTCGGCGGCGACGAGTTCCTCATCCTGACCGAGACCGTTTCCCTCGACCGGGGGCCGGTGACGGTGGCCGAGCGGGTCATCTCGGTGCTCGAGGAGCCGTTCGCGCTGTGCACCCCCGAGCCCATCACCTTGAGCGTCAAAGCCAGCGTCGGGTTGGCCATGGGAATGCGCGACAGCTCCCAGGAGCTCATACGCGACGCCGACATCGCGCTCTACCAGGCCAAGGAGGCGGGCAAGGGACGCTTCAAGCTGTTCGACCCGCAGATGCAGACGGCCATCAAGGACCGCCTGAGACTCGAGATGGATCTGCACCGGGCCCTCGAACGCGACGAGCTGTTCGTCGTATACCAGCCCATCATGGACATCAGGCGCATGACGACCAGGGGTGTCGAGACCCTGGTCCGCTGGCGCCACCCGACGAGAGGGCTGATCGGACCCTCCGACTTCATCCCTCTGGCCGAGCAGTCGGGCCTCATCGCCCCGATCGGTCGTTTCGTGTTGGAGCAGGCCTGCGCCGAGGTGGCGGGGTGGAGGCGCCTGGGCTTCGACCTCAACATCTCGGTGAACGTGTCGGTGGCCCAGTTCGACGACGACGGCTTCGCCGCGGCGGTGAGCGACGTGCTGGGCCGCTACGACCTCGACCATTCCCACCTAACCCTGGAGATCACCGAGACGCTGCTCATGCACGACACCCAAGCGACGGCGCAGTTCCTGCGCGACCTGAAAGCAACCGGGGTGCGCATCGCCATCGACGACTTCGGCACGGGGCACTCCTCCCTCGCCTACCTGCGCCAGTTCCCCATCGACTCGTTGAAGATCGACCGCAGCTTCATCACCAGGATCGGCCAGAACACCCAGGCCCTGGCCATCGTCCGCTCCATGGTCCAACTCGGCAAGACCCTCGGGATCGAGACCCTGGCCGAGGGTATCGAGGACGCCTCGCAACTCGCCCAGCTGCAGAAGGAGCAATGTGACAGCGGCCAGGGTTACCTCTTCGCCCGGCCCCTACCTGCCGAGGACGTGCCGGCCTTCCTCGCCGAACACGGCGCGGCCTGCGCCGCCGCCGACTCTTCCGACCACGACGCCGTTTACGCCGCCGCTCCGGCCCCATAGACGGCCCCGCCGGTCAGACAGCCCGTCGATCCCGGCCGCCGGGCCGGCACAGCCAGCCGGGCCGGGGCCGAGCCCGGTAGGCTGCGGGGAGGAATCAGGGGCGTCCCCGGCTCCGCCGGCGCAGCTGCGCCGGAGCCCTGGCGCAGCACGACGCGGAGCCGGTGGACGATCTAGGGGGAGCCGGGCGGGGCGGCGCCCCTCGACGCGGGGAGATGACCAGGCCGGACGGGCGGATCTCTCATGGCACGGCACCTCCTTGGCTGGCCGCTCGATCCCCTGACCGGGAGGAGCGGGCCATTCGCCATCCACCCCTGAGCGTGACGCGCTGCCGGGCCGCCAGCCAGAGCCAATCGGCCCGTTGCCACCGTGCGATGATGGCCCGATGACCAGCCCCAAGCCGGTCGCGGCCGCTTACCGCAGCACGCCGCTCGACGTGAGACGGCTCAGCCTGTTCCTCGCCGTGGTCGACCACGGCGGCTTCTCCAAGGCGGCGGCCGCCGTCCACCTCTCCCAGCCGGCGCTGTCCCAGGCCATCGCCGAGCTCGAAGCCGAGCTCGGCGGTCCCCTCTTCCACCGCCTGTCCCGCTCGGTCACCCTCACCGACGCCGGCCAGTCGCTGCTCGGGCCGGCCCGCAGCGTCATGCGGGCCATCGACCAGGCCCGCCAGGTCACCGGCGAGGTCACCGGCTTGGCCCGGGGACGGCTCGAACTGTCCGCTCTGCGCACCCTGTCGGCAGACCCCCTGCCGGCCCTGCTCGGGCGTTTCGTGGCAGCCCACCCGAGGATCGAGGTGCACCTGGCGTCCCCCGACGATCCCGCCCAGCTCGTCGAGCAGGTCCGCTCGGGAGCCGTCGAGATGGGTCTGACCGCGGCGGGTCCGGTTCCCACCGGCCTGGTCGTCGTCCCGCTCGGCTCCCAGCACCTACAGGCCGTCTTCCCCCCCGATCATCCCACGGTGGCGAAGGTGGTGACACCCGCGGAGTTGGCCGGCGTGGGCCTCATAGTCACCCCTCGTGGCAGTTCGGGGCGCGACCTCCTCGAAGGCTGGATGGGCGCCGCCGGCGTGGAGCTGTCGGTAGCGGTGGAAACCACCCAACGCGAGGCGCTGCTGCCCCTGGTGCTGGCCGGAGCGGGCACGGCGCTGCTGCCGGCGGGGACGGCCCGCATGGCCACCGCCAACGGGGCCGTGGTCGCCGACCTCGAACCGGCCCTGGTCCGGGACCTCTTCCTCGTACACCGTCCGGGGCTGCTCACGCCGGCGGCATCGGCGTTCCTGGCCACGGCCGCCTCGCGGCCCGGACCGGGGCCCACCTGAGCCGGGCGTGGGCCCGGGTGTCAGATCAGATGGGGCACGCTGCGGGCGGCGGTGTAGACCGAGACGGCGACCAGTAACACGGCAAAGGCGCCGACCAGCTTCTCGGGGTGGGTCCGCGACGCCACCCGGCTGCCGGCCAGGGTGCCGGCAATGGCGGCAGCCGTGAAAGCCACCACGAGGGCCACGTCCATGTGGATGTGACCCGACAGTCGCACGGCGAGAGCCGACGCCGAGTTGATGGCGATGACGAGCAGTGACGTACCCACTGCCGCGGCCATATCGAAGCCGAGGGCCAGCACCAGGGCCGGAACGACCACGAAACCGCCGCCCACCCCGAAGAACCCGGTGAGCAACCCGACGACGCTGGCCGCCACCACCACCCTGAGAGGTGAAACCGGGGCCACCCCCGACCGGGCCGACCGGCCGTCCACCTCGGTCCCACCCATCCTCCCCGTCCCACCCATGGTCCCCGTGCCAGCCACCGTCCCCGTCCCTGCCAACGCGGGCCCACCCGCCAGCGCGCCGGCCGGGCCGCGACCCGGGGCGGCCAGACCGGCGGGGCGGGACCCGGCCGCACCCACCTCGATGCCAACGCCGACCGCGACATATGCCGGCGGCGCTGCGCCCACGGCCGGCGTCGGGCGGTGCCGGGCCCGCCGCAGCATGCTGGCGGCGGCGATCAGGATCAGGACCGAGAATGCCGCCAGGAGCACGTTGGGGTCGACGCTCGAGGAGAGCCGGCTACCGAGGTAGGAGCCGCCCGACCCGAGCAGCCCGAAGACCAGCCCCGAGGTGAACCTCACCCGGCCGGCCCGCAGGTGGGCGACCGTCCCCACCAGGGCGGTGACCCCGACGATCACCAGCGAAGCGGTGGTCGAACTGTGGGTACTCTGGCCAAGAACGTAGACCAAGGCCGGCACCGTGAGGATGGAACCTCCCCCGCCGAGCGCCCCCAGGCTGAGCCCGATCAGAACGCCCAGCGGTATGGCTGCCAGTATCACCGCCGCACTCCTTGCTTCATGACTCCGGCCACGGCGCTCTCCTCGGTGGGCCACCCGGCGGGAGGCTCCTTCGTTCAATGGTCGGACCGGCGGGTCTCGAAAGCCAATAGAAGCTCCGGATGTGCCCATAGGCGTACGCCTATCGTCACTGCGGTGGTCAACCCTTCCCGCTTCATTCCCGTTCGCCGGTCACTGACCTCCGAAGGACGGTCCCGCCTGTCGCTGTGGTCCACCGGCTCGGTCCTGTCGATCGCCTCCCACGGTTCGGTCCTGTCCATAGCCAGCATCGGGTCGGTCGCATCGGTGGCCAGCATCGGCTCCGCCGGTTCGGTGCTGTCAGTCGGATCGGCGGCCTCGGCCGGCTCAGGCCTGTCGTGGATGTCCCGCTGGTCCCTGCTCGCCGACCGCTCCCGGGGGTCGACGCTGGCCTCACGCCGGATAGGCGACGCCCCGGCCGGTCCTCCTGCTGCGCTGGTCGCCATCGCAGCGGCCTCCTACCTGGGCTACCTAGTCGAGCGGAGGCGGGCGGCGCGCCGGTGAAACGGGGGCCACCGGTGGTCCCGGGCTACCGGTGATCCCGGCCTACCGGTGGTCCCGGGGGGCGCCCCGGGCCGCCCCCCGGGCCGCCCCAGTGACCCCAACCCGGGGCGGGTGACGCGGCCGGTCGAACCAATGCCTACGCTCTGTGGCATTCCCAGCCTCACCAGCCACCCCGACCCGGCAGGCTCACGGCCGGAAGGTCCGCCCATCGTCGGGAGAGCCGCGGTCGTCGAACGCCTCACCCGGACCGTCTCGAGCGTCGGGGCCTTCGTGGTGCTCACGGGGCCGGCCGGTATGGGCAAGACCCGCTTGGCCCGAGAGGTCCTCGATCGGGTCGTGGCCCGAGGCGCAGACCGGGTGGAGATCCTGGGCGGGGGACCGCCATCTTCGATACCGCTCGGCCCGGCTGCCCACCTGGTCCCGGTCATTACCGGTGACGTGCCTCTCGCCGGCCTGATCGCCGCCACCCTCGACGGACTGCGCCGGCGAGCATCGGAGAAGCCGTTGGTGGTGCTCCTCGACGACGCCGATCTGCTCGACGACGCGACCAAGGCCCTGGCCGGCCACCTCGTCGGCCTGGCCGGGACCAGCATCCTCGCCACCACGCGGCGCACCTCGGACGTGGCTCAACACCTGGGTGTGGTCCCGCGCGACGTGGTCCAACTATTCCCCGTCGAGGCCCTGACGCCCTCCGAGGTCGCTGAGTTGGCGTCGTGGCAGGCCGGCGCCACCCTCGCTCGGGATTCGAGCGCCGAGATCTTCGACATCACCGGGGGTAACCCGCTGTGGGTCCTCGAGCTGGTGCGCTCGGCCCGTTCCCGCGGCGGCCTGGTACCGACCCCCGCCGGTCTGGTCGTGGACACGGCAAGGGCCGTCGGCGGGCTCGATCTGCTCACCGCCGGCCGGGTCGGGGCTTTCCGCTCCGAGGAGAGGCGGCTGTTGGAGCTGGTGGCCGTGGCCGGCCCGCTCCCTCTCGTGCTCATCAGCGGGGCCGAGGAGCGGACGCTGCTGGATGCCCTGGTGGACGAGTCCGTCCTCGAGATCAGAGGCGACGCGGCAGCGCCGGTCGTACGCTTCACCCATCCGCTGTACCGCCAGGCGATCCGTAACAGGCTGGGGGACCTGGACCGTCAGAGGCTCCTACGGGAGCTGATCGCCAGGGCCGATCCGGACACCGGAAGGTCCGGCGGCGGGGATCGGACTCTGCTGCTGAAGCTGGCCATGTGGCACGCCGAGCTGGGTGAACCGTTCGACCCCGACGCTTTGGGCTGGGCCGCTCACGAGGTGCACTGGGGTCTGCTCGACGAGCTGCGCCGCCACCTCACCGGCCCCGGCCCGGGCGGGGACGACACCGAGACGCCGGCGGCGGCGGCCGCCGGCCTGCACCGCCCCGAGGAGCGGTCCGACGCCGCCGACCTGCTGGCCACCCAGGCCTGGAACGAGCGTCGCAGCTTCGACGACGGGCTGACCCTCGCCTTCCTGATTCTGCACCGACCCGAGCGGGCCGACCTGCTGATCCATCTGTTCGAGGACCTTCGCACCATGGCCGCCGACGGCGCCCAGGCGGCCATGGTCGCCATCGTGCACGGCATCTGGCTGCACTGGGTGGCCCGGGACCGGCCCGGGGCGGCCCGCCTGCTCGAAGCGGCCGCCGCCGAACTGGAACCACCCTGGCGCCAGATGCTGGAGTCCACCCGGGCCGGGCTCGGAGTCCAGTCGGGCGACATCGACGAGAGCCTCCGGGCCCTCGAGGCGGCCTGGCCGGGCGACGACGCCCCGGACCTGGCCAAGCTGGTCAACTGGTCACCTCGGGCCGCTGCCCTGGTGAACGCCGGACGCTTGGAGGAAGGAGTGGCCCTGGCTCGTCAGGCTCTGGCCTCCCCCTTACCAGCCCTGGGTCACGCCCTCAACGCCCTCGAGGAACTGACCGTCGCCGACCACTGGGGCCGGCTCTGCCTCGGGGCCTACGACGAGGTGGCGACCGGGTCCGAGGCCATCGCCGACCTGCTGCGCGACAGCGACCAGTTCGAGGGGCGCGCCCTGATGATGGGAATGGCCGCCCGCTGCCGCCTGCTGGCCGGTCGCCCGGCCACCGCCGCCGACCTCCTCGAAGAGGCCATCCGCCGGCACGGCACGCTGGCCAACCTGGGCTTCCGACCCATGCTCCACAGCACCAGAGCCGTGGCCCTGGCCTGGACCGGCCGCTTCGACGAGGCCGCCGCGGAGGCCGAACAGGCCGAGCAGTGGCTGGACCCGCCCCGGTTCTACGACGCCGACGTGAGACTGGCGCGGGCCACAGTGATGGCTGCGGCCGGCCACCTCACGGCCGCCGCCAGGTTGGCCGAAACCGCGGCGGAGAACGCCGAGGCTCTGGGCGGGTGGTACTTCGCGCTGCAAGCCCGCCTGACGGCCGCCCGCATTGACCCCTCCCCGCCGCGGGTGGCCGCGGCTCGGACCGCGGCGGGACACGTCGATGGACCACTGCCGCGACTCGCCGTCTCCTACGTGGAGGCCCTGGAGCACGGCGACAGCGCCCGGCTGGAGGAGTTGGCCGCCCTTGGCACGGCGATGGGAGAAGGCCTGCTGGCGGTGGAGATGCTCGAGGCCGCCGTCGCCCGCCACGACGGCGGCACCACCTCGCGGAACCGGCTGCGGGCGGCCCTCGCCGCTCAGCGCAGCCGCTGCGAGGGTGCCTCTTCGCCGCTGCTCGGCGAGGCCGCCGTCGAACCGCTGCTCACCCGGCGCGAGCTCGAGGTCGCCACCCTGGCCGCCCGGGGGCTGGCGTCGCCGGCCATCGCCAAGGAGCTCACCTGCTCGGTCCGCACCGTGGAGACCCACCTCTACCGGGTGTTCGCCAAGCTCGGGATCAACGCCCGCTCCGATCTGGCCGCGGCCCTGGAGGCCCGCACCGGGCCCGGCCGGGTTCCCCTACTCGGCTGACCGGCAGCCCACCTCCACCGAAACCCCGCAACGGTCTCGGCGGCCACGCCGACTCCGAGCGCAAGGGCGTGATCGACCTGCTCTACGACAAGATGGGCTCCTGACCCGGCGAGATGGGGTCCTGACCAGGCAACCCGCACGTCGGGTCCGCTCGTAGTCGGGGCGGCCAGCACAACCGGGGGGGGAGATCGGGGCGTCGTTCTGTCCGGCTCCGAGGGTAGGGTGACCAAGTGGTGGTGGCACCCGGCGGCGAAGCGTTGGTGATCGTCGCCAACCGCCTGCCCGTGGAGCGGGCCGATCCGGCCAGCCCGTGGCGGACCAGCCCGGGGGGACTGGTCTCGGCTCTGATCCCCGTCCTGCAGCGCCAGCCGGGGGTGTGGGTCGGCTGGGCCGGCGCCGCCGACGAGGACCTGGATCCGTTCGACTTCGAGGGCCTGTCCCTCCAGCCGGTGACTCTCAGCGCCACCGACATCGAGCGCTACTACGAGGGTTTCTCCAACGCCACCCTGTGGCCCCTCTACCACGACGTGACCGGCGAAGCCGTCTTCGAGCGGGGATGGTGGGAGGCCTATTCCCGGGTCAACCAGCGCTTCGCCGAGGCGGCGTCCCGGTCGGCCCCTCCGGGCAGCACCGTCTGGGTGCACGACTACCAGCTGCAACTGGTTCCGGCTCTGCTCCGCCGGGCCCGGCCCGACCTGCGCATCGGCTGGTTCAATCACATACCGTTCCCCGGCTACGAGATCTACGCCCGGCTGCCGTGGCGGCATCAGATCGTCGAGGGCCTACTGGGGGCCGATCTGCTCGGCTTCCAGCGGCGCGACGATGCGGTCAACTTCCTGCGGGCGGCCCGGCGCTGCGCCGAGGTGGTCACCCGCGGGTCGGTAGTGGAGTACGGGGATCGGCAGATACGGGTCGGCGCCTTCCCCATCTCGGTGGACACCGCCGCCCTTGACGCCTTGGCCCGGGATCCGACCACCCGGGCCCGGGCCCGGCAGATACGCCACGACCTGGGCGACCCCGAGGCGGTGCTGCTCGGCGTCGACCGCCTCGACTACACCAAGGGCATCATCAACCGGTTGCGGGCCTACTCGGAGCTACTCGAGGAGGGCGCGGTGGGCCCCCCACGCACCGTCTTGATACAGGTCGCCAGTCCCAGCCGCGACCGGGTCCGCGAGTATCAGTTGCTGCGCGAGGAGCTCGAGACCCTGGTCGGCAGGATCAACGGGGACTACTCCAGCGTGGGCCGACCGGCCATCCACTACCTGCACCAGTCCTTCCCCAGGGACGAGATGGCGGCGCTCTACCTGACCGCCGACGTCATGCTCGTCACCCCCTTGAAGGACGGGATGAACCTGGTGGCCAAGGAGTACGTGGCCTGCCGCAGCGACGAGTCCGGGGTGCTGGTGCTCTCGGAGTTCACCGGTGCCGTCGACGATCTGCGTCAGGCCATCGTGATCAACCCTTGGGACATGGACGGCACCAAGGAGGCTATCCGCCAGGCCCTCAACGGGGGCGGGGCTGCCACCCGGCGCCGGATGCGGACCATGCGTAACCACATCTTCACCGAGGACGTCCACCACTGGGCCGCCGCCTTCCTAGGGGCGCTCGAGCTCACCGTCGACCGCGACCCCCGATAGACGTAGGGTCGTCGAGCGGGGACGCCCGGCAGGGACGCGTCGGAGGCCGGAGCGGCCCCGGTCAGAGTTGGCCGGCCAGTTCGTCGCGCCAGTCGTTGATCTCGCCGATCAACCGGGCCAGGAGCCGGTCCAGCTCGCCGCCGAAGCGGACCGTCTCGATGGCCTCGGTGGGCCGCCCCGAAGTGCTGTCGAAGATGATCCGGCCGGCCATCTGGTGGAACCGGGCGTGGAGGTCGCGGACCACCGCGTACCGCGGGTTCTGCCGGACCTCGGGGCCGCTTTCGACGTGGATCCACTTGCCGAAGACGCACTGGTCGTCGCGTGCCGCGACTGCCGGATCGATGTCGGAGCTGGCCGTCGCCACGACTGCGAGCAGCCGCACCTTCCACGAGCCATGGGCCGAGATGGCCGCCTTCAGCCGCTCGGGCGTGGTCCTCGGTGGCGTACCGTCCGAACTGCCCGGCGCCCGGTGCTGGGCCGGCTGGAAATACTGCTGCAGGCCCAGGTCCAGGTTCTCGGCCTGCTCCAGGAGGCGGTTGTTGACCCGCCCTACCCGACCGGCCGCGGTCCGCGTGGCCGCCACCGCGCCCGACAGGCTCGACAGGGAGCGGGCCACGTCGCTGGCGGCGTCGGCACTTTCGACCACGCTCCGGGCCATCTGGGCCGTCACGTGGGTCTGCTCCTCGACCGATGCCGCCACCGAGTCGGTCATCAGGCCGATCTCCTCCACCATGGCCGCCGCTTCGGCGATGCTGCCGGTGGCCTCGGCCGTACCCTCGAGAAGGGCCCGGACCCGTTCGTCGATCCTGGAGGTGGCATCGGCTGTCTGCTTGGACAGCTCCTTCACCTCGTTGGCGACCACCGAGAACCCCTTCCCGGCCGCCCCGGCGCGCGCCGCCTCGATGGTGGCATTCAAGGCCAGGAGGTTCGTCTGACGGGCCACTTCGGCTATCAGACGGGACACGTCGGCGATGCTGCGGGCCGCCTCCTCGAGGTTGGCCATGCTCTCGCGCACTCTCTCGGCATGGGCGACAGCCCCTTGAACCACATGGGCGGTCTGGGAGGTGTTGCGCGAGACCTCCCGCAGTGAGGCTGACAGCTCATCGGCGGCGCTGGCCAACGAGCCGATCAGCTCGCTGGCCTCCTCGGAGGCGCGGGCGATGGCCTGGACCTCGGCGTCGGCAGCCGAGCTCTGGGTGTTGAGCTCCCGGGCCGCCTCGACCAGGTTCATAGTGGTGGCGCCGACGCTGATGGCGGAGGCACCGACAGTTCCTAGGAGCCGGGCCTCGACCGTGGGCGTGTCGGTGGGGCCGGGGGCGGCGCCGGCCGTGGGTGGTCTCCTAGCAAGCTGGATTCCCAGAACCAAGATGAGCTGCTCCTTGTCGTC
This sequence comes from Actinomycetes bacterium, assembly GCA_021838445.1. GTDB lineage: Bacteria > Actinomycetota > Acidimicrobiia > Acidimicrobiales > Palsa-688 > JAKCDU01. The sequence goes on along the minus strand of JAKCDU010000029.1, from coordinate 23,875 downwards.
GGACTGATCTCTGCGAGGTCTTTGGTACCGGCGCGTGGCAGTCGGCCACGTTCCGCACCGGCCTAACTCTCGACGCGGCCCGCGGTGTCCTGTAGTGCAGTCGCACCAGGCCCCTGCCGAATGGGGGGAACCGACGTGGATCGGGCCCACGGGCCCTTTTGTCCGAGACAACGTTGGGAAAAAGGAGTTGACTAAATCTACGTAGAGTTTTACGCTATACGTTGTTTGGTCAGCTCGATCAGAAAGGAGGGGCCGGTGCCATGGCATTGATCGATCAGGCTCCCGCTCGAGGCCCCGAAGACCCCATCGAAGCAGCGGTGCGGCTGAGGCCGCCTCAACGCCAGGGCATGAACCAGCGCTTCGAGTCCAGCGACCCTGATCCCGGCCTCGACGTGCTGGCCCGCTCCCCCCGCCTGGGCCGCCTCGTGAAGAACCGGAAGTTCCAGTTTCTCCTGATCGTCCCCAATCAGGTCGTGTTCTGGACGGTCATCTTCGTCGGTCTGCTCGGTACGGCCGATCCGGGCCTCAACTTCGGTACGGCCATCACCTGGTACGTGTGGTTCTGCCTGGTGTTCGTGATGATGGTCGTCGTCGGGCGGGCTTGGTGCGCCATGTGTCCCTTCGGCGGCTTCGCCGAGTGGATCCAGCGCCGAAGCTTCTGGCAGCGCACGCAGAAGACCTTCGGTTTGGGCCGGAAGTTCCCCGAGTCCCTCGCCCGCTACGGCTTCTTGATCCCTGTCGCCTCCTTCCTCCTGCTCACCTGGATCGAGGAGTTCTTCAACATTGCCGGACCCGGAAACCCCGCTGACACGTCGTGGATGGTCGTGGGCATCGTGGGTAGCGCCCTGATCTTCTTCCTCGTGTTCGAGCGCCGCACCTTCTGTCGCTACGTTTGTCCCCTCTCGACGCTCATCGGGTCGGTCGGGTCCATGGGTTCGGTCGCCGGCTTTAGGACCCGCGACCGGGAGGTGTGCGTCTCGTGCGAGACCAAAGACTGCATGAGAGGCAGCGATAAGGGATACGGATGCCCGTGGTACACCTGGCCCGGCAGCGCGGACTCGAACCTCAGCTGCGGGCTGTGCTCAGAGTGCTTCAAGTCCTGCCCGGAGGACAATGTGGGGCTGTTCCTGCAGAAGCCCCTCACCTCGGTCATCGCGCCCCGCCGACGCCGCACCGACGTGGCCTGGGGGATCGCGGCACTCTGGGGCCTGGTCCTCTACCAACAGCTCAACGCCACCAACGTCTACAGCAACGTGGACAACTGGCTCAACACCAATCTGGACTTCCCGCACTACCCCAACCCGCTGGCCTACCTCGGGACCATCGCCCTGGTCGCAGCCGTTGTTGCTGGGATCGCTTGGGCCATGAGTGCGGGCCTGGCCAACCGGGCCGTCGAACTGTTTCGGCCGGGCAACTTCATGGATCGCTCTTCCCGCTTCCGGGCCTACTTCACCCCCCTCTCCTATGGGCTGATCCCCGTCGTCGGAGCCGACTACTTCGCCCGCCAGTTGCCGAAATTCTTCCAGCACTCACCGCGGGTCATCACGTCGGTTCAGCATCTCGCCGGGTTCTCCTCCTCCCGGTCCCCCATCTACAACTTCTCGCTCATGACCAACGGGTGGATCGTCTTCACCCAGGTAGCCATCATCGCCCTGGGCACTGCCGCCGCCATGTGGGCCACCTGGCGCATCGCCGGGCGGGAGCTCATTCCCATAAGCCGCAGCGCCCTCGGGGTGCGCCTCACCACCATGAGCGTCGTACTCGCCACCGGCACCGGGGCCGCTCTCCTGTACGTGATCATGCACGCCGCCGACTAGGGAGCTCCGACCATGACCATGACACAATCCCGTCATCTCGATCTCCCCGAGGGAGAATGCCACGTCACGGTCCTCACCGACCGCTGCGCGGGCTGCCAGGAGTGCCTCGTGCGCTGCCCGGTCGGCGCTTTGGGCATGGACCCCGAACGCTGGGTGATCGTGGCCGACGACACGTCCTGCGTCGGGTGCCGTCAGTGCGTACGCACCTGCCCCTTCTCGGCCATCGCCGTCGCCGGCCCGGCGCGCGTCGCCGACCGACGGGCCGTTTCGGTGCAGCACCCCGGAAGCATCGCCGGTGACACCACCGAGATCCGCCAGGGTCTGGTCTCGTGGGAGGAAGCGTTGACCGAGGCGTCGCGCTGCCTGTCATGCCCCGATCCGACCTGCGTGCGGGGCTGCCCGGCCCACAACGACATCCCGGCGTTCATCACCGCCATATCCACCGGCGACCTCGACGCAGCCCACGAGACGCTACGGCGGACCACGGTTATGCCCGACGTGTGCTCACGGGTATGCGACGCGTCGCTGCAGTGCGAAGGGGCCTGCACGTGGTCCCTCGCCGGCTCCCAGCCGGTCGCCATATCGGCACTGGAGAGGTTCGTCGCCGACCATGCCCCCGTTGCGCCCGTAGGTGTCACCTCGGCCCTCGGAGAGGGCATGTCGGTGGCCGTGGTCGGCTCCGGCCCGGCCGGTATGGGCGCGGCCTGGGACCTCCTGGCCGCCTCGGCCAAGGTCACGGTCTATGAAGCGGACCCCCGACCGGGCGGGCTGCTCAACTGGGGGATCCCGAGCTTCACCTTGCCGACCGAGGTGAGCGACCGACCCTGGGCCGACCTGCTGGCCGCCGGGGCCGACCTTCGATGCGGCGTGCGGGTCTCCGCCGAGGACCTCGACGACCTGCTCGAGCTCCACGACGCGGTGATCCTGGCCCACGGCGCCGGCGTGGCCCTGAGCCTACCGGTGGCCGGTGCCGACCTGCCCGGAGTCGAGGACGCCACCACTTTCCTCAAGCGGGCCAAATGGGCCCTGGACCACGGCGAGGGTCTCGGGGATCTGACCCCCCGCGACGGGCGCCCGGTGAAGGTACTGGTCCTCGGAGCCGGCAACACCGCCATGGACGTGGCCCGCAGCGCGCGGCGCCTCGGAGCCGAGGCTGTGTGCGTCGACTGGATGGACCGCCGCTACGCCCCCGTCCGGTCCGACGAGCTGGCCGAGGCCGAGGACGAAGGAGTGGAGGTCCGCTTCTCCTGCACCCTCAGCGCCATCGGCGCCATAGACGGACGGGTCGGGACCGCCACCTTGTCCCAGACAGAGCAGAAGTCGGCGACGTCGCGCCCTCGGGTCCTCGACCACGGAGGGACCCAGATCGGCGTGGACCTGGTGGTGGCGGCCATGGGCTACCGCCTCGACCCGGCCTTCACCTCGCAGCTGGCCGGGACCCCGGTACGACGCGAGGCCCACGGAGTGCCCGACCGCCGGTGGCAGGCCAGCGGCATCCTGGCCAACCCGGCACCCGTCGCCGCCCGGAGTCGCCCGGTGGGACGGCTGGCCCTCGGTCGCGAGGTGGCCCTGGTCGCCTCGGCATCGCCGTTCCGGGAGCGCACCTGGGTGGCCGGGGATGCCCTGATCGGGCCGTCCACCGTCGTGGAGGCCATGGCCCAAGGACGCCGGGCAGCCCGAGCCGTCCTCCACGAGCAGCCCCGCGCCTCACGCCGGGCCGTCGGATCCCACCCCGCCGGTTCGTCCGGCGACCAATAGGCTGGGTCATGTGGGCCCCGTTCCCGACCTCCCGCCATGTCCGTCCTCGAGACTGACCGCCCCCTGCGGGGCTGGCCCGTCCACCTCGCGCTGATGGACATGACCCTGTCGCGGCGAGGCGACTACGTGATGCGCGCCGCACTCTCCCTGGCCCGAGCCTTCGCCGAGACACCCCCCCGGAAGATCCGGGAGGTCGTGGCCGACACCGAGATCCCCCACAGCTTCGCCTCCCAGATCCTCGGCGACCTGGTCCGCTCCGACCTGGCCACCTCCCGGGCCGGGCGCGACGGCGGCTACCGTCTGGCCCGCCCCCCCGAGCAGATCAGCGTGCTGGAGGTGGTCGAAGCCGCCGAAGGCCACCTTCGGGCCCAGCGCTGCGCCCTCGGTGACGGCCCCTGCCGGTGGGATCAGGTCTGCCCCCTCCACGAGACGTGGACCAAGGCCACCGCTCGGGTCCGTGAGGTGCTGGCCACGACCACCCTGGCCGAGCTGGCCGAGCAGGACGCGGCCATAGAGGCCGGGATACTGCCCCTGCCCGCCGACTCCCACCGCTCGCATCCGCTCGTGGTCGACGTGGCTGACTCGGTACAGGTGGAGGTATCGGCACCGCAGGTGCAGAACCTGGCCGGTTCCCTCTCCGAGGCCCTCATCGATCTAGCCGGCCGGGCCATGGGCGAGGCCTGCGCCGAGGACGCCGACCTGGGTGGGCCACCTGTAGTCGAGGAGCTCACGATGGTGCCGGCCGGAGGCAAGGCCACCGGCTACTTCACCCTCTGCTGGAGCGTCGGGGGCGCCCGCCGGAACCGCTTCGAGGGAGCCCTCAGGGTGATCGCCGTCGACAGCCAAAGAGCTGAACTGCGCGTCGAGGGGACCTGGCACCAGCTCCCCGGGCACCTGCCCCCTCTCGCCGCCACTGAGCTGGCGGCGAGAGCCCGGCAAGCCCTCCGGCTGTTCCTCAGGGGCCTGGCCCGTGCCCTCGAAGGTGCGGCGTCAGCGGCTACGACGAGGGACGGCCACGATCGCGGCCCGGGGCCGCGCCGCTCCGGGGAATCCGCCACCGGGCGGCCCCGCCGCACTCCCACCCCGGCGACCACCAGGTCGAACTGAATCCCCCACGTGGTCGCGACCGCGTCGGCGGGAGGGCCCGGCGGGAGGGCCCGGCGGGTCGAACGAGAGCGAGTCGGCGAAACGAGAGCGAGTTGGCGGCGGAATTCAGGCCGTAGATTCGCAATCGTTCACGGATTCGCTATCGATCCCGGCGATCGGGCCCTACGGCAAACCCGCCCGGGCCAGTTCGGGCGAATTGGGCGCAGCCCGCAGCCCGCAGCCCGCAGCCCGCAGCCGGCCTAGGCCCCGCCGCTCAGAATGGCCCGTCGCCGTCCCAGCCGCCCCCACCGTTTCCCCATCCTCCGCCGCCCCCGCCCATCCCGCCCATCCCACCCATCCCGCCCAGGATCTGGCCCAGGATCTCGCCTCCGATGAGACCGCCGAGCACACCGCCGGCCACCCCCGACAACGAGCCACCGCGCGGCCTCTGAGCGATCTGCGGGTAGGAGCGCACCATCGTCTCGAGAAAGGACTTGGGGCCGCCCGCTTCAGGTGGGGTCTCCCTTTCCCGTTTGGGGGCATCGGCCAAGACGGGCATGGCTATCACCTGACCCAGGTAGAAGTAGGCCTCGGCGGCGTGTTTGAGGGCCGTCTCGATGGCTTCGTGAACTTGGGCGGGAGGCGGTCCAGAGGTGGAACCCCACATGTTGTTGGCGTAGTCACTGGCCGACGCCGCCTCGGCCAGGCCCTGGGCGACTATCTGCTTGGCGTGCTCCTGGGCGGCGCCCGGCGCGAAGCCGGCCACACTGCTCTCGGTGTACTCCCGCAGCCGGCCGACAGCCTGGCGTAGGGCTAGGAGATGGGCCGGTGGGCACGGCTCGACCTCTACCCACTCGGGCAGCACCTCGGGCAGAGGGATGTCGATGGTGTACGCCGGGTTGGCCCGCGCCGCGCTGGCCCGGGCCATCCACGACTGGACCGGCTCGTAGAACTCGTGGACCTGGGCCGCGGTCACCTTGGGAACGTAGTGGGCGGTGGACGGGTCGAGGGCGGCGTCGGCGTCGAGCATCTCGTCGCCGAGCACCTGCAGCGCGAAGGCCACCCAGCCGGCCAGCAGGGCCGCCTGCACGCCGACCGCCGAGGTGTCCTCGACCCGCAGCTCGTCGAGGGTGAGCACGTAGTCGTAGACCCCCCGGCCGGCGGACCGGTAGGGTTCGAGCGAGTCGCGGGAGACCTCGCCGTGAGCCTTCATCCGCTCTCGCCAGTTGCCCATGTCTTCTCCTGGTGCCTCGTGCCGGACCCAGGCGGGTCCGGCCATCGCGCGTCAGGCTACGTCAGCCGGCGCTGGGAGCGGTGGGCGCCGGCCCGAGGGCGGCCGGCTGGGCCGTGCCCGAGTCGAGCTCGGCCAGGATGGCGTCGGCCTCGCTCATCATCTCGGCGTGGTGGGCGTGCATTTCGGTCACCTCGGGGCTGCTGCTCGACAGTTCCGTCACCGCCTGGGCCTCGGCGAACTGGGAGGCCACCTTCTGCTTGATCTCATCGAATGACGGCACGTCGCTGGTCCGGGTCAGGTCGCTCACCTGCTGCAGGCTGGACGCCATCTCCTTCTGCATGTTGGCCTGGTCGATCTGGGCCAGGATGGTGCTCTTCTCGTTGAGCTTGGCCTGGAGTTGGTCGGCCGACTCCTGGACGGCGGTGCGGGCGTCGTTAGCCGCCTGCTCGAGTTGGGGGATCTGGGCGCTCAGGCTCTGTATCTGCTCCCGCAGACTGGCGATGCGGGTGGCGAAGGTTCTGGCCGCATCGAGGTTGCCCTGCTGCTTGGCGGCCAGAGCCGACTTGGTGCACTTGGCCTCCTGATCGGACAGGTCGGCGAGGCGCATCTTGGCCATCTTCTCCTGGGCGATGACGTGGCTGGCCGCCGCCTGGAGGTCCCGGTGGTGCTCCTGCATGCCGGCTATGGCCTGCTCGACCTGCACCTTGGGGTCGGCGTGGGCGTCGAACTCGGACTCCGCCTTGGCCTGGGCGTAGCTGTTGGCCCGGGAAAAAATCTTGATCCAGCTCATGACAGGCACCCTCCAGAGATCGCTCGGGGGAGCGTAGCGCTGCGCCGCGGCGCCATCCGGCTCAGCTCTGTGTGGCCGGCAACAGGTAGAACCACAGCGGGGTCGGGGCGCCCTGATCTTTGAGCTGGTCGCGCGCCGCCCGCATGGTCGCTTCGGCGGCGGTGTGCTGCACGTACCAGGATTCGGCCTGGCGGGCTGCCGGCACACAGTCGGAGAGGCCGAGTGCCGCCTGCTGGTAGTAGCCGAGCACCGCCCGAGCCGCGCCGGGGAGGTCCCGGGGCAGCCCGGCCTCTTTCCAGGGGGTTCCGTGGGCCACACGGTCGAAGGCCGAAAGTGCGGCCTCCACCGCGTCGGGCTCGGCCACCGAGAAGCCCCCCGATGAGCCCCGCTCGAACGCTGAACGCAGAGCCCCGGCCTCGTCCAGGGCCGCCGGGACGTCGGGGTCGTAGCGCGGCGGCAGGGGGCATGACAGGGCCACGTCGGCCTGGTCGGAGATGACCTCGGGAAACGTGTCGGTCACCGGTCCGGCCAGCGCCGAGAGCAGGGCGAATGCCGCCGACAGGACCCCCCTCTGGAACTTCGGGTCGCGGGGATGACCGAGTGGTCGACCCAGGGGAAAGCGGGCGACCAGGGACCGGGGCGGCCGCATCCGCTCCGGGATGTCACCCGTCGGGTAGACCCGACGGTGGCCAGGCCGTGGGCTTCGAAGATGTGCGAGAGCGCACCCACGGTGCGCGGACAGAGGGGTCAGACGGGGGTCAGCAGCACTACGTCGACGCCGATCTGGCGCAGAGCGGCGGCGGCCGCCGGTCCACTGTCGAGGCGGATCGTGGACATGGTCTCGTCCGCCACGGTCGCCTCCGACAGCGGCGGCGGGGTCACGAACAACGGTACGGCGAACTCGGGGACCGGTAGCGCCGCCAGGTGGGCGGCAAGAGTGTCGTCGACGCTCATCGCGGCGCGACCCTACCGGCGCCGCCCCAACCCACGTCGACACCCGACCGGCACCGGGGCGCGGGCCGGCCGGGTCAGCTGGCCGCCCGGGTGGGGGCAGGGTCGGGTACACAGGTATCCATGCCCGACGCTGACCCTGACCACCCCGGGCACGCCGCCGGCACCGCGGGCGACGACGCAGCTGACCCCACTCCCGGCGATACCGACACCGACACCGACACCACCGACACCGCCGGCACCGCAGCTGGCCCCGCGGTCGGGCCGCTCGATGGCGGGGCGGACGACGTGGGTGGGCGGCGGGCCCGGCTGTCGGACTTCCTGCCGGGCCGGGCCGACGAGCCCGCGGCCCTGGCCGGCGCCGGGCCGCTCGAGCGGTTCCTCGCCTGGACCGAGGCCCGCGGCCTGAGCCTCTACCCGGCCCAGGAGGAGTCGATCCTCGAGGCCATGTCGGGGTCCCACGTGATCGTCAACACCCCCACCGGCTCGGGCAAGAGCCTCATCGCCCTCGCCGCCCACTTCTGGGCCGTGTGCGAGGGCCGACGCTCGTGGTACACCGCGCCCATCAAGGCTTTGGTCTCGGAAAAATTTTTCGACCTGGCCTCCGAGCTGGGCCCCGAACGAGTCGGGATGGCCACCGGCGACGCGACCGTCAACCGCGACGCCCCGGTCATCTGCGCCACCGCTGAGATCCTCGCCAACCTGGCCCTGCGTGACGGTCCCGATGCGCCCGTCGACCAGGTGGTCATGGACGAGTTCCACTTCTACGCCGAACCCGACCGGGGCTGGGCCTGGCAGGTGCCGCTCCTCGAACTGGGACGCTCCCAGTTCCTGCTCATGTCTGCGACCCTGGGCGACACCCGCCGCTTCGAGGCCGACCTGCGCCGGCGGACCGGGAGGCCGGTGGCCGTGGTCCGGTCCGCCACCCGTCCCGTACCCCTCGACTTCGCCTACAGCCGCACTCCCATCCACGAGACCATCGAGGGCCTGCTCGAAGCCGGCCGGGCACCCGTGTATGTGGTGCACTTCACCCAGAAAGACGCGGTCGCCCGGGCCCAGGCGCTCACCTCGGTGGCGGTGGCGACCCGGGCCGAGCGTGACCGTATCTCCGAGGAGATCGCCGGGTTCCGCTTCTCACCCGGGTTCGGCCAGGTCCTGTCCCGTTTCGTCCGGGCCGGGATCGGCGTCCACCACGCCGGCATGCTGCCCCGCTACCGGCGTCTGGTCGAACGCCTGGCCCAGGCCGGGCAGCTCAAGGTCATCTGCGGCACCGACACCCTGGGCGTCGGGATCAACGTCCCCATCAGGACGGTGCTCCTGACCGGCCTGGCCAAGTACGACGGCTCGACCAGCCGGCTCCTGACCGCCCGCGAGTTCCACCAGATCTCGGGCCGGGCCGGGCGTGCCGGCTACGACCGCGAGGGGTCGGTCGTGGTGCAGGCCCCCGAGCACGTGATCGAGACCGAACGGGCCCTGGCCAAGGCCGGTGACGACCCTAAGAAGCGCCGCAAGGTGGTGCGGCCCCAACCCCCCAGGGGATATGTGCCCTGGAGCGAGGACACCTTCAACCGTCTGGTGGCGGCCCCGCCCGAACCCCTCGAGTCCCGATTCAAGGTCACCCACGGCATGCTCATCGGGGTCCTCGACCGCCCCGGTGACGGCTGCGCCGCCCTGCGGCGGCTCCTGACCGATAACCACGAGAGCCGACCGGCCCAGCGCCGCCACATCCGCCGGGCCATCGCCCTGTACCGCTCGCTGCTCGACGCCGGCGCCCTCGAAGTCCTCGACCGCCCCGACGAGCTCGGCCGGCGGGTGCGCGTCACCGAGGACCTGCAGGCCAACTTCGCTCTCAACCAGCCTCTCTCCCCGTTCGTCCTCGACGTACTGCCCCGCCTCGAGGCCAGCGACGAGTGGGCCCTCGACGCGGTGTCGATCGTCGAAGCCACCCTGGAGAACCCCGGACCGGTTCTGGCCGCCCAGCTCGACCGCCTGCGCGCCGAGACCGTCACCCGGCTGAAGGCCGAAGGCGTCGAGTACGAGGACCGTATGAGGGTCCTCGACGAGCTGACATGGCCCAAACCTCTCGGCGAGGAGCTCTACGAGGCCTTCGACGTCTACCGCTCCCGTCATCCCTGGGCCTCGGATTTCAACGTCAAACCGAAGTCCGTGGTGCGCGACATGTGGGAGCGGGCCATGGGCTTCGCCGACTACGTAGCCCTCTACGGTCTGGCCCGCTCCGAGGGTCTGCTGCTTCGCTACCTGTCAGACGCCTACCGGGGGCTGGTCCAGTCCGTTCCCGAGGACGCCAAGACCGACGAGCTGATCGACGTGACCGAGTGGCTCGGCGAGCTGGTACGCCAGGTCGACTCCAGCCTGCTCGACGAGTGGGAGGCCCTGGCCCACCCCGAACAGACCCTCGCCCAACTCCCGGCGCTGGCAGCAGCTTCTCCGGCGGCGGCCACCCCCACCCCCCCGCCCCTCACGGCCAACACCCGGGCCTTCTCGGTGATGGTGAGAAACGCGGCCTTCCGCCGGGTGGAGCTGATGGGCCGCCGGGATTTCGCCGGGCTCGGCGAGCTCGACGCCGGCTCGGGCTTCGACGCCCGCCGCTGGCAGGAGGCGGCCGCTGAGTACTTCGACGAGCACGACGGTGTCGGCATGGGCGGCGACGCCCGCTCCGGGACCCTCTTCGCGGTTCGGGCCGAAGGGCGGACCTGGGACGTGACCCAGACCCTCGACGACCCCGCTGGCCACCGCGAGTGGGTGTTGCGCTTCACCGTGGACCTCGACGAATCGGACCGCACCGGGGAAGCCGTACTGCGCTTCGCCGGCCTTCACCGCCTCTGACCCGCCGCCCACCGCCTCTGAACTACCGCCGCCTTCACCGACCCCGACGGCGGCTCACTGCGCCGAGGGCGGCCGACCGGTGCTCTCCCGGATCAGAAGCGCCGATTCGACGACCAGCCTGGGCCGGTCACGGCTTCGCCGGCCGCCGTTCACCTGCTCCATGAGCATGTCGAAAGCAGCAACCGCAAGCTCCGCGGGGTGGGTGTCGACCACGCTTATCGCCGGATGCCAGTAGCTGAACAGTGGAGCGTCCTCGAATCCGATGAGGCTGAGCCGGGCCGGAAGGTCGACACCGGACTGGGCCAGCGTCCTCACCATGCCGTGGAGGGCCTCGTGGTTGGCCACCACCGCGGAACTGCAGGCCGGGGGACCGGTCGTGATCCGCCGAGCGACCTCGGCTCCCCAGGCCGGCTCGAAAGGGCCCCGGTGGACCAGCGTCTGCTGGAGGTTCATACCGGCGGCACGCAGCGCGTCGCGGTAGCCGTGGAAGCGCTCACGGCCGGAGTGGACGCTCGGCGGCCCACCCACGAAGGCGATGTCGCGGTGGCCGAGACCGAGCAGGTGATTGGTGGCGGCGGCCGCTCCGGCCCGGTCGTCGTCGAGCACCACCGGGACCTCCAGACCCCGGAGGTCCCGGATGAGCGAGACCACCGGCAGGCCACTCGCTACGAGGGCGTTCAGTCGATCCGGTGACGACCCGCTGGGCATGATGAACAGTCCCGCGACCCGGTGGTCGACGAGGGCTTCGAGGACCTCGGCCTCCCTCTGTTGGTCGCCACCGGTCACCGCCATGAGGACCTGGTACCCGGCCCGGTGGCTTCGGTCGTGGAGGGTCTCCACGACCGTCTGAATGGAGGCGTTCACCAGGTTCGTGACGACCAACCCGATCAGGCGCGACGATCCGCCGCGCAGGGCCCGGGCCGCCGGGTTCACCCGGTAGCCCAGTGCCGACGCCGCCTCCAGGACGGCTCGACGGGCCGCTGACGATACGGCCGGATGGCCGCTGACGGCCCGGCTGGCCGTGGAGCGCGAGACATTGGCGGCGGCCGCCACGTCGGCGATGGTGACCCGGGCGCCGCGTTCAGGATTCATGTTCGCGTAACACTCCAGCCGACATGCCGCAACATTACTGGCAGATATTGGGATCGTTCCCACTGGGATCGATCCCAAAGCGGTGTCGATCGGAACGAGGTCCATTGGAGGGGCCCTGCGATGAGAAAAATGCCGAAGTTGGTAATGAGCTCCGGTGTCGCCGGACTGGTCCTCGCCACCGCTGCCTGCAGCAGTAGCCCCAAGACCGTCGGGGCGTCCGCTACGGCCACGACCGCGCCGGCGGCTTCTGGGGCGACCACGACTATGCCCTCGGGCGGAGTCCCCGCCGCCGTCGCCAGCCAACTGGCGGCCTACGAGGGGGTGCCGACGTTCCAGTCGCCGGGGCCGGCCATAGACGTGGCCTCCCTCAGGGGCAAGACCATCTACTCGATACCGCAGACCACGGCCATCCCCTTCCTGGCGGTCACCGAGCAGGCCGAGAAGACCATGGCGTCCAGCTACGGCATCAACTTCGTCGAGTACTCCACCCAGGGGCAGACCAACCAGTGGATCCAGGGGATCGATCAGGCGGTCGCCTCCCACGCCTCGGGAATCATGCTGAACGCGCTCGACCCGCGGCTCGTCGCCCCCCAGATCGCCTCCGCCCGGGCCGCCGGGATAGCTGTCGAGTCCTCTCAGTTCGCCGATGTGAGTCAGAACTCGCAGCTTCCGTCCACGCTGTCCGCGGTGCGCGGTGACAACTTCACCGAGGCCGGCACGCTGGAAGCGGCCTGGGCCATCGAAGCGACCGCCGGTCATGCTGATGTGGTCGTGGTCGAGAATCAGGAGCAGCTGTCCACCGTCGCCATGGTTGACGCCATCAAGAGCGAGTTCGCTTCGTACTGCCCGGGTTGCAAGGTCACCTACCTGAACGTGCCGGCCACCGACTGGGCGACCCGCATCCAGCCCGATGTGCAGGCCGCCCTGGCCGCCGACCCGTCCATCAACTACGTGATTCCGATCTACGACCCGATGTCGCAGTTCGTCATCCCGGCCATCACCGCCGCCGGCCGCACCGGCTCGGTCCACATAGCCACCTTCAACGGCACCCCGTTCGCGCTCAAGGATCTCGCCGACGGGAACGTGATCACCATGGACATCGGAGAGAACCTCGATTGGCTGGCGTCGGCCAACATGGACCAGATGTTCCGGGCCATGCTCGGTCAGGCGCCGTCACCCGATGAGCACACCGCGCTGAGGGTCTTTACCAAGAGCAACATCGCCGATACGGGTAACCCGCCGGCCTACAACCAGGGCCTGGGCTCCGCCTACAGCACCGGCTACGCGTCGATCTGGGGATCGTCGTCATGACCTCCGAGGCCCTGTCGGCGAGGGGGGTGACCAAACGGTTCGGACCGGTCACGGTCCTCGACGGAGTCGATCTGAGCCTGAAGCGAGGCGAGGTTCACGGCCTGCTCGGGGAGAACGGGTCGGGCAAGTCCACCCTCATCAAAATCCTCTGCGGGTTCCACGCCCCCGATTCAGGCGAGTTGGAGGTGGACGGTCACCCCGAGCCGTTCCCGCTGTCAGCGGCCCGGGTCTCCGAGCTCGGACTGCGTTTCGTCCACCAGGACCTGGGCTTCGTGCCGTCCCTCACCGTCGCCGAGAACTTCCACCTCGGCCAACTGGCCCTCGGGCGGGCCCCCTGGCTGGTCTCGGAACGGGCCATGGGGACAGCGACCCGTAGCGCCCTCGACCGCTATCACGTCGATCTCGACCCCAAGATGAAGCTCGGCCGGCTTTCGGGGCTGCAAAAGGCCCTGCTGGCCGTGGTCCGCGCCGTGCACGACCTGCCCCACTGCGGCGGGATCCTGGTACTGGACGAGCCGACCGTCTTCCTGCCCCACAGCGACGTGACCGACCTGTTCAATCTGGTCCGGCGGATCGCGTCCGATGGCGGCGCAGTGGTGCTCGTGTCCCACGACCTGGGCGAAATCCAGGAGGTGACCGACCGGGTGTCGGTCCTGAGGGACGGCCGGCTGGTCGGGTCCCGCCCGACGGAGGGCGCCAGCCAGGACGACATGATCGAGATGATCGTCGGACGACGGATAGCGAGTGGGCCGGATCGAGCTTCGTCCCGGCCCTCCCCCGCCACCGACCGCGCTCTTGTCGTCGACGGACTGACGGCGGCCACCATCCGCCCCGTCACCTTCGAGCTGCGAAAAGGCGAGATCCTCGGCATCGCCGGGCTGGAAGGATCCGGCGCCGAGGCGATCCCCTACCTCCTCTACGGGGTTAGACCCGCGGGGAGCGGTCGGCTGCACGTGGGCGAGCATGCCTTCGATCTCCCCCGCCTGAGTCCGGCGGCCGCCCTGCGGGCGGGCATGGTGCTCATACCGGCCGATCGCCGTCGCCTGGCCGGTCTACTGCGGATGAGCGTGGAGGAGAACCTGACCTTCCCCCGGCTGGCCCGGTTCCGGGCGGGCCCGCTGCTGCGCCGGGCTGCGATCCGCCGCGACGCCGTGTCTCTCATAGACCGCTTCGACATCCGGCCGCGGCGGGCCGAGCAGTCCTTCGGGACGCTTTCTGGAGGTAACCAGCAGAAGGCGGTGATGGCCAAGTGGCTGGCCGTCGAACCCCAGGTCCTGCTGTTGCACGAACCTACGCAGGGTGTGGACGTCGGGGCCCGACGACAGATCCACGCCTACCTGCACCAGGCGGCGTCCACCGGTCAGGCCGTGCTCTGCGCCAGCTCGGACTTCGAGCAGCTGGCCGGACTGTGTGACCGGGTCCTGGTGTTCCGCCAGGGGCGGCTCGCCGAGCAGCTGTCGGGTCCCCAGCTGTCCAAGGAGGCCATCACCGAGGCGTGCCTGGTCGAGCGGGATATGAGGGAAGTCGCATGATGCTCGGCACCGACGCTTCGCCGTCGGGGACGCCCCCAGCGGGCGCCGTCGAAGGGGCCCCAGGGCCGTCGGGGGTGACCTCCACGAGGCGGTACCCCATCGCCCTTCGGCTTCAGCAATCGGGGCTCGTCGTCGCCTGGTTGGTCATCATTGCGGTGTTCAGCCTCCTCCGGCCCAACAGTTTCCCGACCATGGCCAACGCCGCCGACATCCTCGGCTCTCAGGCCGTCATCGCCGTGCTCACGCTGGGCGTGCTGCTACCGATGACCACCGGCGACTTCGACATGTCGGTGGCGTCGAACCTGACGCTGTCGGCCATGGTCACGGCCATCCTCAACGTGAACCACCACGTCCCGATCCTGCTGGCCCTTCTGGCCGCCACGACACTCGGCGCGTTGATCGGTCTGTTCAACGGTTTGGTGACCACCTGGCTCGGGATCGACCCATTCATCGTCACCCTCGGATCGGGGACGGTGGCCAACGGCGTCACCCTCTGGATCAGCGGTTCGAACACCCTGAGCGGGGTGTCCGGGTCCCTGACGAAAGCCGTCGTCGGCGACCACCTGTTCCAGATCCCGTTGGAGTTCTACTACGGGTTGGGGCTCTGCGTGGCCGTCTGGCTGTTCCTGGAGCGCACCCGCAGCGGACGTCTCTTCCTCGTCGTGGGCCAAGGAAGGATGGTCGCCCGTCTGTCGGGTGTCCGGGTGTCACGGGTGCGGGTCGCCGCGCTCACCGGCTCGGGCCTCATCGCGGCGCTCGCCGGGGTGCTCTACGCCGGCACATCGGGGGCGGCCGACCCCACCTCGGGGACGCAGCTGCTCCTGCCGGCTTTCGCCGGGGCGTTCCTCGGTGCGACCACGATCCGCCCGGGCCGCTTCAACGCCTGGGGCTCGTTCGTAGCGGTCTACTTCCTCGTCACGGGCATATCAGGACTGCAGATGCTGGGAGCCCAGAGCTACGTCCAGGACCTGTTCTACGGGGGGGCCCTGGTCGTGGCGGTCGGTCTGTCCCGTCTGGTCCGCCGCCGGGAAGCTCTCGACGAGGAAAGTCATTGACCGGGCGCACGATCATCGTCGGCGGTCCTGTACTGGCCGCCGACGGTCACCGGTGGCGCCCCCGCGCCTTCGTCGTCATGAGCGGCGACCGGCTCGCGGAGGTAGCCGAGGGGGACCCGCCCCGCCCGGCGCCCGACGACCGAATCATCGACCTCGAGGGCCGCTACCTGCTGCCGGGTATGATCGACAGTCACTTCCACCTGATCAGCCGTTCGGCCAGCACGGTCGACGACACGCTGGTGGCGGCCGGCATGCTCGAAGGGGCGGCGTCGGCGGTGACCCGCCTGGCCGGAGGCGTCACCTCGGTGCGTGACTGCGGCTGCCGACACGGCGGTATACACGTCCTGCGGCAAGCCATCGCGTCGGGCATGGTCCCCGGGCCGGCGGCGACGGTGGCCGGGCGCAACCCCACCACGTCGCTAGCCCCCAAGCACTGGCGCAACGTCGTGGCCGACGGTCCCGCGGCGATGGCCGCCGCAATAGGCGCCGAGGTGGCCGCCGGCGCCGACTTCGTGAAGCTGATCCTCGCCCATGCTGAAGACCCCGCTGACTGGTCGGCGGTCACGCGCTACATCAGCGACGACGAGCTGGCTGCTGCGGTCACCGCGGCCCGGACGGCCGGGGTGCGGACCGGGGTGCACTGCGAAGGATGGGAAGAGGCGCGGCGAGCGGTCGCGGCCGGCGTCGACGTGCTCGATCACGCCCCGCTGATCGACACCGCCACCGCGGAGGAGATGGCGACCAAGGGCACGGTGTACGTCCCGACCCTCTGGGCGTTCAGTGACGACAGCGGCATCGGACCACGAGGTCTCGACGGCGAAGCTGTGGCCGTCAGGCGATGGCAGGCCGAGCACGGGGCGAGCGTGATGAGGGCGGTGGGCGCCGGAGTGACGATCGCCGCCGGAAGCGACGCCGCCGGGGCGTTGCCTCCCCACGACGTCCTGGTCGACGAGATGCACTGCCTCACCGCCGCCGGGCTGTCCGTCGGTGACGCGGTGCGGGCCGCGACCCTCGGGGGCGCCGCAGCCCTCGGGCGGCCCGGCGACGTCGGGGAGATCTCGGTCGGAGCACGAGCCGATCTGATCGTCGTCGACGGCGACCCGCTGTCGGATCTCGACGTCCTGCGCACGCCCTCCATCACCTTCGCCGGCGGGCGCGCCTACGACGCCGGCCAGCTGCGCCGGGACTGGGCCACCGGTAGCGCCGATCAGGTCGTCACCGCCCGATGGGCCCACGCGTCGCCATGACGCGGAGCTGGCCCATCCCCGAGTTGCAGCGGGTCTGTGACGAGCTCCTGCTGGCCACCGGAGCCAGCCGGACGACGGTCCGCCTAGTCGAGCCGTCCACCGATGATGCGTCCCTCGCCGCGGAGGCCTGCCAGGAGGGGGTCGTGTCGATGCGCACCGTCATCACACCGGGAATTGTCACCGCCCCCACCTACCGGTACCTGCTGGAAGAGAAGAAGTTCCTGATCCAGAACGACCTGAGCGTCGATGCCGTCGACCCGCCGCGGTCACTGGTTGAGCAACTGAAGGTCCGGGCTCAGATGCTCGCCCCGGTGCTGGCGTCGGAGCAGATGGTGGCTACCATTTCGGTTCACCAGCAGGACTCGCCGCGCCAATGGTCCGACGCCGACCGGGGCGCTTTGGCCGCCGCGGTCACCCACGTGGAGGCCTGGTACCGCCGAACGTCGGCCCCCCGGGACCTCTGAGCCGGCCCGCCCGTTGGGGCCACCCCACCGCTCAAGGCGGGGAAAGGCAGTCGACCGAGCCTTCCCCCCGGCCGCCGGCACGGCCAACCCCAGACCGGCGACCCCAGATTGGCCACCCCCAAGACTCACCCACAGACTTGCCGACCAATGGCTCTACCCCCGCCGGGTATGGGGGCGCATTCTGGTAGAGCAGGCCGGGTACCCGTCCCCGCCTGACGCAAGAGGAAGGTGACGAGATGATGTGGTACATGGACGGCAATGTCCACTGGTGGGGTTGGTTCCTGGCCTTCGGGAGCATGGTGGCCTTCTGGGGGCTGGTCGTATGGGCCGTATGGTTCTTCGTGGCCGGACGCGACCGGGGCGACCGCACCCCCGACCACAGTTCGGGGGCCGGTCCCGCCGGTGCCGGATTCGGGGCCTCCGACGACCCCCAGGTCATCCTCGATCGACGACTGGCCCGCGGTGAGATAGACGCCGAGGACTACCGCCGTCTGACCGCGGTGCTGCGTGAGCACCGCCCGGGGAGCGGTGACCGGCCGCCGGTCGGCAGCGCCGGTCCCCGCTGAGACGCGCAGCACCCGACCCGGCTACTCGAAGGACGACTGCCCGATACCCTATTGGGGTATATAGATTGGCGGTGCACCAACAGGAGGTCCACTGTGTCCCAGACGATCATCTACACCGTCGCCGGCATGACCTGCGACCACTGCAAGCGGGCTGTCGCCGGCGAGCTGGGATCGGTCCCAGGTGTCACCCGCGTGGCGGTCGACCTCGATACCAAGCTGGTGACGGTCACCGGTGAGGAGCTCGCCGACGAGGCGCTGAGGGCGGCCATCGAAGAGGCCGGTTACAAGGCCGCCTGACCGTGGCCGCCGCTGACACCGCCCCGG
>JAKCDU010000029.1:2025-5701 GCA_021838445.1 Actinomycetes bacterium | reverse complement strand
GGCCGCCGCTGACACCGCCCCGGGCGCAACGGGCACCACCCCAACGGGGGGCGGCGGTCGTGAGCACGTGGACCTGGCTATCGGCGGGATGACCTGTGCGTCGTGCGCCACCCGGGTCGAGAAGAAACTCAACCGGATCGGCAGCGTGACCGCTGCGGTCAACTTCGCCAGCGAGCAGGCGGCCGTGGTCTTCGACCCGACCCAGGTCAACGTGGCCGATTTGATCGCCGCGGTGGAAGCGGCCGGATACGAGGCGTCGCTACCCGAGGCGGTCACCGACGACGATCCGGCCCGCCCCTACCGGTGGCGACTGGTGGCGGCTGTGGCCCTGACCGTCCCGTTGTTGGTCTTCGCCTGGGTGGGCGCAGCCCGCCCGCCGGGCTGGGAGTGGGTGTCGCTGGTGCTGGCCACCCCGGTGGTGTTCTGGACGGGATGGCCCTTCCACCGTGCTGCTGCCGTCAACGCCCGCCACGGCGTGGCGACCATGGACACCCTCATCTCGGTCGGCACCCTCGCCGCCTGGACGTGGTCCGCCGTCGTGCTGGTGGTCGGGATCACCGCCGACGTCTACTTCGACACCGCGGGGGCCATCACCTCTTTGATCCTGGTCGGTCGCTACCTCGAAGCCCGGGCCAAGCGGCGTTCGGGTGACGCCCTGCGCCAACTGCTCGAGCTGGGAGCCAAGGAAGCTCGGGTTTTGAGGGACGGCACCGACGAGGTGCTGGTACCGGTCGACAGTCTCGTCGTCGGCGACATCTTCGTGGTCCGGCCCGGCGAGAAGATCGCCACCGACGGCACGGTCAAAGAGGGCAGTTCGGCCATCGACCGGTCCATGCTCACCGGCGAGTCGGTGCCGGTCGAGGTCGGGCCGGGGGACTCGGTGGCCGGTGCCACGGTCAACACCTCCGGCCGGCTGGTGGTCGAGGCCACCCGGGTCGGCGCATCCACCGCGCTCGCCCAGATCGCCCGTCTGGTTTCCGACGCCCAGGCCGGCAAGGCTCCGGTCCAACGCCTGGCCGATCGGGTCTCCGCGGTGTTCGTACCCATCGTCATCGCCTTATCGGCCCTGACCCTCACCGGCTGGCTGCTCCTCGGTGGGGTGGCGGCAAGCGCCGCCTTCAGCCACGCGGTGGCCGTCGTCGTCATCGCCTGCCCCTGCGCTCTGGGCTTGGCCACCCCAACCGCTTTGATGGTCGGCACCGGGCGGGGCGCCCAGATCGGCGTGGTCATCAAAGGTCCCGAGATCCTCGAGCAGACCCGCCAGGTCACGACCGTCGTGTTGGACAAGACCGGTACCATCACCGAAGGGCGGATGGCGGTGACCGGGCTGGTCGCGGCTGACGGTGTCGACGAGCAGGAGCTGCTCGGTCTGGCCGCCGCCGTCGAGGACGCCAGCGAGCATCCCATCGCCGCGGCCATCGCTGCCGCCGGCCGCGAGCGCGTCGGGCGGCTGCGCCCGGTCGAGTCCTTCTCGTCCCGGGCCGGTCTCGGAGTCGAGGCCGTCGTCGACGGTCACGCGGTAGTGGTCGGCCAGCCCGCGCTGCTGGCCGACTGGGCGGTTCACCTGCCCGCCGATCTGGCCGCCGCCGCCGAGGGTCTACGCGACGCCGGTCAGACCGTGGTGGCCGTAGCCACCGACGGCCGCCCGCTCGGGCTCGTCGCCGTGGCCGACCAGGTCAAGCCGTCCAGTCGCCGGGCCGTCGCCGGTCTGCGCCGCCTCGGTCTCACCCCCATTCTCTTGACCGGCGACCACGAACGGGCCGCCCGGGCCGTCGCCGACGAGGTGGGCATCGACTGGGTCATCGCCGGGGTCCTGCCCGGCGAGAAGGCCGCCGAGATCCGTCGCCTGCAGGAAGCAGGTGAGGTGGTGGCCATGGTCGGCGACGGGGTCAACGACGCCCCCGCTCTGGCCCAGGCCGACCTCGGCCTGTCCATGGGGACCGGCACCGACGTGGCCATCGAGGCCTCCGACCTGACGCTGGTCTCAGGCGACCTCAATGCCGCGGTCGACGCCATCCGCCTGTCCCGGCGCACCCTCGCCACCATCAAGGCCAACCTGGTGTGGGCCTTCGGATACAACGTGGCGGCCATCCCCCTGGCCGTCGTCGGTCTGATCAACCCCATCATCGCCGCCGCCACCATGGCCTTCTCCAGCGTGTTCGTCGTCACCAACTCGCTGCGTCTGCGCCACTTCGAGCCCACAGAGGAGAGACCATGACCGGCACCGCCGACACCGGCACCACCCACGCCGCCGCCGCTGACGTCACCGCCGAGACCGGCCCGGCGGCCTACGGCTACCTCCACGCCGGTCACAAAGAAGCGTTGGTCAACCGTATGCGGCGCATCGAGGGCCAGGCCCGCGGTATCGAGAAGATGATCACCGACGACCGCTACTGCATCGACATCCTCACTCAGATCGCTGCCGTCACGACCGCCTTGGAGTCGGTCGCCACCAAGATCCTCGAGGACCATGTCAACCACTGCGTGCGGGGGGCGCTCACCTCGGGTGACGAGGCTGTTGCCGCCATCAAGACCCAGGAACTGCTCGACGCCGTCCGCCGCTTCACCCGCACCCGGTAGGCGGGTCCCGCCGGCACCAGGTCGGCCTCAGCGACCCCCGCCGCCCGAAGATCGCTCCGGGCCGGCCTTCCCGTCTATCGGTGCGGGGGGTCTGAGTTGTACGTGATGGGCGGTGAGGGCGTGAGGATCGCGGTCGTCGTGGGCGCGGGGATTGCTGTGCACGGTGACCGACGTGAGCCGGCGGACCTGGTGGAGCAGGTCATGGCGGGCCTGCTCGGCGATGTCGTGGGACGCAGCCAGGGTGAGGTCCCCGTCCGAGGTGATCTCGGCCTCGGCATGCAGGCTGTGGCCGATCCAGCGCAGACGGACGCCCTCGACCGCGTCGACACCGGGCGTGGCGGCCAGCACCGCTTCGACCCGGGCCACGAGTTCGGGGTCGACGGCGTCCATCAGCCGGCGGTAGATGTCGCGCGCCGAGGTGCGGACCACGACGAGGATGCTGAGGGTGATGACGAGGCCGAACACCGAATCGGCGGCCTTCCAGCCCGCGGCCAGGCCGATGGCGCTGGCCACGACACCGAGCGAGCTGAAACCGTCGGTCCGGGCGTGGTAGCCGTCGGCTTCGAGGGCGGCCGAGCCGATCTGTCGGCCCACACGGATGCGGTACCGGGCGACGATCTCGTTGCCGGCGAAGCCGACCACGCCGGCGGCCGCGACCCACGGGAGGTGACTGACCGAAGATGGATGGACCAGGCGGTGGATGGCCTCATAGGCGGCGAGGACCGCTGAGGCGGCGACGACCAGGACGACCGATACCCCGGCGAGGTCCTCCACCCGTCCGTATCCGTAGGTGTAACGGCGGTTGGCCGGACGGCTGCCCAACCAGAACGCCACGGCCAGAGGTACTGCGGTGAGGGCATCGGCGAAGTTGTGGATGGTGTCGGCTAGAAGCGCCACCGATCCCGAGAGCATCAGGATGACCAGCTGCACGGCGGCCGTGGCGGCCAGCCCGGCGAGGGAGATCTTGAGGGCTCTTATGCCTGCTGCCGACGATGACACCTCGTCGTCCAAGCTGTCGGCCGGGTCGTGGCTGTGGGGACGGAACAGCCCTTCAAGCACGCCCCGCACCCCGCCGTGATGCTCGTGGTCATGGTCA
>JAKCDU010000029.1:0-1925 GCA_021838445.1 Actinomycetes bacterium | reverse complement strand
CGTGATCGTGATCGTCGTGACCGTGGCCGGTTCGGTCATCGCGGGCACGACCGGCGGCCTCAGTCACGATCGCCTCACCAGTGCCTCGCTCAGGGGCACCGGGATGCCGTGGCTTGCGGTTCCGGCTCATCGCCTTCCATCCTGCCCAGTATCGGCCATCGGCGGGCAAACCCGAGGACCAACTTCTGCGCCACCCAGGCGACTTCACCGTGGAGGTGGTCCCTGGCACCTCTGTCGCCCTGCTCGGGGGGAGCGTCGCCCCATCGGTGTACCACTGCTACCCACAGTGGTACACTTAGCTCGTGCCGACGGATAAACCCCGGTACCAGATCACCGAGACTGCCGACGTTGGGCGGGCCTTGGACGTCGCGGCCCGGCGGTGGCCGGGAGAACCTCGCTCGAAGCTGCTGGTGCGCCTGGTCCAAGCCGGCGGTGCCGCCCTCGAGCGGGAGGACAGCGACACAGCTGGCCGCCGACGGGAGGCGATACTGGCCACCAGCGGCAAATACCATGGGGTCTTCGGCCCCGCCTACCTCGCCGAGCTACGCGGGGACTGGCCCGGGTGATCACCCTTGACTCCAGCGTGTTGATCGCCCACCTCTCCCCGCAGGACCCCTACCACCAGGCAGCGAGCGCCTACCTGGAAGCCTCGGGTACCGAGGATCTCCTCATGCACTCGCTCAACCTCGCCGAGGTGCTCGTTGGCGGGGCGAGGGCAGGACGGGCCCGGGAGATGCTCGACGATCTGCTCGCCATCGGCATCAGGGTCGCCGAGCGCCCCGACGACGAAGCACTCCGGCTGGCCAACCTGCGGGCTGGCTCGGGCCTGAAGCTCCCGGACTGCTGTGCCCTCGACACCGCGCTGTTCACCGGCTCCACCTTGGCGACCTTCGACGAGCACCTGGCCGAGGCGGCACGCCGACGCCACCTCAGCGTCGCCCCCGCTACCGGTCGCCAACCGCCGCAGCCCCGGTGATCGATGACGGTGACCGAACTCCGCTTTGCAGCGCTGCGATGAGCGGCGGATCCACCACCTGGTTCGGCCCGCAACGGCGTCCGGTGGGCGAGCTGTCGCCCCTCCGTTGACACACCCGCTCCGTTCGCGCCGACACTGCAGTGGCGCTGTTCCCGCGACGACCTCAACCGAGTGATCTCTCAGAACCTGAGCCCACGTGACTGAGAGCCGCACTCGCCGGTACGGGGGCTCATCGACATCTCCTTGATCATCGATTTGGCAGACATCGATTCCGGCGATCTGCCCGTCGAGGTGGCCAGCAGCTCCCCGACCCTGGCCGAGTTGCCAGGCGGGCCACATGCCACCGACGACACCGACGAACGCCCGCCGAAAGGACCGGCTACAGCGCGAGGATGCGGGCAGGCTGTGAGACCGAAGCGATGACCTCCGAACTATCTCGTCGTGTCGGCGAACTGGCCGGCCGAGCCGGTCATGAGGATGTAGTCGACGTGGCTGTCGTCGAGGGCGCGGCCCGGCGGGGCGATGACGTCATCGTCACGTCGAACGAGGCCCACATTCTCCAGGTCACCGCAGCAACCGGCCAACACATCCGCAGCGCAACCGTCTGAGCGGTCTGCAACGCCCCTCCCAGGTCAACAGCGGACCTGCCCCGAGCGTTACACCGAGGGCCGCGGCGGCACGTCGATGCACCGTGGTGGGCGAGGGGGGACTTGAACTCCGATGAAAAGCATCTGGATGCATCCCGGGATTGACGCAACAGTGTTGCTGATCAGGGGAAATGCACTTTCGGTTCTCCGGGGCGTTCCGGATGTTGACAGCCGATTCCGATCGGTCCGGTTGCAAACGGGTTGCAGACGGGAGCGTCGTTCGGCCGGGCTGTCGACCAGCGCGGCGCGATCGCCTGCGCCAGCACCTCGAGAGGGTCACGTCCGTGCTCTGGGCGCACGTT